>NZ_JAWOWK010000146.1:0-1004 GCF_033340375.1 Vibrio sp. 1167 | reverse complement strand
AGTTTGTTTTTTTGTTTAACCATTTTTATTTCTCCATTTATATACTAGTAAAGTCCTCCCTTCACCTCTAAGGTGATGAATTATTTGATATTATTTAGTTTATTTAACTCAATCTTTATGCAAATTGAGATAGAGAGCATTCATTTTCATTAGAACTCACCAAAAGCATTATGTCAATGAATTATTACTATAAAATACAATAACTTAAGTAACATAAAGTATTTACTTTTGACTTCATTTATATATAAAAAGAAAAACGAAATCCTTGAAAAGGAACGGTCTTACCCCTTATCGGGGGTAAACGACAGACTACCCTCTATAAAGGGTAAAGATGGTTTGTTGACTATGAATTAAACATCGATTGATGCACTGCGAAAGCAGTGCTGATTATGAGCGGCTCGCGCCGCAGGAGTCGAATGAATAGGTTTTGTGGTGCTGATCAATACTGGACTCTAAGTTAAGCAACTTTTGATGCTTTTTATCCAGAACCGTGCTGAGGGAGGATCTGCTCCAGCCAGACTGGACACTCAACTAAACGAGTTTCCCATATCTAAGTTAAATCATTGATTACTAATATAACAAGACATATAACAAAGAAATGTCCAGCACTTTCACAGTTGGCACTTCTTAACACAGAAGTGCCCAAACTGTGTTACGCTCGAGAGAACAGCATTCATTCTTAGCTCATAATCGCATAAATAAAATTTATGATCGAGGCAAAGGCAAGACCTGCCCCCTCCCTGTTTGATTGCAACGTTAGTGAACTTTGGAGCAGTTAGAACAGATTTAAAACTAAAAATAGCTAACCTGTGATTGGTTTGGTAGGGAATAGTAATGATAAAAAATGAATATTTGCGCTTTTTGCAAACATTGAATGCCGAGGAGGTGTCAGCAGGCGTACGAAAAGTTGCAAATCTTGTTTTTGCGCACTTTGAAGAGGTTTATCCATTAGGCACGACACAAGGCAAACGAGTCAAGAAAGTTGCTAGCCTAGCATCAAATCA
>NZ_JAWOWK010000145.1:0-1005 GCF_033340375.1 Vibrio sp. 1167 | reverse complement strand
AGTTTGTGCCAGGCACCGGGAAAATGATGGGGCTTGAACAAAACTACTGGTATGACGGGCGTCGCGATGTCGCTGCCTCTACCGATGCTGCATTGGATTATCTTGTTCAATTAAATGAACGTTTTGACGGAAACTGGGAACACGCAATCGCAGCCTACAATAGTGGCGGCGGTCGTGTATCTAGCGCTATCCGTAAGAACAAAAAATTGGGTAAACCTGTCGACTTTTTCTCTTTAGATCTGCCAAAAGAGACCAGTAGCTACGTGCCAAAACTTCTCGCTCTTGCGGACGTGGTGGCAAACCAAGAAAAGTACGGTATCGACATTCCATCTATCCCAAACAAACCAGTGCTGACGTTAGTCGATCCGAAAGAACAACTGGATCTCGCTATCGCTGCTGATTACGCGGGCATCGGGGTAAAAGAGCTGCAAAGCTACAACCCTGCCTACAACCAATGGTCCACCGCACCAGAAGGGCCTCATCAGCTTCTTATTCCTGTGGAGAAGAAGGATGCGTTCTTAACTCAAGTTGAGAGCAATCGCGGTAAAGGCATGAAAGTCGCGCGTTACAAAGTCAAATCTGGCGACTCGTTGAGTATGTTGGCGAAAAAATACGGTACGACCTCAAAAGTGATTCGTCGTGCTAACGGCCTGTCGAACAACAACATTCGCATTGGCCAGTACTTACTTATTCCGACGTCAACCAAAGACGATTCAAAGTACGCACTTACAGCGCAAAACCGTTTGAACAAAACGCAATCGCAAGCTCGTGGCCAGCTGAAACTGTCACACGTTGTGCAATCGGGTGAACGGTTGTGGTCGATCCCTCGTGACAACAAGGTTTCACACAAATCGCTAGCAAAATGGAACGGCATGGGACCAAAAGATACCCTGCGCGTCGGTCAAAAGCTGGTGATTTGGAAAAAATCGGACCAAGGCGCCGTGATTCGTACCGTGTTCTACAACGTTCGCTCTGGCGACACCATCAGTGGCATCGCAAGCGAAT
>NZ_JAWOWK010000144.1:0-1005 GCF_033340375.1 Vibrio sp. 1167 | reverse complement strand
GGATTTTGCTTGGTTTAAACGTTGTACGATGGGGAAGCCCGTCGTAATGGGAAGAAAGACTTACGATTCAATTGGTCGCCCTTTGCCAGGACGTTTGAATATTGTCATTAGCCGAGATGAATCATTGAGTATTGAAGGCGTTACGACGGTGACTTCAGTTGAAAAAGCGTTAGAGGCTGCAGGTGATGTTGAAGAAGTAATGATCATTGGTGGCGGTGCTATCTATGCTTCTTGTTTAGCGATGGCAAATAAACTGTACGTCACACATATTGATGCTGTAGTTGAAGGTGACACCCAGTTCCCAGACTGGGGTAATGAGTTCAAAGAGACATATTCTGAAACCTACCAAGCGGATGAGAAAAACGCTTACAACATGCGTTTTACGATTTTAGAAAAGCAATAGTTAGAAAAGTCTCTCGAAGCAGAATAGAAAAAAGCACCGTAACCACGGTGCTTTTTGTTTTTGGAGGAACGATCTAGTGATTAATCGAGAGCGTCTTGGGTAAAGAGTTGTTTGTCTTCCCAACGGATCATCGTCAGCGAACCACCCCAGACACAACCTGTATCGAGTCCAATGACTTTTTCATCGATATAGCCCTGCAATGCTGCCCAGTGGCCGAATAACACTGTTTTTTCTAACGGTATGCGGTGCGGCAGTTCAAACCAAGGTACCAATTGGTCACCTGTGACTTCTTGCGGAGGCAGTTTGCAGTCCATATCTAAACGACCATCAGAAAAGCAGAAACGCATTCTTGTAAAGGCATTGATGATATAGCGATAGCGATCCAGACCTTCCAGTGAGTCATCCCAAAGATCTGGTAAGTTGCTGTACATGTTTTTTAGCAACCACGGCAACTCTTCGCCTTGGATAATATGTTCTACTTCGCGAGCGCATTGTCTGGCTGTCTCTAAATCCCATTGCGGTGAGATACCCGCATGACACATCACAAACTCGTCGTGCTCTGCCAGAAGAGGTTGTTTAGCTAGCCAAGAGAGCAGTTCTTC
>NZ_JAWOWK010000143.1:0-1006 GCF_033340375.1 Vibrio sp. 1167 | reverse complement strand
GCCTACGGCCAGATTCTGATCAACACCAAAGACTACGAGAGCATCAGCCACTTGGTGACGCGTGGTGATGATTGGCTGAAAAAGGCGTTTCCAGATGCCGAACCTCGCTTCCGAGCGCTGAAGCTGGCAACCAAAGATAAGTTCGCGGTTGAGGTGCGTTTTTCTGGTCCGGATGAAACCGTATTACATCAACTAGCGGCGGAAGCGAAAACGATTTTTGCTTCAAACCCTGATGCAAAATACATTCGCGATGATTGGCGCCAAGAAAGCAAAGTGCTCAAGCCGATTCTAAACCAAGACAAAATGCGTCAAGCAGGCATTAACCGCGCCGATGTCGCTTTCGCGCTAAAACGCGCATCAGACGGCATGCCGCTCGGACAAATGAACCTGAATGATGAGTTGATTCCAATTCAGTTACGTGGCACATCGCAAAACATGGCGTCACTAGAAACGCTACCTGTGCGCTCTCTACTTGGCTTTAACAGCGTTCCGCTTGGTCAAGTGGTGGATGGATTCGAACTGGTCACCGAAGAGAGCATGATTTGGTTTTTTAATGATACGGCGACCACCGAGATCTACACTCTTTCCTATGGCTAATTGGTGAAGCGATTTTCTTCTTCCTACCCGTTGGTGTGTGTTGGTCGACCGTGAAAAAGCTCGGTGGTACACCGATTCTAGGCATCACGCTCGGTGTGACGTTGGTTTCGCCGCAGTTAATGAACGCGTACTTGATCGGTAAACAAGCACCAGAAGTCTGGGATTTCGGATTGTTTGTGATTGAGAAAGTGGGCTATCAGGCGCAGGTGATTCCAGCGATGTTAGCGGGTATGGCACTGGCGTTTATCGAAACGCACTTAAAACGCATCATCCCATCTTATCTATACCTTGTGGTCGTGCCGTTTGTTTCTCTCATTGCCTCGGTGATTTTAGCGCACTCGATCATTGGTCCATTTGGTCGCATGTTGGGTGATGGCGTGGCATTCGCAGCAAAAGCGGCCATGACGGG
>NZ_JAWOWK010000142.1:0-1007 GCF_033340375.1 Vibrio sp. 1167 | reverse complement strand
TAAACGATAAAGTGTCGTTGACCAATACGATGATCGCGCTGCAAGCGTGTGGTATTCGCATCGCAATGGATGATTTCGGAACGGGTTATGCCTCGTTTCCGCATTTGCTCAAATATCCGTTTGATAAGATCAAACTCGACCGTTCATTACTGCTTGATGCCACAGATGAAAAGGGGCGCGAGTTATACCGAATCGTGGCTAAACTCGGGCACATTGCCAACTGCGAAGTCGTAGCCGAGGGCGTAGAAACTCAAGCCGAATATGAGTTCGTCGCGCAATGTGGCGTCGACAAAGTACAAGGTTTTTATCTGGCCAAACCGATGCCGATACAAGACTTATCGGATGAGAGAGCATGACCGGATTCGCCTAGTAAAAAGGGAAGCACGCGCTTCCCTTTAGTCACACTCAAATTGAATTCAACGATTATTTGAACTGAAATTTACCCTGCATGATCGCCCAGTGACCAGGGAATGAGCAGAAGAATGAGTAATCACCGCCAGCCGTCATTTTTTCCGTGCTGAATGTAATGCTGGTGCTTTCACCGCCACCAACGACTTTCGTGTGAGCGTAAACGCGCTCGTCGTCTGGCTTCACGTAACTGTTATCTGCGCCAGCAGACATGCCGTCAGTGCCTACAGCTTGGATGTTGGCTGTATCTGCGATGACAACGTTGTGCCCCATAGATTGCGCTGGCATTTTACCGGTGTGGTTGAGCGTTAGCGTTACTTCTTTACAAGTTGCTGGAACACTCAATGTTTTGGTCGAAAACTGCATCATATCGTTAGCATCAATAGAAACCTCACACTCGGCACTGGCTTGTGCGCCGAAGCTTAATCCTGCCAGTGCCAAGGTTGCTGCTAATATACGTAAAGACATATAACACTCTCCATTTTGTTGTTTTGGGCTGACTTGGACTTTTTTGTCCAATAGTTCTCATTATCAGCCAGTTTTGACCCGAAAAACGTGCTTCAATCGGTATATTGACGATTTGTTGCAAACTTGTACTG
>NZ_JAWOWK010000141.1:0-1008 GCF_033340375.1 Vibrio sp. 1167 | reverse complement strand
TCTAATACCAAAAGAACCGTTGTTGCTCTTCAGAACAAGATAGAGCATGTAGATTCGATTATTTAGCAATAGCTTAAATAGGGTGAGAACTTGTTTTCTAATATTCTCGTTGTCTGTGTAGGCAATATTTGCCGCTCCCCGACCGGGGAAAGACTTTTACAATCTTTGCTTCCTAATAAGCAAGTGGCTTCAGCAGGCTTAGCTGTCCACAAAAGTCATCTATCAGGAAAGCCCGCAGATCAAATGGCTGCAAACCTCGCCAGTGAACACGGTATTAGTTTAGACGGGCATGAAGCACAGCAATTAACACCAGAGCTCTGTGCTCAGTACGATCTTATACTGGTAATGGAAAAAGGCCATTTAGAAGCCTTAACAAAAATTGCTCCGGAGGCTCGTGGTAAAACCATGCTATTTGGACAATGGATCGAAGAAAAAAATATCCCTGACCCATACAGACAAAGCAGGGAAGCATTCGAGCATGCTTATGCGCTGATAGAAAAAGCTGCATTGGCATGGTCAAAAAAACTATAAGTCGAAAGACTATACATAAACGCTAATGGCAAGGTATTCAAGAAGTTAAAGTAATGACAACACAAACTATTAAACAATCACGTCAAGTCGACGATGAAATCGATTTGGGGAAGCTCTTTGGTATCATTCTTGATGCTAAGTGGCTCATTTTATGTACCGTCGTCCTATTTTCTATTGTAGGTGTCGGTGTTGCCATTCTATCTACACCTATCTACAAAGCTGATGCTCTGATTCAAATTGAAAGTAAGAGTTCAGGTGGTATTTCTGCAATGGTTGGTGATATGGGAGAATTGTTCTCCGCCGAATCATCTGCCACTACTGAAATTGAAATCATTAAATCTCGTATGATCTTGGGTGGCACTGTAGATAAGTTCAACTTAACAACCGTTGCATCTCCTAACTATATGCCAATCATTGGCAAAGGCTTAGCACGAATCCAAGGCGAGCAAATTAGCATTAACGTTACTCGTTTTAACG
>NZ_JAWOWK010000140.1:0-1009 GCF_033340375.1 Vibrio sp. 1167 | reverse complement strand
TTCCTAATGAAAAAACCTTTCCTTTTGTGGAAAGCCAAGACAAAGTTGCGGATGTTGTTAAAGAAATTGAAACATCCTACCAACGCAATGGCGTTAAACCGTTGGTGTTTTTCTCGATTGTGGTGCCTGGTGTACGCGAAATGCTGCTAGAAGCTCCGGCATACAGCTACGATGTGCTTGAAAGCATTGTACAAAAGGTGCAAGACGACATTCAGATGGCACCCGCCCCAAAGCTGCAGCGCTCTCGTAGTGTAGGGAAAGATTCCGATACCTATTTTGACCGTATTGCGGCGATCGAATACACCTTGGCTCACGACGATGGCATTACACTGAAAGGCTTGGAACAGGCGGATATCATTCTGCTTGGTGTATCGCGCAGCGGCAAAACACCAACCAGTTTGTACATGGCGATGCAGTTTGGCTTGCGCGTGGTGAACTACCCGTTTATTGCCGAAGACGTCAAGATGATGCGTTTGTTGCCAGAGTTCGAGGTACATCGCCACAAACTGTTTGGCTTAACCATCACACCTGAACGTTTGAATGAGATTCGTGAGAATCGTCTGTCGGGCAGCGACTATGCCAGTGAAGAGCAATGCAAGTTGGAGTTGGACACGGTTGAAGCTTTATTCAGAAGAGAAGCGATTCCTTACATCAACACGTCGTCATTATCGGTAGAAGAAATTTCAACGCGCATTCTTGAGAGAGCCGGAATGAAACGCCGTTTGTTCGGCTAGTCATTTGGATGAGAGGAGGTTGCTATCAACCTCCTCTTTACGTATTACTGGTTATCAATTATCAGCTTATACAATTGTTCCTTAGTAGTACTGGAACATCTTCTGAACATCTTGATAGTTCTTCGTTTGCGTGAGTGACAACATCAGTAAAATTCGTGCTTTTTGTGGGTTTAGCGTGCCTGATGCAACAAAGCCGTATTTATCATCATCAATTTCCGCGTCCAAAGTCGTTGAGCCAGTTGGCGTGCGAGAGCTTCTGACGACAAAGATCGGAA
>NZ_JAWOWK010000139.1:0-1013 GCF_033340375.1 Vibrio sp. 1167 | reverse complement strand
GAACATAATTCTCTTAGTATGGAAGCTATGCAGCGAGGATGGGACTGCTTAAGTCTATTTGCGGAACGCTTGCAGGATATTCCTACACAAAACATTCGCATTGTCGGCACAGCGACTTTACGTACTGCCACCAATGTGGATGTATTTCTAGAGAAAGCGAACCAGATTCTGGGGCAGCCAATCGAAGTCATCTCTGGTGAAGAAGAAGCCGCCACTATCTATAAAGGTGTTGCCCACACGTCAGGTGGTAGTGGTCGTCGCCTTGTGGTTGATATTGGTGGCGCGAGCACTGAGCTGATTATTGGCGAAGGTTTTGAAGCGAAAGCCCTCACCAGCCTAAAAATGGGCTGCGTGACATGGTTGGAGAACTTCTTTAAAGATCGCCAACTGAATGCCCGTAACTTCGAAGCTGCGATTGAAGGCGCAAAGCAAACCATCAAGCCAATCTTAGAACAGTACACCGATCTTGGTTGGGATGTGTGCGTAGGTGCATCTGGTACCGTTCAGGCGCTACAAGAAATCATGCTGGCGCAGGGTATGGACGAAGTAATTACTCACTCCAAACTTAAGCGTTTACAAAAGCAAGCCATGCTAGCCGATCATTTGGAAGAGCTCGACATCGAAGGTTTAACGCTTGAGCGTGCCTTGGTCTTCCCTAGCGGCCTGTCTATTCTTATCGCGATTTTCGAGTTACTTGAAATCGATGCGATGACACTCGCGGGCGGCGCACTGCGTGAAGGCTTGGTTTATGAAATGGTCGACGAGCTGCGTCAAAATGACATTCGTGCTCGCACCATTTGTAGCGTGCAAAGCCGTTATCAGCTTGATTGCCAATATGGTGAACAAGTGGCAACGCTGGCAGGTAAGCTTTTAGAGCAAGCCGGTGGCGATGAGTGGATTGCTGAGCCTCAAGGTAAAGTTCTGCTCGAAACCACAGCAAAATTGCACGAAATTGGCCTAACCATCGACTTTAAAAAAGGCGGTGAACATAGTGCTTACTTACTGCAAAACCT
>NZ_JAWOWK010000138.1:0-1016 GCF_033340375.1 Vibrio sp. 1167 | reverse complement strand
ATCACTCCAGACTTCGTACTTAAGCTTGGCTGGGCTGCTGGTCGTGTACTAGCGAAACAAGGCACAAAGAAAGTTATTATTGGTAAAGATACTCGTATCTCTGGTTACATGCTTGAATCTGCACTAGAAGCAGGTCTTGCTGCCGCAGGTCTGAAGGCGACCTTCACAGGTCCAATGCCGACACCTGCTGTCGCTTACTTAACGCAAACTTTCCGAGCAGAAGCGGGCATTGTGATTTCTGCATCGCATAACTCATATTACGACAACGGTATTAAATTCTTCTCATCTGAGGGCACAAAATTGCCTGATGATATCGAGCTTGCTATCGAAGCTGAATTGGACAAAGACAGTGAATGTGTTGAGTCTTCTGAATTGGGCAAAGCGACTCGTTTAAATGATGCTGCAGGTCGTTACATCGAGTTCTGTAAAAGCACATTCCCATCGACACTAAGTCTCTCTAACTTAAGGATCGTCGTTGATTGCGCTCATGGTGCAACCTACCATATTGCTCCAAATGTCTTCAAAGAACTTGGTGCAGATGTAATCGCGATGGGTGTTGAGCCAAATGGTATCAACATCAATGAAGAAGTCGGTGCTACAGACGTTCGCGCGCTACAAAAACGCGTTGTCGAAGAGCAAGCTCATCTTGGTCTTGCATTCGATGGTGACGGCGACCGTATCATCATGGTTGACCATTTAGGTAATAAAGTCGATGGTGACCAAATTGCTTACATCATCGCACGTGATGCTTTGCGTCGTGGTGAACTAAAAGGTGGCGTCGTTGGTACGTTGATGACTAACCTAGGTATGGAAAATGGCCTGAAGCAATTAGGTATTCCATTTGTTCGTGCTGCTGTCGGTGACCGCTATGTAATGGAGCAATTGCTGGCTAAAGGCTGGAAGATCGGTGCCGAAAACTCTGGTCACGTTATCTTGCTAGATAAAGTAACAACGGGAGACGCGATTGTTGCTGCTCTACAAGTGCTTGCTTCTGTTGTTGGTAGTGATATGTCACT
>NZ_JAWOWK010000137.1:0-1016 GCF_033340375.1 Vibrio sp. 1167 | reverse complement strand
GATGAAGTATTGTTGATTCAATTGTCTTTTAGGCATGGTCATGACTTCAACAAAACCCAAAGTGATGTTTTAAAGTCTCTTCAACGTGCGCAACTCGAGCCACTCTCTTACTAAGCCCAAGCCGATCAGCAAAAATTACGCTTAGCGTACACCGCAGAGATTGCGACAGGTGCGCTGAAGTATCTACAAGATCTTGCAGTTGAAGCTGAAATCAAACTCAAAGAAGGCTATTCACTTGTGGCCGCTGTGGGAGCGGGAGTAACGAAGAATGCCAACCATTGTTTTGGTTTTTACCAAAAATTGAAGCACGCACCAGTTGAATTTGTTTCTGAAACTGAATCAGGTTTAAGCCTAGTTGCGGTACTGCGTCGCACCGATACCGAAGCATTAGTGCAGTTGATTCACAGCCAGTTATTCCAAGCGCAAAAGCGCGTAGCGGTAGCGTTATGTGGCAAAGGCAATATCGGTTCTAGCTGGTTAAATCTATTTGCGACTCAGAAAACAGAACTCGAAAAACGCCACGGTATGAGCTTTGACTTAGTCGCCGTTGTCGATAGCCAGACATATTGGTTTGATGAAAAGGGTATCGATGCGGCGGCGGTTGCCGACAAGTTTGATGATGAAAGTATTGAGAACGATGGGACGTGGCTGAGTCGGTTAGGCGATTTACAAGGTTATGATGAAGCCGTGGTATTGGACGTGACCGCGAGCAAAGAGTTGGCGCAACGTTATGTTGATATCGCTCAGCAAGGCATCCATTTAATTTCTGCTAACAAAGTTGCAGGCTCTGCCGACAGTCAATACTACCATCAAGTGCAAGATGCATTCGCGAAAATCGGTCGTTACTGGCTCTACAACGCGACGGTTGGGGCTGGGTTACCTATCAACCATACCGTGCGAGATCTGCGTGAAAGTGGTGACGAGATTGTGGCGCTATCCGGAATCTTCTCGGGAACACTTTCTTGGCTGTTCCAGCAGTTTGATGGCTCGGTGCCGTTTAATGAGTTGGTCGATTT
>NZ_JAWOWK010000136.1:0-1018 GCF_033340375.1 Vibrio sp. 1167 | reverse complement strand
GACTTAACATGTGGCCTCCTACTGTTTGTCTTCAGTTGGAGTTTGAACACGCACTTCTACGCCATTACGAACACGCTGTAGACCTTGTGTGATAACTGCTTCACCTTTCTCAAGACCTTCGCGAATGATGATGCCCTGCTCGACTTGCGGGCCAAGTTCTACATTGCGACGCTCAGCGACGTTGCCTTCCGTTGTCACCATCACGAAGTCACCTTCTAGGTCAGTTTGCACCGCACGACGAGGCACGACGATGACATCTCGCGTATTCTTATCACGTAAGTTGACTTTGATGTGCTGGCCAGGAAGCAGTTTGTGTTCTGGGTTTGGCACCAACGCACGCATAGCAATCGTGCCCGTTTTGGTATCAATACGGTTACCCAAGAAATCAAGCTGACCTAGATGTTCGAAAAACTGGCCGTTTTCTCGCTCTAGTTGCACTTCCACACCGTTCGACTCGGCCGAACCATCGCCTTTAATTCGATCCATTCCCATCGCTAAACGCTCACGTTCACTGACGCTAAACGAAGTGTGCACAGGATCTAGGCTCACGAGCGTCGTCAGCACACCTGCAGATGGAGAAACCAGATCACCAGTACTCACTTTAGTGTCGCTAATACGACCACTAAACGGCGCTCGGATTTGCGTGTACGAAAGGTTGACTTCTGCAAGTTTAAGCTGTGCATTCGCAGCTTCTAGTTCTGCACGCGCGCCTAGCAATGTTGCTGTCAACGCATCAAATTCCGATTGGGAGATGCTGCCACGAGGAAGCAGGTTTTTGCCGCGTTGGTGGTCAAGCTCTGCCTTTTTAAGCGAAGCTTTTGCTTGTGCTAACGCTGCTTTCGCACTTGCCACTTGTGCTTCAAAAGAAGAAGGTTCAATAGAATAAAGAAGCTGACCTTTTTCTACCATTTGTCCTTCTTCAAAATGACGAGCTTGTAAATAGCCTGAAATCTGTGCTGTGATATTGGTATCTTCTACCGCTTCAATGCGACCGATATATGATTTACTCGGTTGGTAG
>NZ_JAWOWK010000135.1:0-1021 GCF_033340375.1 Vibrio sp. 1167 | reverse complement strand
TGAAAACCCACATAAAAAATGTGACAAAAATGAACAAGTATATGAAAGTCATGGTGCATTGCTTATCCAACTGATTTAACATGAATTTTTTAAAACCTTGCTGCATTTATAAAAAATATGTTCGGATCAAAAAAATTAAAAATGGAAAATGAGGCGCTTAAGCAGGAATTAGCGAGCCTTAAAGACAAGTACCAAACCGACGTTGAGACGTTGGAACGTCAGTTAAAAGAAGCCAAACAACTGCTGAACACAGCGCAACAGCGTTACGAAAGTAGCGACGAGTTGATGTCGAGCAGCTTGAAAGGCGGAGATATGCTCCAAACCATTCGCACAGCGATGGTCGAAAGCGCTCAATCTATGGCGCATGAAAACGAAGAGCTAAAGCTGCTTGATGATATGTTCAAGCAAACACATCAAGCACTCGCACGTCTGGATGACCGAGCGGTAAAAATCAGCTCACAAGCCACTCAAAGCATTGAATCTGTGCAGATATTAGATAACACCGCGACTTCTATTTCCCACCTTGTATCTACTATCCAAGAGATTTCTGACCAAACGAACTTATTGGCTCTCAACGCAGCGATTGAGGCAGCACGCGCTGGTGAAGCAGGCCGCGGATTTGCCGTGGTGGCGGACGAGGTAAGAAATTTGGCAGGCAAAGCCAGTGAAGCGAGCGAACAAATTGATTCGCTGGTTAATCAGGTGCTAACCCAAGTCAGCTCAATCAAAAGCGCGATTGATGAAAACCAAATCTGCGCAGAAGAAGTATCCGCCTCTTCGGCGCAAATTGGCTCAATCGTCAACGAGGTGGTTGTCAAATCAGAGCACATGAAACGGGTGATCCACTTTGCGTCTACCCGCTCTTTCCTCGATACGGTCAAGCTTGATCATGCCATTTGGAAAAACAACATCTATCGCTTGCTGCAAAGTGGCTCTTTTGGTGAAACCGTCAATAGCCATTCAGAATGTCGATTGGGCCAGTGGTACTACAGAGGTGACGGCAAAGCATATAGCCAACTAA
>NZ_JAWOWK010000134.1:0-1022 GCF_033340375.1 Vibrio sp. 1167 | reverse complement strand
TAACTTCAATGCATGCCAGTAGATTCCAACGATCTCTTTTAGTGTTTGAATTGGTGTTCTGATCAAGCACTTTAATAAAGAAGCACTGGAAAATGGCTGTGCTTTCATAGCCATTGTGGCGTCGAAGTGTTTTTCACCTTTATGGCATTCAAGATGGATATTTAACTTGCCTGTAAGCGGCTTTATTTTCCAGCGGTACAATTGGTCTATCGGGTTGAACGGTGACACGTGGAATGCTTTGTCTTGCTCCCAACCAAAATCTTCATCCTTTGGGTCAGCCGCTATCGCGTAATAATGGCGCTCATTCCAAGGTGTATTGCTGACTTCGGCGAGAAGATATTGCCATTCACCTTTTTGGTCATACAGGTAGTAAAAATTCACTGGACTAAAGTAGAGCCCGAGATAACGCAAATGACAGACAGCCAGTACTTTGCCGCTGCAACGTACGCCCGTAAGTTCTGCGACTTTATCTTGCACCGCTTTTTTCAAACTCCCTTCACCGAGGTAATCATCACGTTTGAATCGAGCCCAATGCCACCAGCGAGTCCCAAAGCCCCAAACTTTTTTCTCAAGTACGCCAATTTCATCCAAATCAATCGCTGGCATAAACATTGAGTAATTCAGCTCGTGCTTAACGGGCGTAAAACGACGATGCCTTACATTGCCTATAAATAACTGGCTGTGAGAAGGGATACTCATATTACGCGGCACCTTGTTCATAAAGTGTGTCGTTTTTCTCGTGATGTTTAGCGCAAATTCCTTTCACAACATCCAAAGCACTGCGCACGCCATCTTCATGGAATCCGTTGTACCAATAAGCGCCACAAAACCACGTATGTTGAGCTCCTTGTATTTCTTCTTTGCGTTGCTGGGCAGCGATAGACTCCATCGTAAAGACAGGGTGATGGTAGGTGAACTGACGCAGAATCTTGTTCTCGTCGATATCTTCAGTACGGTTTAAGGTGACGCAGAATGTGTGTGAAGAGTCGATATGCTGCAAAATATTCATGTTGTACGTTAGG
>NZ_JAWOWK010000133.1:0-1027 GCF_033340375.1 Vibrio sp. 1167 | reverse complement strand
GCCAACGCGCCTGGATTCATACCCAAAGCCGTCGATCATGAAACCTTAAATACTCAAGTAGGAGTGAGCTACATTGAAGATTTGTGGCTGGTGGATATTGCGTATCGCGGCTCGTTTTTCCGCAATGACAAGTCCGCACTCTATTACGGCGGCATTACCAACCCTTACGCCAACCACATCGCGTATGAGCCTGACAACGACTTTCACCAGTTTGCTGTCACGGGGAATTATCGGTTGAATCAACAAACGTTCAGTGGCCGCTTACTTTGGTCACAAACGTCTTCTGAAGGCGGGTTAAATCCGTTTCCTCAGTCCCCCGTTAACTCCAATACATTCCATGGCGAAACCAACACTTGGCAAATGAGCGCGGATTACCACAACAAGATTTCGCGAGACACAGCTTTCGCCATTTCTGCGGACTATTCAGACAAAGACGATAACTCCGATAGAAACAACATCATCGGCTCTACAAGAGAAAAATACGACCACACAAAAACCAAACTGGAAACAACGTTAACGCATCGTGTTGCGTCTGATGTGAAGGTGAATGCGGGTTATCACTTCAAACAAGACGAGCGAAGCTATGCCGACCGAAAACGTACCGATGAACAACGCGTTTTTGTTGGTGCTCAGTACAGGCCAAACAGTCCGTGGCAATTAGGCGGTAAAGTCTCCTACTCTTTCCGCGATGGCTCTGATTGGCAGGACGACAGCAGCGACTCGCCTAATTTGCGCCAATACTATTTAGCCGACAAAGAGAGGATTGAGCTCCGTGGCGACGGCAGTTATGACATGACAGACGATGTCCAGCTACTTGCAGAACTTTGGTACGGAAATGATGACTATGCAAAACCTGATATTGGTTTAAGCGAAGGGGAGGATTACGGCTACGACCTCAGCCTCAACTTCAATTTACTCGACGGATTAAGCGGGCATGTTTTTTACAATCAACAGATCATCCACTCCGAGCAACAACAAGCAAACTCTGACGTTGTCGGCTGGAATCGCTACACCACCAAGCTCAAAG
>NZ_JAWOWK010000132.1:0-1027 GCF_033340375.1 Vibrio sp. 1167 | reverse complement strand
TGTTAGTTGAAGTAGCACAGGATCGTTTACGTCAGGTGCTTTCTACAAACGCCTAACTCATCAATAAATGTAAACAAAGGGAGGGTAACCTCCCTTTGTTGTATCTGCTCATTCTTAATGGAAGTCACGAGACTTACTCTGCAAGTTGGATAAGTAATGAGTACAGTCAATCAATTTACCCGCAATGACGTGGATGACTTCTCCCTCTCTTTCCAAAATACCTTTTACCATCAATATTTTTGAGGTGAGGTAAGCTTGCTTTTGCGCTCTTGCCGTCGCGCTCCATACCACAACGTTAATGTTGCCAGTGTCATCTTCTAAGGTGAAAAATGTAACGCCTGCTGCAGTGCCTGGGGACTGCCTTCCGGTGACGACACCTGCCACAGTCACAAGCGATTTATGCTCTTTATCAACCAATTGTTTCATACGCGTAAAACGAGGAAGTATTCCCGCTTCTTCTAGCAGAGTAATTGGGTGCCGATTCAGCGAAAGACCTGTACTGGCATAGTCTTCAATAAGGCTTTCATATTCAGATGGCTGTGCTTGATAGCCAACGCTTGGCTCTTCGATATGATGAAACAAAGGCAAATCGGACAGTGAATCCATCGCTGCCCAACGTGCGTTATAACGGTTACCCGATAAGATCTGAAAGGCATTTGCAGAAGCTAATAATTCGATATCACGACGACTTCTCAAGATTTGTTTGACCTCTTGTATTGAGTGATAGCCCGTTTTTGGTCGTCGTTCGACTAAGCGAGTCGCGCTTTCCTCATTAAAGCCCTTAACCAATCGAAAGCCCAGTTGCACACCAAGTCGGCCATTGGGGCGTTGAATCAAATGATGTTGGTAATAGGAATGATTGACACAGATAGGCAGAACTTCGACGCCGTGACGACGAGCGTCTTGCACCAATTGAGAAGGGCTGTAAAACCCCATTGGTTGGCTGTTTAACAGTGCCGTATAAAACTCTGCAGGATAGTAGTATTTTAGCCATGCCGAGCAATACGCCAAAACGGCGAAAGACGCT
>NZ_JAWOWK010000131.1:0-1028 GCF_033340375.1 Vibrio sp. 1167 | reverse complement strand
CTTCCAGTTGAATGTTATGCTACCTGTGATTGCGCATAATATTTTGGAGAGCATTGAGCTCGTTGCGAACAGTGCGACCGCCCTTGCCGATAAGGCGATTGCGACCTTTGACGTTCGACAAGATAACCTCGATATTGCTTTGGCCAAGAATCCGATTTTAGTCACCGCACTAAACCCGGTGATCGGGTATTTAAAAGCGGCCGAAGTGGCGAAAAAAGCCTACAAACAAGGACGAGCCATCATTGATGTGGCCGAAGAGGAAACGGATTTAGACCGCGAAACGCTTGAAAGGCTGCTTAATCCAGCCAAATTGACTCAAGGTGGCGTGGCTGAGTAAAGCACTGCTTTGAATATCTGCAGAATACAAAGAGACCTCTCATCGGAGGTCTCTTACTATCTGGCTCATGCGCTCAACTTACCTAAGCTACGCGACTCGATTGAGCACCGAGCGCAATTTGAGTGGCTTAACTGGTTTGGCAATAAAGCTGAAACCGTTCGCTTTGATGCCTTCCATCATATCGTCAGTACGGTCAGCACTGATGATCACCCCTTCAAAACGATTCCCCAGACGCAAACGACACTGTTGCAACACTTCTAACCCCGTACGTCCGTTATCCAATCGATAATCAGAGAAAACGACGTCTGGCACCCAATCGCCTTCGAGCGCTTGTAAGCTTTCGACGAGATCCGTCGCAACCCGTATGTCACACCCCCAACGAGAGAGCAGATTTTCCATTCCGACCAAAATGTCAGGTTCGTTATCGACACACAGAATTCGCAAGTGGCACAACTCCGATTGAGGACTGGTCTCGACTTTCGCAGGGTGTGGCTGAACGTGATGAGCCTTATCCAAGGTTATTGAGAACACGCTGCCTTTACCAAACCACGAACGCATTGAAATTTCGTGCCCCAACACCTGCGCAATCCCTTTGGAAATCGCCAAGCCTAATCCCAAACCTTGATCGGAGCGCACTTGCGTTCCGCGATTAAACTCTTCGAAGATTTCCTGCTGTTTTTCTTCCTCGATG
>NZ_JAWOWK010000130.1:0-1031 GCF_033340375.1 Vibrio sp. 1167 | reverse complement strand
GCATGCAGCACTCATTTAGGAAAAGTCATTCGTGATGATTACAAAATGAATCACTTGGACGAAATTAACGGTTTACTCGGTATCCACCATCTTTTTGAAACCGACCCCGTCACGCTGTATCGCCAGCATGCGAATCGTTTGAAACTGCAAGGTCTGTAACAGGAATTCCCCATGAAGAAAGTCGCTCTTATCGCTGTGCCCATTCTTTCGCTTCTCGGTGTGGGAGCGGCTTCCCTCTACGTATCGGACTCACCACAATCCAAGATGGCTCAATCGCAACATGACACTACTATCGACCTCTCCTCTCAGAAAGACTTTTTTGAGTACTCATTAAGTGGTCTGGGAGAGCATAGCCTTGAAGAAATCCAAGAAAATATTGAAGAAAGTATCTCGCAGCAAAACTCATTAGGCATTGATGTCGAGTTGTTTCAAAGCTATCTCGCATACAAACGGGCGCTTTCTAAATTAGAACCACTTGAAGATACGACGTTGTCATTAAGCCAATTGCAACGGCTGAATGAAGCCATTCTAAATTTGCAACTTGAATACTTTAACGATCAACAAATTTCCCAACTATTTGATGAAGAAAATCGACTACGCCAACTCGCAATAGAGAAACTGGTGATTAAAACGTACGAGCAAGACTCTGATTCTCAGCAACTACTACTCAACCAAGCGTTATCTGAACAACCTGAGTACATCCAGCAAAGTGAACGCAACAATGCCTTAACGAGGCAACTCGACCAAACCACATTACTCAGTTCACAGGATAAGTATCTCGCTCGCGTCGAGTTGGTAGGAGAAGAAGGCGCGCAAAGGCTGCAAAAATTGGATGAACAACGAGCGACGTTTGAAATAGAGCTGACAAATTACCTAGAAAAACGTGCAGATATTCTTGATGATGACATTTTGGACAACGAAGAGAAGCAGTTAAAAATTGCCAACTTAAGGAAGCAAAGCTTCGAGACAACTCAATGGCGCCGTATCGAAGCTTTGGAACGTATACATGACAGCCAGAACTAGCTGTATAA
>NZ_JAWOWK010000129.1:0-1039 GCF_033340375.1 Vibrio sp. 1167 | reverse complement strand
AATACAGATAGCTGTTTAGAGATATCGTATAGGTAAGCTTTTAGCACCTGGTCTACCACGATTACTAGAGATGCGATGATCGCCATTTGAACGATGATACGCACACTGTTAGGAATGTGGTTACGGATCAGAGAAACAGAGAAGTTAGACAGAGCAGTTACGAATGTTACCGCTAGTGTCATTACAAACGCCGTTTCTAGTTTAGTTGTTACTGCAAGAGCAGAACATACACCAAGAACTTGTAGCGCGATCGGGTTGTTATCCAACACCGGCGCCATAATGCTCTTTTTAATGTTTTGTGCGCTAGACATTAGTTCAGACCTCCGTCACGAACTTTTGCTAGGAAAGGACCAAAGCCCATGTCACCTAACCAGAAGTCGAATGTACCTTGAACACCGTTACCAGTTAGTGTCGCACCAGATAGGCCATCAACGCCGTGTTCAGAACCTGCTGGCGCACCACCTTTAACAACCTTGATTGCTGGTTTGTGGTTTTCGTCGAACAGTTTCTTACCAACCCATTGAGCACGCCATGATGGGTTCTCAACTTCACCACCAAGTCCAGGAGTTTCACCTTGCTCGTAGTAAGTGATACCAGACACAGTGTTACCGTCAGTTTCAACTGCAACGAATGCGTACATCATCGACCATAGACCGTTACCGTGAACTGGGATGATAACTTTAGAAACGTCATCACCGTTTTTCACTAGGTATACGATACCCGTGTTAGCACGACGAATGATCTTAGCTTTGTCTTGCTCAGCTGTAAGCTTAATAGACGTTGCGTTGTCTTTCGCTGCTTTACGTTGATCGTAGTTAGCTGCTTTAGAACCATCAGCCGCTTCTTCAACGAATTCGCCTGTTGCGAAATCAACCAAGCGAGGCTCGATGTATTCAGCATATAGCTCAGGTACTTTCTTACCATTTGCTTCAATGCCAGCAACTTCAACAATCTTTGATTGTTTATCTAGGACAGCGTTAGCTTTTTGCTTATCACGCAGACCTACTGCTGCTGTTGATACGATGATTGAACAAACAAG
>NZ_JAWOWK010000128.1:0-1040 GCF_033340375.1 Vibrio sp. 1167 | reverse complement strand
AATGCCATCTGCACCGAAACGTACCGCATCTTTCGCGTCTTCTTCATCCAGAATACCTTTGATGACCATTGGGCCATCCCAAAAATCACGAATCCACTCAAGATCTTTCCAAGAGATCGATGGGTCGAAGTTCGCGCCCAACCAGCCGATGTAGTCTTCTAGTTTCGTTGGTTCACCACGATACGTTGAGATGTTACCAAGATCGTGTGGCTTCCCTAGCAAGCCAACATCCAGCGCCCAGCTTGGGTGGCGCATGGCTTGGCATACGCGGCGCATTGCTGCGTTAGGGCCACTCATACCAGAGTGCATGTCACGGTAACGCGCACCTGGAACTGGCATGTCTACCGTGAACACCAATGTAGTAACGCCTGCTGCTTTTGCACGCTCAAGAACGTTTTTCATAAAGCCGCGGTCTTTTAGCACGTAAAGCTGGAACCACATTGGACGCTCAATGGCTGGTGCCACTTCTTCAATCGGACAAACCGACACAGTCGACATGGTAAAAGGAATGCCTTTTTTCTCTGCCGCTTTTGCTGCTTGTACTTCACCACGGCGAGCGTACATGCCAGTTAGACCAACAGGTGCCAGTGCGATTGGCATCGCAAGTTTCTCACCGAAAATCTCGGTCTCCAGACTCAAGTCTGTCATATCGCGTAGGACGCGCTGGCGTAGTGCAACATCGCCTAAATCGTCAGTATTACGCTTCAGCGTGCGTTCGTCGTAAGAGCCGCCATCAATATAATGGAATAGAAACGGAGGTAGCTTGGCTTTCGCGGCAGCGCGGTAATCGGTAGAAGCTGAGATAATCATAATGGTGTCCTAGCGGTTATTCTAAGCAAAGTTGTGGAGCATTTGCTCTTAAGTGAGCTTTCATCGCACTAAGCGCTAAAAGCATCAAAATGAGTATAGTTACCTTTGCATCACTTACTTTTGAATCTGCGATTTAGGTAACCCACTTACATAATTGGTTGAACAATCTTGATTTAATCGTTCAGTCAGTTATGCAAACTGGAAAGGTGACACAGCTGCCGGGGGAATTG
>NZ_JAWOWK010000127.1:0-1041 GCF_033340375.1 Vibrio sp. 1167 | reverse complement strand
GATCGGGTACACCATGCTGCCCACTTTTTCCTTGGTGGCTTTGAGTTGGTTGCCTTCGCGCGTAAAGAGTCGCTCAGACATCAAACGTTGTTGCTGGTGGTGGGTCATCACAACTTGAACTTGCGACGGGCTCAACTGTTGCCAGAAGCCGCGTTCCACTAATGGGTCTTGACCGTTTGAGTAGCTGTATTTCGTCGTGGCGCTGTGGTCAGGGTTTAAGGTCATTTGCACCTCAAAACCTTGTGATTGCGTTGAGGTGGCTACATAGGTATTTGCCCAGCCAAGCGTTGCATCAACGTTCGCTGCCATGCCACACCCTTGGTAAGTGTTTCCATCGTGTTTGAGTGTTGCTTTCCAGCCATATAAAGCGTCGCTCATGGTGTCTGAACAGAGGTTTTCCGTCATGCGCAGTTCACCATCATCAAGCCTATAAGTGCGTTGGCGCGGCTGCAGTTGACTGCTTTGAATAGACAGCATTTCGGTGGTCTTACCCATCTGTTGGAACTTAAGCGCATTGGCTTCAAAACTGGCTGCCCAAGACGGCTCGTTGCCAAATACACGCGTCGGTTTTTGCGGTTGGCTGCAACGATTTGGGTTTTCGGTGGTGAGAAAGTTCACTTGCTCAACCACAAAGTTGGCGTCGAAATCCGCAGAGAAACCATCAATGCCCGGAGGATTAAGATGACCGATGACTTCGCCATACATGGTTTGGTACGGTTCATTGCCGAGCTTAATGGCGCGTTGAATTTGTTGTGGTGACAGTTGCAACCAATATTGTTTGTCGCTGCCGCAAGGCATGATGTATTGGCTTTCATGGCCGATGATTACTTTGCCGCGCAACATAAAAGTTTGAGGTTGAATGGTTTCAGGCTTATCTAATGATGCTGGTGGAGAGGTTGGTGTTTCCGCGCCAGATTGTGGCGGTTGCGAACTACATGCTTGCAGAACCAGCAGAGTGGCGAGTGCCACTGGGTTTTTCAAAGCCTTCATGTTATATCTTCCTCATTATTGTTACTCAATCGGCATCGGATGGCATTATGG
>NZ_JAWOWK010000126.1:0-1043 GCF_033340375.1 Vibrio sp. 1167 | reverse complement strand
GCAACTTGCACCTTGAGTTTTTATCGCGCTGATCAAGTCGTTGCTGTTGGTGGTTGTGAACGATTCTACGTCACAAACCACGCTTGCCGCTTCAACTGATTGGGTTGCCCGCGTACGTAACGTCTGTTTCGGTAGCTGTGGTAACAATTCTGTCGGTGCATACTCAGGCTGCGCCGTTTCTACACCGTGTTCGTGCTGATGATGTTCAACTTTCTCTGTGACTTGCGCTACTGGCTCGCTCATTGCGAACGCAGCAGTGCTGCTCAAGGTTGCCGCAATCACGACGCTGAGGGTTTTCAGTTCCATCTTTGTTCTTCTATATAATGTGTTCCTTAAATGCCGATACCACGTGACATCACTTCGTGCTCTTTTCACAACGAAGAGCACCCTCATATAAATCTGACTGAGCTTTAAAATAAACAATTCATTAACAAACAAATTTAGCGGTATCACTTTTTAGTACCCAATTCGCCACACTACGAACTTTATTAAAATCGATTTGCTCAATAGACTTTGATGAACTAGCACTTAAAGACGCCACAACGAAGGATTTTGGCGTTATGAAAAAACCAAGCTACACTATCGCTCTCCCAACATATTTAGAATGAAATCTATGACCGATGCCGATATCGAACTTCAGCACCTGTGGTTAGAAATCCAAACGCAACGCTGGCAAAACGTGTCCCGTTTTTTATTCAGTTACTACTGCTATAAAAACAATTTAGTAAATAAAAACAACAAGGTTTGTTGGGAAACCGCCCGTGATTCGTTGCCAGCCTCTATCAGCCTTAAAACTCGTAAACAGGCGGTTATTGAGCCTTTAATTCCTGAAGAAACCGTGGTTGGTTTGCTCAAAGCCATCAGCAAAGATGGAGAGATGACGTGTGATGTAATGACGGCTACGCTTAACGCGTTTTTGCACTATGTGGTGATCAGCAAACAGGAGAAGCTACAGCTTAAACCTAACATGCCAGCGAGCTGGTATCAGCAGCATCACAAGCCTGTATTCGCCCGTTTTGAGCAAGCGGGAATAAAGACTCAAC
>NZ_JAWOWK010000125.1:0-1049 GCF_033340375.1 Vibrio sp. 1167 | reverse complement strand
GAGCGGTCGCTTTTCCTTGCGAGAGACAAAGCAATGGATGCTTTATTTCCTAGCTTACTGCTAGCACTCGTAAATCTTATTTTTACTAAATCGTTTTCTTTTTGATGAACATTGAATCACCGTACGAGAAGAAGCGGTATTTGTTTTCCACCGCATGCTTGTAAGCATTCATGGTGTTCTCGTAGCCAGCAAACGCACTCACCAACATGATCAATGTTGATTCTGGTAAGTGGAAGTTCGTGATCAAGCAATCCACCAGCTGGTATTCGTAACCAGGGTAGATAAAAATTTCAGTATCGCCGAAGAATGGAACCAATTCTGAGCCTTTCTTCAATGCATCTTGCGCTGCACTTTCGAGTGAACGTACTGATGTTGTACCCACTGCGATGATGCGACCACCGCGAGCTTTGGTTGCATTGATGGCATCCACCACTTCTTGCGGTACTTCTACATACTCTGCATGCATGTGGTGATCGTTGATATTATCCACTTTTACTGGTTGGAACGTACCTGCACCGACGTGTAGTGTAACGTAAGCAAACTCAGCGCCTTTGGCTTTGATCTTATCTAAAAGAACGTCATCAAAGTGCAGGCCAGCCGTAGGTGCTGCTACTGCGCCTGGTTTTTGGTTATATACGGTTTGGTAACGCTCTTTATCTGCGTCTTCATCTGGGCGGTCAATGTATGGAGGAAGTGGCATGTGGCCAATTTCTTCCAAAATTTCTAATACCGTCTTATCAGAGTTAAATTTCAGTTCGAATAGGGCGTCGTGACGAGCCACCATTTCAGCTGAGTATTCGTCATTCTCGCCCACAATAATAGTAGTGCCTGGTTTTGGTGATTTAGAGCAGCGAACGTGCGCAAGAATGCTTTTCTCATCTAGCATGCGCTCCACTAGCACCTCTAACTTACCGCCAGATTCTTTACGACCAAACATACGCGCTGGAATAACACGGGTATTATTGAAAACCACTAAGTCACCAGCTTGAACTTGGTTTAACACATCGTTAAATGTGCCATCTATAAGCTCGCCAGTATTGCCGTCCATT
>NZ_JAWOWK010000124.1:0-1050 GCF_033340375.1 Vibrio sp. 1167 | reverse complement strand
TGCCTCGGTACCAACACAAGTATCGAGTTGTACATAACGGCGTCGACTTAAATCGCTTCCCGATGGCGGCTAAACAAGCCCACGATCTCAGCGAGAAAGCAACCATCAACATTGGCATGGTTGGCCGACTACATGAACACAAAGATCACGAAACGTTAATTCACGCCATCGCAAAACTGCCTGAGTGCTACCACTTACACCTTGCCGGAGATGGAGAAAGAAAAGCCTCGCTTCAACTACTCGCTCAATCGTTAAACGTTTCACCTCGCGTGCATTTTCACGGAGTCGTATCCGATATCCCTCTCTTTCTCAGCGATATGGATATCTACGTGCAATCTTCCCACGTTGAAGGATTCGGGCTCGCCGCCGTAGAAGCGATGGCAGCAGGTTTGCCCGTACTCTCGTCCGATGTTCCGGGATTAAATGAGGTTACCGGCAGCTCAGAATATCTGTTCGAAGTCGGTGATAGCAATCGGCTTGCACAAAAGGTTGCAGAGCTTTGCGAAGACGCGGCTCTTTACAATTCGGCAAGTCATTATTCCGTCAACCGAGCCAAACTCTACACCATCGACAAATTTCGAGAGGGCTATTATGGAATCTACCAACAGCTCTGTACCGATAAGTAATACCGTTCCACTCCTTGCAGCTATTACTCTGGCACTGTTTTTTGTCCCAGTGAAATTCGCTGTAGGTGGCGTGGCACTTGCGCCTTCCGATATCGCAAGTTTGCTTTCTGTTGGCTTAATCGCCTTGATCATTTTAGAAGGAAGAGCAAAGCAACTGTTGCATCCATGTATCGGATTCTTGGTGCTGTTTACTGGATATGTATTTATCAATGGTTTGTTGAACAGAGTACCTTTGGCCACACTATTGATCGAAACCGTTCAGTGGCTAGCCATTCTTTGTCTACTGAGCTTACTTTACGCTTACGGTGCATTTGATGATGAGCGAGTGATGGTCTATTTCACCTACCTACTTTTTATCATCTGTGCTCTAGTCGCAGCATGGCACTTCGCCCAAGGCTATCAAAGCGGATTTAAATTACTCGGG
>NZ_JAWOWK010000123.1:0-1051 GCF_033340375.1 Vibrio sp. 1167 | reverse complement strand
AAATTCCATTGTTTGGACGCGCGGCGCGTGAACAGCGTTTAGAGCTACTGCGCAATGAACGTGAGGAAGTGGTTGAGAAGCACGCTAAAGCGGCTTTCGATTCACAAAAGATGCAGCGTCTATACCAAGCATTCAACCAGTTTGTGGCTAACCACATTCAAGTCGCGTTCGAAGCTGACCCAGAACAAGCGTTGGCAAATGTTCGCGAAAAACGCGGTCAAATCGCCCGTGTATTGGCTGATTTGGAAGCGAAAGAACAACAACATCGTTCTCAGCTTCAGACTAGCAAGCAAGCTCTGTCTTCGTTAGACAAGCTCGCACCAAACATGGCTCTGATTGAAGACGATACGCTGCAAGCGCGTTTCGACGAGCTGGAAGAGAAAATTGCGCAACTGTCGGAAGCGAAAGCGTTCTTGAACAACCACGCGAAAGCCGTGGCTGAGCTTGAAAAAATTGCTTCTGCACTTGATGCAGACCCTGAACAGTTCGATGCGTTAGAAGCAGAATACAAAGCTGCGGACGAGCAACTTCAAGAATTGAAGAAGCAGATCTTTGCCTTGTCTGATCTCGTTGAGCGTCGTCACTACTTTGCGTATTCAGACTCCGTTGATTTGCTTAACCAAAGCAGTGAACTTAGTGAGCAGTTAAAAGCGAAGCTGGTTCAGGCTGAGCAAATGCGTACACGCTCTCGTGAAGAGTTGAAACAAGCGCAAGGTCAAATGAACCAATACAACCAAGTATTGGCATCATTGAAAAGCTCGCACCAAGCGAAATTGGAAACTGTTCAAGAGTTCAAACAAGAACTGCAAGAGTTTGGTGTTAACGCCGATGAAGGCGCAGAAGAGCGTGCGATCCGTCGCCGTGATGAGCTGCACGAGCGTCTACACACATCTCGTAGTCGTAAGAGTGAATACGAGCGTACCATCACCTCTACTGAGCTAGAGATGAAAGGTCTGGCGAAACGTCTGAAGAAAGTTCAGAAGGAATACGCAGAGCTGCGTACCTTCGTGGTTGCTGCGAAAGCGGGCTGGTGTTCAGTACTTCGCTTGGC
>NZ_JAWOWK010000122.1:0-1056 GCF_033340375.1 Vibrio sp. 1167 | reverse complement strand
CCTACAAAGGAATTCCGATCTGGGGAAAACAGATCGTTTTACACCGGGATAAACAAGGGAAAATCAAACGCTTTGGTGGTACGTTAGTTCATGATATCGGGCAAGACATTTCTAACACGACTCCTCAGCTCAGCCTTGAAAGAATAAGAAGCAAAGTACAAAAGCCGTATTTGGATGTTGGCTATCACATCGAAGATCAACAACAGGGATTGCGTATTTATATCGATGACAAAGACGTTGCGCATTTAGCCTATGAGATCCAGTTTTTTGCCGATTCTGAACAAGCGGTAAACCCCACTAGACCAACTTATCTCGTGGATGCTAAATCCGGTGAAGTGCTGTTGCAGTATGAAGGATTAGCTCATGCAGAAGCAGATGGCCCGGGAGGCAATCAAAAGATTGGTTTCTATGAGTATGGTAAGGAATACGACCCGCTACTTGTTGAGCAGTCGGGGAGCACTTGTATCATGGATACGCCTAATATCGTCCAAACCATCAACCTAGATGGCCGAACCTCAGGCAGTGTTCACACCTTTACTTGTCCAACGAATACGGTCAAAGAGATCAATGGCGCGTACAGCCCATTAAACGATGCGCACTACTTTGGCAAAGTGGTATACGACATGTACAAAGATTGGTTGAATACTGCTCCCTTGACGTTTCAGCTGCAAATGCGAGTCCATTACCGCAAGCGATATGAAAATGCCTTCTGGAATGGATCGAGTATGACATTCGGCGACGGAGCGAGTTACTTCTATCCGTTAGTGAGTTTGGATGTCTCCGCGCATGAGGTCAGCCACGGGCTTACAGAGCAAAATTCTAACCTGATTTATTCAGGTCAATCTGGCGGTATTAATGAAGCGTTTTCGGATATGGCCGGCGAAGCAGCAGAGTTCTATTCCCGAGGTTCAAACGATTGGAAAGTCGGATTTGATATTCGTAAGTCTCCAACTGGCGCATTACGTTACATGGACAACCCTCCGTTAGACGGACGCTCGATTGACCACGCGTCTCAATATGTCAGTGGTATGGATGTTCATTACTCTAGTGGTGTGT
>NZ_JAWOWK010000121.1:0-1056 GCF_033340375.1 Vibrio sp. 1167 | reverse complement strand
TGGGCGAAGGATGGGCTAGAAGCCATGGAGTTCTTAAAAGATCACTCTTATGATTTGATTTTGATGGATAACCAACTTCCGCATCTTGGTGGCATCGAAACCACGAAAGAGATTCGTCAAAACTTGAAATTGGGGACGCCAATTTACGCCTGCACCGCCGACACTGCGCAAGAAACCAGTGATGCATTTATGGAAGCAGGCGCGAACTATGTTTTGCTGAAACCCATTAAAGAAAATGCACTCCACGAGGCTTTTGTTGACTTCAAGCTGCGCTTCTTGATTGAACGGACATAGTTTGCTGCTACATTTACGGTAGTTTCTTTGTTTACCTAGCCCAACTTAGCTTTTCTGAGTTGGGCTTTTTCTTTCCTGCAATCTGAAGATCTTAATTCTTCACAACCTTTTAAATGCACAAAAACTCATTGTGATTTAAATCACAAAAATATTTACTTAGCGTGCTAACTAAATTATATTGCTTAGCACGCTAAGTAATAGAGTGCATCTTATGATTCAAGACATCAACATTTTGAGAGATCTGTCCCTTGCCGAAAAACTGTCTCGTGTCGCTCGTTTATGGAAGATGGTTGCCGACCGTGAGCTCGAACCGCTAAACCTAACTTACCCGCGCTGGACGGCGCTTTGGAAGCTGTATCGAATGGGCGACAACATCAGTCAAAAGCAACTTGCTGAAGCGCTTGAGATTGAGCTTGCCTCGTTGATGCGCACGCTAAAACTACTCGAAGAGCAATCGCTCATTACGCGACGTTGTTGTGAGCATGACAAGCGAGCACGAATTGTCAGCTTAACGGACGAAGGCAAAGAGCTGTTGATACAAATGGAAGAACGCATCTTGCAGGTTCGTCGAAAACTGCTCTCAGAAATCAATGACCAAGAGCTAAAGAAATTGGGCTTGATCCTAGAGCAAATTGCTCACAATGCGCTCGATTCACTTGGCGAATAAAGTCAGAAATCCTAATAAAAAAGAGAAGTAAACGCCTATGACTCCAGACCAAAAGTTCGCGCGTTGGATCAAATATTCTTGCGTCGCGTTTGTCC
>NZ_JAWOWK010000120.1:0-1057 GCF_033340375.1 Vibrio sp. 1167 | reverse complement strand
CCATGAGTGAAGTGTCTTTTTC
Source organism: Vibrio sp. 1167 (assembly GCF_033340375.1). Taxonomy (NCBI): domain Bacteria; kingdom Pseudomonadati; phylum Pseudomonadota; class Gammaproteobacteria; order Vibrionales; family Vibrionaceae; genus Vibrio; species Vibrio sp. 1167. The sequence goes on along the minus strand of NZ_JAWOWK010000120.1, from coordinate 1,035 downwards.
AATCTTCCCATTGATTGCACTCGTACTGGCTGTACAAGCTCTTTACCAAGAGTACTTAAACAACCCGGTATCGGAAGATATTCCGTTAGTGGGCTTAGCGTGTTTCTTTGTTGGTGCCTTTGGTCACTCTGCGTTTATTAAAGCGCAATACCCAGAAGCAGGCTCAAATTTCTTCGCAATCATGGTGTCGATGATCCTATTGGCATGGATTGGTAAAAAGCTGGGTTTCATGGAAAAGAAAACTTCTGCTGAATAATTGAAAAAATTCCGACAAAAAAGCGAGCTATTGAGCTCGCTTTTTTTATGTCTTTCGCTGGTGGCTTACGCTTTACGTTCTAGTAAAACGCCGGCTTCCATGTGGTGGGTGTAAGGGAATTGGTCGAACAGAGCAAAGCGCGTCACATTGTGAGTTTCGCTTAGAATGTCCAAGTTTTCTTTTAGGGTCTCTGGATTGCAAGATATGTACATGATGCGCTCGTAACCTTGCACCATTTTGCACGTATCCACATCCATACCTGCACGTGGTGGATCGACAAAAATCGTATTGCAGTTGTAGCTCTTCAGGTCGACACCATTGTCTTTTAAACGACGGAATTCGCGCTTACCTTCCATTGCTTCTGTAAATTCTTCTGCCGACATACGGATGATTTGTACGTTGTCGATCTTGTTCGCTGCAATGTTGTATTGTGCTGATTCTACCGAAGGCTTAGCAAGCTCAGTAGCAAGTACACGGTCGAAGTTTTGCGCTAATGCTAACGAGAAGTTGCCGTTACCACAGTAAAGCTCTAGTAGGTCGCCAGTGCTTTCTTGAGTACAATCAACCGCCCATTCCAACATCTTCTCTGCTACTTTGCCATTCGGTTGGGTGAAGCTGTTTTCAACTTGCTGATAGATGTAGCTTTGGCCATTTACATCCAGTTTTTCGATCACGTAGTCACGGTCTAGGACAATCTTCATTTTACGAGCACGACCAATGATGTTTAGATTGAAGCCTTCATCATTTAAACGCTGTTTAAGGGCTTTCGCGTTTTCAAT
>NZ_JAWOWK010000119.1:0-1059 GCF_033340375.1 Vibrio sp. 1167 | reverse complement strand
CAACCTGCATTGTCTCTCTATCAATCTATGGGTTTTACTGTACTAGAAGAAGTAGCGAATTACTTCGGTGATGAAGAATCCCGCTTGGTGATGGAATTCGTAAAGTAGGCCTGCACAGAAATGAGTCTAATCTGCACTTAAAATGTGCGGATTTAAAAATACCCCGTTCATCACTTTTCATAATGCCTTGTAATTAAAGCATTTTCATTATTGGCACTGTGTTTGCTATTTGTAGAATGTTCATCGTTAACTCGATGACCGCTCTCCAGAGCAGGCGGAGATGCGGGTTAGGGTATTACTTTTTAAAAATGTACTTACAGCGTTAAAGGCATTGCAGCCTCTCCAGTTTGGAGAGGCTTTTTTTTGCTCGCATGGTTGTGTTTGTAAGTCGTGTTGGTCAATAGCAGGAGGCGTAATGTCGCAAGGATGCAGAAAAACGACCTGTCCTTATTGCGGGGTAGGATGCGGGGTTGAAGTAAACTCAAAAGGAATTGTTGGGGACGATAACCATCCTGCGAACGCGGGAGCCTTATGTGTGAAAGGTGTTGCGTTGGCTGAAAGCTTAAACATGCCATCACGCCTTTTGTATCCGAAGCTTGTCACCAAAGAGCGGCCACAAGGTAAAGAAATTCACTGGTCGCAAGCCACAAACATGATTGCTGAAAAGATCCATCAAGCTAAAGCAGAATTTGGACCAGATTCCGTCGCGATGTACGTTTCTGGTCAGTTGTTAACGGAAGACTATTACGTTGCTAACAAGCTGATGAAAGGGTACGTCGGCAGCGCTAATATCGATACGAACTCGCGTTTGTGTATGTCATCGGCAGTTGCCGCACACATTCGCGCTTTTGGTGAGGATGTTGTGTCGGTCAACTATGACGACATTGATAGCACGGAATTACTGATTATCTGCGGAGCGAATACAGCATGGACGCACCCGGTGTTATTTCGTCGAATTCAACAAGCGAGAGAGAAAAATCCAAGCCTCAAGTTAGTGGTGATCGATCCACGAGAAACTGTTACGGCGCAGCAAGCCGATTTACATTTAGCGATAAAAAA
>NZ_JAWOWK010000118.1:0-1059 GCF_033340375.1 Vibrio sp. 1167 | reverse complement strand
GTCTCTTGAGTATTTAGTGTGTCTAACGGTTGCGGATATTTGCGCAACCAATCCAGAGCTGTGGAATGCTTGGAAACGCACGCTGCTTGCCGAGCTCTTCTACTCAACGCAACGCGCACTGCGTCGCGGATTAGAAAATCCGGTTGGTGTGCGTGAGCGGATTCGCCATAACCAACAGATGGCGTCCGCATTGCTGCGCAAAGAAGGGTTTTCTGCGCGCCAAATCGAAGTGTTGTGGCAACGATTCAAAGCCGACTATTTCTTGCGCCATACTCACACTCAAATCGCTTGGCATTGTGCGCATTTGCTGCGTATGGATGATCCAAACAAGCCGCTGGTACTTATCAGCAAAAAGGCTACGCGCGGTGGAACAGAAGTGTTCGTTTACACCAAAGATCAACCAGCGTTGTTTGCTACCGTGGTGGCTGAGCTCGACCGTCGTAACTTTAACGTTCATGATGCACAAATTATGACCAGCAAAGACGGCCACGTGATTGATACCTTCATGGTGCTCGATCAACATGGAGAAGCCATTGACGAATCTCGACATGCTGCCGTGATTAAACACCTCACTCACGTACTGGAAGCGGGTCGTCCGACGAAGATTAAAACGCGCCGCACCCCAAATAAACTTCAACACTTCAATGTGAAAACCAAAGTCGATTTCTTACCAACAAAAGGGAAGAAACACACCTTGATGGAGTTTGTAGCACTCGATACTCCGGGACTACTAGCCAAAGTCGGACGTACTTTTGCCGATTTGAATATCAACCTCCACGGCGCAAAGATCACGACCATCGGCGAACGTGCAGAGGACTTATTTATTCTCACTAGCGAAGCTGGCGGTAGACTCAGCGAAGAACAACAAAATGAACTGAGAGACAAACTGATCGAGAAGTTATCTGACGCCGTCACTGCCTAATTCGAAACTGCCAAAACATCCGGTTCAGAGTGAGGGCGATCTTGTCCACAAGTTGAGCAATTTGGCTAAATATCAGCTATCTAGCTCATACATAGGCTGCTACAGTTATATCAATATCAATTCGATGTAATAGAGGT
>NZ_JAWOWK010000117.1:0-1059 GCF_033340375.1 Vibrio sp. 1167 | reverse complement strand
AATTGTCTGGTCGAACTGCCAACCTCTGATTGAGAAATGCCAAGATCTTGGTATCAAAGCAGAGCACTCTACGTTCAATCTCGTCGGTGGCTGGTGTGCGCCGCGTTGGGACATCACAGGTTGGAATAACCTGATCAAACAAGGTTCAGCGCTCATCGAGAAGCACAATATCGACCTCGTTCATGTCAACAGTGGTGGCCCTTGCCAGTGGATGTCCTTAGCCGCACGCATGAATCATGTACCTCTAGTCACGCAATTGCATTGTCACTACACGTTGCGCGATCGTTTTTCGCTTGGCTTGCACCTTTCGCCAAAATTGATCTGTGTAAGCAAAGATGTAGGCCGTGAAATTCTGCGCGATGGTTATCCAGAAGAGCAACTGCACGTAGTGCACAACGGCGTCTCTTTGGATGACTCTGAAGCGCCTATCGACATCAAAGCGCGCTTGAGGATTCCTGCCAATGCGTTCACCTTCCTTTCGGTTGGTTCACTGATCAAACGCAAAGGGTTTGACCGCCTCATTCATGCTATGCGAATGCACAACTACCATCAAACCAATCCACATCTCGTGATTGTCGGCGACGGTGAAGAGCGCGAAAACTTGAAGCAATTAGTTACCGTTCTTGGTATGCAAGACCGCGTGCACTTCGTCGGAGAACAGACCAATGCAGGCGCTTGGATGTCGGGCAATGCTGACGCTTTCATTAGCGGCGCATACGAAGAGGCTTTTGGTCTAGTCGTAGGAGAAGCGGCATTAGCAAAACTGCCAATCGTAGCACCTAAAACTGGCGGTATTCCCGAATTGTTCGAGCACAACCATAGCGCCCTTCTTTATCCAAACCAGGGCATGGCTGGACTGCTGAATGCGATTCAATTGGTCATGCAAGATGCCGACTTGCGAGAAAAACTGGCTGAAAATGCCTACCTACATGCTAGCCAAAACTTGACCACGACCGCTTCCGTCAAAGCGATTGAAGCAATTTATGAAACCGAGCTGGAAAACAAAACTGTTGTACCGATGCCAATGGCGCAGTGCATGAAACCCATTTCCCGCTGGTT
>NZ_JAWOWK010000116.1:0-1061 GCF_033340375.1 Vibrio sp. 1167 | reverse complement strand
TAATTCACCTCTTCAGCGGCGGTCGCTGCACTGACTGCCATACAACTAAAAGCCAATACACGTAGAAGTCCTTTCATCCTATCCTCGATTATTATTTGCTCACGACTATATTTAGAGTAGCGCAAGATTATCGGAGTGATTTCATATGGATGTAAAAGAGCGAACTCAACGCCGGTTTAGTATCGGTAACCAGCTTATGCTGGCGGTTTTAACGTTGAGTTTGATCTTTACGTTAGTCATTTCTGCCATCAGTTTATATCGTGATTTTCAAGAAGAGTTGTCCCATCTCGACACCGACTTAAAACAAGTGGAGTCGAGCTACCTCTCCAGCTTTTCAGCCAGTTTGTGGGTTGAAGACCGTGAGCTGTTACTCACCCAAGCGCTGGGGGCGATGCGTTTGCCATCGGTGGATTACCTACGCATTGCTACCAAAGACGAAGTTATCATCGAGCTCGGAACAGAAATCACGCAAGATGTGGTTGAGAGGCGTTGGCCGATGCAGTTTAGTGTGGGTGAAAAAACGTTTGAGCTCGCAGAGCTGACTGTGCAGTCTGACCTTAGCGCCGTCTATCAAGATTTATGGCAACAGTTCTTTTTTCTACTCACGACAGAAGCGATAAAAATTTTGTTGTTGATGGTTGGGGTGTTGTGGGTTGCCTTCCGTTTATTGGTGAATCCTTTGCAGTTGCTTTCCGGTGCGGTGAGTGATTTTAGCGGCGGTAATGCGCCGAGTACGGTCACGCTGCCCAAACGTTGGTGTTTTGATGAAGTCAGCTTGTTGGCGCAAAAATACAATCGAAGCGTGCAAAAAGTGCGAGAGCATCAAGCCGAGTTAGAAGCAGAGCGAGATAAGGCGGAAGTCGCCAATCGCAAGAAAAGTGAGTTTCTCGCGACCATGAGCCACGAGATCCGCACCCCTATGAATGGCATTATTGGTGTGGCGTCGCTGCTTAGTGATACTAAGCTCGATCCGCAGCAAAAAGAATTTGTGGAGATCATCGATAACTCATCGCAATCGCTCATGACCATTATTGATGACATCCTCGATTTCTCCAAAGTCG
>NZ_JAWOWK010000115.1:0-1066 GCF_033340375.1 Vibrio sp. 1167 | reverse complement strand
GTACCGCAGCGCAAGTACGTAACGCGTTGATCAAAACCGCGACAGACATTGATGTTGCAGGTCGAGATAACCGCACAGGTCACGGCCTAGTGAATGCGGAAGCGGCGAAGCTGTTCTTGGATGCGGGCTGTAATGGTCCTGACGGTGGCGGTAGCTCTGCAGATTCTAGCTACTCAAACACTAACCCTGTTGCGATTCCTGACAACAAAACCTCTGGTGCCATCAGCGCACTGAATGTCGATCGCACTGGCGACTCAGGTACTGTAAGCATTGACGTAGATATTAGCCATACTTACATCGGTGACCTACGAGTGACTCTGACTTCACCGACAGGTGGACAAGTCGTGCTTCACGACAATACTGGCGGCAGCGCTAACGATATCAAAACCACTTTCCAAGTTGATTTCTCTGGTTTTGAATCGCAAGGTTCTTGGGAACTAAAAGCCGTCGACAGTGCCAGAAGAGACACAGGTACAATCAACAGTTGGTCTCTGACATTTCAATAAGGAGTGACTATGAAGAAGCTGACCTTACTTTCCGTAACGGCGGGGAGTTTGACCGCGCTATTGGCGATTGGCATGAGCGCCACCAGCCTTGCCAACAACCAAGGCTTTCCTCTTGTGGATGAGCGTCCAACAAGTGCAGAGCAACAACCGGCTCGCTATTTTGTGAAATATCACAAAGGGAAAGAAAGCGAAGTGAGAGCGCTTCTTCGTCACAACAACCTTGAAGTGGTCGATGCTTTGGTGAAACAGCAAGTGTTGGTAGTAACCGGCTCTCAAGAAGATGTCGACAAGCTTTCCACCAGCGATGCGGTTGAGTACACCGAGCAAGAACCAACGAGAAAGTTGCTGTCCCAATAAGATAGCCTCAATAAGAAAAACGCCCCTCACGTGAGGGGCGTTTTTTTTGAGTGTTTTCTACGGCTAAAGCCTCTCAGAGATGAATGCCGACGAGCCTAATTCCGCATTCATCAGAGAGAAAACTTAGCGAACAATCAAACCAAGTAGGATACCTACCGCGCCGAAGTCAGCATCACTGAATGTTGTGTTTGCAAAGCCAAGAT
>NZ_JAWOWK010000114.1:0-1067 GCF_033340375.1 Vibrio sp. 1167 | reverse complement strand
TAAGGAGGTGATCCAGCGCCAGGTTCCCCTAGCGCTACCTTGTTACGACTTCACCCCAGTCATGAACCACAAAGTGGTAAGCGTCCCCCCGAAGGTTAAACTACCTACTTCTTTTGCAGCCCACTCCCATGGTGTGACGGGCGGTGTGTACAAGGCCCGGGAACGTATTCACCGTGGCATTCTGATCCACGATTACTAGCGATTCCGACTTCATGGAGTCGAGTTGCAGACTCCAATCCGGACTACGACGCACTTTTTGGGATTCGCTCACTTTCGCAAGTTGGCCGCCCTCTGTATGCGCCATTGTAGCACGTGTGTAGCCCTACTCGTAAGGGCCATGATGACTTGACGTCGTCCCCACCTTCCTCCGGTTTATCACCGGCAGTCTCCCTGGAGTTCCCGACATTACTCGCTGGCAAACAAGGATAAGGGTTGCGCTCGTTGCGGGACTTAACCCAACATTTCACAACACGAGCTGACGACAGCCATGCAGCACCTGTCTCAGAGTTCCCGAAGGCACCAATCCATCTCTGGAAAGTTCTCTGGATGTCAAGAGTAGGTAAGGTTCTTCGCGTTGCATCGAATTAAACCACATGCTCCACCGCTTGTGCGGGCCCCCGTCAATTCATTTGAGTTTTAATCTTGCGACCGTACTCCCCAGGCGGTCTACTTAACGCGTTAGCTCCGAAAGCCACGGCTCAAGGCCACAACCTCCAAGTAGACATCGTTTACGGCGTGGACTACCAGGGTATCTAATCCTGTTTGCTCCCCACGCTTTCGCATCTGAGTGTCAGTATCTGTCCAGGGGGCCGCCTTCGCCACCGGTATTCCTTCAGATCTCTACGCATTTCACCGCTACACCTGAAATTCTACCCCCCTCTACAGTACTCTAGTCTGCCAGTTTCAAATGCTATTCCGAGGTTGAGCCCCGGGCTTTCACATCTGACTTAACAAACCACCTGCATGCGCTTTACGCCCAGTAATTCCGATTAACGCTCGCACCCTCCGTATTACCGCGGCTGCTGGCACGGAGTTAGCCGGTGCTTCTTCTGTCGCTAACGTCAAAT
>NZ_JAWOWK010000113.1:0-1068 GCF_033340375.1 Vibrio sp. 1167 | reverse complement strand
ATACCGGTACGATGCCTTATGAATCCATGGCGTTGAAAACGTTCGGCTTCGGATTCGGGCGCGAAGACATCTGGCCCCCAGAAAGGGACATTTATTGGGGCTCAGAAAAAGAATGGCTGGCACCTACCAACAACCCTAACAGCCGCTATTCAGGTGAACGGGATTTAGAGAATCCACTCGCCGCTGTGATGATGGGCTTAATTTATGTCAACCCAGAAGGCGTCGATGGACAGCCGGATCCACTCAAAACCGCGCACGACGTACGAGTTACGTTCGCTCGAATGGCAATGAATGATGAAGAAACCGTTGCCCTAACCGCTGGTGGCCACACCGTAGGTAAAGCGCATGGTAACGGTGATGCAGCCAATTTAGGCCCAGAGCCAGAAGGTGCCGACATTCACGACCAAGGATTAGGTTGGTTAAACAAGACAACCCGCGGCGTAGGCAACAACGCGGTCACCAGTGGGATTGAAGGCGCATGGACAAGCCAGCCAACGCAATGGGATAACGGCTATTTTCATCTGCTGTTAAATTACGATTGGGAACTGAAAAAAAGCCCAGCCGGCGCATGGCAATGGGAACCTATCGACATTAAAGAGGAAGACAAACCGGTCGATCCTGAAAACCCTAACGTTCGGCATAACCCAATCATTACCGACGCCGATAGGGCGATGAAGACGGATCCGGAGTATCGCAAAATCTCAGAACGCTTCCATAGCGACCCGGCCTATTTCGCCGACACCTTTGCTCGGGCTTGGTTTAAATTAACGCACAGAGACATGGGGCCTAAGGCTCGCTACATCGGCCCTGATGTCCCGCAAGAAGACCTCATCTGGCAAGATCCGGTTCCTCACGGCAATGCAAACTACGATGTAGACGCGGTAAAAGCCAAAATCGCAGCCAGTGGGTTATCGGTTAGTGACATGGTCACAACCGCTTGGGACAGTGCACGCACGTTCCGTCAGTCTGACAAACGTGGTGGCGCAAACGGCGCTCGTATTCGCTTAGCACCACAAAAAGACTGGCAAGGTAACGAGCCAGAGCGGCTAGCCCGAGTATTACCGGTGT
>NZ_JAWOWK010000112.1:0-1071 GCF_033340375.1 Vibrio sp. 1167 | reverse complement strand
GTGGTGGACAAAAACGATCATTATTACGACAACGTATTAAGTCTATTTGGGCTTGGTTGGCATGAAGAACGTTACCGTTTTGGTGTGCAAGGTGAATTGCTTCCTGTATGGAGCGAGAGATGTCAGTAACAGGATACGTGTTATGGTGGATTCCACTGGTTGCTTTGGCGGCTGGTGGCGTCGGCACTGTGCATGCAGAAAGCTTTAGCTCAAAACCTCTGACAAAGTCGCAGCTCGCACAGGTCTACAAGCCTATCGAGCTGGTTCAATTTTCCACATCATTAGCACGAGTTGACTCGGTTGAGTGGTTGGTTGAGCAGCTAAAACTGGCGGATGCGATTGGCCGAGATGATATTGTCGAGAGTACTCTAGAGAGGCTGTTCGCGATTGAAGAAAGCAATCCAACGGGGCTTTTCTATCAAGCAAATATGTATCTGAAACGTAAGCAGCCAGAATTAGCAAAACCCGTATTTGAGCGCTTAATCAAACAGGTGCCTCATTCGCCTCAAGCGAAAAACTTGTCATCGATTATGGCCATTCAGGGAGAGAAAAGAGCGGATTATCAGCGCGCTCAGTTGCTTGCAAAATCTGGTCGTTACGATGAAGCGATTCAAGCTTACAAAGCTCTTTTTCCAAATGGAATGCCATCACCAGCGTTACAACTTGAATTCCTACAATTGCAAAGTAATTTGCCTGGCAGTTGGAGCTCGGTAAAACAGGGACTGGAACGTTTAAATGCAAATTATCCTAGTGTTCCGTCTTTTCAACTCGCGTTAGCCAACCACATTCGCAAAGAGAATCCTGCCGATCCATGGATTCTCGATACCTATAAAAAGTTAGCGCTTGCTCCTTCGGTTGGAACAAATGCGGCAACGTCGTGGTTGCGTGCATTGGATCAATTGCCTATTTCAGATCAAGTTGTTCAGCAATATGCCATTTTAGCTAGTTACTACCCGTCTGACATGGAGATTCAAAGAGCGAATCAAAGCGCGAAAGATCGCTGGAAAAAGGAAAAGGAACTACGAAAAGACCCCACCTATCTCGCTAAGCTCAAAGGGTTAACGTTGCTCG
>NZ_JAWOWK010000111.1:0-1071 GCF_033340375.1 Vibrio sp. 1167 | reverse complement strand
CCAATTTGCGTATCCAAACCGTGGTTAAGTTGAGAAATCACATCTTGTAATTGAGCAACTTCGAGCGCTCTCCACAACGACATTTCATCAAAGTGACCACCGAGCGTCAGATTATGCCTCAAGGTGTCGTTAAATAGTATAGGTTGCTGTAATACCACGGCAATTTTGTCGCGGATCACTTCAAAACCAATATCTTCTGTTAACTCATCATTAAAACGAATGCTACCTGCGTTCTGTCGGTAAACACCAATTAGCAGTTGAATCAGTGTTGATTTACCGCCGCCGCTCGCGCCCACTAACGCAACTTTTTTGCCCGCTGGAATATGTAACGACAGGTCATCCAACACTTTGTTCTCATTATTATATGAGAAATCCACATGCTCGATTTTTACATCGACTTCGCGCGTTTCGTTGAAAGGATTCACCTTCGAGACAGGTCTATCTTCTTCTTCCAACTCTAGAAGGTCGTTAATACGTTTCAATGCGGCTTTTGCGCTATACCAAGAGAATTGTATTCCAAGAAGCTCTTGAACAGGGGACAACATAAACCATAGATAACCAAATACAGCGAAAATTTGGCCAATTGTTAGGTCACTAAACATCACCATTAACATGGCAACCGCACGGAATAATTCAAAACCAATTAAGAAGAGCAAGAAAGAAACTCGACCAGCCGCTTCTGATTGCCAGGCGTATTTGTCAGCATCGACGCGGACTTGATTGGCGCTCTCTTTTAGCTGCTGAAGAAATTCGCGCTCTTTATTGGCAGCGCGCAGCTGGTAAATACCATCCAACGTTTCTACCAGTCGGTTTTGGAAAATTTCGAACGAGTGGTTTTCTTTACGCTTGAGATGCTTGACCATACTGCCAAGTTTGCGAGAGAAATAAATGACAATAGGGTTTACGAGCAGAATAAATAAGCCCAGACGCCAATCTAGCCAAAGCAGAACGATAGCGGTGCCGATGACGGTCAAAAAGCTGATAACAAACTTTGCGAGTGTCGAACCAACAAATTGATCGATGGTTTCTATATCAGTAATAAGGTGGGCGTTAATTCCTCCACTGCCTTTG
>NZ_JAWOWK010000110.1:0-1086 GCF_033340375.1 Vibrio sp. 1167 | reverse complement strand
AGGTGTGTCGCTCTCGTCCGCATGGGTAGAAAAACAAGGGTTGAGTTTTGACCGTCGTTTTATGATTGCCAAAGCCGATGGTTCGATGATCACTGCGCGAAAGTACCCTCAAATGGTAACCGTGAAATCAGCGTTGCTTGCCGATGGGGTGGTGTTCAGTAGCTTGGGAATGGAACCACTTAAAATCCGTTATCAAGATTTCAAAATGCAGGAAACACCCGCAACAGTTTGGAAAGATGCCTTCACCGCTTACACGACTACCGATGATGCGGATGATTGGTTTAGTCAGGTATTGGGACAGCGCGTAGAGTTGCTTTTTAGCGGTGAACAATCCAATCGTGTCCGTGAAAGCCTGGGACAAAATGTGAGTTTTGCTGACGGCTATCCAGTGTTGGTGATCAGCCAAGCTTCGCTAGAGGAATTGAACAAAAGAAGTTCTGAGCAACACTCCATGGATCAGTTCCGCACAAACTTAGTCGTATCTGATACCAAGCCATTTGAAGAAGATTCTTGGAAGCGCATCCGAATAGGGGAAGTGGAGTTCGAATCTCTCAAACCTTGTGAGCGTTGTATTCTTACCACGATCAATACTCAACGTGGCACTTTCCGCGAAAGCAAAGAGCCGCTCAAAACGTTGCAACAGTTCCGCGCCAATGAACGAGGTGGTGTGTTCTTTGGACAAAACCTTGTGGCGCGCAATGAGGGCATTATTCGCCAAGGCGATAAAGTTGAAGTGCTCGAATATAAGGAGCCGGAGTTTTATCCGGACAACTCACCTGTGCGCATGATGCTGACGTGTGTTGAGCGTGAAGAGATTGCTCAAGATTTCGTGACCTTATGGCTAGAACCGAGCAAAGGCTCTTTACCAAACTACTTACCGGGCCAACATTTGCCGATTGAGGTGGACATCAATGGTAAGAAAATTGGTCGTCGATATACCTTATCGTCTAGCCCATCTCGTCCTGGTCGCTATGCTATCTCAGTTAAGCGTATTGCAGGTGGCCGCGTGTCGAATGCCTTGTTAGACAACCTACAAGTCGGTGATGTATTAGAGGCAGAAAACCCAGATGGTCAGTTCAACCTTAA
>NZ_JAWOWK010000109.1:0-1087 GCF_033340375.1 Vibrio sp. 1167 | reverse complement strand
ATTGGCACTAAGATTTTCTTACTCATTCTTCTGTCCAGCTTTGTTCTATTTGTTTGATGCGTTGGTAAAGTTCTAAATTCTCAGGCGTGTTGATGCGATGTTTCTCTGCCGCTTTTAGCAAGTACCCAGTGATAAAATCAATTTCGGTCGGGCGCTGATGAAACACATCTTGCCTCATTGAAGAATAGTTCTCAGACGTTGCCCGCACCACTTGCATAATGGTCTCGAAAAGTACGTCGAACTGCGTCGCAATGTCTTCCTTATTCATCACTTCGACAAGTTCTTTCGTGATGATTTTCAAGGTGTCTTGAAGATCACCGTGTGCAAGATCGCCATTTTTACATTGATGCAATGCTGTAAGCGGGTTGATTGCACAGTTTATGGCGAGTTTGGTCCACAATGCGGCATTGATGTTTGGGTTCCAAACAACTTCTGGTAAAGCGTGCTGCATAACATCTTGCAAAAACTGGCATTGAGCGCCAGATGCATTAAAGCCGCCAACTTGAGTGATGCCTTGCCCCGTGTGCATTACGAGTTCTTTATTCGGCTTATAAGCACCATGGGTTGTGGTTGCGATAACGACGGGATTTGCGGATAGCATCTCTTCTACCTGCTCGGCCGTACCCATACCATTGTGCATAAGCATAACAATGGCATCGCGATGAATGTGCTCAATAAGAGGTTTGAGTGCAGTGATCACTTGCCACGCTTTCACCGTGACCAAAATCAAATCCGCTTGTTGTAAAGAGGGAATATGTTGGTTAGGAAACTCCATTGCAGGTGAGTCATCAAGCGTAAGGGAGTGTTGCGGCTCAGACGTTCTGCCCCACACTGATACTTGGTGTCCTGCCAATTGAAATTTTGTTGCCCACAGTGAGCCAATGGCCCCCGGACCTAAAATGAGAATATTCACCAAACGCTCTCATTAAAAAGGTTTGCTGCAAGGATAATGAGGGGAGAGAGGAAAGCAAATAAAAATGGCGCCAATTGGCGCCATTTTTGAGGAAACTTATCGGTTCAATTAGAACTTGTAAGTTACTGCGATGTAGTGACCGAAGCCAGTTGAATCTACACCATTAACTTCTTT
>NZ_JAWOWK010000108.1:0-1088 GCF_033340375.1 Vibrio sp. 1167 | reverse complement strand
CCGAGACAACATTGCCGCTCTGGAGCAACAAATTTACGTTGCTTGTTCAGAGGGAGACTACGAGACAGTCAACATGCTTGAACATCAACTCGAATACTTGCGTGGCAAAGTGGAACATCCATTAGATGATGACCCTTATGCCTTAGACACTCGATTCGAGTGGGAAGATGACATGACCAAATAGAAAAAACCTCCGGCATTTACCGGAGGTTTTTGTTTTTAGGTTTGGGCTTAGGTTTAAAACGCAGAGCTTTATTCTGCCATCAGCTCATCAAGTGCATTAACTGACGCAGCAACTTGCTCGTCCAATAAACCTTGCTGAGTGTTGTATGTATCTAACGGTTCAGCAGCAATCTCGATACTTTGGCAAGTGTTCATTAACGCAGTAAGACCTAAACTCCCCGCACTGCCTTTTAGTTTATGAGCGAGATTTTTCACTGCTAGGCTGTCATTTTTTTCTGCTGACTCAACCAACTGTCCAAGTACATCCGCACTGGTATTTCTGAACAAGTCGATGATATGCAGCATTTTTTCTCTGCCTAAAATCTTCATGTCGGACTGGATCACGCTTGGATTAATGATGACCATTTCTGGTTCCTCTCGTTGTTGGTGGTCTTGTTCGACCTGATTTTCAATAGTTAGATTGGTATCGCTCGTTTCGTTCAGAGGTAAGCATTCTCCACTTTGCGGAAGCAGTAGTTGTTTGCCATCCAGAACATCCTGAATCAACGTAGCAAGGGCTTCTTTCTCAACCGGTTTTGGCAAGTAACCATCAAAACCCGCTGCCAAGTAGCGTTCCACTTCTTCCGCAAAAACATGAGCAGACACCGCAATCATAGGTGTCGGTGACAGCGCTTTGTCACCTGGCTTGTTACGTTCGATGCGTTTTAAGCGTTGAATCAAATCCGTGCCGTCGCAATCAGGTAAATTGATGTCAACAAGCGCGATGTCAAAATCTTGTTTATCAATGATTCGTTCAGCTTGCAGGCCATCTTCCGCCATCACAACTTGGTGCCCCATGCTCTGGAGGAAACCTTCCGCCACCACGCGGTTTACTTCATTGTCTTCGACCAACAGCACTTTCGCTT
>NZ_JAWOWK010000107.1:0-1101 GCF_033340375.1 Vibrio sp. 1167 | reverse complement strand
TGATATTGGAATAAATTCAGATACTTAACTTGAGCTCTATCGAACCTATGCCGATTCCACCTCGTCATTGCGAGCGCATTATATAGTAATTGTTTTTGTGATGTAACATCAAAAGCAACCGTTTGCGTCATTTTTTTTGTCAAATTTGAGTTGTAGCCGAAATGTCGATAAAACACACAATGTCGCACTCTATCTGTCCGATTCGCTTTGCCCCATCTCCACGCTTTGATATAAAGACCACTAGAAATTTTCTGAGATGTACCGATCAATGCAAATACGCCACTTCAACCGACTCAAGCGCAGCGTCCTACTTTTTGCTTCTGTGCTACTACTTTCTGCCTGCCAAATTGAGTCGCAGCCGAAAAGTGAATTCGAGAAAATCCAAGAGCGCGGAGTGCTACGCGTTGGCACGCTCAACAACCAACTCTCGTACTACATTGGTCCTGATGGCCCTGCGGGTTTGGATTATGAGCTAGCGCGTAAATTTGCAGAAGAGTTGGGCGTAAAGCTAGAAATCAAACCCGCTTTCAGACAAGCCGACCTTTTCCCTGCCTTAAAGAAGGGCGACATCGATATTATTGCTACGGGGCTTAATCAAACATCACAAGCCGTCAAGCGTTTTAGACCTGGCCCTGCTTATTATTATGTAAGCCAGCAAGTGGTCTACAAAAAGGGCCAGCTTCGTCCTCGTGATATTGAGCAGCTTATCGAGTATCAAGCATCCAAAGACAGTCAATCAGAAGAAGACGTGAATGCTGGCGCGCAAACATTGAAAATTGTCGAACAGTCTCAATATGTTCCGACACTGACGGCATTGAAGAAGCAGTATCCTGAATTGCAGTTTGAAATCGTGGGCGATGCTGACACTCGCGATCTACTGAAACATGTATCGACTGGAGAACTGCGTTTCACCGTCACTGATTCCGTAGAGCTGTCTCTCGCGCAACGCCTGTATCCAGATTTAGCACTTGCTTTTGAGCTCACCGAAGATCAACCAGTATCATGGTTTACTCGCCGCTCAGAGGATGAGAGCTTGTATGCGATGCTGATTGAGTTTTTCGGCAATATCAAACAATCTGGCGAGCTAGCTTCTCTTGAAGA
>NZ_JAWOWK010000106.1:0-1103 GCF_033340375.1 Vibrio sp. 1167 | reverse complement strand
CATCATTAAAGACTATGGTAATGACGCGGTTTACTTAAACTACGGTACGGGTACCTTGGGTGGTACGGTAACTAAGAGCTGGGATCCGAGCGCGACATTGGTTGCACGTATGATGAACCTGTGTGGTGGTTACCTCAATCACTACGGCGACTACTCAGCAGCGAACATCGAATGTATGTCTGAGTACTTCTACGGCACTTGGGTAGACAACAACTCGATTGACGACGTACAAAACGCAGATCTTTGTCTGATGTTCGGTAACAACCCAGCCGAGACGCGTATGTCGGGCGGTGGTCAAATCCACAACTACGTGGACGCAAAAAATATTAACCACACACGTACGATCTGTATCGACCCTCGTTACACCGATACTGCCGCTGGCCGTGAAGACCAATGGATTCCTATCAAACACGGTACCGATGCGGCTCTTGTCGCTGCTATCGCCCATGTACTGATCAGCGAAGATAAAGTCGACCAAGACTTCCTTGACCGCTACTGTGTGGGTTACGACCGTAAAACTCTGCCAGCATCAGCGCCAGAAAATGGCAGCTACAAAGATTACATCATGGGCACAGGTCCGGTTGGTATCGAGAAAACGCCAGAGTGGGCACAACCAATCACAGGTATTCCTGCTGATGTGATCTTGAAACTTGCGCGTGAAATCGGCGATGCAAAACGTATTTACATCACCCAAGGTTGGGGTCTACAACGCTCTGCAAACGGTGAGCAAGCATGTAAAGCGATCATGATGCTGTCTCTGCTTCGTGGTCAGGTTGGTCTACAAGGTGGTGGTACTGGTGCTCGTGAGGGTAACCACTCTTACCCATTCCAACGCTTCCCGAAAGTGCCAAATCCAATCAGCGCTTCTATCCCAATGTTCCTTTGGACAGACGCGATTTTCCGCGGCACTGAGATGACCGATCTTACTGATGGCATCAAAGGTGTAGAGAAGCTGCAAAACAACATCAAGTTTATCTGGAACTATGCAGGTAACTGTCTGATTAACCAGCACTCAGACATCAACCGCACACACGACATTCTTCAAGATGAAAAAGCGTGTGAAATGCTTGTGGTGATCGACAAACACATGACGTCTTCTGCGA
>NZ_JAWOWK010000105.1:0-1106 GCF_033340375.1 Vibrio sp. 1167 | reverse complement strand
CACTTGCGTTGTTGGGCACTCAGTCTCAGCAATAAAAATTATTAAATGCAGTTAGGTTTTTCCGTGTTAAATCAAAATAATGACCCTTTTAATGCTTTTGAAGCAAAAACAGAAGCTCAAAAATTATCTTTTGCCCCTATCGTTTTCCATACCGCGAGAACGCTCAGAGATTTGGGTATATTAGCGGCGCTCGATAGCGCTGGTTCAAAAGGCATGAGCGCCATTGATATCGCCGAAAAAACAGGCGTGTCAGAATATGGTGTCAAAGTGCTGCTAGACATGGCGATAAGTGCGCACATTGTTTTGTGGGAAAAACCTAACTACTCACTGGCCAACCTCGGGTTCTACTTGTTGTACGATGGCATGACCCAAGCAAACATGGATTTCACGGCCGACGTTTGTTATGCCGCGATGATGCACTTGACTGAAGCAATCAAAGACGGCAAACCTGCTGGATTGAAAGAGCTGGGCGATTGGGAAACCATCTATCAAGGATTGTCGACATTACCTGAGCAAGCTAAGCAGAGCTGGTTTAAGTTTGATCACTTCTATTCGGATCGTTCTTTCCCATTGCTGCTTAAAGAAGTGTTTGCCAATGAGCCAAAACATATTGTCGATATCGGTGGCAATACGGGTAAATGGGCAATGCAGTGCTGCAACTACGATAAAGATGTGCATGTGACCATTGTTGATTTGCCGCAGCAATTGGAAGTCGCGATGTCGAACGTGGCAGAGAATCAGCTCAGCGAGCGCGTGCATCCCTATCCTGCCAATATGCTTGATAAGGCCCAAACATTGCCTGATCATGCCGATATTTGGTGGATGAGCCAGTTCTTAGATTGTTTCTCTCCAATTGAAATTTTAAATATTTTGAAGAAAGTGAAGGCGCAGTTGAGCGCGGGCGATACCGTTTACGTTCTCGAACTGTTTTGGGATGCGCAGAAATATGCGGGTGCGTCATACAGCTTAAATGCCACCTCGCTTTACTTTACCTGCCTAGCCAATGGTAATAGCCGTTTCTACCGTAGTGATGATTTCCTAGAAATTGTTGAAGCAGCAGGTCTCTCTGTTGTGGAAAGAACGGACAACATTGGCCTCGGACATAC
>NZ_JAWOWK010000104.1:0-1107 GCF_033340375.1 Vibrio sp. 1167 | reverse complement strand
CTTCAAACAGCGGTAGTACGTTGAACGCAGATACATCCAAACCAGCAACTTTCGCTGCATCAACAAGTGCGAACAATAGTGATACTAGCAGTACCGCACGGTATGCAAAGCGAGGATTTGGCAGTTTGCTACGAACAAAGGTAAGAGCAACCAAAGCAATCGCCACTGGGTAAAGGGCAAACAGTACAGGTACAGAGAGCGAAATCAATTGCGCTAGACCAACGTTAGCAACTAGCGCACATACGGCACCGTTGATTAGAACCCACTGCTTGTATGACAGTGATGTCTTCGAGCTGAAGAAATCAGAACATGCTGAAATCAGACCGATAGCCGTTGTCAGACACGCTAACAATACAATCACAGAAAGAACGATTTGACCGTAAGGGCCAAACAATGCTTGAACGTACTGGCTTAGAATCAGACCACCGTTGTCTGCGCCCGCAGCAACTGTTGCACTGGTAGCGCCTAGGTAGAATAGCGAAATGTAAACAAATGCTAGACCAGCCGCCGCGATACAACCTGCAAAAATCAGGTACTTAGTCGTCGCAGAACGCTCCGTGATGCCTTTGCCGCGCAGTGCATCCACCATCAACATACCAAACATCAGCGATGCGAAAGTATCCATGGTGTTGTAGCCTTCAAGGAAGCCTTTGGTTAGTGGCTGAGTTAGGTACTCACCACGAGCTCCAATCATATCGCCTTGAGGATCTAGGAATACTGCAACAGCAAGAATGATCAAACCGACAAACAGCGCTGGAGTCAGCACTTTACCGATCAAGTCGATAAGACGGCCTTGGAACCAAGAGAACAGCATTGCAACCGCAAAAAAGATCACAGAAAACGCGGTAAGGTGCGCTTGAGAAGCTTCAACAAAGAATGGCTTCACGGCCATCTCGTAAGCCACTAGACCTGTACGAGGCGCTGCAAACGCAGGACCAATAATGATGAAGATAAGTGCTGCCATCAATACTGCTGCTTTTTTCGGAAGATCTTGAGTCAAGTGATCCCATGATCCACCTGCTACAGCAATAGCAACGATAGTAATAAGAGGTAGACCTACCGCTGTTAGCAAGAAACCGAACATCGCTGGCAATAGGTTTTCACCCG
>NZ_JAWOWK010000103.1:0-1108 GCF_033340375.1 Vibrio sp. 1167 | reverse complement strand
GTATATGTTCGAACAGCTGAGCTCTTAGAGATGGGGATTTGGATGTTTTCATTTAGATATCGGCAGGTAAGCCGATGTTTAGTGTGTTCGATAAGCTAGACTAAAAGTAGTACCATTCAAAATAGGAGAACGTAATGAGTTATGGACATATTTTGGTTGCGGTAGACCTTACTGATTCCAGCAAAAAAGTCATCGATAAAGCAGTTTCTTTAGCGAAAGATGAAAAAAGTAAGCTTTCCTTAGTCTATGTAGATGTCGATAAGATTATTCTAGAGTTGAAAGAAGAAGGAAAGTTGCAGAATGCATTACAAAAGCTTGCTGACGAGTGTGATTACGAAGTCCATGACAATATGGTTGTGATTGGTGATCTTCACATCAAGCTCTCCGGAATTGCGAAGGAAGTAGGGATAGATCTCGTTGTATGTGGCCATCATCATAGCTTGTTGAGTCGTTTCTTTTCTTCTGTCCCTAAGCTTGCGAACGCCATAGAAGCTGATTTGCTAGTCGTGTACTTAGATGATTAAACAATGATGAGTAAAAGCCGAACCAAAGGCTAGTTCGGCTTATATCGTTTATCGAGTTAACGAGAATGGCTTTTTGGACAAAACAGAAACGGATTCAGCATTTGAAGCCATGTCAAAATGTACGTTAACTTGGACGCCTTCTCGCTCAAAAGTAACATCGTCAAAATCTGTCATGGCGATTTTGAACCCGTTCTTTGCAAAAAGGCCAGTAACCATGGTGCGCTGTTTAATTTCTAAAGCGGACGCCAGTAATTTATCCATAGCCAATATCCTTGTTTTTTATGGGGGTCACAAACACCATACCGCTCGCAGATTATGAAATCAATTGATTATTGAGCTGTACTAGATTTATGTTTTAGTCAAAGTCAATTGATGCACTATTTAACGTGATATGCATTCATTAGAAGCATTTCCGAGGATATGTTTTACCACGATCTCTGTGACGCAAAGCATCATTCCTCTATTGAGATAATTGAATTGACAATATCGTTAACATAATTTGTTACAAATTAACTTTGTTTTTGAGTGATATTTGTCATTTTTCGGCAGACATCAAATGAGTAAGTCCAACTGGATGTGACTCC
>NZ_JAWOWK010000102.1:0-1108 GCF_033340375.1 Vibrio sp. 1167 | reverse complement strand
TAAACCTGATAGTAGACGCAAATGGTAGGCTCTGATCGGCGCTTAGTTTGCATTTAAATAAATATCAGGTACGACAATGGACACGTTAATCAAACCCTCAATACTTGCATTAACCATCGCCAGTGCGCTTAGCGCTAACGCGAATGCAGAAATTATCATTTCCCAGTACGTAGAAGGTGGCTCGTATAATAAAGCGGTCGAGATCGCGAATACCGGTGATGCCGCAGTCACGCTAACAGGTTATGAGCTAGCGAAATCATCTAATGGTGGTGGAACTTGGGGCAGCAAGATCGATTTGAGCCAAGTGACGTTGCAAGCGAAGCAGGTGTTTGTTCTGGCCCATGGCGATGCCAGCGATGCGATTAAAGCAGTGGCTGACCAGACCGATAAAAACGTGGCGAACTTTAATGGTGACGATCCTCTCGCACTATTAAAAGATGGTGAAGTTCACGACATGGTCGGCGTGATGGGTGGTGTAGCATTTGGCAAAGACGCCACTTTGGTACGTAACGGTGACGCACTGACGCCTTCTGCGACTTTCCAATCTTCTCAATGGACAACGTTAGCAAAAGACAACATTGATGGCTTGGGCGAGCTGAACGCAGCTGAGCCACCTGCAGCATTTGTGTGTGAAGTGGATGGCCACGCGCCAACGTTCACATCCATTCAAGACATTCAAGGTGAAGGTGCTTCTTCGCCATTTATCGATGGTTACCCATACATTACGACAGAAGAGCATTTTGTTACTGGTGTCGTGAGCGCTGTTACTAGCGGTTTGACGAAAGGCTTCTACCTGCAAGCTATCGAGAACGATAACAACGATAAGACGTCAGAAGGTCTATTTATTCATACGAACGCCGCCGATACGGAGCTAAAGCCTGGTGACGTAGTTTGTGTGAAAGGTAAGGTTCAGGAGTACTACAGCAATACTCAGCTTTCTTCTGACGCAACCAGCTATGTAAAAACTGGCACGTCAGACACTCCATTGGTGACGCCGCTTGTGATCAAAGAAGGCGAAACTCTGCGTGATGCGTTAGAGCGCCATGAAGGGATGCAAGTGACGCTGAACTCAGCCAGTGATTTGTTTGTTACTCGTAACTTCTCTTAC
>NZ_JAWOWK010000101.1:0-1109 GCF_033340375.1 Vibrio sp. 1167 | reverse complement strand
AAGAGGTGTTACAAGAGCTTGCGTTGGACTACCCACTGCCAAAACTGATCCTAGAATACCGTGGATTAGCGAAGCTGAAGTCGACATACACAGACAAGCTGCCGAAGATGATCAAACCTTCAACTGGTCGTGTACACACCTCTTACCATCAAGCGGTGACTGCGACAGGTCGTTTGTCGTCTACCGATCCAAACTTGCAGAACATTCCAATCCGTAACGAAGAAGGTCGTCGTATTCGTCAGGCGTTTGTTGCTCCTGCTGGTTACAAGGTTCTGGCTGTCGACTACTCGCAAATCGAGCTGCGTATTATGGCGCACCTTTCTGGCGACCAAGCGCTGCTTGATGCCTTCCGTGACGGTAAAGACATTCACGCCGCAACCGCAGCAGAAATCATGGGAGTGTCTATTGATCAGGTATCAAGTGAGCAGCGTCGCCGTGCAAAAGCGGTGAACTTTGGTCTGATTTACGGCATGAGCGCATTCGGCTTGGCAAAACAGCTGGGCATTCCTCGTGGTGAAGCGCAAGCTTACATGGACAAATACTTCGAGCGTTACCCAGGTGTAATGCAGTACATGGAAGACACGCGCAGCGCAGCAGCTGATAAAGGTTATGTCGAAACCATTTTTGGTCGACGTTTGCATCTGCCAGAAATCAAATCGCGTAATGGTATGCGTCGTAAAGCAGCAGAACGAGCGGCGATCAATGCGCCAATGCAAGGCACTGCAGCTGACATTATTAAGAAAGCGATGCTGCTAGTGGATCAATGGATTCAAGAAGAAGGCAATGGTCGCGTAAAACTTTTGATGCAAGTACACGATGAACTGGTATTTGAAGTCGAAGAGTCGTCTTTGTCCGAAATTGAAAGTAAAGTACAAAAATTGATGGAATCTGCAGCAGAGTTGAAAGTGCCTTTGGTGGCAGAAGCTGGTCACGGTGACAACTGGGATCAAGCACACTAATCATTTTTAAATCAATTTGGTCGATTTAGTATGAGCCAGCGCACAAACGCTGGCTTTTTTGTGTCATTAAAAAAGCAACTTGGGTTTGAAAATTAATGTTGCTTAATAAAACTTTCATGAAAAAAAACTACAAAAAATCTTTGCAATTCT
>NZ_JAWOWK010000100.1:0-1110 GCF_033340375.1 Vibrio sp. 1167 | reverse complement strand
ACATCGAACATGAAAATCGAATCCGTAAGAAAAGAGCAGCTGAGTGTTGCTCTTTTTTTGTTTATAAACCAAATAGTTAAATTGAGGTTGTATCTGAGGCCATCATCACAAAGAAACGGTGAAAGTGACAAAAATAAAACCATTAGCGACATCGTCAAAATGGGAATCGGTGTTCAATAGAGTGACGGAAACAAGAGGAAAGATTATGAACACGATTCAACCACTGCTCGATGAGTTTTGTCGTTTAAATGAATTACCACCGCTCATTTTAGAAGATGGAAATCGTTGTCAGCTTCTCGTTGATGATCGATTCGTGCTGTACTTCACCGCCACAGAAGATGACGCCTTAATGCTCTCTGTTGCGTTTGGCGGCTTAGAGAAATCGGGAGAGTTGCGCGTAAGAGGCTTAGAGCTATTAGCCCGCGCAAATTACCAAAGAGTAGGCAGTGGCAACTTGGCGTTATCGCTCGCCCCGAATGGTCGACAACTTGTCTTAGTGGGTCGCCAACCTACCGAGCATCTTAACTCAGCCAACTTGACAGTTTGGTTCCACGAAATCATCGAACAGACCGAACTTTGGCAAGCGCGTTTTGCCATGTTGGATCAAGATCTTTCAGCCACTTCAAATCATGAACAAAGTCATGTTCAACCACTGCGTGTGTAGGAGGGAGTTATGGTGAATACAACGCAAAAAATCAGTCAAAGCCCAGTACCCGATTTGGAACAGTTTCGTGCCATTGCCGCGCAAAAAGCTGACCGAGTAATAAGCAAAAGAGGCGAAGTCAAAGAGCCATCTACGTTCCATAAAGGCCACAAGTTTGCTTCGGTTAGCGAAGGCGTATTAAGAAAAAAATACACCAAGTTCTTCCAAGAAAACATCAAAACGCACCTCGACTTGAAGCAGGCACTGCTTAAGGAAGAAAAACCAGAAACCGCGCTTTTGGCTTATTCATTAGTCAGTCCGTCAGGCTACCGAGGAGAACCATTAACCGAGCGAAAAATTTTGGAAGTGGTGAGCCTACTTGATGAAGTAAAAGTCGAAGGCGACACCTATCAGCAGCTCAAAAATACGTTTGATTCGATCAGCAAAGATCCGCGTATGCAAGTCAG
>NZ_JAWOWK010000099.1:0-1112 GCF_033340375.1 Vibrio sp. 1167 | reverse complement strand
GTCTTTGTTCAGCATTCCACAAGGTAACGAGCCAAGCCCGCCAACATTACTCACTGCAATGGCCATTTGGCTATCTTGCACGCCAGCCATTGGGGCTTGAATAATCGGTAACTCTGTCCCCAAAAGTGCATTAAATGCGTTGTTTTTCATCGTTCTTCCTTGAGTTCATCCAACTGAGTTTTTGTTGTTTTATGCGAGTTTTCACTAGTGCGCATCAATATGTCCACTATCTCATATCGGCTAATTTTCACCCAACTGCGTTGTTATTTCTGTGCACTCAACGCCCACTCAAAATGATATTCCGCGTCAATTAGCGATTACTGACATGAATTTATGTGATCCAATTCAATCGCCTGAGTTACGTGCTTTTTTAAAGTTGCTCTGTTTCGCGAAACCTTACTTCTTACTCAACTTTTACCGGATCAACTATGAAGACATTTTCTAAAAAGCCGTTGCTGTATGCGTTAGCGGCGTTCTCTATCGGCGTGTCATTTTCTTCCTTTGCGGAAATTCGCAACGTCACGTTGCTGCACACCAATGACATTGAAAGCGTTTATGAGCCCGTTGACGCATTTTGGAATCCAGACATTAGCCGCATTGGCGGTATTCCTTACCTTGCCACACTGATCAAACAAACCCGCGCGCAAGAGGAGACCAGTTTCTTGTTCGATGCGGGGGACATTTTCACTGGTTCACTCGCGAAAAAAACGCAAGGCAAGCTCTCTTTCGATTTGTACAGCGCGATGGGCTACGACGCGATAACACTCGGTAACCACGAATTTGAATACGGCTGGCAAACCTTGAAAGAGAACATGCCAAGAGCCGCCTACCCCGTGCTCAATGCCAACATCAAGTTTGAGCAAAACAATGCGCCTTTTGCTTCGCCATATACCATTGTTGAACGCGATGGCATTCGTGTCGGTGTGATTGGGGTAATGGGCGTTGATGCCTTCTACAACACCATGTGGAAAGGTAATCGCAAAGGTTTGACTATCGACGATCCAATCAAAACCACTCAGTTCTGGGTTGATAAGATCCGCGACGAAGTGGACATGGTTGTCGTGCTCACGCACCAAAATAAAACGGCACCAATGCAAACCGACAAAGAAGCC
>NZ_JAWOWK010000098.1:0-1113 GCF_033340375.1 Vibrio sp. 1167 | reverse complement strand
GTGCAGCGTTCTGAGTTTTATACTCCAAACCATTTTATGCTTTATGCCAAATACACCTTTAATGATCGTTGGCAACCAATAGAATATCCACCAGCAGCCCCAATGCTGTATAGCGACTTCTAACAAAAAACAAAGGCCGGATTTCCGGCCTTTATTGTCTTATTTTTAGAAGAACTCTGCGCTTAGTACAAGATGGAGTACAGCTGGCGACGATATTTACGTGCAATAGCGTTGCCTTGTCCTAATGCGCTTAGGATATCCATAAAAGTTTTCTTCACTTCGCCATCTTGCGCGCCTAGGTTTACTTTTAAAATGTTCCAAAGTAGCTCTAGCGCTTCTTCATCACGACCCACTTGGTTGTATTGTACTGCTAGCTCACATGCCAATTCGAAATTGTCTGGGTTAGCTGCCAACTCTTGTTCCAAGCGCTTTAATTCTGGACTTTCAGCCGCTTGCTGATGCAGTTCCAGTTTCGCGATTAAGCTTTTGTAAGAGTTGTCTTGATACTCCAGTGGGATGGTTGCTAACAACTCTTGTGCTAATTCGAATTGTTTGGTTTCTAGCAAACAATCGGCTTTCGCTAATTTTACATAACCGCGTGATTGCAGTTCATCTGACAGCGTTTGAATGACGTTCAGAGCTTGTGCATGTTCGCCTTGTTGAAGCAGTTCGCTTACTTGCTTCAATAGTTGCTCGTCAGGGCTTGGCAAATGTTTTTGTAGCATTGTGCCAATCGCTTCGATTGGTTGAGGCCCGCCTAAGCCATCGACCGCTTGTCCATTAACAAACAACGCGATTGTTGGCAGTACTTGCACACCAAATTGGGAAGCAAGCGCTGGTTGATCTTCACAGTTCAGCAGAGCCAATGTAAAAGCACCATTGTACTGTTGAGTGAGAGCTTGCAACTCAGGTAGCACTTGTGCGCTTTCTGGTTGAGCGTTGGCCCAAAAATGAATCAGAACGGGCGTGTTCATTGATCCTTCAAGCACTTCTCTAAAATTCTGTTCTGTTAACTCAACGATAAATGGGGATTGCATCTGAGTGTCCTTGCTTTTAATTCAGGTCGATGTCTGTAGATATGGAGCTAATTGAATGGAAAATCAAGCGGGTCGA
>NZ_JAWOWK010000097.1:0-1115 GCF_033340375.1 Vibrio sp. 1167 | reverse complement strand
TTCGAAGGCGACGATAAAGTGGTGTCGCTCGATACCAACAACGGTCCAGCCAACGGCACGGTCTCGGTCAACCCGGATGGCAGCGTCACTTACACGCCAAACGACAACTTCCACGGTACAGACAGCTTCACCTACATCGTCACGTCCGGTGGGGTATCGGAGTCCACCACGGTGAACGTCGATGTCACACCAGTGAATGACGCGCCAGTGGCAAAAGATGATACAGCTGTTACTGACGAAGACACGCCAGTGACAATTGATGTTCTGCCAAACGACACCGACATTGATGGCGATACGTTAAGCATTGATTCGGCGTCTGTGCCGAGTGACCAAGGTAAAGTCGAAATTATTGATGGAAAACTGGTCTTCACACCGGCTGAGAACTTCCATGGCGATGCTGAAATCACTTACACCGTGACCGATGGTGCACTGACTGATCAAGCGACGGTCAACGTCACCGTAAATGCCGTAAACGACACGCCTGTGGTTGAAAGCAGCATTGCAGACCAAACCTTGGCAGAAGACTTTACGCCATACAGCATCGATCTAAATACCGCTTTCAGCGATGTGGATAACGCCGATGGTGAGTTAACGTTTAGTGTCTCTGGCAACAGCAACATTCAAGTGGTGATCGTCAATGGCATTGCTACGTTCACTCCAACCGCAGACTGGAACGGCTCAGAAGCGTTAACCTTTACTGCCACCGATCCAAGCGGCGAAAGCGTCAGCCAAACGGTGAACTTCACGGTAGCCCCTGTGGCGGACATCGTGGCAGACAAAGCGACGGTTGTGGAAGACACGCCAACCATCATCAAGGTCTTAGGTAACGACACGTTTGAAGGCGACGACAAAGTGGTGTCGCTCGATACCAACAACGGTCCAGCCAACGGCACGGTCTCGGTCAACCCAGATGGCAGCGTCACTTACACGCCAAACGACAACTACCACGGGGCAGACAGCTTCACCTACATCGTTACCTCGGGTGGGGTATCGGAGTCCACCACGGTGAACGTCGATGTCACACCAGTCAATGACGCACCAGTGGCAAAAGATGATACCGCTGTCACTGACGAAGACACGCCAGTGACGATTGATGTTCTGCCAAACGATACTGA
>NZ_JAWOWK010000096.1:524-1121 GCF_033340375.1 Vibrio sp. 1167 | reverse complement strand
CGATGGAGCAAAACATCATCTTGGTTAGCCCAACCACGTTGCTGGTGGCACTGCGCACCATCGACAATTTATGGCGCAACGAACGTCAGAATGAAAACGCCAAACTGATCGCCCAGCGCGCCACCAAACTGTACGACAAGCTGCGTTTATTCATCGACGACATGGAAGGGTTGGGCGGCGCATTAGACCGAGCGAACCAAACCTATCAAGGCGCTATGAACAAGCTGGCGACAGGCCGTGGCAACGTGATTCGTCAAGCAGAAAGCTTTAGACAGTTGGGGGTTGAAATCAAACGACCGATTTCTTCTGACCTTGCGCAGTTGGCGCAAAGTGATGCATTTTCAGAAAATGAATCACCAAATGAATCGTTAGTAGAAAGACATCCGGCTGAGGATAAAGTAAACTAATCGCCCGCAGTACAGAGGGCGACTTTCATTGTCAGCAAACGCCCTGTAGTGAACAAGTGCTGCCCAAGAGGAATTAGAATGACGGACACAAGTTTGCAATCCAATACAGCGTTAGAGAACGAAACGACCCACTTTGGTTTCACCACAGTGGCGAAAGAAGAAAAAGTGACCAAAGTTGCCGAAGTTTTCC
>NZ_JAWOWK010000096.1:0-514 GCF_033340375.1 Vibrio sp. 1167 | reverse complement strand
TGAACGACCTGATGTCAGGTGGTATTCACCTCCTTTGGAAGCGTTTTACGATCGATTGCAGTGGCGCTCGTCCTGGTCAGCGCATTCTGGATCTAGGTGGTGGTACGGGTGACCTAACCGCGAAATTCTCGCGTATTGTGGGTGACCAAGGCCACGTTGTTCTGGCAGATATTAACAACTCAATGCTGAATGTTGGCCGCGACAAACTGCGCGATAACGGCATTGTGGGTAACGTACACTACGTACAAGCTAACGCAGAAGAACTGCCTTTCCCAGATGATTACTTCGATGTGATCACCATCAGCTTCTGTCTTCGTAATGTAACCGACAAAGACAAAGCACTGCGTTCAATGTTTCGCGTCCTTAAGCCAGGTGGTCGTCTATTGGTTTTGGAATTCTCTAAACCAGTTCTCGAACCACTATCAAAAGTGTACGACGCGTACTCATTCCACCTATTGCCAAAAATGGGCGAATTGGTCGCGAATGACGCAGAAAGCTACCGCTACCTTGCTGA
>NZ_JAWOWK010000095.1:0-1125 GCF_033340375.1 Vibrio sp. 1167 | reverse complement strand
GAAGCTTCGAGCCAAGAGCGCTTGCGAAAGGTTTGGATTACAAAGTTACGATCAAGCCGTTTTCGGATGCGTTCATTGAAATCGATGCACTGAGATTAGTGCAAATCACCACCAATCTGCTCTCAAATGCCGTGAAATTCACAGCAGAAGGCGAGATCGGAATCAGTGTCATCCTGCACGAAAAGCAGCTTATTTTGAAAGTTGCAGATACGGGCATTGGCATGACGGATGGCCAACTCGAAGGCATTCTCAACCCGTTTGTTCAAGCGGATGACAGCATTACGCGCAAATATGGCGGCACAGGGTTAGGGCTGAGCATCGTTGACCGATTGATCGACTGTATGGGCGGCGTGCTCTGCATCGATTCACAATTCGGCTTGGGTACGACGATCACCGTCAAATTGCCAATTGAGCGTTGTGATTCAGAACCAGAAGTGCGTTTGAACTGGACTTACAGCGAGGCATTGCCACTCAGCATTCGTCAGTGGTGTGACGCATGGAAAATGCAGCCAGCAACACTGGCAAGAAGTATGGCGAACCTTTACGCCGCACAAGACAACGAAGCGGGCTTTGATGGTGTGATGCTGCGCGATGATCGAGAAATTCTCGGTAGCCTCACGCTGCGAGAGCTTCAATACCCAGACGCGCTGTTCAATTTGCTTAGCCAAACGCAGCAAGAGACCAAGTTGGACGAGCTTAAGTCCGAAGAAGTTTCGTGGATTCTCGGAACGGTATTAGTTGCGGAAGATAACCCAATCAACCAAAGCGTGATTTCAATGCAGCTGCGTGAGCTTGGTATCGAACCTGTGATTGTGAATAACGGTCGTGAGGCTTGGGAGTACATCAACCAAGATGAAAACGTCGTGTTGCTGCTGACCGATTTTCATATGCCAGAAATGGATGGCTATGAACTGATCAAACATGTGAGGGCGTCTGGTTTCAAATCGCTGCCAATCATCGGTGTGACGGCGGAGGATGCTCGCCTTGCCAGTGAGCGCACACAAGACATCGGTATTGATGATGTACTTTACAAGCCTTACGACCTCAACAAATTGAAAACCGTTTTGGTGCCATTCATTGGCAAGAAAGAAAAGACCCGATTACCGGATTGGATTAAGCGTTTTA
>NZ_JAWOWK010000094.1:0-1125 GCF_033340375.1 Vibrio sp. 1167 | reverse complement strand
TGCTGTCTTGAGTTCGACCTGCAAGATTACGCACCTCATCTGCTACTACAGCAAAGCCTCGTCCTTGTTCGCCTGCTCGGGCTGCTTCAATTGCAGCGTTCAAGGCTAATAGGTTGGTTTGTTCCGCAATATCCCCGATTACATCCAGAACTTTCACGATGTTGTTTACATCTTGATCGAGATCGGCAACCGCTTTACTTGCAGTATTCAGCTGAGTCGCAAGACCTTGGATGTTATCTACCGTACTGTGGATCAGTGATTGAGTGTGCTGACTTTGTTTATCTGCTTCATCGGTATTACGTGCTGTGTCGCTAGCAGAGCTTGCCACATGGTTAGCGGAAGAAGCCATTTCTGTCATCGCTGTTGCAATCATTGCGGTCGATTGCTGCTGAGAAACGGTAAGATCGGCGATGGAATTTGAGCGCGACTCTACTGCTGATAGCTCATCGCGTAGAGCGTGCATCGATTGTTCAAGGTTAGTCACCATGGTTGCCAATGATTGGCTCATATTCTGAACCGCATGGTAGATACTGCCTTTTGGAGCGACGGTATCAAAGCTAGTTTGGATGTTACCTTGTGCAACCGCTTGAACCGCTTCTCGTACATCGTTAGGTTCACCTCCTAAGAGATTGAGCATTTTGCGAATTGAGATGATCAAGCCTCCAAGAATTGAACCTGCGATAACCAGACACAGCATAAGCTGCCACTGTGCTGTCGACCAAAAACGTGCATTCACTTCATTAAAGCCAATACCTGTGCCGACAACCCAACCCCAATGTGGTGTTTTTTCTGCTATCGAGTGTTTTTCTTCAATGCTGCCGTCGGCCTGTTTTTGGCTCCAGGTATATTCAACAATCTGACCTGTTTTGCGACCCAAAACATCTAGGATGAGTTGGCCTACGCTATTACCGCTGCCATCTTTAAAGTCATGGAAACTGGTTCCGTGTAGTTGAGGATCTAGTGGTGCGGCAATAAACATCATATTTTCGTCCGCCACATACACGTACTCGTTGTCTTTGTAGATGTTGTTACGCAGTAGGCGTGTTGCGAGTGCTTTTGCTTCCTCTTCAGGCATCTTGCCTTCAACTGCCATTTTTTCTACTTCAGTCAGAATGCTGTATGCAC
>NZ_JAWOWK010000093.1:0-1129 GCF_033340375.1 Vibrio sp. 1167 | reverse complement strand
CGATGTGGATGGCAGTGAGTCATTCATTAACGATAGCGTCACCTTAACGGGAATTCCTTCAGGGCTAACATTAGAGGTGAATGGCAAAACGGTTACTGAAAACAGCGATGGTTCTTACACGGTTGACCTTTCAAGTGAACCAAATCAAACCAGTCATCAACTAAGCGGTACGATTACTGTACCAGCAGATTACAATGGCTCGTTAGATTTTGATGTAACAGCGACGGCAGGAAGTGTTGAAGTTAATAACAATACTCAAATGGGAGCGGACACGGCTTCTGTTTCAGTCCGTGATTATGAGTTTGTTTCTGGTACGCATGGTGATAACAACATAGTTGGGTCCGATGATAACGACGTGATCGTTGGTGATGTTCAAGGGTTACAAATTGTCGAAGGTCAGGATTACAACATTGCCTTTATGCTCGATACGTCTGGCAGTATGGGTTACGACGTTGGCCGTGCGGTAACTGAACTAAAAACAGTGCTGAATACTCTGATCGAAAGTGCGAGTGGACCTCATTCGGGCAAAGTGAACGTTTTATTAACCACTTTTTCCACTGAGAGCAAACAGGTGCTCGAGTTGGATTTGAGCTCTGACAACGCTAAGTCTCAAGTAGAATCAATATTGGACGCAATTGTGAAGCTCGGTGACGGTAACACAAACTATGAAGCAGGCTTCCAATCAGCATTGAACTGGTTTGAGAATGCTGATAGTGGCGCAACGAATTTAAGCTATTTCATTTCTGATGGTCGTCCAAACCAAGCTACTGTGAATGATGCAAATAACATAAACCAAATGGATAGCATTGTTCTTGGAGTGGAAAACAACAAACTGGTAACGTTAGCTGATGTGTTGCCAGCGGATTACAAAACTGGTGATGTTGTAACTTACGACAATAAGACGGTGATAGATAGTAACTCACCCGTTTATTCGCTTTCGACAGGTGAGTTGTTAGGGAAGATGACAAGTAATCATAGTTATTACGATTATGAAACGTATGTACTTCATCAAGCAAATAACGCATATCAGGCATTGGAAGAACTTAGTGAGGTTCGATCGATCGGTCTTGGTCATGACTTAGATGAAGATTCGTTGAAACACTTTGACTCTGATGGTGTTGTAAGAACT
>NZ_JAWOWK010000092.1:0-1142 GCF_033340375.1 Vibrio sp. 1167 | reverse complement strand
GAAATCTTTCGGGTTGGATATACCAGCGGTTTTCTCAATTTTCTCTAGTTCCGCATTGAGAGATGCGCGGTCAAATAGCTGACCCGTTTCTGGATCGCGGTATTCTTGGTCCTGAATCCAGAAGTCTGCGTAGGTAACATAACGGTCGAAGATGTTTTGGCCGTATTCAGAGTAAGATTCTAGGTATGCGGTTTGAATCTCTTTACCGATAAACTCAACATAACGAGGAACGAGGTACCCTTTCAAAAACTCAAGATATTTTTCTGCGGTTTCTGAAGGGAATTGTTCGCGTTCTACTTGTTGTTCAATCACATAGAACAAGTGAACTGGGTTTGCTGCCACTTCGGTTTGGTCAAAGTTGAACACGCGAGACAAAATCTTAAACGCAAAACGTGTAGATAGGCCGTTCATACCTTCATCGACGCCTGCGTAATCTCGATATTCTTGGTAGCTTTTCGCTTTAGGATCGGTGTCTTTTAGCGTCTCGCCGTCGTACACGCGCATTTTCGAGAAGATAGACGAGTTTTCAGGCTCTTTCAGACGAGAAAGGATACTGAACTGCGCCAATGTTTCTAATGTGCTTGGTGAGCAAGGGGCTTGAGACAGTTCACTGTTTTCAAGCAGTTTTTGATAGATTTTAACTTCTTCCGATACGCGTAAACAGTACGGTACTTTAACGATGTATACACGGTCTAGGAAGGCTTCGTTGTTTTTGTTGTTGCGGAAGGTTTGCCACTCAGATTCGTTAGAGTGAGCCAAAATCATGCCGTCGAATGGAATCGCAGAAAGGCCTTCCGTCCCGTTAAAGTTGCCTTCTTGTGTTGCGGTTAGTAATGGGTGCAATACTTTAATTGGCGCTTTGAACATCTCGACGAATTCCATCAAGCCTTGGTTTGCTTTACACAGCGCGCCAGAGTAGCTGTACGCATCTGGGTCGTCTTGAGAGTAGTGCTCGAGTTTACGGATATCCACTTTACCGACGAGTGATGAAATATCTTGGTTGTTCTCATCACCAGGTTCGGTTTTCGCAATACCGATTTGGTCAAGGATAGATGGACGAACTTTCATCACTTTAAACTTGGTGATGTCGCCGCCAAATTCGTGAAGGCGTTTTGCTGCCCAAGGCGACATGATTGAGCGAA
>NZ_JAWOWK010000091.1:0-1150 GCF_033340375.1 Vibrio sp. 1167 | reverse complement strand
CCTGCCACCAGTGTGTCGCCCGCACCTACGGTGCTCACCACATTCATGCGTGGCGGTTGTGCGCGTAGCCACTCGCCTTGGTTTAGCCACATCACACCGTCAGCGCCCATCGACACAACAATATTCTCTATGCCTTTGTTGCTGAGGGTTTGTGCTGCCACTTGGCACTGTTCTGGCGTTTCTAGGTGCTCACCGACAAAGTCACTCAGCTCTTCGTCATTTGGTTTAATAAGCCATGGATGAGCATCAATACCTGCACGTAGAGCGGCTTTGCTGCTGTCGAACAATACTTTTTTGCCTTGTTGATGCAGTTTTTCAATCCATGCTGCGCATTGCTCAGCGGTTACACCGCCCGGTAAGCTGCCAGCTAGAACGAAGTAGTCGTGAGTGTCTGCAAGGCGGAACAGGGTCTCTTCAAAACGAGCAATTTCTTCTGCCGTTACTTGAACGCCAGGAAAGTTGATGTCACTCACTTGGCCGTCGGCTTCAACCAGTTTTACGTTGATGCGTGTTGCGCCTTCGACTTCAACAAACTCGTTTTTTACGCCAATTTCGGTGAAAAGTTGATGGAACAGTTCTGGGTTGTCTTTACCCAAAAAGCCGGTCACCGTAACGTCGGCGCCAAGGTCGCTCAGCACTTTTGCAACGTTAACGCCTTTGCCTGCCGCGTGAAGGCTACTTTGTTCAACACGGCTGACTGAACCTACCTTTAGCGCGTCGAGCGAGCCTGTTAGATCAAGCGCAGGGTTTAGCGTGATGGTCACAACTTTGTTTGTTTTTAATGCTGTCATTTGCGTGCCCCTTAACCTTCACCTAGGCCAGAAGCAATCGCGTTGCCGATAGACTCCAGCGCTTGAGCCGCATCTGGGCCTTCAGCAGAGAACTGCAATTGGTGACCGTGTTTCACACCAAGGGCAATCACTTTCATCAGGCTTTTCGCATTTACTGCTTTACCATCACCATCTAGGTTTGCCACGCGAATGTTTGATTCGAATTTCTTCGCTTCTGCAACCAGCATCGCACCCGGGCGAGCGTGAAGGCCATGTGCGTTTTTGATCTTAAAGACTGCTACGTTGCCATCTTCGGCTGGCGCAGCCACTTCTTCGCCTTTGAATAGCGCGAGAATCTGTTCTGCAGAGGCATCTAACAG
>NZ_JAWOWK010000090.1:0-1153 GCF_033340375.1 Vibrio sp. 1167 | reverse complement strand
TAAAAAATCGAGCCATGATTATCCCTGCTCTCCCGTTTGGATGGTGACTGGGCTACCCGGACGCACCTTTTGCAAACCCGCCGTAATAACTTGGTCACCGGCTTTTAATCCATCAATGATGCGCCATTGGTTGTCTATAACTTCCGCCGTAATGACTGGCGTAATCGCAACGGTATTATCAGCACTCACCGTCATCACCGAAGCTTTGCCTGTTGCATCGCGAGTCACGGTATTTTGCGGGATCAAAATCGCGCTAGGGTCAACACCAGTAATCACGGTCGCACGCACGAACATACCCGGAAGAAGTAAACCATCAGGATTTGGGAATTCCGCTCGCAAAGTCACGCTTCCCGTACTTTCATCCACGTTAACTTCCGTGAACTTCATTGTGCCTTTGTGCTCGTAAGTCGAGCCATCTTCAAGCGTCAATGCAACTTGCGCAGATTGATCTTCTTGCATGTGGCCTTGAGAAAGCGCCGCTTTTAGTCGTAGCAATTGAGCAGAAGACTGAACGATATCCACGTTGATCGGATCAAGTTGTTGAATCGTCGTTAGCTTGTCGGCTTGGTTTGCCGTAACCAACGCTCCCGCAGTCACATTTGACTTGCTGATCACGCCACTGATCGGCGCTTTCACACGGGTATAAGTCAAATTGATCTTTGCAGTATTGATCTTCGCTTTGGCTACGAGCACTTGCGCTTTCGCTTCTTTGTAAGCCGCTTCTGCTTCATCCAGATCTTGTTGACTGATCGATTTCTTGGTAATCAATGCGCGGTAACGTTTAACGGTTGCAAACGTCGATTCTTCAGAAGCTTGCGCACGAATCAGCTCCGCTTCTGCACTAAGCAAATCCGCTTGAAATGAAGAGTCATCAATTTGATACAACGACTGACCTTTTTCCACAACGCCACCTTCAACAAAGTTACGTTCTGAAATAATACCCGTTACCTGTGGGCGGACTTCCGCCTCTTTAAATGCACGGCTGCGGCCCGGCAACTCAACCGTCAAAGCTTGTCGAACAGGTTCAACCGTCAACACATTCACTTCGGTTGCGGGAGCGGCGCCACCACCTTGCTCAGTTCCTTCTTGGCTTGGTTGACATCCCGCCATAAACAGGCTCGATGCAATCAGCAGCGATAGCGTGGTTCTACGT
>NZ_JAWOWK010000089.1:0-1155 GCF_033340375.1 Vibrio sp. 1167 | reverse complement strand
TTCTCTTCTTTAGCATTGATGATTGGTGGACGCTTTAGCCGTGCGAAAAAGCGCAACAAAATGGTGTCGTTCATTTCTCTTTCTTCAACCATTGGTATTGCAGTAGGCGTGGCGGTGATCATCATTGGCCTTTCGGCGATGAATGGTTTTGAGCGTGAGCTTCAGTCGCGTGTGTTGTCCGTGATTCCTCATGGTGAGTTAGAAGGGGTTAACGGGCCACTGCAGAACTACACCAAGACGATGAACCAAGCGCTGCAACATGAGCATGTCGTTGCTGCCGCACCGTACGTCCGCTTTACAGGTTTAGCCGAAAAAGGCAGTAAACTAAAGGCGATTGAAGTGCGTGGTGTGGATCCTGCGTATGAGCAAGCGGTGTCGAGCATGTCTGACTTTATTGATCCAGAGGCATGGCAAAACTTTTACTCAGGCCAACAACAAGTGATTTTAGGTCGAGGGGTTGCAAATGAGTTGAAGGTGCAAGTCGGTGACTACGTCACGTTGATGATTCCTCAAACGGGTGGCACAAATAAAGTTCAAGCGCCGAAACGTGTGCGCGTCAAAGTGGCGGGCTTTTTGACGTTGAACGGCCAAATTGATCATTCATTGGCTTTAGTTCCGCTGGCGGATGCGCAGCAATACGCTCATTTAGGAGACGGCGTAACTGGAATTTCTCTAAAAACCGATTATGTTCTTGATGCGCCTTCGATCGTTCGAGAAGTCGGCAACCTAGTGAATGTGTACGTATATTTGAAGAGTTGGCAGCAGCAGTTTGGCTTTCTCTACCGTGACATTCAGTTGGTACGCACGATCATGTATTTAGTCATGGTATTAGTGATTGGTGTGGCGTGTTTCAATATCGTCTCGACATTGATGATGGCGGTGAAGGACCGCGCAGCAGAGATCGCGATTTTGCGTACGATGGGGGCAAAAGATGGTCTGATTAAACGTATTTTCGTTTGGCAGGGCGTCTTCTCTGGAGTGTTTGGTAGCCTTGTCGGTAGCCTTGTTGGTGTGTTGGTTGCGTTGAATTTAACTCCAATCATTAAGGGGCTTGAAGGCTTAATAGGACACCAGTTTTTATCGGGTGATATCTACTTTGTGGACTTTCTTCCATCGCAGTTGCATTGGCCTGACGTTGCATTGGTGTCGACCACC
>NZ_JAWOWK010000088.1:0-1155 GCF_033340375.1 Vibrio sp. 1167 | reverse complement strand
CTTTACCGACTTTGTGCAGCTCCGTGAATGCTTCCGCAACTTCATCAGCATCCATCAATATATCTGGACGATGGGTCAATAGCACATCGATTTCATCCACATTTAAGCGCTCAAGTGAGTTGTTCACTGATTGGTAAATGTGTGCCGAACTTGTGTCGTAGTGATTAATTTTGCGTTCAGGTGTTTTGTCACCACACAAATTAATGTCACATTTGGTCACGATCTGGATTTGGTCGCGTACGCTTTTATCCAAAGCTAACGCTTCACCAAACAACGCTTCACATTCGTAGTTACCGTAAATGTCTGCGTGATCGACCGTCGTGATCCCTAACTCAATATGTTGCTTAAGAAATGACAAACGCTCTTGAGCCGTCATTCCCCAATCTGCCGCACGCCAATATCCTTGAACTAGCTCTGAAAATTCAGGGCCATTTGGTGCAGTCACAACTTTTGCAACCATGGGCTTTCTCCTTTAATTGAACTGCATTCATCCTAGTCTTGTTTTCACATCGTCTCAACGGGTAAACTTTCGCAATTCGAACTGGAGTACGAAATATGTCTTTTGCCCAACGTTTAGCCACTTTGATTGGCGAAGAAAGCATCAGCGGATTTGCGCGACGCGTTGATGTGTCGGAAGCGCTCATCCGAAAGTACCTAAAAGGCAGCGAACCTAGCCTAACCAAAGCCAATCAGATTGCGATGCGGGCAAACTGCTCTCTTGAATGGTTAGCGACGGGTTGCGGTTATCTCTACCGTCGAGCTGAAGTGGTGGATATGGATGCCTATAAATTGGCTTTCCAACACGTGATGAATGAAGAGCTGACAGAAGATAAAGAAGAGCTTCATCGAAAGCTCATTGCAGGGTACCAATACCTGCGCGCACATAAAAAGGCAGACGGATTTTTAGATGAATCCGCCATGGCGACATTTCTTGCTTTGCATAAAGAGACTAAAGCCGAGTAAGTCGCAACTCGATCATTTCGCCATCACTGAGTAAAGTAATGACTACGTGCGGTGATGGCTCTGTAAACTCATCTGCTTTTACCCAAACCATAGACCTCTCAATCTCTGGCGGGTAGCGATTTATCAGTAACACCACTTCTTTGTCGACCTCTCCTGCAGATTTGTTTTTAAGCGACGCTGCGACATCGTATT
>NZ_JAWOWK010000087.1:0-1157 GCF_033340375.1 Vibrio sp. 1167 | reverse complement strand
ATGGGTATCAACCGCGGTACTCTTCGCAAGAAACTTAAGAAATACGGCATGAACTAAGACCGGATTTCAAAAGTATTTGGAACAAGCCGTTACCTTTGGGTAGCGGCTTTTCTTTATCTACTGATCTAAAAATATTAGTGAAGAAATACGCGTGACACTTTCGCATCACGCGATTCACACTCTTTTATGAGTAGCGCTGGAGTTGCTCCGTTTCCTGAATGGGCTTCAATGCTGCGATAGCGAAGCCAAAGAGTAATACGGCCAATACAGCGACCCATTCACTCCCTACATCATAGGCAAATCCAGCAAGCGCAGACCAAATTGCGACGCCAAAATGCATCATGCTCATCGCAGATGACATTAAAACTCCTCGATATTCATCCGATAAGCTCGCTATATAAGCCTGTAGAGCCGGAGAGCCTATACCGCCTGCCAACGACCAAATTGCCAATATGGGAAGATAGGCCACGAATTGGCTCGCACCACACGCAAATACCCAGATGCTACATGGCATGCACACCATAAGCGCAATACGCATTACAGCTCGGCCACTTCCAAGGCGATGAGAAGCTCGAGTCGTGAGTAGATTTCCAAGAACACTCACGATTCCTAAAGCTGCGTACATCATGCCAATCCAACTTATCGACAGTCCCGCGACATCTCGCATATTGAGCCCAATGAGATTGAACACACCAATACCACCACCTAAGCCAAAACACATAGCCGCAATCGCACCCAACGCTCCAGGAAGGCGAAATGCCTCTATAACGGGAGGTAATGTCATTAACCGCTCGTTCTGATCGTGAGGCTCTCTCATGCATCCCCAAACTAAGGCCCCAACAGCAAGTGCCGCCATCCCTAAAATGATAAAAGCTGCTCGCCATGATAAGAGCTGTGTGATCAGTGCGCCGATAGCAGGGCTGGTTATCATGCCTAATGTCAATCCAGCTTGCACCATCACAATCTGCCGCATCGAGCGCCCACCTTTTGCATCACCAGCCAACGCAAATGCGATTGGCAGCATTCCTGCGCTAGCAATGCCCGTAACAACACGAGTGACTAAAGCCCATTCAAACTGGCTAACCAAGCCAGTCAGAATCGAGGAGATGCCAAAAACGAAACAAGCCGGCAGCATAAGGCGAAAACGCCCTACTCGA
>NZ_JAWOWK010000086.1:0-1169 GCF_033340375.1 Vibrio sp. 1167 | reverse complement strand
TATTCAGTAGTCGATACATGGTTGCACGCGACACACCAAGTTCTTTCGCCGCATTGGAAACTTGACCAGAGTGCGATTCCAACACGACCAATAACGCATCACGCTCACTCTTTTCTCGAATTGATTTCAAACTGCGTTTTGAATCATTACGTTGCGGCAAATCGAGATGATGTTCTTCAATCATCACGCTGTCAGACATCAACACCGCACGCTTAACTTGGTTCATCAACTCGCGAACATTACCAGGCCAGAAGTAACGAGTCAGAGCTTTCAAAGCGTCCTCTGAGAAACTTTTTGCTTGAGAGTTGTACTCTTTAGAGAACTCTTGCAGATAGAAGCGAGCTAGTAGTGCAATGTCACTCGCGCGCTCTTTCAAGCTTGGTACGTTGATACGAAGTACATTGATGTAATGGTACAACTCTTCGTTGAAGTCGCCATCAATCAAGGCTCTTTCTACGTCTGACGAGTTAGCAGCAAGAATACGCACATTCACATTCTTCACACCTTCGCGCGTTTCAATCGTGCCCTCTTGCAAAAACCTTAACAGGTTCATTTGCTGGTCCTTCGAAATGGTCAGAATGTCATTAAACAACACAGTACCGCCATCTGCTTGTTCAAACAGACCTGGGCCCATCTCAGCATCCGCAGAAAGCTCACAGTCTTCCGCTTGGAACCGTTGCTCATTCCAAGCGCGGCAGTTAATCGACATAAAGGGCTTATGAGAACGGGAAGATACTTTGTGAATTGCACGAGCAACCGCTTCTTTACCAGTACCGCTCTCGCCAGAGATCAGAATACTCACGTCCGTAGGACCAATTCGCTTAACTTGATCGCGTAAGCGCTTCATCGGGATAGATTCGCCAATCAGCCCCATATCGAGGCTATTGCCAAAGCTTGGCCAAACTTTTTTCTCTAGCTTGAGCATACCAAGTTGGTGGCCGATGGTACTCAACAGTTGGGCATCTGGGATTGGGGCAGTAAAAAAGTCGATACAGAAGTTAACGATGAACTGGCAGATGGTGTCTGTGCCGAGCTGAGACTCACGAATAAACGCCAGCCAACGCACGTGCTTATGAGAACTCACTAAGTTTGCCAGACCATTCAAGCTAAACTCGTCATGGCTCAGGTCAACGATACCGATACAAGGCCCAATATCTTCCAATAACGTG
>NZ_JAWOWK010000085.1:0-1179 GCF_033340375.1 Vibrio sp. 1167 | reverse complement strand
GTCATGGATCTGGTCATCGAGCAAAAAGACGGCCAATGGCAAGTAGTGGAAGGACAATCTGAAGCTCGACCAATTTTCGACAAAGCGACTAAGAAATCGCTTGCAGAAGCAGACCAAGGCATCATTAAAGCACTCGAAGACGATCACAAAGGCACTCGCGAATTCGTTAACCAACCAATTGGTAAAGCGAATGACGTGATGTACAGCTTCTTGGCTTTGGTGCAAGATGACCCAACAATCCAAATCGTTAACCTTGCACAAAAAGACTACGTTGAACGTTTCATTCAAGGCGATCCAGACCTTGCCGACATTCCAGTTTTGAGCGCGGCAGCGCCGTTTAAAGTGGGCGGACGTAAAGATGATCCGAACGGCTTCACTGAGGTTGAATCTGGCCAACTGACTTTCCGCAACGCCGCCGACTTGTACCTATACCCAAATACGCTCGTCGCAATGAAGGTGAAAGGCAAAGAAGTACATGAATGGCTAGAGTGCAGCGCGGGCCAATTCAAGCATATTGATGTCAATACGACTCAGCCACAATCGTTAATTGATTGGGATAACTTCCGTACGTACAACTTTGACGTGATTGATGGTGTGGAATACCAAATCGACATCACTCAGCCACCGAAGTACGACGCGAATTGTAAAGTCATTAATCCGGACTCCCAGCGTATCGTGAATCTAACTTTCAATGGCAAACCAGTTGATCCGAAACAAGATTTCATCATTGCGACTAACAATTACCGCGCGTACAGCAATACCTTCCCTGGCACTGGTCCGAACTTCATTGCATTTGACTCTCCAGACGAAAACCGTTCTGTGGTTGCTGCGTACATTTCTCGCGTCAGTGAGGAAAAAGGCGAAGTCACGCCAAGCGCTGACAATAACTGGTCGTTCGCACCAATTAAGTCAGACAAAAAACTGGATATTCGCTTTGAAACCTCACCGAGCGAAAAAGCTTCGAAGTTTATCCAAGACAAAGGCCAATACCCGATGAAACGCGTCACAACTGACGAAGTGGGCTTTGCGATTTATCAGATCGATTTAAACAAATAAGCGACTCCATGCTCAAACTAGCGGCTTCTCAGTGAGCCGCTTTTTGTTGCTGCGCAAAGCAGTTAAGATAGTTCAAATGCGCTAACCCTTTCACTGCAGATAACCTTCATGCAAAACGACGTA
>NZ_JAWOWK010000084.1:0-1186 GCF_033340375.1 Vibrio sp. 1167 | reverse complement strand
CTGGTGGTGATGCGTCTGGCTCGGCAAATGCTGGCTATGTGACGGTTGAATACAACAACCCAGAAATACTTGCCTCGACGTTTTTCGAAACCTCTGCAGCACGCACTGGCGTGCAAGATCGTGAAGAAACCGATGACATCAACGTCACCATTTTTGCTGATGGTGGACAATCTCTTGAATCGGAAGTAACCGAAGGTTCGATTTCCCTTACGACTTATCCTCAATCTATTGCAACCAGCGTATCCGTTGAGGCGGGCGATCTCCCGCTTGACCCTAGCTCATTTGTGCCATCTGCTGCTTCACTAGAGTCGCTACTGGCCGAGTTGAACACCGATATTCAATCTGGTGGTAAAGCTGTCGAGTTCTCATACGACGAAGCGCAAAATGCCATCATTGGTGTTCAAGATGGCAATGAAGTCCTACGTATTGAAATTGAAGCGACTTTGCTAGGTCGTGATATCGAGTTGGAGGTGACGACCACCATAAGCCAAGGCATTGACCATGTTGCGTCTGTAGATGACGGGCAGGTGTCGATTGTTGGTGACCGCATCAGTATTGAGTTTGAGATGACGGGTACCGATATTGGTGGTAACAGCATTCGTACGCCAATTGATTTTGTCACGACGATTATCGATGGCGATAATCCAGCGCCGCAAGACATCTCGTTTGAGAATGAAGAATCTTCATCGACGCCAATTACGGGGACGTTTGTCGAAATTGGCAGTGACCAGTTGGCTTCTGTCACTTTTAATCAGGAAAGTTTGTCGCAATTTGATGGTTTATTAACTGACAACCAAGCGACGGTTGCGACCTTGTCTGATGATGGCAGTAACATCACGTTAACCGTAGCTGGCACGGGAGAGGTGGTATTAAGTATCTCTTTAAACACCGACGGCACGTACCAATTTGAACAGTTCAAACCGCTTGAGCAGACGAATGATAGCGATACGATAGCGCTTTCTCTTCCAACGACGATCGTGGATTACGACCAAGATACGGTCAGCAATACCTTTGTGATTACAATTGCTGATGGCGATAACCCAGTCATTAACAATGTCACAAGCTTGTCTTTGGACGAGTCTGGCGTCGAGCAAGGTTCTCTACAGGGCATCGCGATTACTAGCGGTACCGGATCAATTTCGGCAGCCGCAGGCAGCGATATTATTGATCACTTCGAAGTAGAACC
>NZ_JAWOWK010000083.1:0-1187 GCF_033340375.1 Vibrio sp. 1167 | reverse complement strand
GCGCGTTGTCTCTGATGCAGCAAGTCGGCATCCCTCAGCCTGAAAACCGTCTTAAACAGTATCCTCACCAGTTTTCTGGTGGTATGCGTCAGCGTGTGGTTATCGCGATCGCTTTGGCTGGTGAGCCAGATCTGATCATCGCCGATGAGCCAACCACGGCACTGGACGTATCAATCCAAGACCAAATCCTGAATCTTATCCGTGAGTTGTGTATCCAGAACAATGTTGGTTGTATGTTGGTTACGCACGACATGGGGGTGGTTTCAAACGTTACAGACCGCGTGGCGGTAATGTACCGTGGCGATCTTGTTGAGTTTGGGCCAACGGCAAAAGTGTTGGGCAACCCAGATCACCCATACACGCGCAGCTTGATTTCGGCGGTTCCTCGCTCAGACAGAAAGCTCGATCGTTTCCCTCTGGTGAGTTACATCGAAGAAGCGACAGAAATGAAGTCGCTGGACATCAAGAACCACTGGCTTGGTCAAAGCCAAGATCAGCGTGAGTACACTGGCCCGTTGTTGGATGTGAAAAACGTCAACCTAAGGTTTGTGACTAAGGACTCTTTGTTTGAAAGCCGCCGTGAGTACGTGCAGGCTTCGAACAATGTGAGTTTTGAGGTGCACGAAGGTGAGACGTTTGGTCTGGTGGGTGAGTCAGGTTCGGGTAAGTCGACCATCGCGCGCGTGATTGCAGGGTTGTATGAACCAAACTCTGGCCAAGTGAAATTTGAAGGCATCGATCTCACGGCGATGAAGTCGGAAAAAGAGCGTCGTCCGATGCGACGTCAAATGCAGATGGTGTTCCAAAACCCATACACGTCTATGAACCCTCGTATGAAGGTGGCAGACATTATTGCCGAGCCAATTCGTTTCCATAAACTCACCAAGAATGAAGCAGAAACACGTCAAATCGTGAATGATTTGCTTGATCATGTTGGTTTGGGGCGCATGGCTGGCGTGAAATATCCTCATGAATTCTCTGGTGGTCAGCGTCAGCGTATCGCTATTTCTCGTGTGTTATTGAAAGACGCGCCGCTGTTGGTACTGGATGAAGCAACTTCAGCTCTGGACTCAGAAGTCGAAGCGGCTATCCAAGAAAGCTTGAACGAGCTCATGCAAGGCAAAACCGTGATTGCAATAGCACACCGATTGTCGACCATCGCCCAGATGGATCGCTTAATCGTTCTC
>NZ_JAWOWK010000082.1:0-1190 GCF_033340375.1 Vibrio sp. 1167 | reverse complement strand
TGTCTAAAGAAAAATTTGAACGTACGAAACCGCACGTTAACGTTGGTACTATCGGCCACGTTGACCACGGTAAAACAACTCTAACTGCAGCTATCTGTACTACTCTTGCTAAAGTTTACGGCGGTGTAGCTAAAGATTTCGCATCTATCGATAACGCTCCAGAAGAGCGTGAGCGCGGTATCACGATCGCAACTTCTCACGTTGAGTACGACACTCCATCACGCCACTACGCACACGTTGACTGTCCAGGACACGCTGACTATGTTAAAAACATGATCACTGGTGCTGCACAGATGGACGGTGGTATCCTAGTTGTTGCTGCGACAGATGGCCCAATGCCACAAACTCGTGAGCACATCCTACTAGGCCGTCAGGTTGGTATCCCATACATCATCGTATTCATGAACAAATGTGACATGGTTGACGATGAAGAGCTACTAGAACTAGTAGAAATGGAAGTTCGTGAACTTCTATCTGAATACGATTTCCCAGGTGATGACCTACCAGTTATCCAAGGTTCTGCACTAGGCGCACTAAACGGCGAAGAGCAGTGGGAAGCGAAAATCGTTGAACTAGCAGAAGCTCTAGATACTTACATCCCTGAGCCAGAGCGTGCGGTAGATCAGCCATTCCTAATGCCTATCGAAGACGTATTCTCAATCCAAGGTCGTGGTACAGTAGTAACTGGCCGTATCGAGCGTGGTATCCTAACTGTAGGTGACGAAGTTGCTATCGTAGGTATCAAAGACACTACTACAACTACATGTACTGGTGTTGAGATGTTCCGTAAGCTTCTAGACGAAGGCCGTGCAGGTGAGAACGTTGGTGCACTTCTACGTGGTACTAAGCGTGACGAAGTTGAACGTGGTCAAGTACTAGCTAAGCCTGGTTCAATCACTCCACACACTAAATTCGAATCAGAAGTATACGTACTGTCTAAAGATGAAGGTGGTCGTCACACTCCATTCTTCAAAGGCTACCGTCCACAATTCTACTTCCGTACAACTGACGTAACTGGTGACATCCAGCTACCAGACGGCGTAGAAATGGTAATGCCAGGCGACAACGTACAGATGACTGTAGAGCTAATCGCACCAATCGCAATGGACGAAGGTCTACGTTTCGCGATCCGTGAAGGTGGCCGTACAGTAGGTGCTGGTGTTGTTGCTAAGATCTTCGACTAATTCATA
>NZ_JAWOWK010000081.1:0-1192 GCF_033340375.1 Vibrio sp. 1167 | reverse complement strand
CACTTTCTTGCAACGCCTCAAGCTCATCGGGTCTGGTTGCCAAGTGCCAATACGTGCCGGTATGCCACAGCTTATCCGAGCAAACACCGATGTAGCGCGCATGAAAATTCGCCAACCAAGTAAGGCAGGCTCGTAGATGTTCTAGCTTTGCATCGGTGATGACTTTTGGAAAACCCGCCTCGGCGAGATCTTCCATCACAATGAGCCATTCATTCTCCGACTGGAACGTTTTTAAGCCTTGTGGAACCCGACAGTGCGAGTCCATGACACCGGAAAAATGCGCGTACCAACTGACTTCAACCTGATCAGAGTGCAGCTTCCTTTGGTGAGAACGGTCTGTATTCCAGCCTCTAGGGTGTTCAGAAGGTTTAGGCAATTTGACGTGTTTTACAATGACAGAGCGTTTAGCGAATATCAGCCGAACCAATTCTCCGTAACCGCCCCAAAGTGACTGGATTACTTCGCTCGACAGCAATGCACCGAGATCAAGATCCTGGCTGATATTTTGATACAAAAGGTGGTGGTCATTCATACTCAAGCAAGAAGATGCGACCAAGCTTGGTTACGGTTGATGTAATGCGCCACATACGGGCAAACCGGGTCGATTTTATAACCCAGTGCTTCAATTTCTGGGAGTACCGCTGCCATCATTACTTTGCCATAACCTTTGCCTCGCAGCTCTTCTGGTACGACCGTCGATGTTATGTGCATCACATCATTTTTCAACTCGTAGACCACTTTTGCTTTGAAGTCTTGCTCTAAATCAACCCAAAAGAGGCCACTTTCAGTGTCGTGAATCACTTTATGCATATCTTCTTCTCTAATTTTGTTACGGATTTATTGAATCAAACTATATCACTGAATAAAATCATTACCACGCAAAGACACCCAGTCGTTTAGTGCTAAATTTCATAGCAGTCACCTCTTCTCAAATCAGGTACGACAATAAGAATGAGAAATATGATAACCAGTGCCAGAGACGGCAATCTACCTCTGCAGAGTAAGAGAGCACCAGAACGTCAGGCCACCACATTAAACAGCACCGATGCAATGGCGATGGTTGAGCATGGTAGTGAAGTCACTCTCAATGTGACCACGCCTGTTGGAACGAAGTTCATCACCACCAGTACGTTTGTCGGCTGCCATTCTAACAATACGGCATTGATCGAAGTTCCGAATATTTCCGATGAAG
>NZ_JAWOWK010000080.1:0-1194 GCF_033340375.1 Vibrio sp. 1167 | reverse complement strand
AATTTACCGAAATATCTCCATTCAGAAGCCAACTATCACTACGCAAACCACGCGGCGAAAAACTGGCAAGAGCTCTACGTGGATT
Organism: Vibrio sp. 1167; assembly: GCF_033340375.1. NCBI lineage: Bacteria > Pseudomonadati > Pseudomonadota > Gammaproteobacteria > Vibrionales > Vibrionaceae > Vibrio > Vibrio sp. 1167. The sequence continues at coordinate 1,109 of NZ_JAWOWK010000080.1, read as the reverse complement.
ACTACGGCATGTCCCATGATGAAATGCTAAAAGCTGGTGGTTTATGGGCAGAGCATCAAGAGAAAAACCAAACACCAGTAACCCTGTTTGAAGGCATTGATGGCGTCATTAAAGAGTTTGCGCAGCTGCCTCACGGCATTTGCTCTCAAAACTCACAAAGCAATATTCGTCGAGTGCTGTCCGACAACGGCATCAGCGCGCCGTTTAAATCCATCATCGGGTATGATGACGTCTCGAACGGACACCAAAAGCCCGATGCGTACAGTGGCATCAAATGCGTTGAGTCGATTTTTGGTCACGCAGAAAATAGACAGCTGATGTACATCGGTGACCATGAAGCCGACACGCAATTCGCACGCAACATCGAACAGCAGTTGGGTGGCCAAAGTAAGGTGATTGCCGTTGCAGCAGCGTACAGCGGCGCGATGCCTGAGCGTTGGAGCGTGCAACCAGATTACGTGGCAAGAACGGTTGACGAGCTGTTTTCGATTATTGCTCAACACACGTAATTTTTGACTGCGGTTTAAGGCCAACACCTTGAATGCCAGCGCTCACCTTGCCCTTTCAGACATTGAAACAATTTTAGCCACTACACTGGAGGCCCCATGGTTACATGGCCATGTTTATTGAAACTCGATGGCGACGATGAACTTATCTATTTGCGTTCTCATGCCGATCTTGATTCCGAATGCGAAGCGCTCATTTTGGGGCCAGATGATTACGTAATTGACTCAAATGGCAACACGTTCGGATTGCAATACAACGATTCGAACACCACCGTTTTACAACCGGAAGAACGCACTCTGTCCGTCGAGGAAGTTACGTCACTCATCCAGTCGCATGAGTTTAGTCTCGCACAAAGGTGCATCATCAAAATTCACTTCACCTCGGTACAGCAAGCAGTTGAGGCATTAGCCAATTAGCTCGAACTCTGCTCCATTGATTACATAAAATTATTATTTTTATAATTTATGATAATTTCATGTAATTAACACCGCACCATATACTCTCCCACATCGAAACAAGACAACGTTTAAGTACACATGTTGGGAGCAAACAAATGAAAATGAATCATGTCGGTATTATGGTCGGAGATATGGACAAAGCGG
>NZ_JAWOWK010000079.1:0-1199 GCF_033340375.1 Vibrio sp. 1167 | reverse complement strand
ACGGTGACTTTGGTCGCTGGTTGAAAGCACTGAACAAGATTCCAGAAGGCTCCCCAGATCAAGTTGATATCAAGAACTCTGTAACCATCAGCAACGATACGCCTTTCCATGAAGGCGAACTGAAAAAGCTAGAAAACTTACTGCGTACTTTCCACCCTTGGCGCAAAGGTCCATACACGGTGCACGGCATTCATATCGATACCGAGTGGCGTAGCGACTGGAAATGGGATCGCGTACTTCCACACATTTCTCCACTGAAAAATCGCAGCGTGCTCGATGTGGGTTGTGGCAATGGTTACCACATGTGGCGCATGTTAGGCGAAGGTGCTCGTCTTTGCGTGGGTATCGACCCGTCTCACCTGTTCCTGATCCAGTTTGAAGCAATTCGCAAACTCATGGGCGGTGACCAACGTGCGCACCTACTGCCGCTGGGTATTGAGCAACTGCCTAAACTGGAAGCGTTCGATACCGTGTTCAGCATGGGTGTTCTCTACCACCGTCGTTCTCCACTTGACCATTTGATTCAACTAAAAGATCAGTTGGTTTCTGGTGGTGAGTTGGTATTGGAAACCTTGGTAATCGAAGGCGATGAAAACGCTGTACTTGTGCCGACCTCACGCTACGCTCAAATGCGCAATGTGTACTTCTTCCCGTCTGCGAAAGCACTAAAAGTGTGGCTAGAACTGGTTGGTTTTGAAGATGTTCATATTGTTGATGAGAACGTGACTTCAGTTGATGAGCAACGCACAACAGATTGGATGACACACAACTCTCTACCAGATTACTTAGATCCAAACGATCCAAGCAAAACAGTGGAAGGCTACCCGGCACCACGCCGCGCTGTGCTGGTAGCACGTAAGCCATAATTAACTGAGATTTCTGACATTGTCTTAACTCTTTCCTGCCATTAAGACATTACCCTCTCTTCTATTCTCATCAAGGGTGCGCTTTGCATCCTTGATTATTAGCTTTTCATCACTATTCCTCACTCAATAAGAGATAGAGAAAGATTCTTACTTGTGAGGCTTTATCGATATAAGCTAAACTCTTAAAAAACAAACAACTTAATCCAATCCCAAGGTTTTCAATGTTAATACGATTGACTCCGGTTGTTGCCATCGCCTTATTATCTGGATGCACACTTACCAAAGGCGAACAGTACCACCAAGAAACGTTAGCCGCTATTCAAGCTTCAGAAG
>NZ_JAWOWK010000078.1:0-1203 GCF_033340375.1 Vibrio sp. 1167 | reverse complement strand
CTTGAGTGATCTTGGTTATACCAACAGTGCTCAAAGCGTATTGAAAATTGGTTTCAACAGTATTGACCAATATCTTGAAGGTTTAGGTGATGCGATTCGTCGACCATCTGAAGAATTCGCAAAAATTGGAGTAAAAGTGGATGGTGAGTACCGTCAGCTCAATACCAACATTCTCCAGATTGAAAATGAATTGTACGCACCAATTCGTCCGAAACGCGTAGCGAAAAGTGGTGAGAAGCCTTCAGATGCGTTGAGTCGCGCGGGCGTGGAATACATTGAAGTGCGCTCATTAGATGTGAACCCATTCAGTGCCGTTGGTGTTAGCGAAGAGCAAGTTCGTTTCTTAGATCTTTTCCTAACGTGGGCGGCGTTGTCAGATTCTGACCCAATGGATAACTGCGAACTAGAATGCTGGCGTGACAACTGGAACAAAGTGATCATCTCTGGTCGTGAAAAAGGTTTGATGCTGCAGATCGGTTGCCAAGGTGAACGCTTATCTTTGCAAGATTGGGCGAAGCGAGTATTCGTTGAGTTGCGCCAAATTGCAGTAGAGATGGATTCTGCGGCTGGTGGCGACGCTTACCAAGCTGTATGTGACAAGTTAGAAGCATGGATTGATAACCCTGAACTGACGATTTCTGGCCAATTGCTTGAGCTAACCAAAGAACTTGGTGGACTTGGCAAAGTAGGTTGTGCTCTTGGCATGAAGTTCCGTGAAGAAAATCTGGCTCACGGTTACCAACATTACTCGCAAGATATAATGGAAACGGAAGTGGCTTCTTCAGTTGAGAAACAGCGACAAGCGGAAGAAAGCGATACGTTATCTTTTGACGAGTTTCTGGAGAACTACTTCGCTTATCTAAAACAATAATCAATAAGTAAGGATTGGGTGGGATTGAACATTAAGCCGTTGGTTGTATCGGTGCTAGGAAGTGTGTTGCTTGCGGGATGTGCGACAGCGCCACCAAAACAGCAAGATAACTTATGTGAGATATTCCGAGAAAAATCTGGTTGGTATGATGATGCGAAAGATATGGAAAAAGAGTGGGGAACGCCCATTCATGTTGCCATGGCCATCATCAAGCAGGAAAGCAGTTTCCGCCATGATGCCAAACCACCCAAAGATTACGTATTGGGTTTCATCCCTTGGGGACGCGTAAGCAGTGCGTATGGCTATGCTCAGGCTCAAGATCCAGCTTGGGA
>NZ_JAWOWK010000077.1:0-1204 GCF_033340375.1 Vibrio sp. 1167 | reverse complement strand
TTACAAGTAATGCGCTGTTGCTCATGTTCAATTCCTGCTGATTTTGGTTCTCGTCTTGCCAAATTATGAGTAACTTGCTGCATTATTTTTAGAGTCTAAAATGACATAAAAGGAGTCAAAAACGACAAATTAAAGATGATCAAAATAAAGATTGGAATCTGCGAGTATCCCTCAGTATTGAAGTCGGCAGTTTATGGCTTTGAAGAGATGTTTTTGCTGGCCAACAGAATATGTAAGGAGCAGAACATTGAGGTTGTGTTTGAGCCGATTTTAATTCCACATACAGACCTAACCGCAGAAAGACTAACGGTTGTTTTGTTGCCACCTGCGTCACTTGATAATTACTACTTAGCTCCTGATGAAGCGTTGATTCGATGGCTTAAAGCGCACTACTCACAAGGGGCGGTGTTATCTTCTGCATGTGCCGGAGTATTCATTCTTGCCGCAACCAACTTGATCGATTCGAGAGAGGTCACGACCCACTGGGCATTGGCGGAAACATTCTCCCAAGCCTTTCCTAGCATTGCGTTAGATAGCAATAAGATATTGATCAATCACGGTGACATAGTAACGGCGGGTGGGATGATGTCATGGTTAGACCTTGGCTTTGAGCTGATCGCGAAATACGCTTCGCCGGGTGTTGTGCGTCAGCTTGGAAAAACGCTGGTTATTGATACCGCTCAGCGAGCGCAGAGCTACTACCAACAGTTTCATCCATCGTTTTCTCACGGTGATTATGCGGTTGTTTCCATTCAACAAATCATGCATCAGCGCTATGCAGAGCCTTTGTCCATAAAGCAGTTAGCAAAGCAAGCCAACCTTACAGAACGTACGATGCAACGACGATTTTTGAAAGCGACAGGATACAACCCTAATCAATACTTGCAGCGTCTTAGAATTCAGAGCGCATGTGATTTGTTAGAAAGCACACAACATTCCTTTGATTCTATAAGCCATCAAGTTGGTTACGAGGATACGAGCGCCTGTAGGAAGGTTTTCATAAACGTCATTGGTTTAACTCCGCGAGAGTTTAGAAAACGATTTGCTTGAGTCTTGTTTGAATATGTAGAGCAACTCGGTGAAGTTGCGAGTTTCAAGTGAAACCGCAAAGAATGGAAGTATGCGTAGGTCCATTTCTCCAGCCATGAATTTCTTTCATGTTCAATGTGAAACAATACCAATATTACTCAACTCGTGAAGCAAG
>NZ_JAWOWK010000076.1:0-1216 GCF_033340375.1 Vibrio sp. 1167 | reverse complement strand
GAATAATGGAATTGGGCAGCTTCTCGATGTGCATCCACAAAATGTAGCTTTCACTACCCAGCAGCAGGCGCACTTCGGTTGGTGAGCCTAGCTCTTGAGTCATTTCCTCCGACATCAAATCAATAGACATCGCATGGTTAAACTCAACCGCCTTCTCGCTGTTGATGCTGTGAACTGTCACGCCCAACCTTTCTAATAACTGGCGACGCAATGGTGCATCCGATTTGAGCGGGCCATCTTCATCGAGAACCAGATTCAGTTCGTGAGCGAGAATTTTGTTGAACTGTTGCAGGCTTGGCATCAACGCGTAGTTAAAAACGGCGTAATAAGAAAAGACTTGGCTAGCGAGAAGCAAGGAGATGAACAGTAGAATAGATTGTGTCAGTGAACTTCGGATTCGCATGGAAATTTCCTGATGATCCTAATTGCGAAAACCTCGGCCACCAAATAAGAAGGAAATTTGATGGCCGAAGTTTTAAAAACCGATTGCCGGTTAAGTGAGTAAGAATTACGACTCTTTGCCGTCTGGGACAAATACGTAACCTAAACCCCATACGGTCTGGATGTAGCGAGGTTTGCTCGGATCGTCTTCCAACATGCGGCGTAGACGAGAAATTTGTACGTCGATAGAACGCTCCATCGCCGAGTATTCACGACCACGCGCCATGTTCATCAGCTTATCACGCGACATTGGCTCACGCGCGTTGGTTACCAGTGATTTCAACACCGCAAATTCACCCGATGTTAATGGCATCGCCTCATCACCACGGAACATTTCACGCGTGCCGAGATTTAAACGAAACTCGCCAAACTCGACCACTTTTTCTTCCGTACTTGGCGCGCCCGGTAGCTCAACCGTTTGGCGACGTAAAACCGCTTTAATACGAGCGAGTAGTTCACGCGGGTTGAACGGTTTAGGTAGGTAATCGTCCGCACCAACTTCCAAACCAACAATACGGTCAACCTCGTCACCTTTTGCTGTCAGCATCAGAATTGGCAACATGTTATTGGCGTGGCGTAAACGGCGACAAATCGACAAGCCATCTTCGCCTGGCAAAATCAAATCCAATACCATTAGGTGAAAGTTTTCGCGTGTTAGTAGGCGATCCATTTGTTCGCCGTTTGCTACACTACGGACTTGAAAACCTTGCTCAGAAAGGTAACGCTCCAATAGAGCACGTAAACGAGCATCGTCATCAACCACTAAAATTTTATG
>NZ_JAWOWK010000075.1:0-1222 GCF_033340375.1 Vibrio sp. 1167 | reverse complement strand
GAAGGCATTGCGCTCTATCTTCTTCGCGACTACTGAAATGAAGAAGGAACACGGCACGGATGCACAGCCTGCAGCGGTGAAAAAAGTGGGTGTTCTTGGTGGCGGCTTAATGGGCGCTGGGATCAGTCATGTAACGGTAGCAAAAGCAAAAGTGCCTGTTCGAATCAAAGATGTGAGCAATGACGGTGTGTTGAATGCACTTAACTACAACTACAAGTTGTTTGAGAAGCAGCGTAAACGTCGCATCCTGTCGAAAGCCGATTTACAGGCGAAGATGTTGCAACTGTCAGGTGGCGTAGACTTTACAAGTTACAACCACATTGATGTTGTGATCGAAGCGGTTTTCGAAGACTTGGATCTAAAACAACAGATGGTTGCGGACATTGAAGCAAACGCAAAATCTGAAACTATTTTTGCTACGAACACGTCTTCGTTACCAATCCACAAGATTGCAGAAAAGGCAGAGCGACCAGAAAACATCGTCGGTTTACATTACTTTAGCCCAGTAGAAAAAATGCCGCTGGTGGAAGTGATTCCGCATGAAACAACGTCTGATGAAACCATTTCGACAGTTGTCGCATTGGCTAAGAAGCAGGGTAAAACCCCAATCGTTGTGAAGGACAAAGCTGGCTTTTACGTAAACCGCATTCTTGCGCCTTACATGAATGAAGCTGCGCATATCTTGCTGGCAAATGAGCCGATTGAGAAGTTAGATGGTGCGCTGTTGGATTTCGGCTTCCCTGTTGGGCCAATCACGTTACTTGATGAAGTTGGTGTTGATATTGGCGCGAAGATCATGCCGATTCTGGTCAATGAGTTGGGCGAGCGATTCAAAGGTCCTGATGTATTCGATATCTTATTGAATGACGGTCGCAAAGGACGTAAGAGCGGGAAAGGTTTCTACACTTACAAAGGTAAGAAGAAAGAAGTCGATAAATCCATCTACAAGCTACTCAAACTGACGCCAGAATCGAAGCTCAGCGATAACGATATTGCGTTGCGCTGTGTACTGCCAATGCTTAATGAAGCAGTACGATGCTTGGACGACGGTATTATTCGCTCTCCGCGCGATGGCGATATTGGTGCGATTTTTGGTATTGGCTTCCCTCCATTCCTTGGCGGGCCATTCCGTTATATGGATCAATTCGGTTTGAAAGAACTGGTTGAGAAAATGAACGAATTTGCATCGAAATATGGCGATCGTTATGCGCCATGCGACGGA
>NZ_JAWOWK010000074.1:0-1223 GCF_033340375.1 Vibrio sp. 1167 | reverse complement strand
AGAAAATCGAAACAGAAACGCAGTTTCTTCGCCTCCTTTCAAACAGTCCATTGCAAGTAAACGTCGAGCTACTGCGCATCGATAATCGACCAAGCAAAAACACACCAACCGAGCATTTAGATACGTTTTACCGTCAGTTTGAGATGGTAAAAGGGAAGAATTTCGACGGTCTTATCATCACTGGTGCGCCACTTGGTCTGGTGCAATTTGAAGATGTGATCTATTGGGATCATTTAAAAACCATCATGGAATGGGCAAAAGACCATGTTACCTCGACGTTGTATGTGTGTTGGGCGGCGCAAGCTGGCTTAAAGTTGTTGTATGACTTGCCGAAAAAAACGCGTAAAGAAAAGCTTTCCGGTGTATATCATCACCAAATTCATAATCCATTCCACCCTATTTTGCGCGGGTTTGATGATACGTTTTTAGCGCCCCATTCGCGTTATGCCGATTTTTCGCCACACTTTTTAGAAGAACATACTGACTTAGATATTCTCGCCACATCCGATGTGGCGGGCGTATATCTGGCAACGACCAAAGACAAGCGAAACGTGTTTGTTACCGGCCATCCAGAGTATGACTCGCACACTCTTCACAATGAGTACATTCGGGATTTGGGTGAAGGGATGGAGCCAGCAATTCCGGTCAATTACTACCCGAACAACAACCCAGATAACCCTCCCATAGCGAGTTGGCGAAGCCACGGACACTTGCTGTTCTTGAACTGGCTCAACTACTGCGTATACCAACAAACGCCTTACGATCTGGATCACTTCAGTGAAGATGCTTTCACTAAAGACGATTAAATCAACAAATTAAGTTTGTGAACCGAGCCGCCATCTGGCGGCTTTTTCATATCAGTTTGCAAACCTGATCGCATAGTGCTTTTTCCTCAATGGGCTTTTGCTACGTAATTCATATCATGCTGTCAGATTCAGGGATGTGGGGAAGAAGAATGAAAACCGTAACGCTCAGTGCACTAATGTTGATGACTCAGTTTGCACTCGTAGGCTGTGTTACCGGAAAAGAAAACGGCGCTCCTATCGTGAAGGCCGATCCTGTTGCTATGGCAGAATCTCGCATCGCTCTTGGGCTTGGTTATCTCGAAGGTGGCAATATGATCCGAGCGCACGACAACTTGCAACAAGCCTTGAGCCACGCCCCACAATACTACCGCGCACAGCTTTCTATGGCGCACTACTACGAAACCGTTGGTGAAGATG
>NZ_JAWOWK010000073.1:0-1239 GCF_033340375.1 Vibrio sp. 1167 | reverse complement strand
ACTGATGCCAGAAATCAAAGTCATCGCCGTCGAACCTGAAGACTCGTCTTGTCTGAAAGCGGCGCTTGATGCTGGTGAGCCAGTGGTACTCGACCAAGTCAGCATGTTTGCTGATGGTGTCGCGGTAAAACGCATCGGTGAAGAAACGTTCCGCTTGTGTCAGAAATACATTGATGGTCATGTGGCGGTTTCAAGCGATGAAATCTGCGCTGCCGTAAAAGACATTTTTGAGGATACTCGCGCGATTGCTGAACCATCCGGGGCGCTTGCGCTTGCTGGCTTGAAGAAGTTTGTTGAGCAAAACCAACTGGAAAACAAAAACCTTGCCACGGTGTTGTCTGGCGCGAATACCAACTTCCATGGTTTACGCTATGTTTCAGAGCGTTGTGAATTAGGTGAGAAGCGTGAAGGTCTATTGGCCGTGACAATTCCAGAACGCCAAGGCGCTTTCTTTGAATTCTGTAATCTGATTGGCGGCCGCGCTGTCACCGAGTTTAACTACCGTTATAACGATGATGAACTGGCGAATATCTTTGTTGGTGTACGCCTGCAAGGCGGTCAGGAAGAGCTGGATAACATCATTCGCGATCTACGCGAAGGTGGCTACCCAGTCGTGGATTTGTCCGACGATGAAATGGCCAAACTGCACATTCGTTACATGATCGGTGGCAAGCCCTCGAAACAACTGAAAGAGCGTCTCTATAGCTTTGAATTTCCTGAGTATCCAGGCGCACTATTGAAGTTCTTAAGCACGCTTGGCACCCATTGGAACATCAGCCTATTCAACTACCGCAACCACGGTGCCGACTACGGACGCGTTCTGTGTGGTTTCGAGTTAGATGAAAGCGATTTAGCCCAATTTTCAGCGCATTTACGAGAACTTGGCTACCAATGTAAGGATGAAACCGATAATCCATCCTACAAGTTTTTCTTGTCTTAATTCGCCTTATCAACACCTCGCTGCAGCGAGGTGTTTTGTTTCCAATTTACGGTTTCATGGACCAAGTGATGAGCTAATACTGAGATCGGATGATTCTTTTGACTAACACTGCAACCAATCTTGATGCAACTGATTCGGTGATCCTAAATAATCCACCATCCATTGGATCAACTTATGATCGTCATCTTTACGCCATACCAAACAGCATCGGCTCAATGGCTTGTCATCTTGCAGCAGTTTCTCCACCAGCACACCTTCATGAATAAGTGGCATCGCAATATGACGCGGCATATACCCGA
>NZ_JAWOWK010000072.1:0-1252 GCF_033340375.1 Vibrio sp. 1167 | reverse complement strand
TTCGTAAAGTTGTTCGATATTTGCAATGGGACGCAAGGAAGCTCGCGCAAGCGTAGCGGCTGAGCAGAGGAGAGATCTTTTGAAAAGATTAGCGACTACTCTAGCCATACCACTGAGTGTGATTTTAATCACATTCTCCTCCTACGGTTGGTCAAAGGACAATGAACTCAACATGACTAAAGGGGTCACGGCGATCAGCGAGCAAGTGTATGAATTACATATGCTCATTTTCTACATTTGTTGCGCGATAGCTCTGGTTGTTTTTGGTGTTATGTTCTATGCCATCATTCGTCATCGCAAATCAAAAGGTGCAGTTGCCGCGCATTTCCACGAAAGCACCAAAGTGGAAATTATTTGGACTGTTATCCCTATCATCATTCTTGTCGCGATGGCGATTCCCGCAACGAAAACTTTAGTCGCAATGGAAGACACTAGCCAATCGGATATCACCATTCAAATCACAGGTTCGCAATGGAAGTGGCATTACAGCTACTTTGGTGAAGATGTGGAATTTTTCAGCTTGCTCGCAACCAGCCAAAAGCAGATTGACGGTTTAGAGATGAAAGGTGCGCATTACCTACTTGAAGTGGATAACCCGCTCGTGCTCCCTGTGAATCGTAAAGTGCGATTTTTACTGACCTCAGACGATGTGATTCACTCTTGGTGGGTGCCTGATTTCGCCGTGAAAAAAGATACCATCCCGGGTTTCATCAACGAGGCTTGGACGCGAATTGATGAGCCGGGCGTTTATCGTGGTCAGTGTGCAGAGCTTTGTGGACGCGCTCATGGCTTTATGCCAATCGTAGTCCATGCCATGCCGGAAGATGAATTCGATCAGTGGCTCTCGGGTAAGAAAGAAGAAATCGCGATGCAAAAAGCTGCGGCGCAAGAGGCGCTAACTCAAGACTTGTCGATGGATGAGCTCATGGTGCAAGGCGAAGCGATTTACTCGGCGCGTTGTGCTGTTTGTCACCAAGCCAATGGTGAAGGTATTCCGGGGGCGTTCCCTTCAATTAAAGGCAGTCCTGTCGCGACAGGTGATGTCACCGAACACATCGGTGTGGTTGTTGATGGCCGCGCAGGGACGGCGATGCAGTCTTTTGCTAACCAACTTAGTGATCAAGAAATTGCTGCGGTAATTACCTACCAACGCAATGCTTGGGGAAATGATACTGGCGATACGGTTCAAGCGGCCGACGTCAATGCCTTTAAGGCACAAAAAAGTGCCAAGGAGGAAATATGAGTAAGCCAG
>NZ_JAWOWK010000071.1:0-1258 GCF_033340375.1 Vibrio sp. 1167 | reverse complement strand
GTCCATTCGTCGAATATCGTCACTAATGGTTTTGTGGTTGGTTACCACTCTTTCAGGGTGTTCCCTGTTAGAAGTGAAAATTGACAGCCAGACCGTTCCTCTCACCAAGCAAGAGCTTAATATGCGCATTTTAACGCGCGAATATGCACTTCAATTTTTTGCTCAAGTTGAGCAAGCCGCCGATGTGCTTCAAGAGCAGTATGACCCCAATGATAAAGTGAACCAGTCTTACGTCCTGCTGTGGAAGATCAATGCAGAAGAAGGCTTGCAAGCTGCAGCATATCAAGTCTCACCAATGGCTGCATTGATTGATACGTGGGTGTTCACCCATCAAATGAACCAGTTTTATGCGACGGGCGCTGGCCGTGACATTTTTGCTACAGATGAAGCCAAACAAGTCTCGGCACACTTAGCCAATGAGGTAGACCAGCTCGCTCAATCACTGTTGAAAAAAGAGGTTTACGATAAAACGAAGCTCTTTGTTGCTGACTTTGTTAAACAGTATCCGTTCGCTGATTTAAGCATGATTAGAACGCCAGCTTACCGTGCTTGGTTAGAAGCCAATCAAATCAGTGAGGAAGACGCGGTAACAACGTTGGGTACGATGCCGGAAGCATTGGGAGATGTATCCGATAGATTGAGTTTGGTCTCTGAACAAACGCCAAAGATCATGACTTGGAAGGCGCAGTTATTAGCGTTGAACAGTTCGGCAAGTATTGAGAAGGTTAATGCCGCTTTGAACAGTCTGCAAGTGACTGCTGACTCAATGAGAGATTTCATCGATAACAACCCTGAGTATATGCGTTATTTGGCTGAACAAATGGCGGTTGAACTGCAGCCTTTAGTGGACGACATTGACCAAAAAACCGAAGCGCGTTTGTCTCAGTTAGGTGAAGAGCGACAAGCATTAGAAGAAATGGTGGCTAGAGAGCGCCAAGAGATCGCTCTGATCATCACTCATGAACGTGAGAAGTTTGCTCAGGATATGGATAGAGTGTCTCAAGAGGTTGTGAATCTCGCCATGACCAAGTTGATAGAATTAGTGAAGAGCACAATTGTCTACTTTATTCTGTTCATTGCTGCGATATTCTTCGCTCCGCTTGGTTTAGGTTATGTGCTTGGCAAGCGAGCGGCGGTGAAAACAAAAGTAAAACAAAGCTAACGTGTAGTTTAGATACAAAAAGAGCGCTAATGCGCTCTTTTCTTTGTCTTTCATTCGGAAGGGAGGTTCTTCCTAACGCTGCGAAGTTAAGCCGTT
>NZ_JAWOWK010000070.1:790-1261 GCF_033340375.1 Vibrio sp. 1167 | reverse complement strand
CGGTGAGGTGCCAACGCCGTCGGTGTTGATACCAAGTTTGCTGAAGCCTTTTTCGAACGTCGTAATAACGCTGAAGATACCAATAGAACCCGTCAGTGTTGTTGGTTGCGCGACGATTTTATCTGCGCTCATTGAAATCCAGTAACCGCCAGAGGCCGCTAAGCTCGACATCGAAACTACAACAGGTTTGCCTGCTTTTTTTAGCGCTTCCACTTCGTTGCGAATCACTTCTGACGCAAACGCACTGCCACCAGGGCTGTCTACGCGAAGCACGACTGCTTTTACCGTCTCATCGTTACGCGCTTGACGCAGTAGACTTGCAACCGTGTCACCGCCTACTGTTCCACGAGGTTGTTGACCATCCATGATGGCGCCACTTGCAACAACAACAGCAATATCATGGTTCGCGAGTGTGTAGTCTGGGCGAATCGTCGCTAGGTAGTCGTAATAACTAATGGCGTTATAGCTGTC
>NZ_JAWOWK010000070.1:0-780 GCF_033340375.1 Vibrio sp. 1167 | reverse complement strand
TACCAAATTCTTTGGCGAATAGGGTACGAATATCTTGGCGTGTCGCCAATTCATCAACTAACCCCATTTTGACTGCCAATTGCGCCAAATCACCATCCACAGATTTCATCTCGGTAAGCAGTTCTTCCATCGTCGGGTTTAGCACTTTGGCGTTGATGTTGCGGTTAGTCGTCACGTCATCGACAAACGCGCTCCACAACTGAGTGACCCAGCGAGTGGCAGACTCTTTTGCCGCATCCGACATGTCGTCACGAATAAACGGCTCGATAGCCGATTTGTAAGTACCGACTCGGAAAACGTGAGTGGAAACGTCTAACTTCTCTAGCAGAGTTTTGTAGTACATAGAGTAAGCGCTGTAGCCCTTAATCAATACGCCACCATCAGGTGCCATGTACACTTTATCGGCGTAGCTTGCTAAGTAATATTGGCTTTGATTGTAAAAGTCACCCACCGCGTAAACTGGCTTACCTGATGCCTTAAACTCGTTTAACGCTTTAGCAATGTAACGAAGTTTCGTTAAGTTCGTTTCTGGGAGATCGCGCAGTGCTAATACCAAGCCAGAGACTTTGGCATCGTCTTTTGCGTAGCGAATGGTGTCCACGATATCGAACAAAACGTTCTCTTTTGGCATCTCGTTACCTAAAAGAGAACCTGCGACTGAGTCCATTGGATTGACATAACGACGCTGTTCCACGATGGGACCAGAAAGGTTCATAACCAAAGCTGATTCTTTCTCGATAACAGGTCGTCCTTCGCCAGTGTAGGTAAACGCAAAGTAAA
>NZ_JAWOWK010000069.1:0-1265 GCF_033340375.1 Vibrio sp. 1167 | reverse complement strand
ATCCCTGTGATGCCTACTTCAGCAAGTGCTTCTCGAACATCATCCAATTTAAATGGCTTGATAATCGCTTCAATCTTTTTCATGTTCATCCCTTGAGCTTCAATCGTTTGCGCATATTATCGTTTAGCGTCTCATAACATTCAATGTTTGTCTCTGCTTCATCGGCTAAAATCCTGAGCCCAATAAGGTCTATTAACTCGAGATAAAACAAAACCAGAGCAATGCTCTGGTTTTGTAGAAATAAGATAACGACGCGTTAATGCGCTTTTTACTTACTTCAAACTTGAGTAGTAAGCGGCAAGGTTTGCAATATCGTCATCAGAAAGCAGCGACGCTTGAGCCTGCATTACCGCAGCAAGACCACCGTTCCGTTCTTTGTTTTTGTAAGCTTTGATTGAGCTCACGATGTACTGCTCGTTTTGCCCTTTCAAATTTGGGTAGCCTGGAATCGTTGCGTTACCGTCTGCGCCATGACATGCCGCACATACTGCAGCTTTAGCTTGTCCCGCAGCGGCATCACCCGCCAGAGCTTGACCACTCAACATGGTTAGTGCAGCCACTGCACCGATCATTACTTTCTTCATTGCTTCACCTAATCGTTTTTTATTTGAGATAGTTATGGTCGATATTGTGACATGAATTACAAAGGCTTGCGCCAAATGAGTTCACAGTCTTGGCCACTAAATGTTTGATCCACAAACAAGTCTGCGACTGCAACAACTTGGTCTTTGTACATCAAAATCGGGATCTGACGACGTAACCAACTTGGCACATTGTATTCTTGGAATAACTTTTTCAGTTTACGACTGCGACTACGTGTTGTGGGGTGTGCCGACAAACCTTCGGGATTGAAAGTAACCCTCAATAACTCGGGGTGTGATGGCAGCGAAATATTTGGCTGATGAGAACCCGAACTAAGCGTTAACGTCCCCAGACTCTCTGGTAAAATCAGTGGCTCATCGATTTGGATATGGCCTTGCCAACTCGTCACATCGGCATAAGGCCTAACCCAGTACAATTTGTTTTGGAAGCGTCGGATCTCTCCTTGTTTGAGTTTAAGCTTTGGATTGGCATCTTGTTGTGCCAATGCCACTTCTTGCCAAATCAAGCGCAATTGAGTTTGACTCGGCATGTTTGCATTCAATTTACTCAACCACATACGAATCAAACGCGCTTGCGCTAATTCACTATGGATAGCTAACTCATCAATACTTAAGCTCAAATCCGCCTGTAGAGCCCGCGCAAACACCGAACCTAGGAGCTCA
>NZ_JAWOWK010000068.1:0-1267 GCF_033340375.1 Vibrio sp. 1167 | reverse complement strand
AGATTGTGCGCGCTTCAATAACAACGATTTTTTCGGATGAGAACCGGACAACCAACGATGCAAGCTATGTGCGATATTCGTTACATTACGCTCTGGCTCTTCAATTAGGGCGACCGCCGCCAAAGCGACATTTACCATCTTATCGCTGTGGGATTGCGATTTAATTAACATCGCTGCCGCGCGAGGTTCTACCCCCAAGTCATGAGCCTGCTTTCCTTCCGCAGTCAGTTGTCCTTGCTCGGTAATAAGCCCTAATGAAAACAACAACTGCTTAGCTTGTTGCAGCGCGGCAGCAGAAGGAATATCGAGCCATTTTAGCTCATGAATATCGGTCGTCCCCCAAAACGCCAGCTCCATTACCAAGCTCGCAAGATCGGAATGCAAAATCTCAGGTTGTGGCACTTGTGGCTGTTGCTTGAGTTGGCTTTCTGAATAGAGGCGAACGCAAATCCCCTCTTCAATTCGCCCAGCACGACCAGCTCGCTGGATGGCTGACGATTGAGCTATACGCGTTTGCTCCAATCGTGTAAGGCCATTTTTCAAGTCAAAACGCGCAACGCGCTCCAAACCAGAATCCACCACAAGGCGAATACCTTCAATTGTCAGAGAGGTTTCCGCAATGTTGGTTGCCAATACGACTTTGCGCTTACCTTTTTCTGCAGGAGAGATGGCTTTCTGTTGCTCAGTAAAGCTCAACTGACCATACAACGGGCATACTTCAACATCGTCCGGTAAGTGCGATAAACGCTCTTGCACTTGCTTAATGGCCGCCACACCGGGAAGAAACGCAAGCAGAGAGCCTGACTCTTTATTCATCAAACTCTCTATATTTTTTGCCATTACCGTTGGAAGATGATCGTTGGCAGTCAGCGGAGCATAGCGAGTTTCCACAGCAAAGCAGCGCCCTTCAGATTCAATATAACAAGCTTCCGGCAGTAAGGATTGCAACGCTTCTTGATCCAACGTTGCCGACATCACCACCAGCTTAAGATCGTCTCGCAATGCGTCTTGAACTTCCAAGCTAAGCGCCAAAGCCGTATCGGCATGAATACTGCGCTCATGGAACTCATCAAAAATCAGCAAATCGACGCCATCTAGCTCAGGGTCATTTTGGATCATGCGAGTCATGACCCCTTCAGTCACAATTTCTAACTGAGTAGAAGCACTTACCTTTGTCTCGCCACGAACGCGATACCCCACTCGCTGGCCAACTTGCTCGCCCAGTTGCTCGGCCAAATATCTCGCGATATTGCGCGCGGCTAATCGT
>NZ_JAWOWK010000067.1:0-1268 GCF_033340375.1 Vibrio sp. 1167 | reverse complement strand
TTATGGATAAAGAAGGCTTCTCGAAGAAAGCGAAAACGGCAACGTCAGGTGACGATGCGCGTGAAGGTTTGACAGCCGTTGTTTCAGTAAAAGTGCCTGATCCAAAATTCTCGAGCCAAACTAAAGATAAACTGGTTTCTTCTGAAGTGAAATCAGCGGTTGAATCGGCGATGGGTGAGAAGCTATCTGAGTTCTTGGTCGAAAACCCAAGCGAAGCGAAGATGGTTTGCTCGAAAATCATCGATGCAGCACGTGCACGTGAAGCCGCACGTAAAGCGCGTGAAATGACTCGTCGTAAAGGTGCGCTAGACCTAGCAGGCCTACCAGGCAAACTTGCAGACTGTCAGGAAAAAGATCCGGCACTCTCTGAACTATACATTGTGGAGGGTGACTCTGCGGGTGGTTCAGCTAAGCAGGGTCGTAACCGTAAGAATCAGGCAATCCTACCGCTGAAAGGTAAGATCCTGAACGTAGAAAAAGCACGTTTCGACAAGATGTTGTCTTCGCAAGAAGTTGCAACGCTTATTACAGCACTTGGCTGTGGTATCGGTCGTGACGAGTACAACCCGGACAAACTGCGTTACCACAACATCATCATCATGACCGATGCTGACGTCGATGGTTCGCACATCCGTACGCTACTGTTGACCTTCTTCTACCGTCAAATGCCAGAGCTTATCGAGCGTGGTTACGTGTATATGGCTCAGCCACCACTATACAAAGTGAAGAAGGGCAAACAAGAGCAGTACATCAAAGATGAAGAAGCGATGAACCAGTACCAAGTATCATTGGCATTGGACAACGCATCACTGCACGTAAACGCAGAAGCTCCAGCTCTAGCTGGCGAAGCGCTAGAAAAACTGGTTCAACAATACAATGCAGGTATCAAGCTTGCTGATCGTCTGAGCCGTCGTTACCCTCGCGCCTTAGTGCATGAGCTTATCTACACATCTCGTCTAACGGCTGAGCAGTGTCATGATGCAGCAGCAGTAGAAGCTTGGACAAAACAACTTGTTGAGCAACTAAACGCGAAAGAAGTGGGTGCAAGCCAATACAGCTACGAAGTGGAGCTGCACGCAGAGCTTGGTTTGAGCCTGCCGAAGATCATCGTTCGTACACACGGTGTGACTCACGAGCACGCGCTAAGTGTTGATTTCCTAAACTCAAAAGAATACGGCAAGCTGGCGGACCTTTCTGAAGTCCTAGACGGTCTTCTAGAAGAGGGCGCGTACATCAAACGTGGTGAACGTACTCTGCCAGTATCAAGC
>NZ_JAWOWK010000066.1:0-1274 GCF_033340375.1 Vibrio sp. 1167 | reverse complement strand
GCCATGCGGTCAATCAGCTTTTGCACGAGCATATTATTGGCCTTCATCATGGCGGTTTCGCCGCGTTCTGCCAATAACTCGTTGGTGGTGAGAAGGGTGCGCAATCCGGTAAGAGGTTGATTCAACTCGTGGGTAATCGCACTCGACATGCGGCCCAACGCCGCCATTTTGCTCGATTCAATCAATTGCTCCTGAGCTTGACGTAGCGCTTGCGTGCGCTCTTCTACCCGCTGCGCTAGCTCTTGGTTGATGAGTTGTAGCGATTGTTCAGCCTTTTTGCGTTTACTGATATCGATGAGGGTGGCAAGAAAATACAGCTCTCCGTGCCAAGGAAAGGTCGTTAATGAGAACAGCACCGGGAAAACGCTCCCATCACTTCGCCTTGCCATCGTTTCAACGGCACTGATTTCGGCCAGCTCCTTATGTTTTGGTAGATCTCTGAGCAGTGTGAGCGTGGTTGAGTTGGGATTACCTGCATCAAACAACTCCCAAGCAAAAGTTTGACGATTGACGTTTTCCGGCAAGCAAAACAGCCGCTTAGCCATTGGATTGAGATCGAATAGCTGTCCTTGCTCATTGATCAACAGCAACCCAACGTGAGTTTTGTTGATCATCTGCTTAAGTCGCCTTTGGGATTCCTCCAGTAGAGCCTGAATACGCTGCTGGTTCTGGTTTTTCTGGTGCCGTTGCAAACCGATAATGACCAACAAAATGATCAATAACAGCAACGCAGCGACACTCCAACCAATGACATTAATGGCTTGTTGAACTGGCTTGGTCGGGATGAGATAACTGACATACCAATTGAGGTCATCCAATTTAACGGTATGGGCAAAATAGCGTTGCTGATCCAGCGTCCAAAAATGGATCACGGTGTTGTCGTAGAGCTTTTGTGTTTCCTCATCTACTGCATGGTTTGGCTCATTGAACCAGTCTGCGTTGTAAGTGGTGCTGCTCGACAGGAAGAAACGTTGATGGCGGTTTTGCAGTGTAATAATGTCTTGGCTGGTGATGGTTTGTTCTGTCAGAAGGCTCAAGTTAATTTGTACGACGACAATACCCGCGATGTTGAGGCCATCAAAAATCGGTGCCGATAAATAATACAGAGGGCTTGAGCCTTTGGTTTTATTTACCAGAGAGACGCCTTCACCTTGGCGATGAATCTGTTCAACAATGGCACGTCGATCTGAACGGCTAAATCGTTCATCGATGAGGCTGGAAACCAACACTTCACCAGAGGTGGAGAGGATCAACCAACCTTCGGTATTCGCGGC
>NZ_JAWOWK010000065.1:0-1288 GCF_033340375.1 Vibrio sp. 1167 | reverse complement strand
TCCAACATTGCCACGACGCGTGTTACGGGGTGTTAAGCGCCCCTTACCATGCAGGCGAATGGGAACCGCAAACCATCGCAGCGCCGCAACAGTTTGTTGAACCAAGCAAACACTTCCCAATTGAAGAAGTGGAACTAGAAATGGCGTAACGCTATTTTCGAACACAAAAAAGGAGCCCGGCAGCTCCTTTTTTTGATCGCTAACATTGGGACGTATCGACTTTAAAACTGTGTCCGTCTTTTCCTGCGCCTTCCAATCGGTAATAGGCGTAGCATTTGCCTTGCATCAAAGCTTCTGGCGAGTCACTAGGGCCGTAGCCGACTATCGAATAAGTGTTGTTTTCAATGAACACCAAGTTCGCTTGCTTCATTTCGTCTGAGATCGTCATGTTGTCGAAAAAACCAAGGTGTTCGCCACATTCGCTTTGCGTTTCTGGGTAGCCGTTGTAGAACTCTTGATAGCCCACTGCCGTCAGGACACATTGGTTTGCGCCATTCTCTTGGTTGAACGCTTTCGCATTGGCGTTGAGAATGGAGACGTAGTACTGCATGTCGGCAAACAAAACTTGAATGGCAGCAGAGCGGGCGTCGGACGTGCGCTGGTTCGAATGGTGGAGTGCATAAGCAGAGATTCCGCCTAGTAAAACAGCAGCGAACAACCACTCTTTCAATGAGAAACTAGACAACCATCTCATTCGTTTACCCTCAAATTAAATCGACCATTCATACAATGGGGCGGCATTTTACGCATCGAATCTCGAAAGTTTAAGGGTAAATCCCGTGTTTCAGAAAAAACTGACAGAAAGTTTATTGGTGATCAATGAGTGATACCGAATGCATATTCTGTCGACAATAAATTATCGACAACGAAAAAGGGGAGCCAACAGGCTCCCCTTTCTATTATTCAATGTTTATCTTACTGGCTTTTTTGCTGTTCTGAACGGCAAACAGCAGCGGTAAAGATAACGTCTGTTGAACTGTTTAGCGCTGTTTCAGCAGAGTCTTGAATCACACCGATGATGAAACCAACCGCTACCACCTGCATTGCTACGTCGTTTGAGATGCCAAACAAACCACACGCTAGAGGGATAAGCAGTAGAGAACCGCCCGCAACGCCAGAAGCGCCACATGCAGAAACCGCCGCGACAACACTTAGAAGTAGCGCTGTCATTAGGTCAACTTCAATACCCATTGTGTGCACTGCAGCCAGCGTTAGCGTTGTGATAGTGATTGCAGCACCAGCCATGTTGATGGTTGCACCCAGAGGGATAGATACTGAGTAAGTGTCG
>NZ_JAWOWK010000064.1:0-1345 GCF_033340375.1 Vibrio sp. 1167 | reverse complement strand
TGGCTGGCGAGTTAGATCTCGTTATCACGTCGGATATTCAACCCCGTTCTGAGGTACATTATGAACCGTTGTTTGACTTCGAAATGCGCCTGATTACTGCAACCAATCATCCATTAGCTGACAAAGAAATTATCGAACCACAAGATCTTGCCGATCAAACTATGCTCTCTTATCCGGTTCAAAAACAAAGATTGGACGTTGTTAAGCACTTCTTGCAGCCGGCCGGCGTCGAGCCTGCCAGATGGAAGCAAGCGGACAATACCTTAATGCTGGTGCAAATGGTTTCGGCAGGCTTGGGCGTTGCGGCGCTGCCAAACTGGGCGATATCCGAGTTTTCTCGTCAGGGGTTAATCACCAGTAAACCATTTGGCAAAGGTTTGTGGCGTCGTCTGTTCGCAGCAACGCGTAACTCTGAAAAAGATAAGCGTTATCTGCAAGCCTTCTTTGCGACGGCGAGACAACAATGCAAAAGCCATCTTGACGGCATCAAGATGGCTTAACAACAAGGAATCGATTAAGACTAGCGTTCGTACGCTTTGAATTGATTGGTGAGTGGGTCGTACTGATAACCAAGCATATCAAGCTTGCCCACCACCGACTCAACATCCATTTCGTAGACCGAAGCCAACTCGTCAAAACTGTCGCACTCTAAGCGTAGTTTTTCGTTGACGATCCCCAACAAAATGATGCTATCCAGATTGCCTACATTGCTTAAATCCATCGCGACACTCCTCTTCGACAACGTATCAAGGTATATCCAAGTGACTTCAAGATGTAGAGTTCAGAGCGTTGTCTTGGTTCGCATGCTTTGTTAACAATTTTTGATTTAGAACCACTAGATCTTCAAATTGTTGCCTCGCCTTCAAACCAAGTCATTCTCGCTGAACCAAGCATCTCGAGGTTACTTGGGTATATACATACAGCGTAGACAGGATCTGGAGAATTTAAAGTGAGCTCACTCGAGATCGTGAACTCACTATCAGACTGTTAAACAGCCAGAGCAAACAAACCTTGTAGGCTTGTCATGGAAGCAAGAGCAAGCAGCAAAGCAATGCTCAGTTGCACTTTTTCTGGCGCCTTGTGTGTGAAGATATGCCAACACCAAACCACAATGGTAGAGATAAGCAGCGCTAAAGAGATCAAAATCGGCTGCGTTGCGCTCGCAAGCGTAGCTTCATCCAATTGGTACGATGAAAATAAAATCGCAAGCACCAATAGCATGCCAGAAACAATACCCGTTACAGGTAAAATACGGTGGAACGCCTGTAGTCGGCTACGGGCAATCGTAAGCAGCAATTGAGAGAACGCCGCACCTAAGAAGAAGATCATCACAGCCATCGTTGCT
>NZ_JAWOWK010000063.1:0-1350 GCF_033340375.1 Vibrio sp. 1167 | reverse complement strand
CCTACTTTGACAAGGCGGATAAGCCCCGAATTAACGCATGGAAAACGGGGATGAATGCCAGTTTAAAACTGCATGACCCCGATGATCCGATTAACAAACGTGAATTGACCACTCCACGCAATCTCCCAGCCTCCAAACAAGAAGCCGCGAGAGCTATCACAGACGGATTGTTATCTCTCGCAGGCAACGGCGAGTTACGCACTCGACAAGATGTGGTAAATGCCCTTGAGGGCGCAGGTTTCACCGTGGCAAGGCAGACCTCAAAAAGTCTCTCGATTGCCGATCCTGATGGTGGACGGAATATTCGATTGAAAGGGCAGATTTATGAGCAAGATTTTAAATTTGGCGCAGGACTTCGAGAAGAAATCGAAGCAGCAAGCGCACGATACCGAGCAACGTCTCAAGAGCGAATTCGAGAGGCACGAGACGTTTATCGAGCAGGCGTTGAGATCAAGCGAGCAGAAAATCAAAGGCGATATAAACGCCCAGAATCGACGCATGAGCGTGTTAGTGCTGAAAAGTTGGGCGTGGCTAGGGTTGACTATCTTTCTCGTGATAGTGGCGTGCTCAAGCGTGATTTGGTGGCAAGGGAGCATGATTCTAGCGAACCAATTAGAGATCAATCAGCAGAGTGCCACGATAAAACAGCTCGAATTGAAGGGCGGAAAGATTCAGTTGAGCCAATGCGGAGAGAGGATTTGTATAGCGGTCGCCAAGGATGGGAAGGGTTGGACGAGAAAAAGCGACGACCGATCGATGTTTATACCGGAGGGATATTAGAGCATGACGGAGTTAGAGAAACAGCTATTGAACGCCTTCGAGCAATTACAACAGCAGCACGAGGCGCAACACAAAGCCTTTGCGAACGCTTACAAGGATTTAGAGAAAATGTTCAACACTACTTTGAAAGAGAACGCCACGTTGTGTCAGCAAGTGAGCAGATTGAGCGAGCAAGTGAACGGCTTGAACGTTCAGCTTCAGCGGTTGGAAAAGCATTACAGCACGAAGCGAGATTAGACATAGACAGAGAGCGTGAAATGAGTTTTAAAGGTTTTTGCCGTTGATTGACTCCCGTTTTAAATGCATTCGTGTAAGCTATTGTCACTGTTCAATTTTTTCTTATGGGTGTGCGAATGCATAGCTTGAATGGGGGGCTTCCCGATATTTTTGACCCTTCAAAATCTCATCGTTGCCCTATTGGGCACTCGAATCCGTCAGTGTGCCCATGTTCTACTTGTAAGATGGCTAGAGAAGCGGAGGCTTCTAGATTGGCATTAAGGCGAGCTGAAGCGAGAAACTTCGCTCCGACAGGTTCGCTAATGCCATCAAATCAAGCAATTAAGGAATCCG
>NZ_JAWOWK010000062.1:0-1394 GCF_033340375.1 Vibrio sp. 1167 | reverse complement strand
AAGAAAAAGCCAGCACCGCGCAAACCGATGGCAACCATTCAGCCGGCCTCCACCAAATAGTAACTGTAGTAGCTATCACCTCTCTCTAGCTAACAGATGAGATAGAAAGCAGAAAGTCCTTACCAACTTTCTGCTTTTTTACATCTAACAATGATCAAGATCAGCCAAAACCTTCCTTTACTTCAGTGAGTTAACATCAATTTACGCAGTCCGTCGAAAAAACAACGTAAACAATTTGTAAACAGTTTGCGTCCTCATTCTTTGCCGCTAGTTTTATTCATTCCTGTTTAAAGGAGTATCGAACAGGGACAAAAATTCCAAACGAAGACATGAGGTCACAAATGGAAACACGCTTTAATCGCCTATTTGCCGCAATGTTGGCTGTGGGCCTTGCACCTGCCGTCTCGGCGTTTGATCCGCTCTATTCAGAACAATGGCATCTCGACAACACTGGCCAAACTGCATTCGCAGCAAACCCTGCTGTTGCTGGTAATGACTTAAACACCAAACTTACGCAAGCCATGGGCATTGCCGGTATTGGCGTTAAAGTTGCGGTCATTGATTCTGGTGTGCAGATCGATCACCCAGACCTTGCAGGTAACGTAGTCACAGGTAGCAGAAACTTCGTTGAAGACTCTTTATTCCCATCCAGTTATCCCGTCGACACTAACGGCCACGGTACTGCCGTTGCTGGTTTGATTAGTGCGGTAGGTAACAATGGTGAAGGTGGACGCGGCGTTGCTTCTCGCTCTTCGCTTGTTGGTTTTAACTGGCTTGCAAACCAAACATTAGAAGGTTGGTTAATTTCTCACGGTATGGACCCAGCGACGCGAGATGTACGGGTATTTAACCAAAGCTATGGCTTTAGTCCGATCAACCCAATCGCGTTTGATGAGAATGACCCACAATTCAAGCTTGAAATGGATGTCATGCAGAACGTCAGCGAAACGAACGCTTGGGGCCGCGGTGCACTGTTTGTCAAGTCTGCGGGTAATGGTTACCGCTATTTCAACACTGGACGATTCTTCGTTCTTCCTAGCGATTTCTTCGCGGGAGGAGGAAACCAAGGTTTACCGATGCACAACTCGGCGCAATCTTACGACAACTCTAGCTACTTCAACCTTGTCACCAGCGCGCTACGCGCAGATGGCACCCGAGCAAGTTACTCTTCTGTTGGCGCTAACGTGTGGGTTGCCGCGCCAGCAGGGGAATACGGGCAAGACTTCCCTGCGATGGTCACAACTGACCTGATGGGATGTGAAGAAGGACAAAACACCAGTGACGGCCTTGGTATTAATGGTCTACACGGTGGTACAGAGCTTGACCCGAACTGTAATTACACCAGCACCATGAACGGCACATCATCGGCTGCGCCGAACACTTCTGGTGCAATC
>NZ_JAWOWK010000061.1:0-1416 GCF_033340375.1 Vibrio sp. 1167 | reverse complement strand
AACCAAAGGCATGCGATGCACAGGGTTAAAGAAGTGCATACCACAGAAGTTTTCTGGGCGTTTAAGTGATTGTGCCAATAGGTTGATTGGAATCGTCGATGTGTTTGATGTAATGACGGTGTCTTCACCAACGTGCGATTCGACTTCGCTCAGTACCGCTGCTTTTACTTTTGGATTTTCGACAACGGCTTCAACAATCACATCTGAATTTTCGATGCCTGCGTAATGTAGGCTTGGGGTAATTGATGCCAAAATTCCCGCCATCTTGAAGCCGTCGATACGACCTTGAGCAAGGCGTTTGTTTAGCAGTTTAGACGCTTCGGTCATGCCTAAATCGAGAGATGGTTGGGCAATGTCTTTCATCAATACTGGCACGCCTTTCAGCGCAGATTGGTAAGCGATGCCACCACCCATGATGCCTGCACCTAATACCGCTGCTCGCTCAGTGTCTTTGCTTGCTGATTTCGCCGCTTTTTTCGCGATGCCTTTGATGTATTGGTCGTTGAGGAACAGACCAACCAGAGCTTTGGCTTCTTCTGATTTCGCGAGTTTAACGAAGTATTTGCGTTCAATGTCGAGTGCTTCGTTACGCGCAAAGCGTGCGCCTTCTTCAATCGTAATAACTGCAGTCATTGGCGCAGGGTAGTGTGGACCTGCTTTTTGTGCCACTAGGCCTTTTGCCATCGTGAAGCTCATCATCGACTCTAGCTTGCTGAGTGTCAGTGGCGAGGTTTTTTGTTTACGACGTGCTTGCCAATCGATCTTTTCGTTGATAGCTGAAGTCAGTGTTTGCAATGCGGATTCATACAACGCATCAGTTTCAACCACAGCATCCAATAAACCAATCTTTAAGGCTTCATCTGCACGACATGCTTTGCCTTGCGTGATGATTTCCATCGCGCTATCTGCACCGATAACACGCGGCAAACGCACACAACCACCAAAGCCTGGCATGATGCCCAGTTTAGTTTCTGGCAGACCAATGCTGGTGGTCTTGTCACCGATACGCATGTCGGTAGCCAGTACGCATTCACAGCCGCCGCCAAGTGTGTGACCTTTAAGTACTGAGATTGTCGGAACGGGTAAGTCTTCTAGTTTATTGAAGATGCTATTGGCAAATTGTAGCCATTGATCGAGCTCGGCGTTTGTTTTAGCGAAGAGGCCCAAGAATTCAGTGATGTCTGCGCCAACGATGAACGCGTCTTTATCTGAAGTGAGCATTAAGCCTTTTAGACCTTGATGTGAAGTCAACGCATCAAGAGCCTTATCGAGAGACTCTAGCGTTGCTAGGTCGAGCTTGTTTACGGATTTAGGGGAGCAGAAGCTCAGCTCTGCTATGCCATCTTGTATTTCCTTTACCTGTAGGGTTTCGGCTTGGTAAATCATTGTCTATCTCCATGACATACAATCGTGGAT
>NZ_JAWOWK010000060.1:0-1435 GCF_033340375.1 Vibrio sp. 1167 | reverse complement strand
TGTCTATGTACTGGCGTTTGGATGCGGGCATGGCGGCAGCGATGGGATTGAGTTTGGTTGTCGGTATTGCCGCTGTTGAAGCCATAGAAAGTATGGGTATTCAAGGTGTGAAATTGAAGTGGCCCAACGATATTTATTATCAAGACAAAAAGCTCGCCGGTATTTTGGTTGAGATGTCTGGTCAAGCAGGAGGCGCAGCTCACTTAGTGATTGGAATGGGATTAAATATTGGCATGCCTGATGTGCAGCCCGGTATTGATCAACCTTGGACAACACTCAACCAAATTTCCAATGAAGTGAGTATCGATAGAACTCAATTGGCGATACGTCTTATCAAACATTGGAAAGCCGCGTTAGAAGAATATGAACTGACTGGACTGGGTGGTTTTGTTGAACGTTGGAATCGTTTGGACAACTTTATCGGCCGACCGGTTAAGCTTCTTATGGGACCGAGAGAAATACACGGAGTGGTACAAGGTATCGACCAACAGGGTGGGGTGGTGCTCAAAACTGAAAATGGTTTGGAAACCTACATTGGCGGAGAAATTTCGTTGAGAAAAGGGGACTGAGCCCCTTTACTTTCTTAGCGATACTTTGTCGACAAGGTGGTTAGCACCTTTGTGGAGGATCAAATGGGCTCTTTCTCTGGTTGGAAGAATGTTCAATTCCAGATTGAGTCCATTAATATTGCGCCAAATTTCTTTCGCTTTACTTTTCGCTTCATCGACCGACAGCTGCGTATAGTGGCTGAAGTAGGAGCCTGGTTTAGTAAAAGCTCCGCGGCGAAACTTCAAAAATCTCTCGACATACCACTGCTCTATCGTTTCACTTTCCGCATCAACATAAATTGAGAAATCAAGAAAATCAGATACAAATACTCGATGTGGATCATGTGGGTAGTCCATACCGCTTTGTAATACGTTTAAGCCTTCAATAATCAGCACGTCAGGTCGGTCGACTTTTTTTAGCTCATCAGTAATGTCGTATGTGATGTGTGAGTAAACAGGTACTTCAAGATTTGGTTTACCCGCCTTTACATCAGAAACAAATTCTACCAAGCGTTTGATGTCGTAAGATTCGGGAAAACCCTTGCGATGCATGATACCGCGCTCTTCCAGAACCTTTTTGGGATACAGAAAGCCATCCGTTGTAACTAAGGCAACTTTGGGATGATTTTCCCAACGAGAAAGCAGTGCTTTAAGAATGCGTGCTGTTGTACTTTTTCCAACAGCCACTCTACCTGCAATGCCAATAACAAATGGCGGAGCGTGTTCCTCGGTATTTAGAACCTGCTGAAGAACAGAGTTGCGACTTTGGCGAGCCGGTACATATAAATTGAGTAGACGAGACAAAGGAAGGTAGATCTCGACCGCTTCCTCCATAGTGAGGTCTTCATTTATGCCGCGAAGCGCCGTTAGATCCCCTCCCGAGACTG
>NZ_JAWOWK010000059.1:0-1458 GCF_033340375.1 Vibrio sp. 1167 | reverse complement strand
TCGCTTCCCGTAGTAAAATACACATCTAACGCTTTGCCGATTTGCGCAATTTCATGACAACGATCCACACTGCCAACACGGCTGTTGCCTTTGAGCGTGGTGTTATTGATTTCTATCGCTACATTGTGCTCTTTAGCGCACTTCAGCACTTGTTCAAAATCGAAGTCGAAGTTCGGGTTCCCCAAATGCCCTAACGCATCAACGCGACCGCTTTTGACGACATTTATCAGCGCTTCAGTGTGTGCTTCTTTATTGGCAGGTGGAAAAACGGGCTCGTGGAAACTGGCAATAACCCAATCCAAATTGCGATCGACGCTTGGCGGAATATCAATTTCACCTTCAATGTTAAGTATGTTGGATTCCACTCCGCGAACGATGGCAACACCTTCAAGAAAACGAGGCAGAATTTTTTGGTTGGAGAAAAACCAGTAGTGAGGCGCACCCGGCATCGACTCCGCATGGTCCGTCGTGCAAAACATGGTTAACCCGTTCTCTTTTGCCGACTTTGCGTTTTCAATCAACGTACTATACGCATGACCACTCGCGTAAGTATGCGTGTGGGTATCAACCTTAAATTCCATCATCCAGTCTCTTGAGTGCTCAAATTTGCGGGTATTGTATACCCTCGTGCGGTCAAGATGTAGCGAACACCAAAAATGCGGCGGTGAACGCTCTCTTACTCAGCCCAGAAATGGAAAAAGTGCGTCTCGATATTTAGTGCTATTGCGAGTCCGTTTCCTCACAAATACTTTTAATTAATGGCAACGCTTTTTCCCACCCATTGTTGAACATCGATACAAAGTCACTGTGAGTGTGAATGGTGATGTTGAGCAACAAGCGTTCGTCTTCTGTGTCGATCTGATAGATCTCACGAGATCCAATCCACTTGGCTGCAATATCGGCGTCCAACTGTTGCCTATTGTCGGGGTTAAAGATGGCAACATGATGAAACTCTAGCCGATGCAGTGGCTGCACAGAATCAATCACTGCGCGAGGGCCGCCCATATCCGGATCAAAAAAGGTGATGTCGCTGCCCTCTTCCCACTCCCCTTCGAATTGAGATTGAGGTGAAAATGCCTGCGCCCAACGCTTGTAAAGCTCAGCATCCGTCAGCACTCTCCATACGCGCTGCGGAGTCGCGGTTATTTCTACGTAATAGTTTAATGTAAGCATGTTTTCTCTCCCTGAACCTTCATTGACGCTAGTTTATTCTCAGGAAAAATCAAATTTGCTTGCGTTTTAAATGCTTATCTCAACTTACTTTTACGAGGCACTAAGATGTTCTCGTTTGTAACGCCTTGCTTTGATGATGCTTGACCAATACATCCCAGCACCCATTCAATACCGTCGCGAGTACAATTAAGCCCATGCCCGCGATTTGAGTGCGGCTCATTACATCAGCGAAAAAAAGTGATTGCCAAACGGCCGTAAACAACAAGTTGGTAAAAATCAGTGGTG
>NZ_JAWOWK010000058.1:0-1462 GCF_033340375.1 Vibrio sp. 1167 | reverse complement strand
ACGCCATATTTCGCTGTCATATAAACCTCTGTGTGTATTAGAAAAGTGCTTCCTGCAACAGAATGTATAGTTCACAACCTCCGGATTTGCGAATGTTCAAAATGAGAATAAAGGCAATGGGGTTTAATAATTTCCGCGAACATATTCACACGGCGACAACAAAGATCTGAAGGCGTTTAGATAAGAGAAGGTTCGCTAACGCAAGGAATGGCAGGAAGAGATAACAAACGATTAGAGGGTTGCGAAATAGATAAAATAAAAAACGGTTCGCGCCGACAACCAAGATAGATCATCATTGCGAACCGTTGGGGGTTCAAATACGCTTAGGATTAACCTTTCGCTTGTTGAACTTTACTTAGGTTCTTCATTTGTTCCATCACTTTATCAACCGAGAAGCTAGGGATCTCTTGACGTGGTGGGAACTCTTTGAATGATTTCAGAACTTTCGCTACTTTCGCTTGAGCAGGAACAAGCAAGAATACGTGGTTGAACTGCCATGTTTCGTAACCGAAGCCTTGGTCGCCCTTCTCTAGTGGGTCAACTTTAAGGTCGAAGATCATTGGTATACGTAGGTTTGTGAACTCTTTCGTCCAAACATCCCAACCTTCATGCTCTTGGATCTTGAAGTGAAGCTTGAAGCGCTTGTCACGCATTGCCAGCAAGTCGCCATCGTCTGACCAGTAGAAGAACTCATCACGAGCAGACTCTTTGTCTTTACCCATCAAGTAATTCATTTGGTTGTAACCATCTAAATGGTTTTTGTATGTGCGATCAGCAGACGATGATTTATAACCTTTCAACAAATCTTGCTTGATGGTGTTGTTACCCGCCGCAGAAAGCAGTGTTGGGAACCAGTCTTCACCCGCAAAGATGTCGTTTAACTTCGTATTTGGAGCAATGTGCCCAGGCCAACGAACCATTGCTGGTACGCGGAAGCCACCTTCCCAGCCTGTGTTTTTCTCACCACGGAAAGGACCAAATGCTGCATCAGGCCAGGTCGCGTTCATCGGGCCATTATCGGTGGTGTAAATCACGATGGTGTTGTCGGCAACTTTCAGGTCATCCAGTTTATCTAGCAACTCACCAACCATGTTGTCGTGCTCTACCATACCATCTGCGTATTCACCCAAACCTGTTGTACGGTTTTCTTCTTTCACATGCGTCCAAATGTGCATGCGCGTTGCGTTGTACCACAAGAAGAACGGCTTGTTCGCTTTAACTTGACGCTCCATGAAGTTCATTGCCGCGTCTAGCGTTTCTTGGTCGACCGTTTCCATGCGCTTACGCGTCAAAGGACCTGTGTCTTCAATTTTGCCATCGGCATAAGAATGGATTACGCCACGCGGGCCAAAGTTTTTGCGGAACGCAGGATCTTTCGGGTAATCAGGGTTTTCAGGCTCTTCTTCCGCGTTCAAGTGGTAAAGGTTACCCATGAACTCATCAAAACCGTGGTTTGTTGGCA
>NZ_JAWOWK010000057.1:0-1463 GCF_033340375.1 Vibrio sp. 1167 | reverse complement strand
ATCAAGCTCAAAGTTGTACCACAGATCAACGAAGGTGATTCTGTTCAGCTAAATATTGAACAAGAAGTCTCTAACGTATTGGGTGCCAATGGTGCCGTTGACGTTCGTTTCGCGAAGCGCCAACTTAACACTTCCGTGATGATCCAAGATGGTCAGATGCTGGTGCTAGGTGGTTTGGTTGATGAACGTGCACTAGAAAGTGAATCGAAAGTGCCACTGCTTGGTGATATTCCAGTATTGGGGCACTTGTTCAAATCAACCAGCACGCAAACCGAAAAACGTAACTTGATGGTCTTCATTAAGCCGACCATCATCCGTGATGGTATGACCGCAGATGGTATCACTCAGCGCAAATACAACTTTATTCGTGCAGAGCAGCTTTACAAAGCTGACCAAGGCTTGAAATTGATGCCAGATGAGAAGATCCCTGTGATCCCAGCATTTGGCCAAGATCGTAAGCATCCTGCTGAAATTCAAGCGTTTATCGATCAAATGGAAAAGAACTAATGGTAGATATGTTAGACACTGCGCCAAGTATGCGTCGTCTGCCCTTCAGTTTTGCCAATCGCTTTAAACTGGTTTTGGAGACTGAGCATCCAGAGCGTCCTCCAATTCTTTACTACGTGGAGCCGCTAAATCCTGCGGCTCTGGTTGAAGTACGTCGCGTGCTTAAGCGCAGTTTCGTGCCTCAAGCCATCGATAAAGAATCCTTCGATAAAAAGCTGACTGAAGCGTATCAACGTGATTCATCAGAAGCTCGTCAATTGATGGAAGATATCGGTGCCGACAGTGATGATTTCTTCTCGTTGGCAGAAGAGCTACCGCATGACGAGGATTTGTTAGAGTCGGAAGACGATGCGCCAATCATCAAATTGATCAATGCCATGTTGGGTGAAGCGATCAAAGAAGGTGCGTCCGATATCCATATCGAAACGTTTGAAAAGACGCTTTCTATCCGCTTCCGTGTCGACGGCGTTCTGCGCGAAGTCTTGACGCCAAGTCGTAAGCTTGCGCCGTTATTGGTGTCTCGTGTGAAGGTTATGGCGAAGCTCGATATTGCTGAAAAGCGTGTGCCTCAAGATGGTCGTATCTCGCTACGTATTGGTGGCCGAGCGGTCGACGTGCGTGTTTCTACCATGCCATCCTCTCACGGTGAACGAGTGGTAATGCGTCTGTTAGATAAAAACGCAACGCGCCTTGACCTGCATAGTTTGGGCATGACTCCTTCGGTACACGACAACTTCCGCCACCTCATTGGTCGCCCGCACGGAATCATCTTGGTGACCGGCCCTACGGGTTCTGGTAAATCGACCACTTTGTACGCCGGCTTGCAAGAAATCAACAGCAACGAGCGCAACATTCTGACGGTGGAAGACCCAATCGAATTTGATATCGATGGCATTGGCCAGACTCAAGTTAACCCGAAAGTCGACATGACATTTGCGCGTGGTCGACGTGCGATC
>NZ_JAWOWK010000056.1:0-1477 GCF_033340375.1 Vibrio sp. 1167 | reverse complement strand
CACGTATAAGCTGTAAGGATGTGTTATGGAAAACGATGTAATTTTGAGTGTAAAAGATCTCGAAGTGGAATTCATCACGGATGATGGCCCGGTAAAAGTACTCCATGGCGTGAACTTTGATGTTCGCGCAGGACGAACGCTCGGTCTCGTTGGTGAGTCTGGCAGTGGTAAGAGCGTGACCTCCATGTCCATCATGGGACTGTTGCCAAAGCCTTACGGCAATATTGTCAATGGTGAAGTTAACTACCGAGGTACCAATCTGGTGTCGCTACCAGCGGAAGAAATGTACGCCATGCGCGGCGACCGCATTTCGATCATTTTCCAAGACCCAATGACGGCGTTGAATCCAGTGCATACCATTGGCCGCCAACTGTGCGAAGTGTTGGAATTACACCGTCCTGAGTTAGGTAAAAAAGAGCGCGAATCCTACGCGGTAGAAATGCTGGCTAAAGTGAAAATTCCAATGCCAGAAAAGCGCCTCAACGAATACCCACACAACCTATCTGGTGGTATGCGCCAGCGCGTGATGATCGCAATGGCACTCGCATGTAAACCAGATATTTTGATTTGTGATGAGCCAACGACGGCACTGGATGTAACGGTACAGGCGTCTATCCTTGAACTAATGAATGAACTTCAAGAAGAAACGGGCATGGCAATGATCTTCATTACCCATGATTTAGGCGTAGTAGCTGAAGTGTGTGATGACGTTGCGGTAATGTATGGTGGTCGTATTGTCGAAAAAGCGGAGATTTTTGAGCTGTTTGACAATCCGCAGCACCCTTACACGGAACGTTTGATGGGCTTAATGCCAAGCTTGGACAACGAACCTAAGCAGATGATTGATATCAAACCAATCGATGCCAGCATGTTTGCGAGCTAACTGGTGCAAAGTGAACAAGTCATAAAAGAGGATGTTATGGCCAAAGAAGTATTAAGAATTGAAAATCTTAAGCAGCACTTTGTATCTGGTAAAGGACTGTTTAAGAAGGGCTACACGATCAAAGCTGTAGACGGCGTTTCCTTGTCGGTTTCAGAAGGAGAAACATTGGGACTCGTTGGTGAATCCGGCTGTGGTAAAAGTACCTTAGGACGTACGATTCTAAAATTGTATGAGCCAACAGAAGGTAAGATTTTCTTTGAAGGCAAAGACATTACAAAGTTCTCTGTCAAAGAGATGCGCTCGTTGCGTAAAGACATGCAGATTGTCTTTCAGGATCCAATGGAGTCACTTAACCAGCGTCACACCATTGGTATGATTTTGGAAGAGCCGTATATCATCCATAAAATAGGCACTCCTGCAGAGCGTAAACAATGGGTGAAAGAGCTGTTGGTGAAAGTTGGCTTGCCTGAAACGGCTGTGAACCGTTATCCGCACGAATTCTCTGGTGGCCAGCGTCAGCGTATTGGTATTGCTCGTGCGATAGCACTGAAGCCAAAGCTGTTGATTTGTGATGAATCAGTATCTGCACTGGAT
>NZ_JAWOWK010000055.1:0-1477 GCF_033340375.1 Vibrio sp. 1167 | reverse complement strand
ATCAACTTCATTTCACTATGAATAAGAACTTAGTTTTATAAAAAAGCGCTTGTGGAAATGGGAAAAGTGGTTGCTAAGCGACCACGTTGTTTAGCTAAGTAGAGCCGAAGTTAATGGAGTTACTGCTTCGCAGCTACACTTGAGCAATAGATTTAAAAATAGCTTTTTAGGAATCCATATCACACTATGAATTTCCATTTTTTACATTGACCCCGTCATTACCAAGCAATGACATTTGGTCTCGACTCTGAGACTAATCTTCGATGTTTATCGGCAGTGTAAACACAAGAGGTCAATATGAAAAAATACACTTATCCTCTACTTGCTATCTCAGGCGGTCTACTACTGACTGGCTGCGGTGGTGACGACTCTTCATCAAATACAGAATCCGCTACGTTTTCTCTTGGTGTCTCAGATGCACCTGTGGATGACGCCAACAAAGTGGTCTTAGCATTTAAAGACGTGGTTTTAATTCCGTTTGACCCAGAAACGGGCGAGCAAACTGGCGATCACATTCTGCTAGACGCAAGCGAGAGCGGCGCGCTACATCAAGTTGATTTGATGGAATACCAAGGGAAAAATGCTAAAACCATCATTAGCGAACAACAAATTGCTCCGGGTGATTACGCCATGTGCGTTTACGCGAAAGATGGCCGACAGTTGAATGATACATCTCTATCGTATGTCGAAAAAACTGATGGCTCAGTAAAAGGTCTTGTTGTTCCAAGTCGTGGTAGCTGCTTTGGCTTTAAGCCCGATACCAGCGATCAGGGTCGCTTGAAGTTTTCCCAAAAAGGTCAGTATGTAAAAGTTCATACTGGGCACAATAGCTACGTTGTAGAGTTTGATTTGCGTAAAGGTCTGGCGGATCCAGTCGGCCAAGATCATATGAACATGAACTCGAATGCCGTAAGTTTGGTGAACGCATCAGATTCAGGCCATATCGCTGGCACGGTAAGTAACGTGCAATACCAAGCTTGCGAAGCAGACAGTGCGGCATGGAACGCGATTCATGATGTGCCTGCCGTTCACTCTGTTTACCTGTATGCGGGTTCTATGGTTCGCTCAACCATGGGCGATATGGGCGCGACAGCTCCACTCAACGCGCCAGTTGCGGTAGCTAACGTGAATGAATCGCAAGACGAAGAAGGCAATACAATCTACAGCTACGAGTTTGGTTACATTGGCCCAGGTACTTACAGCATTGGCTACACATGTACCGCGTATATTGATACGCCTGACGCTCATGAAACGTCAGAAGACGGTTTCTTGATTTACCAGCACTACACGCCAGTTGATGTTGTCGAGACAGAGCTGACAACTCAGGACATTAATCCCATTCTTTAAGTCACCATATTAAAAAAGCCGCTCGTACTGAGCGGCTTTTTACTTAGTCAGAAAGGTAATATTGAACCGTCGATACCACTCGTACTTTTTTAATGTAAGGCGTATTGCTATCGCGGTCATAAATGGAGGA
>NZ_JAWOWK010000054.1:0-1496 GCF_033340375.1 Vibrio sp. 1167 | reverse complement strand
ACTCAGAAGTGAAACGAAATAGCGCCGATGGTAGTGTGGGGTTTCCCCATGTGAGAGTAGGACATCGCCAGGCTTTAAATTTAGACTTAGGTCTAACCAGTGCGGAGCGGTAGTTCAGTTGGTTAGAATACCGGCCTGTCACGCCGGGGGTCGCGGGTTCGAGTCCCGTCCGCTCCGCCACTTATTTGAAAGCCCTGCTAGAAATAGCAGGGCTTTTGTCGTTTTAGGCTGTCATTTTCCCTTCCAAGAGAAGTCATACCAACCTTGAAAATTAACTGGTTAGGTCTATCCACTTTTACGAATGCATTTTAGTGACTCTTTTGGAGCAATCCAAAAACCGATTTCATGCATCGCAGACTTTGGAGATGATGTTGTGGTAATCAGTAAAAGATTGGTTGGCTAAATAGCGTGGTCTCAACCAACGCCATACTTGTTCGATGGGGTTTGGCTCTGGAGAATAGGGCGAAAGTTTGATGACACTGACATTTAAAGTCATTGGCAATTTCTTCTGTATGCCATCCTGCACCATCCATTACAACGACAGCGTGACGTCCCTCCTCCGTGACTGCCAAGTGCTCTATCATGATGTCTTTATTAACCCAGGGACAATGATAGCCTCACCAATTCCTCTTCTGCGACGACTGAACCGAACAGATAAGCATACTCAAATTGTTGTTTCTCGGCTCTTGGGCTAGTTGCTTTTTCAGCCCATAAGCGTGTTGTCGTGTTTTGTTGCCTAAATCTGGCTTCGTCCTGAAACCAAACATCAACACACTCTAAAGCTATATGTTCTGGGATATTAAGGATCGTTTCGATTTTGATTTTGATTTTTTCAAATCCTCCTGTGCTTGGCTTTTCTTGCCATCCTTCCAGCCCTTCTTCAAGAAAGGTTTAAACCTACTTATTGACACTGGTTCGGCTTACCTTGAGAAACTTGGCGATTTGTGTGCGTGAGTGTCCATCATTTGAAATGAGTAAGGGTCAGTGGCCTCATTTTCATCTGAATGGATTTTTGCTGACTTGCGAGTTTTTAAAGTCGATATTATTGAGGCTGTCCATAGCGAATCAGTTCTGTGGGTCATGTTTTTACTTAGATTGGTATTACTTGTCTGCTGAGTGGTGCTCATTGGCGTGGGTGGAGAAAAGCCGAAAAAACGATAAGGGTCAAACTGTAGCGAGTGGTTTAAGAGAGAGGGGCTGGGTTTCTAGTTAATTTAATACGTGTTGATGGTTATGGATAAACGGCAGGCAATAAAAAGCCGACAGTAAACTGTCGGCTTGATAATGTTGTTACTGGTTAGTCGTGCTGAACCAGCATCAGAGCTTTACGAGAGACTTCATGAGCTGCTTTGGTTAGATTTTGCTTCTCTAGTGTATCTGCTAGGAAAGCATAGTCAGATACGTCTGAGCGAAGTTTTAGAGCTATTTCAAAGTGCTCCTGAGCTTGTTGCCATTTCTCTTGACGGAAGTAGAAGTGTGCTAGAGCGCTGTGTGCC
>NZ_JAWOWK010000053.1:0-1510 GCF_033340375.1 Vibrio sp. 1167 | reverse complement strand
CTGCCGAAGAAGTCGAGCACCAAGTCACCGATACCGTGGAAACCAAATTGCAGGAAATGGCGGAGTTGGATCGCTTGCGCTCATTGTCTCGTCCAGGTTTGTCTATGGTCTTTGTTGACCTCAAAGAGAGCCTTAACTCCAAAGCACTTCCGCAGGAATGGGACTTATTGAGACGCAAAGTGGACGATGTAAAACTGCAGCTGCCTTCCAGCGCGCAGATCAGCGTAGTACAAGACGAGTTCTCTGAAGTCTACGGTATGCTTTTCTCTATCCACAGCACAGATGCTGCGCCAGAAGAGTTGCGTCGCTACGCCGAAGAGCTGCAACGCCAAATCAAAGCCGTCGACGGCATCAAAAAGATCGAGCTACACGGCGTTCAACCTCGCGTTGTACATATCGATATGCCAGACGAGCGCTTGGCTCAATATGGTTTGTCGATCGCACAAGTTTGGAACCAACTGAGCACACAAAACAGCACGTTCGAAGCGGGAAAATTCGATGCAGGTACAGAGCGTATTCGTATTGCGCAAACCAGTGAGTTTCAGTCTCTAGAAGACATTCGCAATTTAATCATCAATGGTGGCACCGGCGAGTTTGGCTCGGGGTTGATTCGTCTTGGTGACATCGCCGACATCACCATGGGTTATCAAACACCAGCATTGGCAGAAAACCGCTACAACGGAGAGCCCGCTGTCACCTTGGCGGTGAGCCCAGTTCAAGGCATTAACGTGGTGTCACTTGGCGATACGATTCAAGACATCATCGCTAACTACCAGGCAACGCTGCCGCTGGGTGTCGACATCTCGACCGTTGCTTATCAACCTGAAGAAGTACAAAAGTCTATCGACGACTTTGTTGGCAACCTGCTTGAAAGTGTCGCGATTGTTTTTGTGGTGTTGTTGGTTTTCATGGGCTTTAAGAGTGCAACCATCGTTGGCGCAAGCTTGCTCCTTACGATTTTGCTCACTCTTGTATACATGAACATCTCCAGCATCGATTTGCACCGTGTCTCGCTAGGTACGTTTATTCTCGCACTGGGCATGTTGGTGGATAACGCCATTGTGATCACCGATATGATGATCGCTAAGCTCAACAAAGGTATCGAGCGAACTCGCGCCGCGATTGATTCCGTCAAAGAAACCGCTGTGCCACTTTTAGGCGCAACTGTCATCGCGATTATGGGCGCAAGCCCAGTGTTGTTCTCCAAAACCGACTCCGCCGAGTTTGCGAGCTCTGTGTTCTACATTGTGGCATCGTCACTGTTGCTTTCATGGATCGTCGCGATGACGTTTACGGTATTAATGGCGTGGATGTTCATCAAGCCAAAAGCTAACAGCGAAGAGACCAAACCGAGCCGTTATAAACAGTTGGTATTCTGGACGGTGGACAACCCGCGTAAAGCATTAGCCGCTTTGGTTCCGTTGATTTTAGTCACCGCCGTGGCAATCCCGTATGTGGCCGTGAACTTTATTCCTCAGTCGGATCGCTCAATTGTGTTTCTCGATTACTG
>NZ_JAWOWK010000052.1:0-1521 GCF_033340375.1 Vibrio sp. 1167 | reverse complement strand
TCTGATGTGGTTTGGCGAGTCACTCGCACGTTCGCTGTTTTCCATTATGAGTCGTTTGTTCGACCTCAAACGCGACGAAATCTTTGATACCACAAAGCTGTTTGATATCGCATTAGGCGCAATGACAGATTTGCTTTTTCCACTGTTTCTCATCCTTATCACGTTGTTTGTGGCGGCGACGATTGGTGCTGCAGGGGTTGGGGGCATTAGTTTTTCGGCCGAAGCGGCAATGCCTAAGCTGTCCAAAATGAACCCTCTGAGCGGTTTAAAACGCATGGTGGGCATGCAAAGTTGGGTTGAACTGATCAAATCGATCTTGAAAGTGGTGTTGGTGACAGGCGTTGCCATGTATTTGATCCAAGCGTCGCAAGCGGATTTGATCCAACTTAGCATGGATGTTTACCCGCACAACATTTTCCACGCGCTGGATATTTTGCTCAATTTCATCTTGTTGATAAGCTGCTCGTTATTGATTGTTGTGGCCATCGATATACCGTTCCAGATTTGGCAGCACGCCGATCAGTTGAAGATGACCAAGCAAGAAGTGAAAGACGAATACAAAGAAACCGAAGGTAAGCCAGAGGTGAAAGGTCGTATTCGTATGCTGCAAAGGGAGGCGGCACAACGCCGGATGATGGCCGATGTACCTCAAGCAGACGTTATTGTCACCAACCCGGAGCACTATTCAGTGGCGCTGCGTTATAAGCAGAAAACAGATCGTGCGCCAGTCGTGATAGCGAAAGGTACGGATCATATGGCGATGAAAATTCGAGAAGTGGCACGCGAGCACGACATTACGATTGTGCCTGCTCCACCACTTGCACGTGCGCTTTACCATACCACTGAGTTGGAACAAGAAATTCCTGACGGTCTATTTACCGCGGTCGCGCAAGTGCTGGCGTTTGTGTTCCAGTTAAAACAGTACCGCAAACGTGGTGGTCAGCGACCGAAAATTCAAGATTATGACTTGCCAATCCCGCCGGAACATCGTCATTAATCGTGCAAAAAGCAAAATTAAGAAAAATATAAAACAATCAATGGATTGTGCTGTTGTTTAGCTTTGAGTCATTATTTTGGCGTTGATTTTGGTACATAGATTGCTTAAGTCGACTAATTATCAACTATACCTAAACTTTTAGGCGAAAGCGGTCGCGTATAAACATTAGACATACGTATTAAAGTGCGTATTCGCGTGACGCTTCAATTCGATTGAGATACCTCGCAGTATGAAGTTAAGCCTGCCGTTTGCAGATAAATTGCCACAAATTCGTCAGCGTGAGATGCCAGCTATTGGCGCGCCTGTCATGGTTTTGGCCACCCTTGCGATGGTGGTATTACCGATACCAGCGTTCCTACTGGATATGTTCTTCACCTTTAACATCGCCTTAGCCATGGTGGTGTTGTTGGTGACGGTATATACACGCCGCCCGTTAGATTTCGCCGCGTTCCCGACGGTACTGCTGATCGCAACGTTGTTGCGTTTGGCGCTGAACGTTGCGTCTACTCGTGTCGTGTTACTTC
>NZ_JAWOWK010000051.1:0-1524 GCF_033340375.1 Vibrio sp. 1167 | reverse complement strand
CGTCAACTGCTCATAAGCTTTCACTTGATGGAGTAGTCCTTTGATGTTGTTTGATAGCTCACCAACAGCAAGTGGTTTTGCTCCCCAACTACCAATCACTGCACTGCATTCAATCACGGCGTCATCCGGTAGACCATTGATCGCGCCGTTGTTTAAGACGTTTACGACATGAATGCTGTTACGGTTGTTATAAATAGAGTCGACGAGATTGAGTGACGCATCTGAGTAATACGCTCCCCCTCGCTCTTCCAACTCTTTCGGTTTGTGGTCTAAGTTCGGATCTTGATAGAGCTTAAACAATGCGTTTTCGGTTTCCATGACTTGCTCTGCGCGAGTCCCTTTTTCATCTGCGCTCTGCTTTTCTTCTGCCAACATAGCGTCTGTTTGGTAAAAATAGCGATGATAAGGACAAGGAATCGCACCAAGCGCTTTTAGAAATGCCGGATCCCACGGTTCTTCCCAAATGTTCTTCATACTGAAGTTAGCGCCATCTCCGACTTTCTCTAAGACGGTTTGAGTGATGTCTTCGCCTTTCAGCCACGCTTTGTGTACCCAGACCAGATGATTTAGACCTGCAAACTCCAACTGTAGCTCTTTAGGCTCGCAATCCATCATCTCTGCAATCATCATTTCCATTGAGACGGGTACATTACATAAGCCGATACTTTTGACTTTAGTATGCTTACTCACCGCTTCTGAGACGAGACCAGCAGGGTTCGTAAAGTTGAGCATCCAAGCGTTTGGCGCCAACTCTTCAATGTCTTTACAGATATCAAGAATGACCGGAATGGTTCTCAGTGCTTTAGCAAATCCGCCAGGGCCTGTGGTTTCTTGTCCGATCACATCGTATTTGATAGGAATTCTTTCATCGTTTGCTCGAGCAGCAAGCCCGCCTACACGGAATTGAGTCATGACAAAGTCAGCGCCTTTGATCGCAGCACGGCGGTCAAAATCCGCTTTAATTTCAATATCCGCGCCCGCTTTATCGACCATCCGCTGAGCCAAGCCCTTGATGATTTCTAGTTTTTCCGCGCCGGATTCTATGTCCACAAAGTGAATCTGTTTAACTGGCAAGTAATCCAAGCGTTTGATTACCCCTTCAACCAATTCCGGGGTATAGCTACTGCCACCACCAATAATGGCAAGTTTGATCGCCTCTCTAGACATAATGATTTCCTTACTTATTCGCGAGTTGCTTGTTCAAAGCGACAATCTCAACAGCCATTTCTTGCGCTAGAATCGTTGTCATTAAATGATCTTGAGCGTGCACCATAACCAGAGTCATCGGCACTTTGCCTTCCCCCTGATCTTCTTCGATCAGTTGCGTCTGAATTAAATGCGCCTTGTTAATGCACTCTCTGGCTTGCAACAATTTCTCTTCTGCTGCTTCAAATTTTTGCTCTCTCGCCAAACGGAGCGCTTCATAACTTAAACTTCTGGCTTCACCCGCATTGCAGATGATTTCCATTACAACCAGTTCTTGTTCCATTTTCTCTCTCCAGAAATATGGGCTGCTTGGTAAAA
>NZ_JAWOWK010000050.1:0-1559 GCF_033340375.1 Vibrio sp. 1167 | reverse complement strand
CTCAAGGCTCGACCAGAGTCCCGCAACGACAACATTGTCATGATCGATTTGAAGGGGAACAAGGTTCAGCTTGAGTTGATTCCATCTAGTGCAATCAACCCATTTTGGTCTAATGAGATGGAGAGGTTCAGATGTCCGCAAACCTTGTAACGCCTGAGTGGGGCTACATCGGAAAAATGCCGGCTAAAGGTGACTTTGTTAAGGACGGTATTTCTCCTGAATTTGCAAACCGTTGGCACGACTGGCAGCAAGCTGTTATTGCAGTGAGTAAAGAGCAACTGGGTGACACTTGGAACGATTATTTTTTAACTGCACCAGTTTGGCACTTTGCACTGGATGTGAGTTACATGGACGATGCTACGTATATCGGCAGCATGATTCCAAGTGTAGATGCATGCGGTCGCTACTTCTTTTTTACTGTTGTTCGAGCGGTAAAAGGCAAAGCAGCACAGTATTGGGCACAAAGTGGCTGGACTGAAGATAGCCAGACTCTAGCGCTGTCAGTGTTAGACGATGAATTTGTATTTGATGTATGGCACCGAAGCATGCAGCAAAAGTGTGAGCTTGTTTCTGAAGTATCGATATGCAATGAAGAAATGGCGCTTTTGTACCAAAGCCCGATCTCAACAGTGTTTAGCTTTTCAACTGAAGCAAAGCAAAACATGTTGTTAAATCATCTAATTGAGAGTCAACAGAGAAAACCATGCTTCTGGTGGACAGAAGGCTCTACTCATATTGAATCATGTATGTTTGTTAGCACTGGGCTGCCATCTATTGGCCAATTCTCTGCAATGTTAGATGGTCGTTGGCAAATGTGGAGTTGCTAGGAAGCAAAGAATGAATTGGAATTATTTTACTTTTGCCAAAACTCATGCAGGTAAAGTTCGTCCTTATAATGAGGATGCGTTACTGGATATGACTGAACAGCATATATGGGTTGTTGCTGACGGCATGGGCGGCCATAGCGCTGGCGATATCGCGAGTCAAATGCTGGGCGACAGAATTGCACGCCATATGCAAGATGTGCCAAACACCAATATAGATGATATTCGCGCAGCAGTGCAGCAAGCGAATTTTGAGATCTATCAATATGCTCAAATGAACTTACATGGAAAGACAATGGGCACAACATTGGTGCTGTTGTTTATTCAGGATGGTTATTACCACTGCCTATGGGTTGGTGATAGCCGCATTTATCAATAGAGAAACGGTACTTTTGTACAAACAATTCGTGACCATAGCCAAGTGATGGAGTTAGTTGAACAAGGCTTGTTGGCATTTGAAGACGCAGAGTCCCATCCATTAGCCAATGTAATTACCCGAGCTGTTGGGGTTGATGAGATGGTGACGATAGACCAAGTATCGGGACAGCTTGCGGATGGTGACCAGTTCTTGTTGTGCAGTGATGGACTTTCCAAGGA
Source organism: Vibrio sp. 1167 (assembly GCF_033340375.1). Taxonomy (NCBI): domain Bacteria; kingdom Pseudomonadati; phylum Pseudomonadota; class Gammaproteobacteria; order Vibrionales; family Vibrionaceae; genus Vibrio; species Vibrio sp. 1167. The sequence goes on along the minus strand of NZ_JAWOWK010000050.1, from coordinate 138 downwards.
ACTAAGCTGTGATGAAATGCATAAAACTCTATGTGCAGATTCAGTTAACCAAGCTGGTTTGGCATTGATGCACTCTGCTCTGGTGCGTGGCGCTAGTGATAACGTGACGTGTGCGCTCATTAAAGTGCGTCAAGAACC
>NZ_JAWOWK010000049.1:0-1564 GCF_033340375.1 Vibrio sp. 1167 | reverse complement strand
GCCATTTTCAATCAAAGCTTCACAAGATTTGCTGATCGCATCTTTCCAGTCGGTTGCGTCAGAATGGATGCGAATGACATCAGAGGTAATCAGTTCACGTAGCATTGGAATGTTTCCGATTTGTTGTTTTGTTGCTGCGTACTTTATCGATCAATTTGCCAGAAGAACCTGAGAGTGATCACAAATGGTAGCGCTATCTGATAGCGCTATCATTTTTATCAGGCATCGAAGTTTCATGTGCTGGTGTTCGAGTTCTAATGCGCTAATATCAAAACCATTAAAGCGCTGTGATAAGATGTCGCAGCTGAAATTAGAGAACATTAAATAAAAACAATGAGCGAACCTCGCAAACGAAGAAGTACCGGCAATGTCACTTTGGCTGACGTCGCCAAACAAGCAGGCGTAGGCACGATGACGGTGTCGCGAGCATTACGAACGCCAGAGCTGGTATCCGATAAGCTGAGAGAAAAAATTCAACAAGTGGTTGATGAGCTCGGCTATATCCCGAACAAAGCCGCAGGGGCACTAGCATCTGCAGAAAGTTATTCCATCGCTCTTATCATTCCGTCACTGTTTGAAAAAGCATGCGCTCATTTCTTACCAAGCTTCCAACAGGCGTTAAACAAAGCGGGTTATCAATTATTACTGGGTTACAGCGACTACTCGATTGAGCAAGAAGAAAAGTTGCTTTCGACTTTTTTAGAGAGCCGTCCTGCGGGCGTGGTACTGTTTGGAAGTGAGCATAGTCAGCGAACGCATCAACTATTAGAGGCATCAAATACGCCAGTGTTAGAGATTACCGAACTGAGCTCAAAGGCCAGTTATCTCAATATTGGTGTGGATCACTTCGAAGTGGGTAAGGCCTGTACCAGACACCTGATTGAACAAGGTTTTAAGAACGTTGGTTTTATTGGGGCGCGCGGGAATCACTCGACGTTGCAACGCCAGTTACACGGTTGGCAAAGTGCGATGATTGAAAACTATCTCACCCCAGATCATTTTCTGACGACTCATGAAGCGCCATCTTCACAATTGGGTGCGGAAGGATTGGCGAAGTTATTGCTGCGCGATTCAAGCTTGAATGCTTTGGTGTGTAGCCATGAGGAGATAGCAATTGGTGCGCTCTTTGAGTGCCATCGCCGCGTGCTCAAAGTCCCGACCGACATTGCCATTATTTGCCTTGAAGGTTCTTCTATGGGGGAGCACGCTTACCCAAGTTTGACATCGGCAGAATTTGATTACGAGCGCATGGGCACCAAGGCGGCAGAAAAACTGTTACATGCCATCAAAGGCGAGCCAGAAGAACGGCCGACCAGTATGGGCTTTAAGCTAAAGCGTCGAGCAAGTACTGCGATTAACTGACACTTCCGCTTTCCATAAATGTAAAAAGCCTCTCAATATGGAGAGGCTTTTTACATTCTGAATTCGCGAGCGAAAACTACGGACGTTCGCCCGCGGCTAGGCGTTGTTCGATATCTACGATCACCTCTGGCAGATCGGAGATGGTGTCGATTAAGTAGTGAGGTGCACTCTTGATAAACTTCGCGCGTGCTTTTTCACGAGC
>NZ_JAWOWK010000048.1:0-1573 GCF_033340375.1 Vibrio sp. 1167 | reverse complement strand
GATTAACGTCACCCCTTGCACCGAGTAACGCAGCTTGGCGATTTCTGCCGTGACTTTGTGCCCTGGTAGCTGACCACCTTCACCAGGTTTAGCTCCTTGCGCAACCTTGATTTGCAGTACGTCTGCATTGGTTAGGTAATGAGGCGTAACCCCAAAACGGCCTGATGCGATCTGCTTGATTCGCGAGTTACGCTCGGTGCCAAAACGACGAGGATCTTCACCACCTTCGCCAGAGTTAGAGTAACCACCAAGACGGTTCATCGCCGTTGCAAGTGCTTCGTGTGCCTCTGGGCTCAACGCTCCGATAGACATGGCGGCAGAATCAAAACGTTTGAACAATTCTGTTTTAGGTTCGATTCGTTCAAGTGGCAATGGCGAGTCAGTTTTTTTCAGTGCCATTAGGTCACGCAACATCGCGACAGGGCGCTCGTTTACTTGTTTGGCAAAACTTTGATAATCGTTACTTTCACCAGATTTCACCGCTTTTTGCAGTGTGCCAACCACATCAGGGTTGTAGGCATGGTACTCACCGCCATGTACGTATTTGAGTAATCCACCATGTTCAATCGATTTACGTTTTGCCCACGCCTTGCGGGACAAGTTGGTTAAATCTTGTTGGAAATCATCAAAGTTTGCGCCTTCGATGCGAGTGGTTACGCCTTTAAAGCACAAGTCGACCACTTCCCGGCTCAACCCAACAGCTTCGAACAATTGTGAGCAACGGTAAGAGGCGATGGTCGAAATACCCATCTTCGACATGATTTTGTACAAGCCTTTGTTGATGCCATACTGATAGTTCTGCATAACATCGCGGTAGTCTTTATCTAGGGCACCATCGTCAATCAACTTGCCTAACGCTTCATAAGCTAGATACGGATAAACCGCCGTAGCGCCAAAGCCTAGCAATACGGCAAATTGATGAGGGTCACGTGCGGTTGCGGTTTCCGCGACGATGTTGGCATCACAACGAAGGTTGGCTGTAACTAAGCGAGTTTGCACGGCGCCGACAGCCATGGCGGCTGGAATTGGCAATTTGCCTTTGACTAATGCGCGGTCAGAAAGAACCACTAAAACGGTACCTTCTCGCACCACTTGTTCAGCTTGATCACATAAATCATCAATCGCTTGTTTGAGATCTTTCTCTTGTGGATCGTAGTTTATGTCGAGAATGGTATTGCGGTAGTGATCGTCACCCAGCTCAAGCAACTGCTGCATGTCAGAGTAAAGTAGCACTGGAGAATCAAATGTCACTCGATGCGCGTGGCCGTCGGTTTCACAGAAGACGTTCATCTCCTGACCTATACTGGTGGCTAACGACATAACATGCTTTTCACGTAGTGGATCGATAGGCGGGTTGGTGACCTGAGCAAACTTCTGGCGGAAGTAATCGGTAACCAAACGCTCTTTCGAAGACAGTACTGCCATCGGCGTGTCATCGCCCATAGAGCCTACGGCTTCTTGACCCATATCGCCAAGTACACGCAGCACCTGATCCACTTCTTCATTGGTCATAGCGAATTGCTTTTGATAGGTCTTAAGCAAATCTTCATCGAAGCTTCGTTCACCCACTTGA
>NZ_JAWOWK010000047.1:0-1584 GCF_033340375.1 Vibrio sp. 1167 | reverse complement strand
GTAAGTGTTCACCAAGCCCCTATTGACAGAAAAAGTGTGACACTCAGCACTTGATCCATTCTTGGCTATTGAGTGATCATTCCAGTGCTTCATCCTGTTTGTTATGAGCAGAAAGAAAGCCCCTAAATATCAAGAGGAACCGCCCGTAGCCTCTGACCTTAACGAAGCAAACGCACTGATTGAAGAGTTGTGGGAACAGTTGCGCCACCTTACCGATAAACAAGCTACTAACTCCAAAAATTCATCGAAACCACCTTCGTCTGACAACCCTAAGGACAAGCATGAGCGAAAAAAGATCAAAGCTCTAGTGGTTGCAATTCGAGAGGAGCTAAAGAAGGCCACACAGGGCATCAACGAAAACTCTCACGACTGAAAGCAACGGATGTAGTTATCGATGGTTTTCCTGAAGTGTGCCCTTGCTGTGCCCAGTCTGATATCGATGTTCAAGGTGGCCCTTACTACCGCCATCAGGTCTTCGATATTCCAAAACCCACTGTCGATATCACCGAATACCGTTTATTTTCAGGCCAATGTCGGCACTGTAAAGAAACCGTCAAGGCTCAAAAGCCTGACGATGCATCGCAAGGGATTATAGGGCCGAACTTATTAAGTTACATTGGAGTTCTTGCAGGGCAATATCACCTCAGTGTTCGGAAAATCCAATCTCTACTTAAAGAACAGCTTGGCACAACCTTTTCGGTCGGCGCGATTAGCGAAGCGCAAACGAAGGTCGCTTCAATGCTAACGCCATTGCATCAGGCGATAAAACAAGCGTTAAAGAAAGCGACTTTGATTCATGCTGACGAAACCTCTCATCACCGAAATGATGAAACGAGCCTTCGTTGGTGTTGGTTAGTGGCCAGTGATGACCTTGTCTATGAACAAATACCCTATTCACGCTCAACCTCCTCAGCAAAAAAGGTCATCGATGAAGACTATGCAGGCATTGTGGTTAGCGACCAATGCCCAAGCTATAACTGGATAGCCGCAGACCGTCATCAGTTATGCTGGGCACATGTGAAGCGCAATCTTCAACAAATGGCGGATTATAGTGGCGGTGGCCACACCGCTTATATTGGCAAACATCTTTGTTTGCTGACGAACACCATTTTCCATACTCGGCATCGTTATGAGCAAGGTGAATTGGATTATTCACGGTACTTGCGGCGAATGCACAGGCTACAAAAATCGTTCGATCATTGGTTGAGCAAAGGGACAGGTGTGATGGTCAAGCGGTATAGAGGGCGATGCAAGTTACTGCTTAAACATAGAGAGAGCTTGTGGGTTTTCCTCAAGAAAACGTCAATCCCCTTAACCAATAATGAAGCTGAGCGATGTATTAGAGGTTTTGTCATTCAAAGGAAAATTAGCTTCGGAACGATCTCGGATGCAGGTGATAAATTCCGAAGTAGGATACATACCCTCATCGAAACCTGCAAAAAGCGTGACTTATCGGCAATGTCAGTGTTGAGTGAAATCATCACGGCTGTTGTGACGAAGAGACCGTACCCAAACGTTTTTGATCTATAAACTGCATATGTTTCTTCAGATCTGGTAAGTCAAGATACCTCGGTGAACGCTTAC
>NZ_JAWOWK010000046.1:0-1611 GCF_033340375.1 Vibrio sp. 1167 | reverse complement strand
CAGGAAAATTCGATGATTTACAGTATGACTGCGTATGCGCGCAAAGAAGTAAAAGGCGATTGGGGTTCTGCGGTATGGGAAATCCGCAGTGTAAACCAGCGTTACCTAGAAACCTATTTCCGCATGCCAGAACAATTCCGAGCTTTAGAACCAGTTCTACGCGAGCGTTTTCGTAAACGTCTAGCGCGAGGAAAAGTGGAATGTAGCCTTCGTTTCGAAGCGAACCCTGCAGCAAAAGCCGAGCTTAGCATCAACGAAGCGTTGGCAACCCAAGTGATTAAAGCTGCTGAACAAGTTATGCACATGACTGGTGAGCTTAGCCGCATCAATCCATTTCAAGTCATGCAATGGCCTGGAGTGATGGAAACTCCAGAGCAAAACATGGATGAGGTCAACAAAGAACTGCTTGCTGCATTTGATGAAGCAATTAGTGAATTTATTGAAGCGCGTGGTCGTGAAGGCGACAACATGAAAGCGCTGATCGAACAACGCCTAGACGCGATTACCGCAGAAGTGGTGAAAGTTCGTGCTCGCATGCCTGAAATCCTAGAATGGCAACGTGAGCGTCTATTCTCAAAATTTGAAGATGCGAAAATTGAACTGGATGCTTCTCGTGTAGAACAAGAGCTTATCTTGCTAGCGCAAAAGTCAGACGTTGCAGAAGAGCTGGATCGTCTGGATTCTCACGTGAAAGAAACGACCAACATCCTGAAAAAAGGTGGCGCAGTCGGTCGTCGTCTGGATTTCATGATGCAAGAATTCAACCGTGAGTCAAACACGCTCGCTTCTAAATCGATCAGCACCGACATCACTGCGTCGGGTGTTGAACTGAAAGTTCTGATCGAACAAATGCGCGAACAGATCCAAAACATCGAATAATCTAAAAACATTTAGATTACATATTGAAAGCCCCGCTTAGTGCGGGGCTTTATTTTATTCGTCTTTTTCCAAGGTTCGGTTGTCAACATACGGCCAATAGTGGTGTCCAACGCGAATCACCAAGGTCGCTGCCGCCAAGATAAACGCCGCTATAGAAAGCCAAACCACCAAAGTGGCATCCAACTCTTTCATACCTAAAGTGATGTAGCGAGCAATGGCCATCATCGCGATATAGATAGGATAGCGAACGGGGATCTTACCGTTCATCACAAACTGCTGCACCATCGCTAAAACCTCAAGATAGATGAACATCAATAAGATGTCCGTCAACAGCACTCGCTTCTCAACAAAGACGTGAATGAACTCTTGAGCCATGGCATAAATAGTTGCCAAGGTAATAGCGACCAACAGAACCGCTTCTAAGATGTGGAACATCTTTAAAAATGGGCGACTGAACGATTTAGGTAAATTTGATGGCATAGCCAATTATCCAAGCAAAACCAAAGAGATAAGTTTTGAGTTTAGCATGCAAGATAAAAAAGGATACATAAGAAAAACGCCCTGTTTATTTAACGGAGCGTGTTTTCTTGAATGCGATGGTGGCACGGCTTACGCCACTTGCTGCTTTTTTTCTGCCACACGCTTTTTCTTGCGATATTTAGGATGGGTAATCGGAATCGCTGAGAGCAGTTTCTTGGTGTAATCGTTTTGTGGGTTCGCGTAAATTTCTTT
>NZ_JAWOWK010000045.1:0-1635 GCF_033340375.1 Vibrio sp. 1167 | reverse complement strand
AGATTGTCATTTGAAAATGTACCCTCAGAAGCTCTTCATCAGACGGTGCTGATGACAGTTGATGGGACTCAACCCAAGTCAACCGACAAGCCAAACCCTGCAATTTTGACTTACCTCGGCACTACTCCCCCTGAATGATTGGTATTGGAATTGCGGTTCCACAAATCATCTGCCTGGGCAGTGCTCCTCTTCTACATAAAGCTCAAACATTGAACGGTTTTGACGTCACAATGTCAATCAATATTTCAACCAGAATGATGGTTTTTATTAACGAAATTGTGACAGTGGTTTGACCTCTATACTTAGGGCTAATTGCCGTGTGCAACAAAATACATTAGTGTGAAACCTTTGATGCCTGAATGTATTGCTAATCGAAATAAAAATTGCTCCTGTTTTCTGGTGAACGACTTGTTAAATAATTCAAGTGAGTTTTCTTGCAAAGCATGAAGAGTGACGATGTTTTGATGGCAAATAATTCTAAAAATGACTTCTTTCAGGCTAAATGACTGCAATCAAGGAGCTGACATGCCGATCCAAAGCTTTATTCCCCCTCACCGAATTTTAATGGGCCCTGGTCCTTCCGATGTTTATCCGCAGGTATTGCAAGCCCTTAGCCGTCCAACGGTTGGTCATCTAGACCCTCTGTTTATCGCGATGATGGATGAGCTTAAACAGCTGTTGAAATACGCTTTTCAAACCGAAAATGAGTTCACTATTGCGGTTTCTGCTCCAGGCAGTGCTGGGATGGAGACTTGTTTCGTTAACTTGATCGAGAAAGGTGACAAAGTCATCGTTTGTCGAAACGGTGTCTTTGGCGAGCGCATGCGTGAAAACGTTATTCGTGCTGGTGGTGAAGTGGTGCTAGTCGATGATGAATGGGGTGCGCCTGTTTCAGTAGATAAAGTTGAACAAGCACTACAGCAACATCCTGATACAAAAATTCTGGCTTTTGTGCATGCTGAGACATCAACCGGTGCTGTCAGTGATGCACAAACTCTAGGTAAGTTAGCCAAGCAATATAATGTGTTGTCGATTGTGGACGCCGTTACATCGTTAGGCGGCGTACCGTGAAAAGTTTATGAATGGCAGCTTGATGTTGTGTACTCGGGCAGTCAAAAGTGTTTGTCGTGTGTGCCTGGCTTGTCTCCGGTGACGCTGTCTCCGGCTGCTATCGAAAAAATTCAATCGCGCACTACGCCAGTTCAAAGTTGGTTCCTCGATCAAAGCTTAGTGTTGGGGTACTGGAGTGGGGAAGGTAAGCGTAGCTACCATCACACAGCTCCAGTGAATAGCCTATATGCATTGCATGAAGCGCTGCTTGTGTTGCAGAACGAGGGGCTTGAGAACGCGTGGGCTCGCCATCAATTGATGCATGAGAAGTTGAAAGATGGTCTTCAGAAACTGGGTTTTGAATTTGTAGTGGAAGAATCTTACCGTTTACTTCAATTGAACGCGATTTATGTGCCGGAAGGGGTCGATGAAGCGAAAGTTCGCGCACATCTACTTGAAACTTACAACCTTGAAATTGGTGCAGGGCTAGGTGCGTTAGCTGGCAAAGCATGGCGTATTGGATTGATGGGATACGGTGCTCGCGCGGAAAATGTCGCGCTGTGCTTGAAGGCTCTGGAAGAGTCT
>NZ_JAWOWK010000044.1:0-1660 GCF_033340375.1 Vibrio sp. 1167 | reverse complement strand
CAGCGACAGGCTGAACATCAAGCAAATACGCGCCCATTGGGATGAAATTCTGCGGCTGGCCACCTCCATCAAGCAAGGCACGGTAACGGCTTCGCTGATGCTGCGCAAACTCGGCAGCTACCCGCGCCAGAACGGACTGGCCGTGGCCCTGCGCGAGCTGGGCCGGATCGAGCGCACGCTGTTCATCCTGGACTGGCTGCAAAGTGTTGAACTGCGCCGCCGCGTGCATGCCGGCCTGAACAAAGGTGAGGCGCGCAACTCGCTGGCCAGGGCGGTGTTCTTCAACCGCCTTGGGGAAATCAGGGATCGGAGCTTCGAGCAGCAGCGCTACCGGGCCAGCGGCCTCAACCTGGTGACGGCGGCCATCGTGTTGTGGAACACGGTATATCTGGAGCGTGCCACCAGTGCTTTGCGTGGCAACGGCACGGCGCTGGACGGCACATTGTTGCAATATCTGTCGCCGCTGGGGTGGGAGCACATCAACCTGACCGGCGATTACCTATGGCGCAGCAGCGCCAAGGTCGGTGCGGGGAAGTTTAGGCCATTGCGACCGCTGCCACCGGCTTAGCGTGCTTTATTTAATGAGATGGTCACTCCCTCCTTCCCGGTACTATGCTGAGGACAGGCTTTCATTCGGAGAACCATCATGGAAAACATTGCGCTTATTGGTATCGATCTGGGTAAGAACTCTTTCCATATTCATTGTCAGGATCATCGTGGGAAGGCCGTTTACCGTAAAAAATTCACCCGACCAAAGCTAATCGAATTTCTGGCGACATGCCCGGCAACAACCATCGCGATGGAAGCCTGTGGCGGTTCTCACTTTATGGCACGCAAGTTGGAAGAGTTGGGGCATTCCCCAAAGCTGATATCACCACAATTTGTCCGCCCGTTCGTTAAAAGCAATAAAAACGACTTTGTCGACGCCGAAGCTATTTGTGAAGCTGCATCGCGTCCGTCTATGCGTTTTGTGCAGCCCAGAACGGAATCTCAGCAGGCAATGCGGGCTCTGCATCGTGTCCGTGAATCCCTGGTTCAGGATAAGGTAAAAACAACCAATCAAATGCATGCTTTTCTGCTGGAATTTGGCATTAGCGTTCCCCGAGGAGCTGCCGTTATTAGCCGACTGAGTACCATTCTTGAGGATAATAGTTTGCCTCTTTACCTCAGCCAGTTATTGCTGAAATTACAACAGCATTATCACTATCTTGTTGAGCAGATTAAAGATCTGGAATCCCAGTTGAAACGAAAGTTGGACGAAGATGAGGTTGGACAGCGCTTGCTGAGCATTCCCTGCGTCGGAACACTGACAGCGAGTACTATTTCAACTGAGATTGGCGACGGGAAGCAGTACGCCAGCAGCCGTGACTTTGCGGCGGCAACAGGGCTTGTACCTCGGCAGTACAGCACGGGAGGTAGGACGACATTGCTGGGAATTAGTAAGCGAGGTAATAAAAAGATCCGAACTTTGTTGGTTCAGTGTGCCAGGGTATTCATACAAAAACTGGAACACCAGTCTGGCAAATTGGCCGATTGGGTCAGGGATTTACTGTGCCGGAAAAGCAACTTTGTCGTCACTTGTGCTCTGGCAAACAAGCTGGCCAGAATAGCCTGGGCCCTAACGGCACGACAGCAAACTTATGTAGCATAACGGCAGAAA
>NZ_JAWOWK010000043.1:0-1677 GCF_033340375.1 Vibrio sp. 1167 | reverse complement strand
CATCATGCGTGAAGCGCACCCATTGTTGTATCAACAAGTGGATGGCAATGGTTTCTTCACCACTCACGGTAACGTCACCAAACAGGTGCGTTTGTTCCACTACATTAAAAGTAAAGAGTATCACCATCACCATGATGAGATATTCACAGGTAAGTGTGAACGGGTGCGTGAGTTGTTTGTGCTATCAACCGCGTTGCTTGGTGTTACCCTACTGGCGGCCTTCATCTTGTAGGTCTTTCCAGCTAAGCCGTACTAGGCGATGCTTGGAATTTAAGCGCTTTTCCCTTTCGACATTTGTCGGTAGAATGGCGCTCTTAGAAAGCAAGGATGTGCAATAAGCACATCCTTTTTTATTGTTTTGGATTTTGGATAGAGCCTAAGAGCGACCGATGAGTAAGAAATTTGATGTTGTTGTAATTGGCGCGGGAGCCGCGGGTTTGATGTGTGCTGCAGAAGCAGGCAAGCGCGGACGCAGTGTGCTTGTGCTGGATCATGCCAAAAAGCCAGGACGTAAAATCCTTATCTCTGGTGGTGGCCGCTGCAACTTCACTAACTACGACGTATCAGCCAGCAACTACCTATGCCAAAACCCACACTGCGTGAAAGCGGCGCTATCGCAATACACCAACTGGGATTTCATCTCCATGGTCAGCAAACACGGCATCGAGTTTGAAGAGCGCGATCACGGCCAATTGTTTTGTGTCGATGCTTTTACCGCCAAAGACATCGTGAAGATGCTGCTGGCCGAGTGTGACATGCCAAACATTCAACAGCGTTACCAATGCGATGTGCACACCATTGAGAAAACCGAAGAAGGCTTTCGTCTGCACGCGGGTACTGAGCCTGTTGAGTGCGAATCTTTGGTGATTGCGACCGGTGGCCTTTCCATGCCAAAACTGGGCGCGACGCCGTTTGGTTACAAAGTGGCTGAGCAGTTTGGTCTGCCGGTAATCCCAACCACGGCGGGACTTGTGCCATTTACGCTGCACAAAGAAGACAAAGAAGATTTTGCTGAACTGTCTGGCATTGCTGTGCCTGCGGAAATTACCGCCGAAGATGGCACCATGTTCAAAGAAGCGCTGTTGTTTACTCACCGCGGCTTATCGGGCCCTTCGGTTTTGCAAATTTCCTCTTTCTGGAAAGCGGGTCAGAAAGTTTCTATCAACTTAGTTCCTAACGAAGACATCGCTCTGCTGCTCGAGCGCAGCCTTGAGAAACATCCAAATCAATCGCTAAAGAACACCCTAGCAAAAGTGCTGCCAAAGCGTTTAGTGGAAGTACTGATTGAGCGCAAAGAGCTGATGGATAAACCTCTCAAGCAGTTCAACCCGAAAGAGCTTGCTAGCGTGGTGGAGCGTTTAGAAAACTGGTCAATCGCACCTAATGGCACCGAAGGCTACCGCACGGCGGAAGTGACACTAGGCGGCGTGGATACCGATCACCTGTCTTCTAAAACCATGGAATGTAAAAACATCAAAGGCTTGTACTTCATCGGAGAAGTGATGGACGTTACCGGTTGGTTAGGTGGCTATAACTTCCAATGGTGCTGGTCGAGTGGCTTTGTGGCAGGTCAGTGGGTGTAATCCAGCGCTGCACGCAAAGATAGAAAGAGACGATGAAAAAGAGCACTGAGTTCAATTCAGTGCTCTTTTGCTATTTGCAGTGTGTTTTTACTCG
>NZ_JAWOWK010000042.1:0-1680 GCF_033340375.1 Vibrio sp. 1167 | reverse complement strand
CTTCGACGAAGTGATTCCTTACGCGGATGGCGGTGATGCAACCGTGTATGACCACATGAAAGCTGCGCTAGACTTCTCAGCTGAATACGTGGGTCAAACGGGCATCTGGAAAGGTCTACGTGCCGACTGGAACGACTGTCTAAACCTAGGTGGCGGCGAGTCTTCAATGGTGTCTTTCCTACACTTCTGGGCGCTACAAGAGTTCATCGACCTTGCAAAATACCTAGGCAAAGAAGCTGACGTTGAGAAATACACCGAGATGGCAGCAAACGTGCGTGAAGCGTGTGAAACACACCTTTGGGACGAAGAAGGCGGCTGGTACATTCGTGGTCTAACGAAAAACGGTGACAAGATTGGCACAGCGCAACAAAAAGAAGGTCGTGTACACCTTGAGTCAAACACTCTTGCGGTGCTGTCTGGTGCGGTATCTCAAGAGCGCGGTGAAAAGGCAATGGACGCAGTCGACGAGAATCTATTCTCTGAATACGGCCTACATCTGAACTCACCATCATTCGCAACACCAAATGATGATATCGGCTTTGTAACGCGCGTTTACCACGGCGTAAAAGAAAACGGTGCGATCTTCTCACATCCAAACCCATGGGCTTGGGTTGCTGAAGCAAAATTGGGGCGCGGTGACCGTGCGATGAAGTTCTACGATGCACTCAACCCATACAACCAAAACGACATCATCGAAAAACGTATCGCAGAACCGTACTCCTATGTGCAGTTCATTATGGGTCGAGACCACAAAGATCACGGTCGTGCAAACCACCCATGGCTAACTGGCACATCTGGTTGGGCTTACTTCGCAGTGACCAACTTTATCCTTGGTGTGCGCACAGGTTTTGATGGTCTAACTATCGATCCATGTATTCCAACTAACTGGCCTGGATTTGAAGTCACTCGTCAGTGGCTAGGCGCGACTTACAACATCAAAGTTGTTAACCCTGATTCAGTCAGCAAAGGCGTGAAATCTATCACTCTGAACGGCGAAGCTATCACTGGCGCATCAGTACCAGTTCAAGCGGAAGGCTCCGTGAACGAAGTGATCGTAACACTAGGTTAATCGCTTAAAAATGCCCCAATGCACTTTTGCTCTTTAGCTTGTGCATTGGGTTCGCTAGCAAAATTTTAAGGCGCGGTGTATTGCCGCCCTTATTGAGGTTCGAATCATGATCAAATTTGGTACAGGCGGTTGGCGCGCATTCATCGGTGAAGAATTCACTAAAGATAATGTTCGTTTGGTTGCTCAGGCAGTAGCAAACATCACTAACAGAGAATCAGTGGCAGATCGTGGCTTTATCATTGGCTATGACCGACGTTTTCTGTCTGATAAAGCGGGCCGTTGGTTTGCCGAAGTTTTAGCGGCAAATGGCATTGTAGTTAGCTTTATCGATAAGTTTGTTCCAACACCAATCGTGATGTTCAAAGCAAAAGAGATGGGCTGTGCATACTCAGCGTGCATCACCGCATCGCATAACCCTGCCGATTACAATGGAATCAAAGTCTTCATTGAAGGTGGTCGTGATGCAGATGAAATCATTACCGAGAAAATTGAAACTCAAATTTCCACACTTACCGCACAAGATGTGAAAAGTGTCGATTTTGATCAAGCGGTTGAAGACAAGTTGATTGAAATCATCAACCCGATGAACGAGTTTGTTGATTCAATCATCG
>NZ_JAWOWK010000041.1:0-1794 GCF_033340375.1 Vibrio sp. 1167 | reverse complement strand
CGACCTGGGGCTGGTTTTGCGGTAAGTGAAGAGGACAAACAAAGCATTCACGCCATTACGCCATACTGGCGCGATAAAACGGTTCAAGATCGCTGCTATGGACTTTTTACCGACGAACAACAAGAGATCCTAGCCAGCACCATCATTAAAGCCGAGGGCAACATGACTTCGGGCGACGCGCACCTTGCAGTGGATAACGAAAAAATCCTGAAGATCGGTATGAACGGTCTGCTGGATGAGGTTCGTCAGCATCGCGCTAATAACGACGTGTCGACGTATGAAGGGTTGAAGAAAGAGCAGTTTTATAAGTCCGTCGAAATTGTCTTGCTTGCGATTCAGGAGCACATGGTGAGTTACGCTGATCTCGCTCTGGAAATGGCACAAAACGAAACTCGACCAGAGAGGAAAGCGGAACTGGAGACAATCGCAGACAACTGTCGTCATGTGGCTTTCCATGCGCCAACCAACTTCTGGCAAGCTCTGCAACTGAGCTATTTTGTGCAGTTGATGTTGCAAATTGAATCGAATGGCCACTCTGTTTCATTCGGTCGGATGGACCAGTTCCTAAACGACTACTACGTGCGTGATCTTGAAAGTGGCACGATGAACAAAGCGTTCGCCCTTGAGTTATTGCAAAGCTGTTGGTTGAAATTGCTTGAAGTAAACAAGATTCGCTCTGGTGCACACTCAAAAGCATCGGCAGGTTCTCCGCTGTATCAAAATGTCTGTATCGGTGGCCAAAAGCTGAATGAGAATGGAGAACCTGAAGACGCCGTAAACCCGCTATCTTGGGCGATTTTAGAGTCCTGTGGTCAGCTACGTTCCACGCAACCGAACTTGAGTGTTCGCTATCATGAAGGTCTGAATCAAGAGTTCTTGATGGGCTGTATTGAAGTGATCAAATGCGGATTCGGTATGCCTGCATTCAACAACGATGAAATTGTCATTCCAGAGTTCATCAAGCTTGGCGTTGAGAAAGAAGACGCTTACAACTACGCGTCTATTGGCTGTATTGAAACCGCTGTTCCAGGCAAATGGGGTTACCGTTGCACGGGTATGAGTTTCATTAACTTTGCGCGTATTTTGCTGGCGGCGCTTAACGAAGGTGTGGATGCAACCACGGGCAAAGCCTTCTTGCCGCATGATAAGTCGTTGGCAAAAGGCAACTTCGAGAGTTTTGATCAAGTCACCGCTTCTTGGGCGGAGCAAATTCGCTACTACACACGTAAATCGATTGAGATCGATACCGTAGTCGACAGTGTGCTTGAACAGCAAGCGCAAGATATTTTCTGCTCATCGCTGGTGGATGACTGTTTGGCGCGCGGTAAAACAGTAAAAGAAGGCGGAGCGAAATACGATTGGGTATCTGGCCTGCAAGTGGGTATTGCCAATTTGGGTAACAGTTTGGCGGCGATCAAACATTTAGTGTTTGAAGAAGCACAAATCAGCCAAACGGAATTGGCAAAAGCATTAGAAGAAGACTTCGATGGTATTGAGAACGAACAACTTCGCCAACGCTTAATCAACTTCGCGCCAAAATACGGCAATGACGACGATTATGTCGACCAACTGCTGGCTGATGCTTACCAAGTTTATATCGATGAGTTGGCGCAATTTGTCAACACACGTCATGGGCGCGGACCAATTGGTGGTGGCTACTACGCGGGAACATCAAGCATCTCTGCCAACGTGCCATTTGGCGCATCCACGATGGCAACACCAGATGGTCGAAAAGCGAAAACGCCACTGGCGGAAGGCGCAAGTCCAGCATCGGGCTCTGACCGTTTGGGACCA
>NZ_JAWOWK010000040.1:0-1989 GCF_033340375.1 Vibrio sp. 1167 | reverse complement strand
TTACAAGCTTGATCTCGATTTAGGGCGTAAGACCTTGGCTGGAAGAGGGGCGTTTGCAGCCGTTACGAACGTGGAAAATTTATCCGATCAGTATTTGCCGATTCTTGGGGACGATTGGTTCCACACCATGCTAGCCACTTGTGCGATTCCTAAGTTGTACCATGGCCCTGTCGATGTAAATGGGCAAAAGTTTGTGGATGGTGGTGTTTCAGCCTCGATTCCGGTTCAAGAAGCGTGGCGACAAAATGCGCGCAACATTATTGTGATTCGCACAGAACCCTTCTCTGAGATAGAGGCGAGGGCGCAAAGTGAAATCGGAGACGTGCCAGTAGAATGGTATCGCGAATCCATAAACTCGGTGCAGCAATCTTGGCAACAAAAAGTCAGCCAATGGAAGTCTGACTGGACGTCTTTCTTCCAACAAAAAATTAATACTGCGCACCAGTCTAAGTTAACTGGGAAAATGCTTCTCAACGGTGGTCGTTGGTTATTTGGTGCTGATAATTTGTATCGATTAAGCCATTTGATTGGTGAGAATTTTGATTCTGGCTTGGCCGATATGCTGATGATTCACTATCAGACCTTTGAGCTAACGCAGGCGTTTTTATCAAACCCACCGGACGACACGTTTATTTTGCAAATTGCACCCAAAGAGGGCTTGAAATCTTCTTCACTCCTGAGTGAACCAGAAGCGTTAGAGCATGATTATCAATTGGGCTTGCAAGCCGGTTTTAATCTGGTTCAGTTATACGATCAACTGAATATGGACCTTGAAGGTAGAGAAAGTGCTTAAGCTAGCGTAAGTCACCTAAGCGATAAACAAAAAAGGGCTCCACTGGAGCCCTTAGCATTTCTATTACGTTAGACTGGCAGAATACGCATGCAGTTGGTTGAACCAACGACGTCCATCACGTCACCTTGAGTGATGATCACTAAGTCACCTTCATGTAGGTAACCTTGATCTTTGAGGCTGGAAATTGCGGCTTGAGCGGTTGGTAAGCCCGCATCGCATTTCGCATCAAAGTACACTGGCGTCACGCCACGATATAACGCTGCGCGGTTGAGCGTCGATTCGTTACGCGATAAAGCAAAAATCGGCAAACCCGAGCTTAGGCGTGACATCATCAACGCTGTTCTTCCTGACTCTGTTAATGCAATCATCGCTTTAATGCCTTCCATGTGGTTCGCTGAGTACATGGTTGCCATTGCAATGGTCTCTTCTGCTGTTTCAAAGGTGCGGTCGAGACGGTAGGTCGATAGACTTGCTTCAGACATCTTTTCTGCGCCAATACAGACATCCGCCATTGATTTCACGGTCTCTACCGGATATTGACCGGCAGCGGTCTCTCCAGACAGCATCACGGCATCGGTGCCATCCAAAACGGCGTTTGCTACGTCCATGACTTCTGCACGCGTTGGCATTGGGCTATTGATCATCGATTCCATCATTTGAGTTGCAGTAATGACAACGCGGTTCAAACTGCGAGCTCGACGAATGAGTTTTTTCTGAACACCGATCAGCTCAGGATCGCCAATCTCAACGCCTAAATCGCCGCGAGCGACCATCACGACGTCAGAAGCTAGGATGATATCGTCAATCGACTCGCTCGTGGCGACGGTTTCTGCACGTTCTACTTTTGCGACGAGTTTTGCTTCTAAGCCGGCATCCCGGGCCAAGCGTCTGGCATAGTGCATGTCCTCGCCATTGCGTGGGAAAGAAATGGCCAAATAGTCGACCTTAATTTCTGCGGCTGTGATGATGTCAGCTTTGTCTTTTTCCGTGAGTGCATCGGCTGATAAGCCACCGCCTTTTTTGTTGATGCCCTTGTTGTTGGATAATGGACCACCAACGGTCACTCGGGTATGGACTTTATTTCCTTCTACGCTGGTGACTTGCAATTGAACTCTGCCATCATCAAGCAGTAGAATGTCGTTCGGTGAAACATCTTGAGGCAGTTCTTTGTAATCCAAACCAACGGATTCTTGGTT
>NZ_JAWOWK010000039.1:0-2148 GCF_033340375.1 Vibrio sp. 1167 | reverse complement strand
CGGTGAACGACACGCCTGTGGTTGAAAGTAGCATTGCAGACCAAACCTTGGCGGAAGATTTCACGCCATACAGCATCAATCTGAATACCGCTTTCAGCGATGTGGATAACGCCGATGGTGAGTTAACGTTTAGCGTCTCAGGTAACAGTAATGTCAATGTCTCAATAGAAAATGGCATCGCGACCATTAGCCCAACGGCAGACTGGAACGGCTCAGAAGCGTTAACCTTTACGGCTACTGATCCAAGCGGTGAAAGCGTCAGCCAAACGGTAAACTTTATGATTGCGCCTGTGGCAGATATTGAATCTGACCGCGCGACGGTTGTGGAAGACACGCCGACCATCATTAACGTCCTAGGTAACGACACGTTTGAAGGCGACGACAAAGTGGTGTCGCTCGATAGCAATAACGGTCCAGCCAACGGCACGGTCTCGGTCAACCCGGACGGCAGCGTCACTTACACGCCAAACGACAACTTCCACGGTACAGACAGCTTCACGTACATCGTTACCTCCGGTGGGGTATCGGAATTCACCACGGTGAACATCGATGTCACGCCAGTGAATGACGCGCCAGTGGCAAAAGATGATACCGCTGTCACTGACGAAGACACGCCAGTGACGATTGATGTTCTGCCAAACGATACTGATATTGATGGTGATACGCTGTCGATTGAATCGGCGTCTGTACCTGAAGCACAAGGTAAAGTCGAAATTGTTGATGGCAAATTGGTGTTCACACCAGCTGAGAACTTCCATGGTGACGCTGAAATCACTTACACCGTTACCGATGGTTCACTGACTGACCAAGCGACGGTCAACGTCACCGTGAATGCGGTGAACGACACGCCTGTGGTTGAAAGTAGCATTGCAGACCAAACCTTGGCGGAAGACTTTACGCCATACAGCATCGATCTAAATACCGCTTTCAGCGATGTGGATAACGTGGATGGCGAGTTAACGTTTAGCGTCTCTGGCAACAGCAACATTCAAGTGGCGATCGTCAATGGGATTGCTACGTTCACTCCAACGGCAGACTGGAACGGCTCAGAAGCGTTGACCTTTACCGCCACCGATCCAGGCGGTGAAAGCGTTAGCCAAACGGTGAACTTCACAGTAGCGCCTGTGGCGGACATCGTGGCAGACAGCGCGACAGTTGTGGAAGACACGCCGACCATCATCAAGGTTTTAGGTAACGATACGTTCGAAGGCGACGACAAAGTGGTGTCGCTGGATAGCAATAACGGCCCAGCCAACGGCACGGTCTCGGTCAACCCGGACGGCAGCGTCACTTACACGCCAAACGACAACTACCACGGGGCTGACAGCTTCACCTACATCGTTACCTCCGGTGGGGTATCGGAGTCCACCACGGTGAACATCGATGTCACGCCAGTGAACGATGCGCCAGTGGCGACCAATGACAATGCCGTTACTGACGAAGACACGCCAGTGACGATTGATGTCCTGCCAAACGACACCGATATTGATGGTGATAAGCTGTCGATTGAATCGGCTTCCGTACCTGAAACACAAGGCACAGTTGAGATCGTTGATGGCAAACTGGTCTTCACACCGGCTGAGAACTTCCATGGTGACGCTGAAATTACTTACACGATTACTGATGGTGCACTGACTGACCAAGCAACGGTCAACGTCACCGTGAATGCGGTGAACGACACGCCTGTGGTTGAAAGCAACATTGCAGACCAAACCTTGGCGGAAGATTTTACGCCATACAGCATCGATCTGAATACGGCCTTCAGTGATGTGGATAACGCCGATGGCGAGTTAACGTTTAGCGTTTCTGGTAATAGCAACATTCAAGTGGCGATCGTCAATGGGATTGCTACGTTCACTCCAACCGCAGACTGGAATGGCTCAGAAACCCTAACCTTTACCGCCACCGATCCAAGCGGTGAAAGCGTTAGCCAAACGGTGAACTTCACAGTGGCGCCTGTGGCAGATATTGAATCTGACCGCGCTACGGTTGTGGAAGACACACCAACCATCATCAAGGTTTTAGGTAACGACACGTTCGAAGGCGACGACAAAGTGGTGTCGCTCGATAGCAATAACGGTCCAGCTAACGGCACGGTCTCGGTCAACCCGGATGGCAGCGTCACTTACACGCCAAACGACAACTACC
>NZ_JAWOWK010000038.1:0-2288 GCF_033340375.1 Vibrio sp. 1167 | reverse complement strand
GTGGTGCCCGGAGGCGGAATCGAACCACCGACACGAGGATTTTCAATCCTCTGCTCTACCGACTGAGCTATCCGGGCGACGAGGTGTATTAAAAGGCTTTTCGGCTTTCAGGTCAACAATAAAATTAAAATAAAATATCGTTTGATGAATTTGTGCTCGGAGTGGGCTGTTTTTATGCGTTTTTAGCAGCAATGCGCCATGCTTTAAGCGATGTTTTAACATTGATAGTGTGTTCACTTGCAAAATAAAGGCGATAAAAACAAAAAAGCACGTCTGAAAACGTGCTTTTTATTGAACAATTGACTTTAAACTAGTGCTTTACTGAGAACTTGTTTACCCAACCTTCTAGCTCATTCGCTAGTGAAGCTAAACTTTGAGTACTTGATTGGCTCTCGGTTACGACAGAGTTGAGTTGGCCTCCGCTTTCCTCGATAAGGTTTATGCGTAGCGCAATATCATCGCTAACCTGCGTCTGCTCAGCGGCAGCAGTAGCGATCTGCTGGCTCATTGTGGTGATAGATTCTAACGCCGTTACAATTTGCTGTAGAGCTTCAGAGGCATTCTTAGACTCTGTAACAGTGCTTTCACTGGTTTCTGCACATATTTCCATTGTGTGAATGGCATTGCGAGAGCCTTCTTGCAGATTGGAGATCATATACTGAATCTCTTTTGTGCTGTCTTGTGTGCGTCCTGCTAGGTTGCGTACCTCATCAGCAACGACTGCGAAGCCTCGGCCTTGTTCTCCAGCACGTGCTGCTTCAATGGCTGCATTGAGTGCCAATAGGTTTGTTTGCTCTGCAATATCACCAATCACATCGAGCACTTTTACAATATTATTTACATCCTGATCTAGATCGGCGACCGCTTTACTCGCAGTATTTAATTGAGAAGCTAAACCTTGAATGTTTTCAACCGTGTTATGAATGAGTTTCTGAGTATGTTGGCTTTGTTTGTCAGCCTCGTCCGTATTGTTTGCGGTGTCGCTTGCTGAATTGGCAACATGGTTGGCTGAAGATGCCATTTCAGTCATCGCAGTGGCAATCATCGCCGTTGATTGCTGCTGAGATACGGTAAGATCGGCAATCGTATTTGATCGAGCTTCTACGGCAGATAACTCTGCGCGCAGTGCATGCATAGACTTCTCTAGGTTTGTCACCATGGTAGCTAGTGATTGACTCATATCTTGCACGGCACGATAGATACTTCCTCTCGGTGCCACAGTATCAAAACTGGTCTGAATGTCTCCTTGAGCGACAGCTTGAACTGCTTTACGCACGTCGTTAGGCTCTCCACCAAGTAGATGAAGCATTTTGCGAATCGAAATGATCAGGCCACTTAGAATACTTCCCGCGATAATCAGACACAGCACAAGCTGCCATTGTGCTGTCGACCAAAAACGTGCGTTAACTTCATTAAAGCCAATACCTGTACCGACAACCCAGCCCCAGTGTGGTGTTTTTTCTGCTATCGAGTGTTTTTCTTCAATGCTGCCATCAGCTTGTTTTTGGCTCCAGGTATATTCAATGATCTGACCTGTTTTGTGCCCCAATACATCTAGAATGAGTTGGCCTACGCTATTACCACTGCCATCTCTAAAGTCATGGAAGCTGGTTCCGTGTAGTTGAGGGTCTAGTGGTGCGGCGATGAACATCATATTTTCATCTGCGACATAAACGTATTCGTTGTCTTTGTAGATATTGTTACGAAGTAGGCGAGTGGCTAATGCTTTCGCTTCGTCTTCCGGCATTTTGCCTTCGATAGCCATCTTTTCTACTTCGGTAAGTATGCTGTACGCACTTTTAAATAGCTCAGTAACTCGAGCTTTGTTATCAAGGTTACTTGCGACGCGAAGTGTCCATAAGCCCGTTGCGGTCAGAGCTAGGAGAGCTAGCAATATGATCGCAGATAATAAATAGGCTTGAGTTTTTAGTTTCATATTTAGCTCACAAATAAAGTGTTATCACTATGCAAGGCATAGCTAAAAGAAGAAATGTAATAACTCGGGCATCTTAGTGAAGATAAATATGCTCGGATACTAATGCGTATTGAAATTACGATGAGGATTAAATTTTTAGCGTGAAATAAGTGTTTTTGAAGAAAGGATTTAATGTTCGCTGATGTTTAGAAATGAAGTGCAGATAAATGGGAAAGTGAGAAATGACGTATAAAGCAGATACAAAAAAGCCGCATCAAGTGATGCGGCTTTAAAAGTGGCTCCTCCTGCTGGGCTCGAACCAGCGACCTGCGGATTAACAGTCCGTCGCTCTACCAACTGAGCTAAGGAGGAA
>NZ_JAWOWK010000037.1:0-2322 GCF_033340375.1 Vibrio sp. 1167 | reverse complement strand
TTCCTCCTTAGCTCAGTTGGTAGAGCGACGGACTGTTAATCCGCAGGTCGCTGGTTCGAGCCCAGCAGGAGGAGCCATATTAGAAGAAGCCGCATCATTTGATGCGGCTTTTTTGTATTAGTTTAAAGCTAAGCTCTCTCCTACCCCATAACGAAATAACATAAGCGCTTTGATTATTAAAAACCGCTTACCGCAAGCTAACTATCGACTCATTAAATAACCAGAAAATATTAACCACAAACGCGCGTGGCAAATGGTATGCCTTTCAACTAAAAAAAGCTAGGTAAAAACCTAGCTTTTTAATTCAATCGGCCATCTCTGAAATCAGCTTAAACCACCAAGACAAATATACTTTGTCTCCAGATATTCATCGAGTCCTTGCTTAGCACCTTCCCGTCCAACACCCGACTCTTTAACTCCACCAAATGGAGCCACTTCAGTAGAGATGATCCCTTCATTAACTCCAACCATGCCGTACTCTAAACCTTCACTAAAAGTCACAATACGCTTCAAGCTATTCGTATAGAAATAGCAAGCCAAACCATATTCTGTATCGTTCGCCATTTCGAGAACTTGATAATCATTTTCAAAGGTAACAATAGGCAACACAGGCCCGAATAGCTCTTGCTGAACAATCGACATATTCTGCGTCACACTATCCAAAAGAACGGGCTCCATAAAGCGACCAGGCCGTCTCTGTGGAGAGTTAGCAATAGAGGCTCCTTCTTGTACAGCTTGATCGATCACCGCCTCTAGTCGATGCTTAGAGGCCATCGTAATAACAGGACCTAATGTGACACCTTTCTCTAAACCATTTCCAAGCTTTAATTTGCTTAACTTCGACAATACTTTATCAATAAAAGCTTGTTTTACATTTTTATGAACATATAGACGATTGGTACAAACACATGTTTGCCCTGCATTACGGAACTTCGACGCGACAAGCCCTTCCGCAGCCTCATCTAAGTCTGCATCTTCAAACACGATGAAAGGCGCATTACCACCCAACTCCATCGACACCGCCTTGACTGAATCACTGGCTTGCTTCATCAAAATTTTCCCAACGCGCGTAGACCCCGTAAAAGAGATCTTCTGAATCCTAGGATCAGTACTTAGTACTTGACCAAACTCAGCAGCCTGCTCCGACACCACGACAGAAAGCAGTTCTTTAGGGATACCAGCCTGATAAGCTAATTCAACAACAGCAATTGCAGTGAGAGGGGTAAGCTCTGATGGCTTGATCAACATGCCACAACCTGCCGCTAGGGCTGGTGCTGCTTTTCTTGTAATCATCGCAATAGGGAAGTTCCAAGGTGTAATTGCAGCGCATACTCCCACAGGCTGGCGAATTGCAGATAGACGTCTATCTGTCGTGGGGGCAGGAATAACTTCGCCATAAGCACGTTTTGCTTCTTCTGAGAACCACTCGACAAAAGAGGCACCATACATCACTTCCCCTTTGCTCTCAGCTAAAGGTTTTCCCTGCTCTAAGGTAATAATCGTGGCTATGTCTTCTGCATTATCAAGAAGTAGTTGATACCACCCCCTCAAACGACGAGAGCGCTCTTTGGCACTTAATTTAGCCCAACGGACTTGCTCCGTTTTGCACTGACCAATGAGATCGTCTAACTCCTCAAGAGTACTAGGCTTTAACCGAATTAACTCTTGCTCAGTTGCAGGGTTGATGACCACAATTCCCTCTTCGGAAGACCATTGCTTAAATACAGATTTCAGCGTTTCATTTTTTATTTGTTGCATCATCAAACATACTCCTCAAGAACTCCTCTTAGGTTAATCGCTACTAGCAAGTTCAGCAAAGAAAACAAAGTTTTCTAAAAGGCATTAATTTTCGGAAGACTTAGCTCTCTTCCTCACTATATTTCGGGAAATTGCGCAATCCACGCAACGACGGTTTCGCTCTAAATATGGGAGCAATGAATGTTTGAGAAATAAGAAGTAGAAAATTATTGTTTAAGAGAGACGCTAACAAAACGCGCAGTGAGGAAGACTATTCATTCTACTACGGTTGAGGGCGAGTGTTATAAAGACTCATTGTTCAAATGACCAATCTTTCAACGAGGACATGATACAAACTCGGAGTAATTGGAAGTGCAGGCAGCAGGCTCATCTTCCTGAGAAACTCATGCGCCAAAAGGGTAAAGAAAGTGGTATTGTCTCGCCTTCAATGTGTAAATACATTTCTAGGGGACACGACCAAACGAAAAAGCCCCAGTCTTTCGACTAGGGCTTAATATAAGTGGCGGAGTGGACGGGACTCGAACCCGCGACCCCCGGCGTGACAGGCCGGTATTCTAACCAACT
>NZ_JAWOWK010000036.1:0-3081 GCF_033340375.1 Vibrio sp. 1167 | reverse complement strand
CGCTATTTCGTTTCACTTCTGAGTTCGGCATGGAAATCAGGTGGGTCCAAAACGCTATGGTCGCCAAGCAAATTCTTTAATCTGGAAAGCTGTTTTTTAATTCTCGTTCTTACACATTCAATGTTCTTTCATTGAGTCCATCAAAACCCCTTGGGTGTTGTATGGTTAAGCCTCACGGGCAATTAGTACAGGTTAGCTCAACGCCTCACAACGCTTACACACCCTGCCTATCAACGTCGTAGTCTACGACAACCCTTTAGGATACTTAAAGTATCAGGGAGAACTCATCTCAAGGCTCGCTTCCCGCTTAGATGCTTTCAGCGGTTATCGATCCCGAACTTAGCTACCGGGCAATGCGTCTGGCGACACAACCCGAACACCAGAGGTTCGTCCACTCCGGTCCTCTCGTACTAGGAGCAGCCCCTTTCAATTCTCCAACGCCCACGGCAGATAGGGACCGAACTGTCTCACGACGTTCTAAACCCAGCTCGCGTACCACTTTAAATGGCGAACAGCCATACCCTTGGGACCGACTTCAGCCCCAGGATGTGATGAGCCGACATCGAGGTGCCAAACACCGCCGTCGATATGAACTCTTGGGCGGTATCAGCCTGTTATCCCCGGAGTACCTTTTATCCGTTGAGCGATGGCCCTTCCATTCAGAACCACCGGATCACTATGACCTGCTTTCGCACCTGCTCGAATTGTCATTCTCGCAGTCAAGCGGGCTTATGCCATTGCACTAACCTCACGATGTCCAACCGTGATTAGCCCACCTTCGTGCTCCTCCGTTACGCTTTGGGAGGAGACCGCCCCAGTCAAACTACCCACCAGGCACTGTCCGCAACCCCGATGAGGGGTCGACGTTAGAACATCAACACTACAAGGGTGGTATTTCAAGGACGGCTCCACGCAATCTAGCGACTGCGCTTCAAAGCCTCCCACCTATCCTACACATGTAGGGTCAATGTTCAGTGCCAAGCTGTAGTAAAGGTTCACGGGGTCTTTCCGTCTAGCCGCGGGTACACTGCATCTTCACAGCGATTTCAATTTCACTGAGTCTCGGGTGGAGACAGCGTGGCCATCATTACGCCATTCGTGCAGGTCGGAACTTACCCGACAAGGAATTTCGCTACCTTAGGACCGTTATAGTTACGGCCGCCGTTTACCGGGGCTTCGATCAAGAGCTTCGACCGAAGTCTAACCCCATCAATTAACCTTCCGGCACCGGGCAGGCGTCACACCGTATACGTCATCTTGCGATTTTGCACAGTGCTGTGTTTTTAATAAACAGTTGCAGCCACCTGGTATCTGCGACTCTCAATAGCTCCATCCGCGAGGGACTTCACCGTCGAGAGCGTACCTTCTCCCGAAGTTACGGTACCATTTTGCCTAGTTCCTTCACCCGAGTTCTCTCAAGCGCCTTGGTATTCTCTACCCGACCACCTGTGTCGGTTTGGGGTACGATTCCTTACAATCTGAAGCTTAGAGGCTTTTCCTGGAAGCATGGCATCAATGACTTCACATCCGTAGATGCTCGACGTCGTGTCTCAGCCTTAAGAGAAACCGGATTTACCTAATTTCTCAGCCTACGCACTTGAACCTGGACAACCGTCGCCAGGCCCACCTAGCCTTCTCCGTCCCCCCATCGCAATTGTAAGAAGTACGGGAATATTAACCCGTTTCCCATCGACTACGCCTTTCGGCCTCGCCTTAGGGGTCGACTTACCCTGCCCCGATTAACGTTGGACAGGAACCCTTGGTCTTCCGGCGAGGAGGTTTTTCACCCCCTTTATCGTTACTCATGTCAGCATTCGCACTTCTGATACGTCCAGCATGCGTTACCACACACCTTCAACCGCTTACAGAACGCTCCCCTACCCAATGCACTAAAGTGCATTGCCGCAGCTTCGGTTTACTACTTAGCCCCGTTACATCTTCCGCGCAGGCCGACTCGACCAGTGAGCTATTACGCTTTCTTTAAATGATGGCTGCTTCTAAGCCAACATCCTGGCTGTCTGAGCCTTCCCACATCGTTTCCCACTTAGTAGTAATTTGGGACCTTAGCTGGCGGTCTGGGTTGTTTCCCTCTCCACGACGGACGTTAGCACCCGCCGTGTGTCTCCCGGATAGTACTTACTGGTATTCGGAGTTTGCAAAGGGTTGGTAAGTCGGGATGACCCCCTAGCCTTAACAGTGCTCTACCCCCAGTAGTATTCGTCCGAGGCGCTACCTAAATAGCTTTCGGGGAGAACCAGCTATCTCCAGGTTTGATTGGCCTTTCACCCCTAGCCACAAGTCATCCGCTAATTTTTCAACATTAGTCGGTTCGGTCCTCCAGTTGATGTTACTCAACCTTCAACCTGCCCATGGCTAGATCACCTGGTTTCGGGTCTATATCCAGAGACTGAACGCCCAGTTAAGACTCGGTTTCCCTACGGCTCCCCTAGATGGTTAACCTTGCCACTGAATATAAGTCGCTGACCCATTATACAAAAGGTACGCAGTCACAGGACAAAGCCTGCTCCTACTGCTTGTACGTACACGGTTTCAGGTTCTATTTCACTCCCCTCACAGGGGTTCTTTTCGCCTTTCCCTCACGGTACTGGTTCACTATCGGTCAGTCAGTAGTATTTAGCCTTGGAGGATGGTCCCCCCATATTCAGACAGGATATCACGTGTCCCGCCCTACTCGATTTCACTGAACACACGTCGTCAACTACGGGACTATCACCCTGTATCGTCGGCCTTTCCAGGCTGTTCGTCTAACGCGTGTAAAGCTTAAGGGCTAGTCCAATTTCGCTCGCCGCTACTTTCGGAATCTCGGTTGATTTCTTTTCCTCGGGGTACTTAGATGTTTCAGTTCCCCCGGTTCGCCCTGTTGAGCTATGTATTCACTCAACAGTAATACCTTATGGTATTGGGTTTCCCCATTCGGAAATCCCAGACTCAAATGGTTTTTACTACCTAATCTGGGCTTATCGCAAGTTAATACGTCCTTCATCGCCTCTGACTGCCAAGGCATCCACCGTGTACGCTTAGTCACTTAACCATACAACCCGAAGGAGTTTCGAGTTGATG
>NZ_JAWOWK010000035.1:575-4027 GCF_033340375.1 Vibrio sp. 1167 | reverse complement strand
TTTAAGTTGCCGCCAGTGGTCAGCGTTACGTCTTCTTGAACCGCGCCTTTATCATCACCCGGTTGATCTGGTGTGATGATCGCTTTGTCGTCTGAGCCCGTGATCGTCACGACCACGTCATGAGTCGTGCCATCTGCAGACGTCACTGTCATGGTACGAATAATCGGATCACTATCGGCGTCCAACGCTTGAACGTCTGGGTGGCTATTGTTCAACTCATACGTCCAGTTACCTTGCTCATCGATAGAGAAAATACCCCAGTTACCGTCTTGAACGTCCGTTTGGGGTTGGAAGACCGCTTCACCTGCATCAGGGTCATCCACGTTTAGGTTGCCACCTGTGGTCAACGTTACGTCTTCTCTTACTGCCCCCACATCGTCACCATCAATTAACGCCGAGGAGTTACTACTATCTATTTCAGTAGAACGATGCACGTCAGGTAAAACATTGGTATCGCTCTGCTCACTGTCTAAACCTGAAGTTTCAAAAAACGTACTTGCCAGAAGTTCAGCCCCTGAACGTTCAATTGTTCCGGAATTGGTTAAGCTAGAACTTAATTGCTCACCTGCAGCAGTAGCGTATTCTTCTCCTAATTCTGTAGGGTCATCACCTTGCGCAACGGCTTTAATGATTTCCTCAACTTCAGGAGATATATCTGAATTTGTATCACTGCGCTCTAATGAGGCATGCGCAGGTAGAGAATCACCATTCAACGTCTCCACGACAATCTCACCCGGAAGTAGGTTCTCCTTAGATTCAACTACTCTAATATGACCATCTTTACCGATTACAACATACTTATCCGTCGTTGAATTTGACTTTCCAACCAAAGTTATTACCCCATTTAACAGATGAAATAACCCCTCCCCTTGACTAAATCAGGCAATGAGAATTATTTCAGGCAGTGATACATTTAGTTAATAGTTTATCATTATTTGCTCAATGTACAACATGCACTTGTTCCCACAATAAGTTTCATGTTTTAAATTGGTTTTATTTTGCCCCAGAAAGTCATATGCTATGCGGCTTATTTTTAGGGACTTTGTTCCAGCGATTACATTTTTTAAAATGATGGCTTAAATTAACCAAGCCAGATTTGATACAAACGTTTTCTTTAATATATCCGGTTCTTAAAGTTTCATTATTGAGACAATAAATTAAAGATAATTAGCGTTGCGAATTATTTGGGGAGACTTCTTTTGAAGCTTAGTAGTATTAGTGTTGTTTGTTTTGGTTTGTTAATACCTCTTCATTCCAGTGCACAAACATTAGAGCAAGCCGTAGCGGTTACATTTGCAACCAACCCAGAGATCAAAAGTGCGTTCAATGAATATATGAGTAAACGCTACATCATTGATCAATCCACTGGTGCATACAAACCGACCATCGATTTAGACGCAGGTATCGGTTATGAGGGCATAGATCCAGCGAACTCCGCAGATAGAACCGACATGACCCGTAAAGAAGCTGCAATTACATTTAGCCAGTTGATTTGGGATGGTTCTAAAACTCTTTACGATATCGATCGCACATCAGCAGACGCTGAATCGGTACGTTATCAATTGCTTGCTGATGCTCAAAATATTGCCCTACAAGTTGCTAAAGCGTATCTGGATGTAATTAAGGCACAGCAGTTCATTACTCTTTCAGAAAGCAACTTAAATACGCACGAGCGTATTTATACTGACATCAAAAAACGCACAGAATCAGGAATAGGCTCAGTCGCCGACTTGACTCAAGTTGAAGGTCGCCTAGCAAAAGCTCACAGCAATTTACTAGCTGCACAAAATAACTACAAAGATGCGCAAACCACATTTATTCGATTAGTGGGTGAAAACCCTCAGGATCTAATCTTTCCACGCGCAGACCAAAACTTTATTCCCGACTCCTTGGATGAGGCCAAAAATCAAGCTTTTGAAAACCACCCAGTGATAAAGATAGCTTTAGCAGATGTCGACTCTGCAAGATACCAGTACCAGCAAGCAGATGCGAACCACTATCCAGTAGTTTCCGTTGAAGCAGCACAAAACTGGCGTGATGATGCAGGAGGTATTGAAGGTAACAGTTCTGAAACCACTGCTATGCTTCGCGTCCGCTATAACCTATATAATGGCGGCAGAGATTCAGCAAACACTGATAGTATGGCCTACCAGCTCAACAAAGCGAAAGACCTACGTGAACGTGCCTACCGAAGTGTTGAGCAAGAGCTTAGTCTCTCATGGAGTGCTTTAGAATTGACTGGCAAACAAAAAACCTTTCTAAGCCAACATGTTGGTTCAATGTCAGACACCGTTGTTGCTTATCAAAAGCAGTACCGCATTGGTAAACGTACATTGCTTGATTTGCTCAATACTGAAAATGAGCTATTTGAATCCCGCAAAAACTACCTCGAAACGCAGTTCGATCAACAATACGCTAAATACCGAACTCTAACTTCTACAGGAAAACTTCTTGATGCATTGCGCGTCGATATTCCGCAAGAATGGACTCAGCCAGTAGAGTACTAAACACAATGAAAAACAATACCTTAATATTTCTAGCTCTATCAACAATGAGCCTAAATAGTGCATTTGCGACTGATAAGTTCGATTACATCCCTACTCCGGAGCACATTCAAGTCGCTGACCTTCATGACGTAGATAACGATGGCGTAATCAATGCTCGTGATCTATGTGCGAATACCCCAGTTGGTGCCGAAGTAGATAATGATGGCTGCGAAACCTACCTAAACAAAGAAGAACAGTATCAACTTAAGATTTTGTTTGCTAATGATTCAGACAGCATTAATCCAGTATTCCAACGTAAGATTACTGAATTAGCAGCATTCCTTAAGAAGTACCCTACGACTTCTATCGAAATACAGGGTTACGCAAGTAAAGTTGGTACCGCAGCTTACAACCTTGAGCTATCACGCCGCCGAGCAAGTAACGTACGCAACCTATTAATTAAGCAAGGTATTTCAGAGGACAGGTTAACTATTGTTGGCTTTGGTGATACCCATTTAGCTAAATTGGGGACAGATGATGTCAGCCACGCTTTAAACCGTCGTGTAACCGCTACCGTCATTGGCCATAAAGGCATGGTTAAAGATGAGTGGACGATATTTACTACCTTTCCCAAGGTAAACTAACACCCCTGCCTC
The DNA here is from genome assembly GCF_033340375.1 of Vibrio sp. 1167. Lineage (NCBI taxonomy): Bacteria > Pseudomonadati > Pseudomonadota > Gammaproteobacteria > Vibrionales > Vibrionaceae > Vibrio > Vibrio sp. 1167. Next base: position 885 of record NZ_JAWOWK010000035.1, on the reverse strand, counting down.
TGGCCAGTTTTCATCAATGGCTAGAGGCATCTTCTATAGGGGCTTGATGAAACAGATATCAGTACATTTTACTGACTTAAACTAAAGCTAATCACCACCATTCATTTAGAGAATTGAGCTCCGTACGAAATTAAGAACCATCTAATTAATATAGTTGTAACTTACTTTAGAAAATATTATTAACTTATTTAATTATAAAAAATAAAAGCTGTCAGATAAAAATAGTAGTAACATATTTAATTATAAAAAATAAAAGCTGTCAGATAAAAATAGTAGTAACATATTTAATTATAAAAAATAAAAGCTGTCA
>NZ_JAWOWK010000035.1:0-475 GCF_033340375.1 Vibrio sp. 1167 | reverse complement strand
GATAAAAATAGTAGTAACATATTTCACTTAAACAAGTGATTGCACTTTTTCGAACGAGTTACAGTGAGAAGTCTTAGCTAATCCAAAACTAGTGGTTGGTTATTTTACATACTAAAGTCGAGTGTCGCATTCCTATCTATTTACAAACTATGGCGCTGCAAAATGACCGAAACATGCCTTCGCAGATTGAGTCAGTTATTAAATCATTATAATCATTCGCAATTGCATCAAGTAAGCTTAGATGAGTTAGAAACCGTATTCGCAACCTCTCGGCGTAATACTTCCAATGTTATAAAAATGCTACATGACTATGGTTGGATAAGCTGGACACCAGGTCGTGGCCGTGGAAAAGCTAGTACTCTCAAAGTTATGATTTCTATGCACCAAGCCCTGTATAGGTAAGCGTTCACCGAGGTATCTTGACTTACCAGATCTGAAGAAACATATGCAGTTTATAGATCAAAAACGTTTGGGT
>NZ_JAWOWK010000034.1:0-4438 GCF_033340375.1 Vibrio sp. 1167 | reverse complement strand
AAATAATTTTAGTCGATTGCTGATAGAGTGGGACTGCTTTGGTTTAAAAGAAAGTAATGAGTAATTTAACGTAACACTCGTTGTGCGAACTGAACGATAGAACGCAAAAGGTTGCCCAAACCGGCGACCTTTTTTACATCTGGCAGATACGAAAAACGCCTCCCAATGGGAGGCGTTTTTCTTGAGGACGTTCATTACCTTAGAAAAGGATCGTTGAGATCCCAGCTCTTTGGTTGTAATCTCAATCCCCAGATGTGACAAAACCGACCCTGCAAGGTCGGCTTTGATCGGAATACTTACCGGTTTGACGGCCTGTGTAAGTCCTTTCATGATAGCCCATATCGTTTAAGCACTTCAAGTATTCCTGCACTCTGTTTGGACTCAAGATGTTTTGGACAGAGCGATGCGCATCAGCCACCGACCAAGGGAAGTTCCAAAGGTGGCAGGTAAAGGCACTAATCAAAACTTGCGAAAGCACGATAAAACCGCTCTCTTGTAGCTGCTAGAGGGAGAACTGCGGAAAAGGAATAATTGATTAGTGTTGTGAGACTGGAATGGGGGCGTAAAGCCTTACTCACAGCGCAGGGCAGCCCGAAAGGGAAGAGACTTACCCAATCTGAAAGCGACCAAAAAGATACCCAAATCACTCATAAATTTGAGTTGAAATGGGTAGGGGTCGGCGCAGCCGAAAGGGTGGTTTGCGCTAGCTTGGCTAGCCTCCTCTTTGCTCTTACTGTCATTGTTTGATACTTCATGATTTCCCTTATTTGCATTTCTTTATCTTACTTTCTATCTTTTGTTAAGCACATAAGCAAGGCTACACAAAGACCCCTCCACTTCGTTACGTTGTCATTGTGTCTTGTAAGGGACGCTACGCTCCCTTAACCCTAGTTAAAAGCACTCAAACTAAAGAATTGCCATGACTGAAAAGAAGAAAGTAATACGAGAAAAGTCCATCAAGATCAGAGTCACTGAGACTGAACTTCAAGCTCTGAAAGATCGGTGTGATGGTGCGGAATTAGCTCCTTGGGTGAGAGAGACTTGTCTTGGGGAACGGACTCTTAAAAGAGCCAATGTTCCTAAAGTAGACCCCGCATTATTGCGCCAGTTATCTGGACTTGGAAATAACTTGAATCAGATCACTAGAGTAGTGAATACCCAGAATTATGATGTCGTGAATGTGGTTCAAGTATTGGCTCAACTTTCAGCAATCGAGCGTCAGCTTGGGCAAATAATGGCACAGTATGAGATCTCAGTATGATTGTTCAGTTCGCTCGTAGAGGTAAGGGCGTTGGGAGTGGCCCTGTTGATTATCTCTTAGGGAAAGATAGAAATCGGGAGAGGGCGACACTCAATCAAGGCGATCCTGATTTAGTTCAATCACTCATTGATTCGAGTCCTTACGCCAAAAAGTACACATCGGGCTTTCTCTGTTTTGCTGAAACGGACTTATCACAAGAGATTAAAGATCGCCTCATGGCTGATTTTGAAAAGGCTTTGTTACCAGGCTTAGACAAAGACCAATACTCCATTCTTTGGGTAGAGCATCTTGATAAAGGGCGGTTAGAGCTGAATTTTGTTATTCCAAATATTGAGCTTCATTCTGGCAAGCGACTTCAACCTTACTACCACTTTGCAGACAATCCTCGTATCGATGCGTGGCGCACCATTAAGAATCTTGAACTAGGGCTTCATGACCCAGATGACCCTGCTAATCAGCAAGGCTTGGTGAGTGCTAAAGACACTCCATCCGATGCAAAAGAGATTCAGCAACTTCTTACCGATGGTCTACTTAATCTTGCTCAATCAGGCGCGATCCGTAGTCGAAAAGGGTTAATTGGTGCGCTTGAAAGCAAAGGATTTGAGATTGCCAGAGTGACAGCTAAAAGCATCAGCATTAAGAATCCCGAAAGTGGGAAACGAAACATAAGATTAAAAGGTTTGTTGTATGAGCAAGATTTTGAATATGGCGAGGGACTTCAATTCGCAATCGAAGAAGCAAGCCAACGCTATCGAGCAAACGCTAAAGAAAGACTTCGAGAGGCACGAACAACGTATTCAAGATGCGTTGAAATCAAGCGAGCAGAAAATCATAAACGACATCCAAGAGCAGCAATCACGTTTGAATCTCTTGGTGATGAAAACATGGATTTGGTTGCCAGTGACCCTGTTATTTTTGGTGATCGTCAGTTACGGGATCGCTTGGTATCAAGGGCAGACGATATTAGACAATCAGAAAAAGATAGCCCGCCAAAAAGCGATCCTAGAGCAGTTCCAGAACAAGACTTGGGGGCTTTCTCTGTACGAGAGCCAGAAAGGGGAACGTTTTATTGTGATACCAGAGGGTTACTCGATTCTGGAGGGGTGGACAATGAACGATGGCAAGAACGAGCTGATCAAGTTGGAGAGGAAATAAATGACCGAGCTAGAGAAACAACTTTTGCACGCCTTCGAGGTTTTAGAGAGGCAGCACAAGGAGCAGCACAGCGAGTTCGTGAAGCTCTACAAGGATTTAGAGAAAAGATTCGAGCAGAGCAGCGAGGAGAACCAACGCTTACAGAGCAGTGTGAGCAGCTTGACCATGCAAGTAAACAACTTGACGCAGCAGCTCCAGTCGTTGGAAAAGCAATACAGCAAGAGCAGTCGTTAGCACGACAAAATCGCAGAGGTCGAGGTTTCGGATTTAATCGTTAATACATTTGAAAATACGCTTGCCAGGAGTACAATGTACTCCTATTCTTTTGGGAGAGGATCGGGTTATTAGCTACGCATTAGAGTTTATTGAAACGCCATTGTTTGAATCTCAGCGAAAAGAGATGCTCACGGATGAAGAGTTTCGAGCGTTGCAGTCAGACATCATCAAAAACCCAGAAATGGGATCGTTGATTGTCGGAACGGGAGGGCTAAGAAAAGTTCGCCTTGCTGGAGAATCGACAGGTAAGAGTGGTGGTTATCGAACGATTTACTTACTGATCCAACCTGATGTTGTCTATTTGGTGTTGCTGTACAAGAAAGGGAGAAAGGACTCTTTAACTCAGAAAGAGAAGAATCTCCTTAAAGAAGTGTCGAGGTCGATTAAGAGAGAGTATGACAATGAGCAATAGTATTTTTGATGAACTTTATACATCGATGAAGCAAGCCGAAGCGATTGCAAAAGGAGAGCAGACTCCTGCGAATGTCACTCGTTATGAGATTGCCGATGTTAAAGCGATCCGAGCACAACTGGATGTCAGCCAAAAAGAGTTGGCACAAGCGATGGATGTGAGTATTGATACCGTGAAAAGTTGGGAGCAAGGACGGAGAAATCCGACAGGTTTAGCAAGCAAAGTCCTAACTCTACTCTCTAAAGAGCCAGAGCTTTATGCGAAGTTTTCAGTTTAAAGATTAAGAGGTGTCTATGAGTGCAGCTGTTACTTTTGAGCAATTCTGTCAGCGTTACGAGTACGATCCGAGAAGTTCGTTATCTCGATTTGAATATGAGAAGTACAAAGAGAAGAAGTACAAAGAGAACTTAGAGATAGCTAACGAGCTGATCACCAAAGATGCCATCGATAAGATGAAAACATAGAAAAAACGCCCTTAGAGGGCGTTTTTTGTTTCAATCGAACTGCGAACTTTTTGTCCTGTAAATCGCTCTGAAAGCGTCACAAACTTACAGCCCGATTTCTGGCTAATTAGGTAAGGATAAGTGCTTAAAAACGCTCCAGGAGCGTTTTGAGAGCGTCAGATTGGCGTTTTGAGATGCTAAGTCGGCTATTTAACGTAATAGGAATAATAATCACCACCACAACGTTATGTTGCTTTAAATTATGAGCTTCTTTGCTTCGATTTGAAGCCATTCAAATGTGTTTTTGGGCTCTCCATGCATTTCCATTTGATGCCAAAGTTTTTCAAATGACAAAATAGTGACTTGTAGAGCAACTTCTTCATTTCCAATTTCCATTGTTAAATTTTCGAGAAGTTTAATCGTATGAGCATCTACTAAAGTGTCGTATTTTTTTATTTTACACAAAGCCATAACGCAATACTCACAAAGTGTTGATATGCATGTAACTTTATAATAGTGCTCAATTGCGTATATAGTGGTTTTTTTTGGCCTAAGTCTATTAAGAACGTTCAATTGCTCACACAAACCTAGTCTTAAATATGATGTGTATGAGATAAATGGGATAAAGCGTGAAACTAAAAATTTATTTTAAAACATCGAATAACAAAGGCTTTGAAATCGCATCATATCAAGAACATTACGAGACAATTGTTGCTCAATGGCTTTCGTTAGGTCGTACACTAGAATCGAGTTCTTTTTTCCTTGTGCTGTACGATGATGATGGTAAGTGTGTAGATGCCAAATATCTTTCAAAAAATAATTTTAGTCGATTGCTGATAGAGTGGGACTGCTTTGGTTTAAAAGAAAGTAATGAGTAATTTAACGTAACAC
>NZ_JAWOWK010000033.1:0-5908 GCF_033340375.1 Vibrio sp. 1167 | reverse complement strand
TCTTAAACCTGAACTCTTTTGAATCCAAGTTAAAATCATTACTTTTGTACATAATTTCCCTCTATTCGTATAACGCCGCATTAAGGTGTGAGCGACGCTTGGCTATACTTGAGCGAAGCGAAACTGCCAAGCGTTGCGAATCACTCTTAAATGCTTTGTTATACGCGCGCTGACACTACAACGGAACTTTCATAACCTTATGATTTGGCTCACTTTCAATATCAACCGCTAACCAACCTAATGACTCGTACAACGATGGTACATTTGTGTAAGAATACAGGTTACTTTGAGTTGCTGCTGATACTTGGCTAACACCTCGGTTAATCAGTTCACTGGCAATACCTTGACCGCGCCAATCTGGTGAAACATAAACAGCATTAAACCAAATAACTTCTAAGTCACCATGAGGTTCTTTAAAGCGCGAGTAAGCAAGACCACCGATAACTTGATTGTCTCTGAGAGCGACAATTACCGGTGGAAGTTTAGATTCTGATTTATAGGTATCTACGAATAGAAAGTCAGACCATTCCGTTTGAAACAGCTTCTCTAGAGCAACCCAATACTCACTATCTTCATCGCAATTTCTGAATACTACCTTATTCATATTGGATTATTTCCTCAAAGCGTATAACGCCGCGTTAAGGGGCAGCAACGCGCTACCACCAAACTTCAATTTACCACCGTAAACACAAATGCCAAGATTTAAACCAAATTCGCCACGCGTTGACTGTCCCTCTTGAACGCCTTGTTATACAAACAGTTACAGCTTGCCAGATAGCTTTTTAAGGTGAGCTTTAGCCAATTCATTATTGTCACGGCTTAACCATTTTATACAGTCGAAAAGCTCCCATATTAATCCTTTGTCGCCATTCGTATAAGCTGGAAAGCCTTCGTGCTTTGGGGCTGGTTCATCGGTTAGACGCGACTCTACGATACCCGATTTATCGAATAGAACTTTAAACGGTTTAGATATATTGAAAGGCTCATTTACGTCTAAACAGTGAATCTCCGCGCTGGTCAAATCGTTGAAAATATACTTTTTAAAGAACGCATTTTCATTATGAAAACCTTCAAGGCAGTAGAAGACTTCTTTGCCAGCTTCGAAATTGGAGAAGCATAAATCCGCGATTTTGTGGAACCCATTTTGGGTAAAAATGAGAATGTCAGCATCAGATATTCGATCGCCTTTGCCGGCAGCAAGTGAACCCAACAGCACCGCTGCTAATACATTGTCCTCAGAGGAAAATGATACACTGGCGGACTTAACTAGCTCATTTTGAAGTGGTAAATGTTCAATATTTAATTCATCCTGACTCACAACTTTCTCCGTTTGTATAACGCCCTGTTAAGGTGTGAGCAACGCAATACCGATGCCGCCGCATACCACCTTAAACACTAAAACCAACGCATAGTAAAAATGCCATGCGTTGCGAATCACTCTTAAACAGTTTGTTATAGCCAGAACTCTGGCATTTTGATGAGCCAATACGAGATGGCATAAAATATACCAATACCCCAAATGTACATTCCCTGGTCATTTTCCGTCATAACCTTAGCAAACACACTAAGCGAAGCAAAAAAGAAGAAAGCAAAAGGAGTACTAAATATTGATGTATGTTGCCCACCATATTCCAACGTATAAAATTGAGCCGTAACCGCAAAGCTAATTAAGGAGATTAAAATAGCAAATGCTAAGTAGCCCTTCCCCATTAAATGGAGCCTAGCTTGGAAGTTTAACTTTGACTCATCAAGTACCCAGTCTATTAGCAATGCTGACGTGATAACGGCTCCTACACCAACAAACCAAAAGATGTCATTTAAATAAGGATGAGCAACATTCGTCACCGCTGACATCATAGGCAAAGTTATCGCAGACGCTGTTACAAGCAGCGCAGCTAATGAGATAGCGATATTAATTTGAGCTTGCTTACTCCACTCAGGTACTACTGAATCCGCAGTTTTTTCTGACAATCTCTGCTCTATATTTTCCATTACTTCCTGATCTCAATTTTCCCGAAGGCTATAACGCCCTGTTAAGGTGTGAGCAACGCAATACCGATGTTTCCGCATGCCACCTTAAACACTAAACGCAACGCATAGCAAAAATGCCAAGCGTTGCGAATCACTCTTAAACAGTTTGTTATAACACAGTTTTACACGTCATCTTCCGATAAAATTTGACGACAATTACGAACTGTTAGTACGCGAATTTCGTGGCTTAAACTGTAGATAATACGATAGTGACCAAAGATGATTTCACGATAATTCGTATGGGGCATTTCAGGAACAAACCGCCCCATTTCAGGCATACTTCCAAGGAGTTCAGTTTTATCAAAAACTTCGTTTACCCACTTCTCTGCCGCAGGTGGATTATCCAAAGAAATAAACTCCGCTGCATCACCTAGTTTCTGAAGTGCTAATGGAGACCAGACTACTTTCATTTCTTAATGCGCCCAAGTGCTTGAGCACGCGCATCATCATTGGAAACACCGAGACCAGAAGCTAACTGAGCTTCTGCTGTGCGCATTTCTTCCAGTAATTCGATTTTCTCTTGCATTGCTTCATACTCAGCAACATCGAGAACAACAGCAACACCTTTGCCACGTTGCGTAATCACCAATGGACGACGAGTCTCATTGATTTGTTTGATGTATGAAGCTACACCAGCGCGAAACTCAGACAAAGGCTGAATATCTTGATCGAAATGAATACGACTCATATTGAACTCCAGTTAGTACAAAATAACGTACAAATAATAGTTCAACTGACCCTTTTGAGCAAGAAGTTGATTCTGTGTTATAACGCCCTGCTAAGGGGTGAGCAACGCAATACCGAAGCCGCTGCATACCACCTTAATCACTAAAATCAACGCATAGTAAAAATGCCACGCGTTGTGAATCCCTCTTGAGCAGCTTGTTAGTTTGCAGACCCAACGGGTTGATTTTACGTTGTTTTAAACTTTGCGAACAACAAACTCTATGTGCTTTATTGCACTTAAGTCAGGCGTAATCTCAAAGCGGCTAGTCAATGAAACCACTTGGAACAAACAACGCCGCAGAAAACGAACTCACAACACCAAAAAACGCTTTTGGAAAACCAATCTCACAATGCGGGCTTTCAACAAAGCCACTGAAACCACGTGAACTTACCACACCAGAGAAAACGTCATTTCAGCGAGTAAATCGGCTTTTGAACCAACAAACTCAACGAGCAGAGTTTCAACAAAAAAGTACGACTCAATTAGCCCAAAAGTCACACCACCAAAGAACAAATCAGCCGGTGAAACGATACCAATTTTGGATTTTCACCACGCTAATTAACACTGAAATTGAACGCCGATACGACAATTTCAACCTTGAGCTTTTACCACTAGATCTTGCGATATAGCTGCGTTTTTCCTCTTGCAAACTAACGCCCAATTAAGGTGTGAGGCGCGCAATACCGATGCTTCCGCATACCACCTTAACCACTAAAACCAACGCATACCCAAAATGCCAAGCGTGCCGAATCACTCTTAAATTGTTTGTTAGTACGCTGTTCCTAAACCGTTTAGTTTGCACCAAGATATTGAAATATAGCACGAAACTGTTGGCTTAAAACGCTGAAGCTGAAGGGGCAACTGCGAAACTAGAACTTAACCTCAAAACTCAAGTTAGCTAGAAGAAAAACACGCCAAACTACCCTATTTTGACCAATTTCAAATTAGCAAAGGATTCGGTCACCGAACTTTGACAACCACACCAACGTACTGAATTTAAGATTAAAAAACTAACCACACAAAAGAAGCCGCGCCAGAGAAATAGCCAAAAAGTTAGAAACCGTAAACGGTGAAGCCAAAGCGAAGACTCCACATATAGTGCCACCGGAAAGAACGTGAAAGGCACGCCCGTTCAGTTGTAAAACTTGGAAAAGAAACCAATAAACACTGAAACTTTTAACCTTTGATGCCAACCCCGTACTAACGCCGCGTTAAGGGGCAGCAACGCGCTACCACCAAACTTCAATTTACCACAGTAAACACCGATTCCAAGATTTGAGCCAAACTCGCCACGCGTTGACTGTCCCTCTTGAACGCCTTGTTAGCTTAATTCATGCAAGCCATTGTATACCAAAAAATAACCCTACTACGCCATGAAGTATGAACTTGAGACGTACCACTGAGCCGAATTTACAGGTTTGAACTTTGAATTACCTTGAACCTGGCTAAAACCGACGAGCGTGGAGACTCACGGAGCTTCACACACAAAAGCTGACATTTGAATTGCTGATTTCACACGAGGGCTTTGCCACTTACACCTAACGAGGCGATGCTTGAATTTTCACCGCCTTGATATCAAACAGATACCTGATACCTGATACCTGATACCTGATACAGCTTAGATAGGAACAAGACGAGTACAAAATAAAACATTGCCAGAGCACGATATTGCGATTTAGCTCGGCGCTAAACATTTGCTATAAGATTCTAATTTTTAGAGAGTAAGCTAACGCCCAATTAAGGTGTGAGCCACGCTACCACTAAACTCAATTTGGGCACCATAAACATTGAACCTGACCCAAACCAAAAATGCCGAACGTGGGGAATCACTCTTAAATTGTTTGTTAGCCTACTAGTAGATGAGCCACCAAAGTAACCCAAGCAAAGCAACCAAAAATTGCTGGTAGAATATACTGCTTAAAAAACGGCTGTACCGCAACCCATTGAAACCAATAGGCTCTCTTTAGCTTAGGCATTTCGTTACTATAAAAACCATGCACTACATGTTCGATTTCAGATGTACTATTGAACTCATTCGTATGTTGCAATTGAACTCTCAGGCGACGATTGTTACTACTTTTTCCGCAATGAGCATCGTAAAGAAAGCATGATGACTTCGCAGAGACATTAGCCCAGTCACGTAAATTACCCTTCGTTTGATTAGTCTCACAAAAGTGCGGACCTTCTTCTCTTATTTGGTCTACGAGCACTTCTGTTAGATATGTACATAAATACTCCTCTAAATTTTCATCGCAAAGCTTAGCAACAGATTTTCGCCAGTTTTGGTACGCACCCCAAAGTAAATATGATACACCCAAAAACAGCCCCCACTTGAACATATAACCTACATTTTTTATTGTAATAAAGCCTAAGTTAACTTTATCAATTTCAACACCACCAAGCACCAGTGCAATCGCGGCTAGTGAAATCATCCCTAGAATTCTGTTTTCTTTCTCTATCTTTTCTATAGTCATTACTTATATAAAAACCTTGATTTTAAATACTTGTCTACAATTAGAGTTCGTGTAGGCTAACGCCCAATTAAGTAGTGAGCAACGCAATACAAAAGCTACCGCATTGCGTCGTAAACACAAAACTCACTGCAAACCAAAACTGCCACGCGTTGCGAATCTGCTTAAATTGTTTGTTATGCGATTTTTCGGCAATGCTAAATTGGCTAACGAAAACATTACCTTAAACACGAAAAAGCACAAACGCGCAGATAACTATTTGTGATTCAAGAACCAACGGATTCAACATTTCGTAAAAAGGCCGTCACAAGCGCGGAACGCTGCTTTAAAGCGAAGATTTGGCTTTTACTTGTGAGAAACTTAACGAACAGAAATTTCAGCAAGCACCGACTTCCCGTAAACTTGCCCTTTCCACACTTTGCGACCGAAAAACTTTCCGCGCCCAAATGCGATTTTTAATGAGGCAACTTCACGAATTTTGGCATGTTTTACGGTTTGAGTGATTCAAGAATTTGAGCCGAAAATACGGATTTGCCGAGACCAAAAAACGGTTGGCCAAAGAGATTAAATTTAGAGAAATCTAAAAATTTTGCCTTGTCGCATAACGCCGCGTTAAGGGGTGAGTGCCGCATAAACCTACTTTCAGCAGACCACTTTCACCACAAGACTCACTGCAAAC
>NZ_JAWOWK010000032.1:0-6368 GCF_033340375.1 Vibrio sp. 1167 | reverse complement strand
TGTTTTACCGTGGTCAACGTGGCCGATAGTACCAACGTTAACGTGCGGTTTCGTACGTTCAAATTTTTCTTTAGACATGAGTGGTCCCTCTAGGTACGGATTTAGGTGGCCCAAATTGACCACGCAACCAAAAAAAGATAATTGGTAAATCTAATATCAAAAGGAAATAAACTTGAGAGCTGGTGCTGATAGGCAGACTCGAACTGCCGACCTCATCCTTACCAAGGATGCGCTCTACCACCTGAGCTATATCAGCACTCAAATTAGAGTGGAGCGGGCAGCGGGAATCGAACCCGCATCATCAGCTTGGAAGGCTGAGGTAATAGCCATTATACGATGCCCGCAACACGTAACTCTGAGAGCTATTTCCTAAAGAATATGGTGGAGGGGGACGGATTCGAACCATCGAAGGCAGTGCCGGCAGATTTACAGTCTGCTCCCTTTGGCCACTCGGGAACCCCTCCAAATTTTCAAGCCATTCAGACTACTAAAGGAAAGAATGGTGCCGACTACCGGAATCGAACTGGTGACCTACTGATTACAAGTCAGTTGCTCTACCTACTGAGCTAAGTCGGCATAAGTGGTGCGCATTCTATTGAATGATTTTCTAGGTTGCAATAGTAATTTGAAAAAAAATCATAAATTTCGATTTTTTAGATTCGTTTGCTGCAAATTCGTACAAACTTAGCTTTTTTAAAGCAAACTTCGACCTTTGTCGTTTGCTTTGAAGTTCGCTTGATGTATGTTCTTGCTTCTATTAAACCAAGGATATAAAGAGACCCATGAGTCCATTTTTGTCATTTGACCGTGCAAATTGGGCCGAGTTAAGAAACTCTGTACCGATGACACTTTCTGAAGACGACTTGACTGCGCTTCAGGGCATTAATGAAAACCTAACCATGGAGGAAGCGGTCGAGATCTACCTTCCTTTGTCTCGTCTTTTGAATCTGTATGTCCAAGCTCGTCAAAGCCGCAATTCCGTATTACAACAATTCTTAAATACAGAGGAACATGCTCCCCCTTTCGTAATTGGTATCGCTGGCAGTGTTGCTGTAGGCAAAAGTACGACTGCTCGTATTCTAACGGCATTGCTTTCTCGTTGGGAGAATCATCCCAAAGTCTCCTTGGTTACAACAGATGGCTTCCTATATCCGAAAAAAGTACTAGAAGAACGCGGTATCATGCATCGTAAAGGCTTCCCTGAATCCTATGATATCAAGCGTTTAGTCGAGTTCATGTCTGACGTAAAGGCAGGAAAGCCCGATCTTGAAGTACCCATCTACTCTCACATCACGTATGACATTACTGATGAACTAAGAAAAGTGGATAGACCGGATGTTCTTATTATTGAAGGTTTAAACGTTCTTCAAAGTGGAATGGACTATCCACATGACCCGCATCGTGTCTTCGTCTCTGACTTTTTAGATTTTTCAATTTATGTCGATGCAGAAACAGAGACCATTGAACATTGGTATGTAGAACGCTTTTTAAAGTTTCGCCAAGGGGCCTTTACGAAACCAGGCTCTTATTTTAGCCACTACACACAACTCTCTGTCGATGACGCAAAGAAAAAAGCGAAGCAAATTTGGCATGATATTAATGGGCTCAATTTAGAATTGAATATTCTTCCAACTCGTGAGAGAGCCCACTTGATTCTACACAAAGGCGTTAACCACTTAGTTGATAAAGTCTCGTTGCGAAAGTAATCGAAGATTAGTCACTTTTACGCAACGAGATTTCACCACCAATATAAGTCTCTAGTCCTTGGGAGGTTTCGATTAATATTCCACCTTGATGATCGATGCCTCGAACGACGCCATATACCTCTCTAGGACCAATAAGCAGTTTGACCTGACGATTAAGGAAATTGTCTAACCGATTCCAACGTTCGATAAAGCCAGTAAGTCCTTTCATTTCATATTCGACAAGTGCGGAATTCCAATGCTTGATAAGTGTCATTGCTAGAACATTTCTATCGATCTTGAGACTCTGATTTACTTGGTTCAACGTGGTCCATGGCTGGTCAATCTCAGGCTGGTCGTCAGGCATTCCAATATTCAGGCCCATCCCAATCACTAGATGAGCAGCCCCACCGGCCTGACCCGACATTTCAACCAAGATTCCGGCCAGTTTTTTGTCTTGATAATACAAGTCATTCGGCCACTTGAGTTTAACACCTTGCATGCCTACTTCTTCCAGAGCTTCCACTGCGACAATCCCAATCACCAAGCTCAAGCCCATTGCCGCAGCCATTCCTGCATCCAGTCGCCAATACATAGAGAGGTATAAGTTAGAGCCAAACGGTGAGACCCATTGTCTACCGCGGCGACCACGCCCTTGTGCTTGATATTCAGCAATACAAACACGGCCCTTTTCCGAATCCGCGACCCTGTCGAGCAAATATTGATTCGTTGAGTCAATCACAGGGACGAGTTCAACAAGTGACTCCGAGCTAGTGGTAAGGAGAGTCTCGTCTAACAGCTGCAATGGTGAGGCTAATTGGTAACCGCGCCCTTGCACTCGATAAATATCAATACCCCATTCACTAAGACCTTTAATGTGCTTAGCGATTGCCGCTCTGGAAACATTAAGATCGTCGCCCAAAGCTTCTCCTGAATGAAACTCTCCATCACTTAATAACTTTAAAATATAAAGTTTCGTAGAGTGATCTTTTCTCATCTAGATGCCTCGATCTGAGTCAAATTGGTCTCCCCGGTACGATTGAGAAAGCGTACTTCATGCTCAAGTATGATTTGGTATTTGTCCCATACTGTCTGCTTCACTAAAGAAGCAAGCGCGACAATGTCATCAGCACTACAATTATCTATGTTGGTCAAAACCAAAGCTTGCATAGGGTTGACCTGCGCACCATGTACAGACTTCCCCTTTAATCCACACTGATCAATAAGCCAACCAGCAGCAATTTTCATTCCTCCAGAAGCTGGGTAGGCTACTACGTTAGGGTATTTTTTTGTGAGTCGATCATAGTGATCTTGCGTGATCACTGGGTTTTTAAAGAAACTACCTGCGTTACCTATCTTGGTTGGATCTGGCAGTTTTGCCTTTCGCACTTGGCATACTCGTTCGAAGATAGAAGCAGGGCTGAGTTGTTCTTCTGGGATACTTTGTAAAGGACCGTACTGGTTAATCGGCTGCCATTGCTTCGCCAACTTAAGCCCTAATGCGGTGATAAAGCACTTTCCGTGCAACGCATGTTTAAATATGGAATCCCTATAGGCAAACTCACAGTCTTGGGCGTGCATTCTTTTGTTTTCAAACGTAGTTAGATCAAGAACATCTACATAATCACAGATATCTTTTAGCTCTAGGCCATACGCACCAATGTTCTGAATAGGAGCCGAGCCAGCACAACCTGGAATCAAAGCTAAGTTCTCGATCCCACCGATCCCCTGATTCACACACCAGGAAACTAATTCAGGCCAATCTTCACCACCGGCAATATGTAATAGGTAGTGCTCATCCGTTTCCGTGACTTCTTTACCCATGATTCGATTAACAATCACTAATCCCTCAAAATGTTCTGTAAAAAGAACATTACTTCCTTTACCTAAAAAAAGTTTCGGTAAATGGGTGAATCTTGGGTTTTGAAATAGCTCAATAACATCTTCGAGCGACTCAACGATAGCTAAATAGGAACACGATTGTTCAATTCCAAAAGTATGGTAAGCCTTTAGGCTCGCATTTGTTTTAATTTGCATAGTAGGTTTGCAACACCAGATAAGATTCTCTTAAACTGTCGACATTCTACATTAGTTATCTTTTAACCGCAGTGACAATACCAGACTCATTAATCATAGAAGTGTTAAATCCCATCAAGCTCCCCCTCATTAAGAAACTATACAAAGCGTACTACCCTGCGGGTCGAGCCAAAAAGGATGAATTGATCATTACAGCAAGCCATAAGGGTGAAATCATGGCGTTACTACGTTTAAAAAGTGTAGATAAAGTTCGTCTGTTGACAGGAATGTTGGTCATTCCGAAAGTTAGGGGAACAGGGATTGGAAAAAAACTACTAACTCATTGTAAAAACAATGTTTTCACTGATGGCGATTATTGCTTCGCGTTTACACATCTCGAATCCTATTATTCCAAGCATGGATTCACAACAATTGATTGCTCTGAGCTACCACACCCGCTAAAAATGGCATTTCAACGTTACGTAGATAGCGGTAAAGATCTCATTCCAATGCAATTCATCTCTTCAACGACATCAAAACGCGTGCTTTTGTAGCCAGGTAAATCATATCTTTGATAAAATGGCAGGTTCGCAATATTGCACTAAACTAAGGTACTCATACCGATATGATAGTAAGTAGGAATCCATTCGAACAGTTGCCAAGTCTCGCTGTCAATCCGGAAGACTTTGATGTTCTGTATTCAGCAGAATCATTCAGAACCCGTCTTTTAGATGCTATCAGCAAAGCAACGTCGCGAATTTACCTAGTCGCTCTATATCTGGAAGATGATGAAGCTGGACGTGAAATTCTCACTGCGCTTTATGAAGCGAAACAGCGCAATCCTGGGTTGGACATCAATATCTGTGTCGACTGGCATCGAGCGCAGCGTGGCCTGATTGGTGCGGAGACATCTGAGGGTAATTCAGCGCTTTACAAAGCATATGCCAGTAAGTACCAGCACCCAATCCCTGTCTATGGCATACCAGTGCGTGGCAGAGAAGTTTTTGGGGTACTGCATTTAAAAGGCTTCATTGTCGATGATACTGTTATCTATAGTGGGGCGAGCTTAAATAACGTTTATCTCCATTATCATGAACGTTATCGATTTGATCGTTACCATGTGATTCGACATGAACCTTTAGCGAATTCAATGGTGCAATTCATTCAGGAAGAAATGATTGCTCACCCTGCCGTTAATGATCTTGCAGGAAAAGATAAGCCAGAAACCAAAGAAATAAAGTCGGCGATTCGCCAACTGAGGGCTTCTCTTGCTCAAGCCAACTATAAGTTTGAAGACCAAGCTGCAACAGAAGAAAGCGTAAAAGTCACTCCGTTAGTTGGGCTAGGCAAACGCCGTAATCTACTCAATCAACAGATTGTAAAGTTATTGGCAGCAGCCCAAGACGAAATTTTCATTTGTACGCCTTACTTTAACTTCCCTAAAGCACTTCATCGTGAAGTGAAACGAGCCATGAAGCGTGGTGTGAAAGTAACTATTGTTGTGGGTGATAAAACCGCCAACGACTTTTACATTGCACCTGAGGAAGACTTTAAAACCATTGGCGGACTTCCATATCTTTACGAAGTGAATTTGCGTCGCTTTGCGAAAGCCAATGAAGCGAATATCGCCGCACGTAAATTGTCAATTCACCTATGGAAGCATGACAATAACAGCTTCCACCTTAAGGGTATTTGGGTTGATAAACGCTATATGCTACTTACTGGGAATAACCTAAATCCACGTGCTTGGTCACTCGACCTAGAAAATGGGCTACTCATACAAGACAATTATGCGAAGCTCACTGAGAAGTTTGAAGACGAAGTTTCGCGTATTCTTGAGCATACTCACCTTATCTGTACTTATAAGCAATTAGAGAAAGTAGAAGACTATCCTATAGGGGTGCAGCGACTGGTCAGAAAAATCACCCGCCTAAAGGCAGATGGTGTTTTAAAACGTATTCTTTAGACATCATTTCTCGCTCTAAAGTACGTCGAGATTTTTATACTAAGCCAACCGCTTTAGCAGTTGGCTTTTTCATATAATCCATTTGGAATACTTAACTATTTTCTAGTACCGCTAGTGAGCACATAACCACTTAGATGTAAAGCGACTCTCTTAATGGGTTTGAGCTTTGACGTTTGTGAGTATTCCGCATAGCTTACAGCCTCGAGCTAAGCTACCCCTCTCTGTTCTGGCGCTTCTTACCCTTTGGCGATATATTTTTTCTGAGACTCATCAAATGTTCAGCGTCGAAAATCATCACCTCGCTAATGAAGAGCTCCTTCAATCTTTCACCTTCCAATTCTTTTCAAGTCGTTTGATTTTTGAGCCAGGAGAGATTGGGGTATATATGACGCTTTTCTGGATTATGCGCACAGCTCGTTTTTTCTTTCTCATCAAGATTCAAGCCGTTGAACGCCTTTGAATACCATAGATTACTTAGGTTTGTTTGTAGGTCATATTGTCTTTCCACAGCATCAACGGCCTATATTAATTAAAGCCTAGTGTGTAATCACGCAAAGTTCACTTAGTAGGGATTATGGGGAGTAGTCTAATTAGGTGTAAACACACTTCAGGGAAACGCCGCAGTAGAAACGAAAAAAGCCTCAGTCTTTCGACTGAGGCTTAATATAAGTGGCGGAGTGGACGGGACTCGAACCCGCGACCCC
>NZ_JAWOWK010000031.1:0-7695 GCF_033340375.1 Vibrio sp. 1167 | reverse complement strand
GGCGCGGTTCAAGAAGACGTAACGCTGACCACTGGCGGCAACTTAAACGTGGATGACCCTGATGCAGGTGAAGCGGTCTTCCAACCGCAAACCGACGTGCAAGATGGCAACTGGGGTACGTTCTCTATCGATGCTGATGGCAACTGGACGTATGCGCTGAACAACAGTCACCCAGATGTGCAAGCGTTAGACGCCGATAGCGGTCCGGTGATTCGCACCATGACAGTGACGTCTGCGGATGGCACGACTCATGACGTGGTTGTGACTATTACAGGTAACAACGATGCTCCTGAATTTATTAGTGGAACGAATGATAGCCACGGCCTAGATGAAGATGGCAAAGCCGATACCGATAGTTACCAATTTAGCATTAATGAGAATGCTGTTGCTGGCGTAATTGGGCAGGTTGAGGCATTTGATGTCGATAAAGGTAGCAATGTAACTTATCAGTTAACCAACCATACTGACCTTTTTGAAATAAACAGTCACACAGGTGAGATCAGCGTTAAAAGTGGCGTAGTCTTTGACCATGAAACGTCAGATAGCTACCAACTATTGGTAGAAGCTGAAGACCAGTCTGGGGCAAAGGATACGGCTAACGTCAATGTCGTGATAAATGACATTAACGAAGCTCCAATCGCTGAAGATGACAAAGGTATTGAGAAAGAGACTAAGGTTTTAGATCACACGAACTGGGACGACAGTGCAGATATTAGTGTGGACTACTACATCGTTGATACCAACACAGGTAACAAAATCGGTGACGCTAACAAGGCGGATTACACTGGTGACGGTGGTACGCATAAGTTTGGGGTTAGCTCTTCCTTAGATGGTGGTACGGATCAGGTAAAAGACGGTCAAATTGGATTCGATGATGCTACTTCACACAGTGAGGCTATGCGTTTCACTTTCGCTGATGGACAAGTCGCAGATCATGCTAAAGTTCAAGTTGAAAATCTTTGGAGCTCTTGGGAGCCTGGAGTTGAGCGCGGTGTTTGGAAGGCTTACTACAAAGGTGAGGTTGTCGCTTCGGGAGTATTTGAAGGAACTGGCAATCGTAAGCAAGTTGTAAGTATTGATGCGGATGGTCGATATTTTGATAGCATTGAAATGTCAGCCGTGGGTTACAAAGATGGCTTGGTTGATCCTAAGGGGTCGGAGTACTTTGTAACACAAGTTTCTGCCGATTTGACGAGCTTTGATGAGGACTATCAAACAACAGGAGCCGGTATTCTAGAGCTGGATGTGTTAGCGAATGATAGCGATCCAGACGGTGACGAACTGACTATTATTAACTACCCACAAACAGAATATCTAAACTTAATAGATGGCAAATTGGTGTTTGATGCAGCCAAATATCTTGAATCATTGCCAGAAGATCAGCGCACGATTAAGACTGGGGAAATAAAGGAATACTCATTTGAATACGTCATTGAAGATGCGGATGGTCTGACTGATAAAGCTGAAGTAACAGTGCATGTAGTAGGTGAGCCTATTTCATTGGATGATTCGCATATCATGCTCGATGAGTCTGCAGTTGGTGCGAGTTCTGGCGTACATGCTGAAGGTGATTTAGTTGCCAACCTTGGTTCTGCATCAGATGCTGAGTTCCGATTTGATTCTGAACAGAATCTGGAGACCGTTACCAGTGAAGGCAAGCCAGTGGTGTTTGAAGTGAGTGATGATCGCGGTACTTTAACCGGATATGTTGGCTCAGGTGATGATAAGGTCAAAGTCATTGAAGCGAGCATTGATGGTAAAACTGGGCATTATACCGTCGAGCAATATGAGCCAGTAGATCACTCGGAACTCGGTGCTGACACATTAGATATCCCTGTTAGCGTTCAAGTGGATGCGGGTGGCCGAGTTGAAAATGCAACTTTGCACCTTGGTGTTGTTGACTCTCTACCTTCAGTTAATTCAGAGCACCATGAAATCATGGATGTTGATCCACAAAACAACAGTGTTGTTATCGCGTTAGATGCATCGGGTTCGATGTGGGATGACATGGTTAAAAACGAGCAAGGCGTTGAAGTTACTCGCTGGGACCTAGCACGCAGTGCAATTAAGACCATGTTTGAAAAGTATGATGATCTTGGTGACGTTCGATTTAAGATTGCGACGCACTCAGGTTATCCAGATGGTCAAACGTCTGAATGGCTAGAATCTGTGGATGAGATTGATGCTTACTTGGATTCAATTGGTCGTGGTGGCTGGACGCCATATAGCCAAGCGATTGACCAGGTAAATGCTGCCTTAACTGACCTTAGCCAAGAAACAGATGACACTAGCAATCATCAGCTTTACTTTATTTCGGATGGTGCGCCAAGCGACTTCAATTCATGGACAAATACGTCAGATCCGGCATATACAGAGTTGCGCGAGAGCTTAATGAAGTGGTCTACAGCAGACGATTTTGAAAGTGAGCAGCGCTACGAGTACTTAGCTAATGGTTGGGATCAACCGACAGACGCTGAGCAAAGCATCATTCTTGAAAATGCGATGGATCGCAGTATCGATTCGAGTGGTGCATCTTTAGAGAACATCTGGTCAATTGGTATTGGCGCTGGTGCGGATATGAAATATCTAGAACCAGTTGCAACCGATAAAGGCTCTGCACTGGTAGTAACTGATGACTCACAAATAGAGGGGCTTCTGAACAAAACAGTATCAGGGCAGCTTCAGAGCAATCTTCTAGATGATATTAATGGCGATAGCCAATGGGTGGATCAAATTGAAGTTGATGGTGAAACCTATCATTACAATAAAGCTGATGGCACAGTAAGTGCCAGTAATGGGGCAATTATCTCTCTACACTCGTTAGCAGAGATCGACACAGAGCATGGTACGCTAACTCTTAACTTTGAAAATGGTCGCTATGACTACAAAGCGACGAATGTTAAGGGTCATCAACAAGAAAAATTCAATATCACCGTTCTCGATGCAGACGGCGATACCGCGACTGGTGAAGTGACAATCGATATTCGAGATCGCGCTCCTGAGTTTATTAGCAATACTGATGCAGATCAGACTCATGGAACCGATGTCAGCGGTATGCCAACTGCGGATAATGCAACTTTTAACGTTGCAGAGCAGGAAGCTGGATTGTTGGTGGGTAAGGTTAAAGCTTTCGACCCTGATGGTGCAGATACCATTAAATACGAGCTAAGTGGCGGTGATGCCAATTTATTCCGCGTAGATTCAAATAGCGGTGAGATTTGGCTTAAAGACGGAGTTAAGCTAGACCACTCTGTTCAGGATAGTTATCAGTTGGAAGTCACGGCGACGGATGGTACGGACAAAGACACAACTCAGGTCACTCTAAATGTAACTGAAAACCATGCCCCAACTTCATCGCCAGTACATGGCTTTGCTGAAATGGAAGACTTGCCGATTAACAAAGTGACGGTTGTGTTTGATGAATCAAACAGTATGACTCGCACATTTGATGGGCAAAATACCGTCGGTAGTGAGGCTACTGCACCCAAGACAGAATCAAGAGCTTACAAAGCTGCGGAAGCCCTTCACTCAATGGTTGAGAACATGATTGAAGAGGGTGGGCAATCCAATACTTACATTCGTTTGGTTCGCTTTGATGGAGATACGTCTACACAGAGCTGGTTAACTTTAGATCAAGTAGAGGAAATGAGCCGTCCGCCTTTGCTGAATGGACGTGATTCCAATGATCCTGAATATCTCAGCGAAGTTGCCTCTTACGTGAGTCAATGGTGTGATATTAATCACGGTACGAACACAGACTACAGCAAGGCACTAGAAGCCGTCATGGCCTTCAATGAAATAGGAACTCAATTCCCTTGGCAAGATGGCTTAGATGAAAACGGCAATTTTGATTGGGATCTGTACTTGAAAGAACAGCCAATCGAAAGTAAAGAGACCATATTCTTTATCTCTGACGGTGCACCAAACCCTAAAGAAGGTGAAACAGCAGCTCCAGATTTGAATGAACGATGGGAAGACTATAAGCAAACGCATGATGCCAAAGTTTATGGTATTGGTATTGCAACGTCAGACAATGAAAGTGCAGCCCAAGCACTGGAAGAATTGAGCGACCAAGTTGTATTTATCGATTCTGGCGAGCAGTTAGGCCAATTCCTCAATCATTTTTCACCTGAACCAATTGCTGGTGAGTTGCTGTCAGGAAGCCAAGATGCAGATGGCGACATCATGACAGTCTCTTTGGCTGATGGGGATTTCACTCTTTTAAGTGCTGATTTGCATGATGTCACCGTCGACCAAGACCTTGTTTTTTCGACGAGTCAAGTCGATGGGAGCTTACATGTTGAAACGGCATTTGGCTTGTTAGAGGTCGAGTCAAACGGCAGTTACAGCTTTACACAAAGTGATAGCTTTACCTTAGAAGGTAACCAACAAGTTGATCTTAACTTTCTCTTTAAAGTGTCAGACGGAAGAGGCGGGGTGAGTGACAACGCCTTTACTCTAACACTTAGTGAATCAGGTGCAGACGTCGCTTCTACTGAGCGTCATGCTGTCATGGGTAATGACCTGGTCAACTTGCTTGATGGTAGTGAGACTATTGATATCATGCTGGGACAAGACGGTGAAGATACCTTAAATGGCGCTGCAGGCGATGACATCCTAGTGGGTGGTCTTGGCAATGACATTCTCATCGGAGGTTTAGGGAATGATATCCTAACGGGAGGTGAAGGGAGCGATACGTTTACTTTCACCAATGAGTCTTTAAGTTCTGAAGCATCTATGGATGTCATCAAAGACTTTAATCTCGGTGAAGATAAATTAGACTTGAGTGATATTGTTTCACCAGCAGATGATGATGTGGCGGCCATGGAAGCCTTGTTGGATCACGTCAGCGCTAGTTTTGATGGTGAACAGGATACCCTCAACCTAACGATTACTAATGAGACAGGCCAATCTACATCGGTCGCACTGGAGCACTTCGACATGTCTGGCCTAGAACTGGGCGCATCAGCGACCTCGCATGAAATTGTTGACCAGTTGTTCCAACATCACGTGTTTACAACGGACTAATAATTTATCTTTGGCAAGATAACCATTAATGTTAAGCGGCATCTGAACTATTCAGATGCCGTTTTATTTTGGTTAATCCAGGGACTACATATTCTGATAACTCGGTCCACCGCCACCTTCTGGTGCTTTCCATGTAATGTTTTGCGATGGATCTTTGATGTCACAGGTTTTGCAATGCACACAATTTGCGGCATTGATTTGGAATATTCGCTCGCCTTCGACTTCTACCACTTCATACACGCCAGCAGGGCAGTAGCGCTGGCTTGGCTCATCAAACTTCTTTAAATGGACTTGAATCGGAATATGAGGATAGGCGAGTTGCAAGTGGCAAGGCTGATTCTCTTCGTGTTGCGTACCTGACAAAAATACCGATGAAGGTTTATCGAAGCTGATTACGCCATCTGGTTTCGAGTATTGAATAGGTTGGCACTCGTCGGTTGGTTTCAGTTGTTCATGATCGTGCGAAGGATCTGTGACCGTCCACGGTATTGGTTTCTTTACCAGTGGCTGCCATAGATTGTGCTCGAAGGTGGAAAGTGCGCCGCCGATCACACTGCCGAACTTATGAATATTTGCACCAAAGTTGCGTGTGTCATTAAGTTCTTCATATAACCATGAATCTTCAAACTTGGTTTGGTAATCCGGTTCCGAATTGGATTCTGTGAATGCTTCAGCAATGGCTTCTGCGGCTAACAAACCGGATTTCATTGCAGTATGGCTGCCTTTGATTTTGGCGACGTTTAAGGTGCCCGCATCACAGCCAATCAATAAACCGCCGGGGAATTGCTGTCTCGGCAGAGAAGACAACCCTCCTTTCGCTATGGCTCTTGCGCCGTAAGCGATTCGGTGAGCGCCTTTCAAATGTTGCTCGATTGCAGGGTGGTGCTTAAAGCGTTGAAATTCGTCAAACGGACTCAAGTAAGGATTGCTGTAATTTAAGTCGACAATAAGCCCAACGGCGATTTGGTTGTTCTCCATGTGGTAGAGAAAACCGCCGCCTGTGGTGCTGGATTCACACAGAGGATACCCTGCAGAATGAATCACGCTGCCTGATTGACCTTTGGCATCGACAGGTAACTCCCAAATCTCTTTAAGCCCAAGCGCATAATGTTGCGATTGTTTATCATCGTCTAAACCAAATCGTTGAATGAGCTCTTTACCTAGATGACCTCGGCACCCCTCGGCGAATACGGTGTATTTGGCTTTTAGCTCGATACCTGCTTCAAAGTTGGGTTTGGCTTCTCCTTTCTTGTCCAAACCCATGTCGCTGGTGTTTACCCCTGTAACAGCGCCAAATGCATCGTAGTTAATCGTGGATGCGGCGAAACCGGGATAGACCTCGACACCAAGTGATTCTGCTTGTTCTGCTAACCAACGACATAAGTTCGCCAAGCTGATGACGTAGTTGTTTTCGTCATTGTGCATTGGGTTAGGTGTAAGAAAGTGGGGAACACGAACGTGATTAAGTTCTGTGGTTAGGTACAAGAAGGCATCGTTTTTTACAGCTGCGGAAAGAGGCGCGCCCATGCTTTGCCAATCAGGAAAAAGTTCATCCAGTGCACGTGTTTCGAATACCGCGCCAGATAAGATATGTGCACCAACTTCTGAACCTTTCTCTACCACACAAATAGACAGAGGTTCACCTTCACGTTCTTGATTGAGTTGCGCTAAGCGGCATGCTGCACTCAAACCAGCAGGTCCGGCGCCGACAATCACCACATCAAATTCCATGCATTCTCTTTCCATCTTCTTGCTTCCTTTATACGAAACCTTTCTTTGTGTTTTAGGTGCTTCTTCTATTACGCAGTGCTCGTATAAAGAACTATATTCCAGTTGACGTAAACGTAAACTAAACTAAGCTCAAATGGTAACGTCATAGGGCGTGATAAAGGTTTTGAGTGACGGTGTCATGATGTGTTTTTACCAAGCAAGGTTATGAAAAACCTGAGCTTTAATGCAAATCTTTGTCGCGCATGACCCAATTGCTAGGACGCGTATCGCTTTGCGATCTGCTAGGAGGGAATGTGAAAGTACTGGTTGCGATTAAACGTGTAATTGACCCTTACGTTAAAGTAAGAGTGAAATCTGATGGTTCCGGCGTGGAAACCAACAACGTGAAGATGACGATGAACCCATTCTGTGAAATTGCGGTGGAAGAGGCGGTACGCCTTAAAGAAGCTGGGGTAGCAGAAGAGGTGTTAGTGGTGTCGATTGGTGACACCAGTTGTCAGGAACAATTGCGCTCAGCGCTTGCATTAGGTGCGGATCGTGCGATTCATATTGATGTTGAACCGTCACCAGAACCGCTTGCGGTCGCGAAGTTACTTAAAGTCGTGATGGAACAAGAACAGGCTCAATTGGTGCTTCTGGGTAAACAGTCAATCGATACGGATAACAACCAAGTCGCGCAAATGTTGGCAGCACTGTCGAATCGTCCGCAGGGGACATTTGTATCGGAAGTGAAAGTAGAAGGGGAAACGGTTCTGGTTACACGAGAAATCGATGGTGGCTTAGAGACGCTCAAACTGGATCTGCCTGCGATCATCAGCACGGATTTGCGTTTGAATGAACCGCGTTACGCCTCGCTACCGTAAGCGTTCACCGAGGTATCTTGACTTACCAGATCTGAAGAAACATATGCAGTTTATAGATCAAAAACGTTTGGGT
>NZ_JAWOWK010000030.1:0-7908 GCF_033340375.1 Vibrio sp. 1167 | reverse complement strand
CCAGTGGTTCAAGCGGTACAACGCCAAACAGCCAGAGCGGGGCGGGGCGCAGAAGTCCGAGAGCCTGAAGCCCAAGGCATGGCTTGAGCAGACCCGCGAGGCATGGGCCGACCATGCCAACCGGGCATTAGAGCGGGCTGGTCACGACGCCCGCATTGACCATAGAACACTTGAGGCGCAGGGCATCGAGCGCCTGCCGGGCATCCATCTTGGCCCCAACGTGGTGGAGATGGAGGGCCGGGGCATCCGCACCGAGCGGGCCGACACCGCCCTAGCCATCGACACGGCCAACGGCCAGATCATCGACTTACAAGAATACCGGGAGGTTATCGAGCATGAGCGCGATAGACAGAGTGAAGAAGTCCAGAGGCATCAACGAGTTAGCGGAGCAGATCGAACCGCTGGCCCAGAGCATGGCGACACTGGCCGACGAGGCCCGGCAGGTCATGAGCCAGACTCAGCAGGCCAGCGAGGCGCAGGCAGCGGAGTGGCTGAAAGCCCAACGCCAGACAGGGGCGGCATGGGTGGAGCTGGCCAAGGAGTTGCGGGAGGTAGCCGCCGAGGTGAGCAGCGCCGCGCAGAGCGCCCGGAGCGCCGCCCGTGGCTGGACATGGAAGTTGTGGGCCGGGGTCTTGATCGCTTCCGTGACGCCTATTCTGGCGCTGCTGATCGCATCATGGCTTTGGCTGGAGCCGCAAATCATCGAACAACAGGGGGGTATATGGCTGGTTTTCAAGCTCAAGTAAAGGGTGACCGCACCGCGCAAGCCATCGCCCGGCAGCTCAAGGCCATGGGCTGCGACCGGTACGACATCGGCATACGGGATGCCGCCAGCGGCAAGATGATGAACCGGGAATGGTCAGCCGCCGAAGTGCTCCAGAACACGCCATGGCTCAAGCGGATGAATGCCCAGGGCAATGACGTGTATATCAGGCCCGCCGAGCAGGAGCGGCATGGTTTGGTGCTGGTGGACGATCTCAGTGAGTTCGACTTGGATGACATGAAAGCCGAGGGCCGGGAGCCGGCGCTGATCGTGGAGACCAGCCCCAAGAACTATCAGGCATGGGTAAAAGTGGCTCAGGACGCCCCAGCAGGTCACAGGGGCGTAATCGCCCGGAAGCTGGCCCGCGAGTACGACGCCGACCCGGCCAGCGCCGACAGCCGCCACTATGGTCGCTTGGCGGGCTTCACCAACCGCAAGGACAAGCACACCACCCGCACCGGTTATCAGCCGTGGGTGCTGCTGCGTGAATCCAAGGGCAAGACCGCCACCGCAGGGCCGGAGCTGATGCAGCAGGCCGGGCAGGTGCTGGACAGCATTAAGCGCCAACAGGAACGGACGGCACGACTGGCCGAGATCACCGCCCCGCGGAGTGTGCGCCGGTATCGCCGCAGCGCCGTGGACGACTACCGCAGCGAAATGGCCGGGTTGGTCAAACGCTTCGGTGACGACCTCAGCAAGTGCGACTTCATTGCGGCTATGAAGCTGGCCAGCAAGGGCCGGGAGCCGGACGAGATCGCCAAGGCCATGGCCGAGGCCAGCCCCGCGATCATGGAGCGCAAGGCAGGCCATGAGGCCGATTACATCAAGCGCACGGTACAGAAAGTGATGGAGCTGCCGCAGGTGCAGGAGGCCCGCGCCGAGCTGGCGAAGCAGACCCAGAAGCAGCGCAGTCGGGGGCCAGATTTAAGTATGTAATGCTTGCGTTAGCGCTAACTGGTGGTATACTGTTAGCTCTAATGGAGGGTTTGAGATGAAAGACCAACACGACAAGCGTACCGGCAACCTGCTGGCCACCCCTAACGCTATACGACAGGCCCGCTTTGCCGAACAGCAGCGAGCCATGGGCCGCAAGGCCGCGAGCACCCCCCCCATAACTCTTCGCCTCATGACCGAGCGCGACCTGCCGATGCTCCATGATTGGCTCAACCGGCCGCACATCGTTGAGTGGTGGGGTGGTGACGAAGAGCGACCGACTCTTGATGAAGTGCTGGAACACTACCTGCCCAGAGCGATGGCGGAAGAGTCCGTAACACCGTACATCGCAATGCTGGGCGAGGAACCGATCGGCTATGCTCAGTCGTACGTCGCGCTCGGAAGCGGTGATGGCTGGTGGGAAGATGAAACTGATCCAGGAGTGCGAGGAATAGACCAGTCTCTGGCTGACCCGACACAGTTGAACAAAGGCCTAGGAACAAGGCTTGTCCGCGCTCTCGTTGAACTACTGTTCTCGGACCCCACCGTGACGAAGATTCAGACCGACCCGACTCCGAACAACCATCGAGCCATACGCTGCTATGAGAAGGCAGGATTCGTGCGGGAGAAGATCATCACCACGCCTGACGGGCCGGCGGTTTACATGGTTCAAACACGACAAGCCTTCGAGAGAAAGCGCGGTGTTGCCTAACAACTCATTCAAGCCGACGCCGCTTCGCGGCGCGGCTTAATTCAGGTGTTAGCGGTAATTTAACCAGATAGGAGTACAGACATATGAAAATCGTAAAAAGGATATTATTAGTATTGTTAAGTTTATTTTTTACAATTGCGTATTCAAATGCTCAAACTGACAACTTAACTTTGAAAATTGAGAATGTTTTAAAGGCAAAAAATGCCAGAATAGGAGTAGCAATATTCAACAGCAATGAGAAGGATACTTTGAAGATTAATAACGACTTCCATTTCCCGATGCAAAGCGTTATGAAATTTCCGATTGCTTTAGCCGTTTTGTCTGAGATAGATAAAGGGAATCTTTCTTTTGAACAAAAAATAGAGATTACCCCTCAAGACCTTTTGCCTAAAATGTGGAGTCCGATTAAAGAGGAATTCCCTAATGGAACAACTTTGACGATTGAACAAATACTAAATTATACAGTATCAGAGAGCGACAATATTGGTTGTGATATTTTGCTAAAATTAATCGGAGGAACTGATTCTGTTCAAAAATTCTTGAATGCTAATCATTTCACTGATATTTCAATCAAAGCAAACGAAGAACAAATGCACAAGGATTGGAATACCCAATATCAAAATTGGGCAACCCCAACAGCGATGAACAAACTGTTAATAGATACTTATAATAATAAGAACCAATTACTTTCTAAAAAAAGTTATGATTTTATTTGGAAAATTATGAGAGAAACAACAACAGGAAGTAACCGATTAAAAGGACAATTACCAAAGAATACAATTGTTGCTCATAAAACAGGGACTTCCGGAATAAATAATGGAATTGCAGCAGCCACTAATGATGTTGGGGTAATTACTTTACCGAATGGACAATTAATTTTTATAAGCGTATTTGTTGCAGAGTCCAAAGAAACTTCGGAAATTAATGAAAAGATTATTTCAGACATTGCAAAAATAACGTGGGATTACTATTTGAATAAATAAAAAACTACCGCTAACACTGGCTCATAGGCAATGGCGGGTTGAAGTGCAATTTGCAAAGTCGGTAGCCCGCCCGAGCGTTTTCTCGGTTTGACAGGAAAGGCTCACGCAAACCGCCACTGCCCATAGCCCAAACCGTTAGGCCGCATGGACACAACGCAGGTCACATTGATACACAAAATTCTAGCTGCGGCAGATGAGCGAAATCTGCCGCTCTGGATCGGTGGGGGCTGGGCGATCGATGCACGGCTAGGGCGTGTAACACGCAAGCACGATGATATTGATCTGACGTTTCCCGGCGAGAGGCGCGGCGAGCTCGAGGCAATAGTTGAAATGCTCGGCGGGCGCGTCATGGAGGAGTTGGACTATGGATTCTTAGCGGAGATCGGGGATGAGTTACTTGACTGCGAACCTGCTTGGTGGGCAGACGAAGCGTATGAAATCGCGGAGGCTCCGCAGGGCTCGTGCCCAGAGGCGGCTGAGGGCGTCATCGCCGGGCGGCCAGTCCGTTGTAACAGCTGGGAGGCGATCATCTGGGATTACTTTTACTATGCCGATGAAGTACCACCAGTGGACTGGCCTACAAAGCACATAGAGTCCTACAGGCTCGCATGCACCTCACTCGGGGCGGAAAAGGTTGAGGTCTTGCGTGCCGCTTTCAGGTCGCGATATGCGGCCTAACAATTCGTCCAAGCCGACGCCGCTTCGCGGCGCGGCTTAACTCAGGTGTTACCGCAGCGAAATGGCCGGGCTGGTCAAGCGGTACGGTGACGACCTCAGCAAGTGCGACTTTATCGCGGCCATGAAGCTGGCCAGCAAGGGCCGGGAGCCGGACGAGATCGGCAAGGCCATGGCCGAGGCCAGCCCCGCCATCATGGAGCGCAAGACGGGCCATGAGGCCGATTACATCAAGCGTACGGTGCAGAAGGTGATGGAGCTGCCGCAGGTGCAGGAGGCCCGCGCCGAGCTGGCGAAGCAGGCCGAGAAACAGCAGTACCGAGGGCCGACATTAGGATAAAACACTTGCATTAGAGCTAATGCCTGTTATGGTGTTAGCTCTAATGCGGAGGAAATATGAAAGACCAACACGACAAGCGTACCGGCAACCTGCTGGCCACCCCCAACGCTATACGACAGGCCCGCTTTGCCGAGCAGCAGCGAGCCATGGGCCGCAAGGCCCGGAAGATATGGGCCACAGACGCAGAGGCCGAGGCGCTGCGGCTGTATCTGGAAGAACTCAGGGCGGCGCAGGGCGGGGGTAGTGACCCCGCCAGCGCCTAACCACCAACCGCCTACACAGGAGGCAAATCAATGGCTACCCATAAGCCTATCGACATTCTGGCGAGCTTCACAGAGCTACCGCCACCGATTGACTACGTACTGCCCAACATGGTGGCCGGCACCGTGGGGGCGCTGGTGTCCCCCGGTGGGGCCGGCAAGTCCATGCTGGCCCTGCAACTGGCCGCACAGATCGCAGGCGGCCCCGACCTGCTGGACGTGGGCGAGTTGCGCACCGGCCCGGTGATCTACCTGCCCGCCGAAGACCCGCCCACCGCCATACATCACCGCCTGCACGCATTGGGGGAACGCCTGACCGACGAGCAACGGCAAGCCGTGGCTGACGGTCTGCTAATCCAGCCGCTGATCGGCAGCCTACCCAACATCATGGCCCCGGAGTGGTTCGACGGCCTCAAGCGAGCCGCTGAGGGACGCCGCTTGATGGTGCTGGATACCTTGCGCCGGTTCCACATCGAGGAAGAGAACGCCAGCGGCCCCATGGCGCAAGTGATTGGCCGCATGGAGGCCATCGCCGCCGATACCGGGTGCTCTATCGTGTTCCTGCACCATGCCAGCAAGGGCGCGGCCATGATGGGCGCAGGCGACCAGCAGCAGGCCAGCCGGGGATCGTCCGTGCTGGTGGATAACATCCGCTGGCAATCGTACCTGTCCGGCATGACCACCGGTGAGGCCGAGGAATGGGGCGTAGACGACACGCAGCGGCCCTATTTCGTCCGCTTTGGAGTCAGCAAGGCCAACTATGGGGCACCGTTCAAAGACCGCTGGTTCAGGCGGCATGACGGCGGGGTACTCAAGCCCGCCGTGCTGGAAAAGCAGCACAAGAGCAAGGGGGTGCCTCGTGGCAAAGCCTAAGAACAAACACAGCCTCAGCCACGTCCGGCACGACCCGGCGCACTGTCTGGCCCCCGGCCTGTTCCGTGCCCTCAAGCGGGGCGAGCGCAAGCGCGGCAAGCTGGACGTGACGTATGACTACGGCGACGGCAAGCGGATCGAGTTCAGCGGCCCGGAGCCGCTGGGCGCTGATGATTTGCGCATCCTGCAGGGGCTGGTGGCCATGGCCGGGCCTAGTGGTCTGGTGCTAGAGCCAGAACCGGAGACCCCCGGCGGGCAGCAGCTCCGGCTGTTCCTGGAACCCAAATGGGAAGCCGTTACCGCTGACGCCATGGTGGTCAAGGGTAGCTATCGGGCGCTGGCTCGTGAAATAGGCTATGCCAATATCGAGGACTCAAAGCCCATCAGGGACTGCATTGAACGGCTTTGGAAGGTGTCCATCATCGCCCAGAATGGCCGCAAGCGGCAGGGCTTCCGGCTGCTTGCCGAGTACGCCAGCGACGAGGCAGACGGGCGCCTGTATGTGGCCCTGAACCCCTTGATCGCGCAGGCCGTCATGGGTGGCGGCCAGCATGTGCGCATCAGCATGGACGAGGTGCGGGCGCTGGACAGCGAAACCGCCCGCCTGCTGCACCAGCGGCTGTGTGGCTGGATCGACCCCGGCAAGACCGGCAAGGCGGCCATAGATACCCTGTGCGGCTACGTCTGGCCGTCAGAGGCCAGTGGGGCCGCCATGCGCAAGAGACGCCAGCGGGTGCGCGAGGCGCTGCCGGAGCTGATCGCGCTGGGCTGGACGGTGAACGAGTATGCGGCGGGTAAGTACGACATCGCACGGCCCAAGGCGGCAGGCTGACCCCTGCAATAACTGTCACGCCCCCCCCGTTAACTGTCACGCCCCCCCCGTTAACTGTCACGCCCCCCCCCGTTAACTGTCACGAACCCCCCCGTTAACTGTCACGCCCCCAAACCTGCAAACCCAGCAGGGGCGGGGGCTGGCGGGGTGCTGAAAAAATCCATCCATGATTATCTAAGAATAATCCACTAGGCGCGGTTAACAGCGCCCTAGTGGGGCGCTGTTTGCCCTTGCCCAAAATGCCCGGCCAGAGGCCGGATAACTGATCTATCCGCTGCGCTAGGCTACACACCGCCCCCACCGCTCCGCGGTAGGGAAAAGGCGGGCCAAGGCCCGCAAACCCAAACCCCATGCACAGACGCCACAGGAAGCCGCAGACGCCTTTAGCCGCTTTAGCGGCCTTTACCCCTGCCCGCAGGGCGGGGGCGCGTGTGAAGCCCCGCAGGGGCCATGCTGGCCACCTTGCGCTTGGCTATCTCCGCCTTGATGGTCGCGCCCGCCTCTCGCATCTCTTGCTGCAGGGCTTCGATCTCGGCAGGTGTCAGCCGGTAGAAGCTCACCCTTGCCCCTCTTGCGGCTCCGGCTGGCCATGCTCCTGTGGCTGCTATTCCTGCTTGGGTGGCAGTCCGAACAGCGCCCGGTCATGGTCGCGCTCTAGGTAGCTGTCCAGCCCATCGAGCAAGCGCTGTTCTGGCCACTCGCCGCTTTCGACTTTGCCGAGTATCCACGCGCCTACCAGCACCTTGCGCCGGGTGTCCTCCTTGCGCTTTTGCTGCTGCTCCCGTGCCCTGACCCGCTGGATCTTGGCGTTGATCCGTGCCCGTTGCTCTTCCAGCTTGGCGAGCCGTTCCGCTGCTTTTGCCATGTTGACATTCCCCTTGGTTATGTGCTTGCCATCATGCTATCATCGGAGCACAGACACCGCAAACCCCGACCGTCATTCTAACGGGAGGGCGCACTTACCGGTTTCTCTTCGAGAAACTGCCCTGCGGGCACCCCTTTGGGGCTGTGCGCTCTCCGAGGGCCATTGCATGGAGCTAAACCCCTATGGCCATCTATCACCTTACGGCCAAGACCGGCAGCCGGAACGGCGGCCAGTCGGCCAAGGCGAAAGCCGATTACATCCAGCGGGAGGGCCGTTACTCCCGCGACCGTGACGAGGTGCTGCACACTCAGTCCGGCCACCTGCCCGAGTGGGCCGAGCGCCCCGCCGACTACTGGGATGCTGCCGACCTGTATGAACGCGCCAATGGGCGGCTGTTCAAAGAGGTTGAGTTTGCCCTGCCGGTCGAACTGACCCTAGATCAGCAGCGGGAGCTGGTGGACGAATTCGCCCGGCATCTGACCGAGGGCGAGCGCCTGCCGTATACGCTGGCCATTCATGCCGGTAAAGGTGAGAACCCCCATTGCCACTTGATGATCTCTGAGCGGAAGAACGACGGTATCGAGCGCCCGGCTGACCAGTGGTTCAAGCGGTACAACGCCAAACAGCCAGAGCGGGGCGGGGCGCAGAAGTCCGAGAGCCTGAAGCCCAAGG
>NZ_JAWOWK010000029.1:0-8285 GCF_033340375.1 Vibrio sp. 1167 | reverse complement strand
TCTTAAACCTGAACTCTTTTGAATCCAAGTTAAAATCATTACTTTTGTACATAATTTCCCTCTATTCGTATAACGCCCTGTTAAGGGGTGAGCAACGCAATACCAAAACCGCCGCATACCACCTTAATCACTTAAACCAACGCATAGTGAAAATGCCACGCGTTGCGAATCCCTCTTGAACAGTTTGTTAGTATTCAGACCCAACCTGTTACACCTAACTTAGAAAGAAGTCTTACTTATCAGTTCTCTATCGTTTTGATCCCACAGTTTTCACAGATCGTATGCCGAGAAAACTCATCCATAGAAGCTAAAAATGGACCAACTGCCCAACCTTTGATTAACCCAGCAATAAACTCTTTACGCTTTTGATGTTTTACACCAGCAAAAGGACTTGGGTTCCTAATCAATACGGTAATATGTTTAGATTTAATGTTACAAGCAGAACACTGATATTTGTCTATCTGATGAAGCACTAATTTTCCACCTGAATACTAACGCCCTGTTAAGGTGTGAGCAACGCAATACCGATGCCACCGCATACCACCTTAAACACCAAACACAACGCATAGTAAAAATGCCACGCGTTGCGAATCACTCTTAAACAGTTTGTTATGTTCGTAGCTTTTGTAGTCCTCGAATCGCCCTGTTAGTCGACTCTACCAAGTCAGCCCGTTTCAATTTTTCTCGAATTGCCAATGCTTCTATGAACTGTTGCTCTGCCAGTTTATAATTGCCAACCTCAACATTCAATTTACCCAAATGCTGCAAGCTAAAACTCAAAGAAAGCTCACAAGCAAAGTCCTGGCTCTTTAAGAATGCTTTTTCAGCGCCAATCATGTCACCTGAATATTGCAGAGCCATACCTGAAACATGGGTTGACCAGAATTTGTTCTTAACGCTAGACGTTGAAGTATGCACTTTGGAAGCCATCCAATAAGCTAACCTACAAGGCCCAATGATTCGTAAACAATCGGCTATCAAGATTAGCTGCCATTCTAGCTTCTCTTTTTTGTTTGAAAGCTTGGATACGAGGGCTTTATACAGCTTTACAATAAGTTTCTGAAAAACGCCAAAAGTTACCCTGTCCCTTTGATATTCCAACATGTCCTCCAAGAACATAACGCCCTGCTAAGGGGTGAACAACACAATACCGAAGCCGCTGCAAACCACCTTAATCACTAAAATCAACGCATAGTAAAAATGCCACGCGTTGTGAATCCCTCTTGAGCAGTTTGTTAGTTTGCAAACCCAAAGGATTGATTTTACGTTATTTTAAACTTTGCAAACAATAAACTTTATGTGCTTTGATGCACTTAAGTCAGGCGTAGTCTCAAAGCGACTACTCAATGAAACCACTTGGAACAAGCAACGCCGCAGAAAACGAACTCACAACACCAAAAAGCACTTTTGGAAAACCAATCTCACAATACGGACTTTCAACAAAGTCACTGAAACCACGTGAACTTGCCACACCAGAGAAAACATCCTCGCAGCGAGTAAATCGGCTTTTGTATCAACAGACTCAACGAGCAGAGTTTCAGCAAAAAAGTTCGACTCAGTGAACCCAAAAGTCGCCGCACCAAAGAACCAATCAACCGTTAAAACGATGCCAATTTTGGATTTTTTCTACGTTAATTAACACTGAAATTGAACGCCGATACGACAATTTCAACTTTGAGATTTTACCATTAGATCTTGCGATATAGCTGCATTTTTCCTCTTGCAAACTAACGCCGCATTAAGGTGTGAGCAACGCTACTACCAAACCTCAACCATACCACCGTAAACACGAAACCAAACCATGAGCTGAAAATGCCAAGCGTTGGGAATCACTCTTAAATGCTTTGTTATGTGAATTTTTACTCGTACTTTTTACTGTTGTGCTTTAACCAACCATGCGGGTGCCTATTGTTGGGATCGTGGTGTGTCCAGTGCATTACACCACCCTTTTTATTCCATTCATATTCACCGTAAAACTGAACTCGATCGCCGACTTTTAGATTGGGAATTCTTGGTGCTAAGTCGATGTTATGAGCAACAAGTAAAGTTTGCTTACTATCTAATTTGAGTATGAATTTTTGATGTCGACTTCCTTTGTTGTCATCTGGCAATAGGCGAGTTACTGTTCCTGAACCTCGAACTTGAAGGTCACTTTGATGATTTTCAAACGCCTGTCCGAGCTTGTAGTCATTCGCTAGAGCACCAACTGAAACTAAGCAAAAAGCTGCTATAAATATTGCGAAGAACTTCTTCATATACTCAATTTCTCCAATTCACATAACGCTCTGTTAAGGGGTGAGCAACGCAATACCGAAGCCGACGCAAACCACCTTAAACACTAAAACTAACGCATAGTGAAA
This sequence comes from Vibrio sp. 1167, assembly GCF_033340375.1. Lineage (NCBI taxonomy): Bacteria > Pseudomonadati > Pseudomonadota > Gammaproteobacteria > Vibrionales > Vibrionaceae > Vibrio > Vibrio sp. 1167. The sequence goes on along the minus strand of NZ_JAWOWK010000029.1, from coordinate 5,925 downwards.
ATGCCACGCGTTGCGAATCCCTCTTGAACAGTTTGTTATACCTTTAGTCGACTTGACATGAAAAACTACATGTTATTGAGCGATATTTGGCATGCTTGCTGTAATCCCTGCCATCAAACCAATACGTTTTTTGATTTACCGACACAGAGCAGCTATTGATCGATGTACTTCCTAAAGCGCAAAATGATAGTTGTTTTTTTAGAGCCTCTGGCTCAATGAAGTACTGGCAGGTTAAAGACGACTCTTCTTGGTTATCATAACGTTGTAATACGCCGATTCTGCCCTTTTTTACTTCATATAATCCATCTTGACGCTTTACTGAGTCTTGAAAAATATCTTTATCCGCTCGTAATACACAGAACCCATCACTCTCAGCATAAAGATTAACTTTTACAGGCTCACTTGCATTAGCAACCCCTGTAGAAACCATCAACATTGCTACAGTACTAACTATCAATTTCATAGAATCCTCCCTGAGGTATAACGCCTTGCTAAGGTGTGAGCAACGCAATACCTTAGCCTCCGCATAATACCTTAAACACATAAACCGACGCATAGTAAAAATGCCACGCGTTGCGAATCACTCTTAAGCAACTTGTTATACCGCTTGGTTGAGGCTAAAATGGCCAGCATAAAGACCACTTAAGAGACTGATTATATGACCACTAGAATTTTAGCCGATGTTGCTGCAAGCATTACTGAGTTAAAAGCTAACCCTATGAAAGTTGCAACTAGTGCTTACGGCGAACCTGTTGCTGTATTAAACCGAAATGAACCAGCATTTTATTGCGTACCTGCCGAAGCGTACGAAATGATGATGGACAGACTCGAAGATCTTGAACTACTCGCTATCGCTAAAGAGCGTGAATCTGAAGAGAGCATTTCGGTAAATATTGATGACCTATAAACTCGACTTTAAAAAGAGCGCACTCAAAGAGTGGAAAAAGCTTGGCTCTACTCTGCAACAACAATTTAAGAAAAAGCTAATCGAGCGCTTAGATAACCCACATGTTCCAGCTTCAAAACTTTCTGGAGCTGACAACATGTATAAAATTAAGTTGCGTCAATCGGGCTACCGTCTCGTCTACAAAGTTGAAGACGATGTCATCATTGTAACCGTCCTAGCAGTTGGAAAGCGCGAACGTAGCGATGTTTATCGTAAAGCCATGAAAAGGTTAGATGACTGATTGCGGTATAACGCCGCATTAAGGTGTGAGCAACGCTGCCACCTTACCTAAACCATGCACCTTAAACACGAAACCCAACGCAGAGACGAAAATGACAAGCGTTGGGAATCACTCTTAAATGCTTTGTTAGCAGACTATTCAGTCTTGCGCACGTTCATACATATCTAGCAAGTCAAATGGAGCAAGGTTTTTACCTAATTCCGTTAGAGTTAATTGTTTTTCATTGGGTAAATTTTGAAACTTTAATTCAAAGCGTAAATCGACTTTAGTAAAAAGTAACTTTTTGATCTCATTTACTCTTAACTTTGTTAATGGATATTCTTCTTTTTCAGAATTTTCAACCAATAAGAATAACTTCATCAAAGTACCTAACTCATGAAGTGAACACTGATACAAAGAGTTTTTATATAAGTACCCAATACTTATCGATAGATCCGTCTCAACTTGCTTAACCTTTTGGATTAAGTCATCACTTACAGATTGCATTTTTGATGATGCAATACATTGACTATTCTTACTTTCATACTCGATTAATGATTTGTTTACCGCATTGAGCATAAGCTCATCGGTAGCAGATGCTAAACGAGGTAATAGAAGAAAAAGTACTAGGATTATAATTTTTTTCATTCAGACACCTTACATCCGTAATGCACAGCTTTCCAAAACTGGCGTTCTTTATGACTAATCTTACCTCGTATCATTTGTAAACCTGCAATTGTACTGATTTGGTTTTTAGCATGGCGTTCTAATGCCCCAAAAGATCTAAAAAAGTACTCCCAGTTCGTTTGATATATACTCCAAGAAGTGGTGGCGACATCGTTAGACACTAGTTGAAATCCCAATGTTTTCTCTATAGGTCCGGCAGACGCTGGAGCTTTTACGGTTAAGCCACCAAAAATCACAGCCAAATGTCCCAAAGCTATAGCAACCCAACCATCATCAATCTTGGCATTCATTTCGTTTATAGCATTTAGCGCTTCTTGGCTTTCCTCATCAAATGTCAATCCAATTAATACTGGACACGGTTTGTTTTGCATTTCAAATACTCCTAGTAAAATCTAACTATAATTTTTTGGAGCGAGTTTTTTAAAAAAAATCAGAATATTTGCGTATCAGTTTTACTTATACTGAAAATGATAGATCTCATTGTTACTTGTTTTGGCTGCTAACGCCCTGTTAAGGTGTGAGCAACGCAATACGAAAGCCTCCGCACACCACCTAAATCACTAAAATCAACGCAGGGTAAAAATGCCACGCGTTGCGAATCACTCTTAAACAGTTTGTTAGCATGTTGTTTCCGCTACAAACTCATTCACTTGAGAGCGTGTTGTGAAACGTACTTTAGAACCGTGAAAATCTCTGAACAATTGCTGATGGAACTGTCGTGAACTTTTGGATTCGCGAACCGAGTATTCAGAAGCCCATTTTAATAATTCACGAAAATTCTTCTCCGCCTGTTCCTCATTAAGTTGCTTCGAGCTCTCCGAACCACGAGAATAAAGAGAACTTTTACATTCAGACCATTCCAAATCCAAAAACAACAGCATGTCAGCAGATAAAATAAGCTGTTCGGCTAAAGCACCAAATACTCCCTCAACTACCCAGTTGCATTGAGACTTTATACTAGCAATTTCATTTTCGATTGCTCCGGTGGAGCGTTTTTGATTATAGCCACCTGGCTCCCATACAATCGAGTCCAAGTTAACTTCTTGCAACTGAAGTTTTCGGGATAACTGTTTCGACAACCAACTCTTGCCTGAGCCAGAATTACCGATGATGAGAATTTTCTTCATATTACTCCCGCATGCTAACGCCGCGTTAAGGGGTGAACAACGCCACCACCTGACCTAAACCATTGTGCCATAATCACAAAAGCTAAACTTTGAACCAAAACTGCCAAGCGTTGAGAATCCCTCTTGAACGCTTTGTTATGTGCGTGCTAAACGGTAGCGCCTTACAGTGCCCTCGTTTTCACTTGTATAGTTACCAAGATACTCACCGCCGCAGTTTTCGATAACCTTTTGGGATGCAGGATTGTCAATTGAACAAGTAACAATAACTGAGTCAGTGACAACATGGTCTCGCACCCAAGCTAGGAGAAATGAGGCTACACCTTTACCACGAGCTGACGGTCTAGTTTCGTAGCCAACATGCCCAATGACATTTTCTACGTTGGCATTAGTACCTTTACGAACTCGAATAGCGCCTAAGATTTCAGAGTTAGATACGCAATAATAAGTTGTACTGGGTAAATAACCGTTTGGCAATTCAGAAGTTGCCTTAGAACGTTCAACCAAACCGGATAAATAAGCTTCAGGCTCTTGCTCAACGCCGGAATATTTAAGGATACCCGACTCCAAACATTCTTTCGCGTAACTCGCTAATATCGGAGCTAAATCTGGACTCGCTTCTAATACTTCCATGTCAATTTTCCTCAAAAGCACATAACGCTGCGTTAAGTGGTGAACAACGCAACCACCCAACCTAAACTATTGTGCCGTAAACACTAAAGCCGATTCAAACCAAAACTGCCAAGCGTTGTGAATCCGTCTTAAACGCTTTGTTATGCGTTTTTTACCGCGTCAAAAAGACTTCTTTCACTATCTGACAAAGGGACTTCAGTCCATTTGGGTGCTATTGCATTTTTGTATTCTTTTGGAAGCTCATCTATTAAGCAATATAACCATGCTAACTTGAGTTCTTCTCTACTCATTTCATTCACAAACTGTGCTATTAATTTGCGTTCAACTTTAAGAAGACTGCGCTTCCATTGAGCCATCTCATTTAAGTTTGAGTTCTTTAAAATGTCATCAACTGTTGCCTTTCCATCTCTGGTTAGCTGTGAAACAGCATTAGGCCACAGCCATTTTAAAAACTCATACCCCTTGTTTGTGTAACCACCGCTATGAGCAGATTTATAGGTTCTCATCAATCGCACATGATCTTCGATTGTATATTTAGTCTTGCCACTCCTATGCTGCCAAATCGTATATATGACACCATAAAGGGCTATTAAAACAGCAGCTGTACCAGCAGAAAATGACCCCAAATTTGCCCAAGATGAAGCATCATCAGGAACTCCGAACTTAGATTGGTAAGTACCGAATGTCATAAGAATTATCGAAAGTAGTACAGCTATATGTTTGAACAATTTATTTTATCCTCTGATACGCATAACGCCTTGCTAAGGTGTGAGCAACGCAATACCTTAGCCTCCGCATAATACCTTAAACACATAAACCGACGCATAGTAAAAATGCCACGCGTTGCGAATCACTCTTAAGCAACTTGTTATACCGCTTTGTTGAGGCTAAAATGACCAACATAAAGACCACTTAAGAGACCGATTATATGACCACTAGAATTTTAGCCGATGTTGCTGCAAGCATTACCGAATTGAAAGCTAACCCTATGAAAGTTGCAACTAGTGCTTATGGCGAACCTGTTGCAGTATTAAACCGAAATGAGCCAGCATTTTATTGCGTACCTGCCGAAGCGTAAGAAATGATGATGGACAGACTCGAAGATCTTGAACTACTAGCTATCGCTAAAGAGCGTGAATCTGAAGAGAGCATTTCGGTAAATATTGATGACCTATAAACTCGACTTTAAAAAGAGCGCACTCAAAGAGTGGAAAAAGCTTGGCTCTACTCTGCAACAACAATTTAAGAAAAAGCTAATCGAGCGCTTAGATAACCCACATGTTCCAGCTTCAAAACTTTCTGGAGCTGACAACATGTATAAAATTAAGTTGCGTCAATCGGGCTACCGTCTCGTCTACAAAGTTGAAGACGATGTCATCATTGTAACCGTCTTAGCAGTCGGAAAACGAGAACGTAGCGATGTTTACCGTAAAGCCATGAAAAGGTTAGATGATTGATTGCGGTATAACGCCTTGCTAAGGTGTGAGCAACGCAATACCTTAGCCTCCGCATAATACCTTAAACACATAAACCGACGCATAGTAAAAATGCCACGCGTTGCGAATCACTCTTAAGCAACTTGTTATACCGCTTGCTTGAGGCTAAAATGACCAATATAAAGACTACTTAAGAGACCTATAATATGACCACTAGAATTTTAGCCGATGTTGCTGCAAGCATTACTGAGTTGAAAGCTAACCCTATGAAAGTTGCAACTAGTGCGTACGGCGAACCTGTTGCTGTACTAAACCGAAATGAGCCCGCATTTTATTGCGTACCTGCCGAAGCGTACGAAATGATGATGGACAGACTCGAAGATCTTGAACTATTAGCTATTGCGAAAGAGCGTGAATCTGAAGAGAGCATTTCGGTAAACATTGATGACCTATAAACTCGACTTTAAAAAGAGCGCACTCAAAGAGTGGAAAAAGCTTGGCTCAACACTGCAACAACAATTTAAGAAAAAGCTAATCGAGCGCTTAGATAACCCGCATGTTCCAGCTTCAAAACTCTCTGGAGCTGACAACATGTATAAAATCAAGCTGCGCCAATCGGGCTACCGTCTCGTCTACAAAGTTGAAGACGATGTCATCATTGTAACCGTCTTGGCAGTCGGAAAACGCGAACGTAGCGATGTTTACCGTAAAGCTATGAAAAGGTTAGATGATTGATTGTGGTATAACGCCTTGTTAAGGTGTGAGGCACGCAATACCGAAGGTTCCGCATAACACCTTAACCACTAAAGCCAACGCATAGTAAAAATGCCACGCGTGCCGAATCACTCTTGAACAATTTGTTATACGAATTTCTTCAGT
>NZ_JAWOWK010000028.1:0-9102 GCF_033340375.1 Vibrio sp. 1167 | reverse complement strand
TGAAACTCAGTATGTTGTTTAAGAACTGAACAACATGGGGCTACCATGTCTTCTCATCGAATTAAGCAACAAAGCCTCGTGTTACTTTTCTGCTACTGACAAGCGCAAGTATCACCACGATGACAGCACCAGCGATAGCCACGTGAATTATTGAGATTTGTTCCATTTACCCAGCCTATTGATTGCTTGTTATTTTGATATAAATACAACATAGCGCATATTCAACAACAGATTTCTAGGCCAGATCACAGACCTCGAACTCACCAAGTGGCCACCAACCCTTTAACATATTATTTTTAAAGGCTTCGTGGCCACTTTACTGTATTTACGTCCCCGCCACCTGACATAAACGCTACGTAAATAACATTACAAATCAACCAGATAGCCCCAAGACCCACTCTATGGGAATCCGTGAGATTCTATTTCCTGTCCTATTTTGGGCTCTGACTACATAATCCTTCCTGACTGAGCAGTTCGCTCACATATTGAAACATTTGATAAGGACTAAACCATGGAAAACAGAATCCCAGCTTCCATCCAAAAAGATATTAAGATTCTGACTAACCTACTGGTTGGTAACGAAAACTCTCTGGTTAACGAGCAAGATGAAACTGTAGAACTGGTCGCATACGGAGACTCTGAATTTGGCGGCCTGATCATGGCCTTTAACAACTCTGAGTCGCTGATCTGTACTAACGGAGAGTATGACCACGAACGTTTCTTAAGACTGACCGATCACTTCAGAACAGAATCTGAACATCTAGTAGGTAATACCCACATACTGACAACTAAAGTAACCTTCGAGGGTGTAGAACCTGCGGAATTTGAAGCCGTGTACGACTTTGACAATAACAAAGGACTGCCTCTGCAGATGTACCAAGCTTATGAGTACCTTCGCTCCAACCTTTCGCTTCCGTTGGACATTATGCTGGAAATATTTGGTGCGATTACCAGTGCAATCACATTCCACCAAGAGGAGTTATTTCATACCGGACTAGCCGGAACGATGGGCGACCACTTTGATGTCGAAAGAGCTATTGCCCACGATGTAAGACTTCAACACCAAAGCGACTAACACTTAAGTCTGTTTATTCAGACCGCACGAAAAATAAACACATATTAATTAAGCAACTAGCCGTGAAATATCGGTGACGGCCTCTTGCACCCTGAAATCACCGCTTAAGTTATTAAGCGGCCAATACAACACGGAGATTTATTATGAACAATTCAGTACAAGCTATTATTCCGAAGCCACTGACAGCCTATGTTGAGGCATATTTAGGTCTTATCACCGACCCGTTCTACTCGAATGAAGACCTGGGCATTAACCCAAATAAAAACCGAATATCTATCGGGGCAGAAAATATTGGTCCAGGTGCCTTTAGTATTTGTCACAATTCAGATGTTTTCACGAATGATCAGGAAGAAAACGCTCGTCGCATAAATCATTTCATCGACAGTGAGTTTCTCATCTATTTCGAAGTTCCAGAAGAACTCGACGCGCACTCAGAGTTTGCAGGCATCCACTTTGAAGATAAAGAGTTCTGGTCATCTTATGATTATCAAATGCCTGGATATCCGCAGTTCCTATACGACTTTCTCTCACATTTGATTGAAAGCAAGTCCTATTCCGTCGAAGGCACGCTTGCCATCTTTGGAAGCCTATTACATCAAATCACCGTGCCTTACTGGGGTGAGTTCATGGATGAAGAAGAGCTCCAACAAACCGAGGTTTCTCGTCTCCTTGGACTGCATTTTGACATTGTAACCGCTGTACGACATGACCTCGACTACAGTCAGCAACACCACTCAAAGATTACACAACCAGCTGAAGCTTAATGAATTAGCACTCAGTGGGAATGGGTGAGACACACTCTGATAGGACGAAATCACAATTCCATTTACATTCTACGGGTGGCCCCAGAGAGGCCCCCATTCAACAAATTTTTATGTTTAGAAGGATTCAATATGAACACTAATATCCAAACTAATGCTGTCACAACTGTCGTATCTGGTGCCCTTTCTCCGGAAGCATCATTAAACGATACACAAAAGAAACTCCAGACACTTAAAGATCGTGCCGCCGCTAATACCGTGCCAAGCCAAACCGTACTTGAACAAGCAAGAGTGGGCGAAAGCGCAACTCCCTTCATGGCTTTTTCCGTTGAGCATGAAGATGTGAATATTCACTGGATTGATACGCCAGAGAAGAAAGGCTACATCCTGTGTAACGGTAATGGTTGCCCGCTATGTCGTGCTGGCAACAAAGCATACAACCGCCTACTGCTACCTGTATTTAACTTCAGCTCTCGTCAAGTTGAGATTCTGGCAATCACCGATGCTACCCATCCCAAAGCAGCTCTGCCGCAAATCCTGCCAGTTTTTGATGCTGTAGAGCCAATGATGATACTCATGAGTCGTCACCGTAACAGCTATACCGTGGATTTAAAACCGATACCTGAGAACATCGATCTGGGCCAGTCAGAGATCGAAGTTTTTAATAATGCCTACGCTAACGGGGAGTTTAAACTGAGCGACGTGTTCCAGAAGTGTTCTAGCGAAGAGCTGGCAGCAATACCGAGTATCCAAGTGATGCTTCAATGTTATGGCTACACGGCGGCTTAACAATGAACTCGTCTCTGAATCAAATCAGCAGCGCTATGGCGCTTGCTGGTTTCAGAAAAGAAAATAATGGTCTCTATGTCCTGTCACTTCTTAAGAAGCACCCTCACCTGCTGATTAACTGGGCGGTAGGTGTGGGTAAATCTACCAATATGGATCAAGTGATAGAATATGGCATAGAATCAGGTCAGTATGATTTGATCATCGTGCTGGCCCCCACTCGCGCTATCATCAATGAGCGCGACTATATCCAGTTCCCGCCTGAAAATATCAAAATCACTAATCTCCGCCCGCGTCCTAAAGAGCTGTGCGGTAAGCAGCGCAATGCTGACTGGGCGGACTATGAACAGCGTGGCCTTTCTATACTTGGTAAACGCACTATTTGCGCCTTATGTCCTAATCAAGAGAAATGCCACTGGAAAGATCAATTTGGTGATGTTTTGCGCGGCACCCAAGTGCTCTTCGCTACCCAAGCCCATTTGACAAATGACTTGAATTTTATTGCTCGAATGAAAGCTAAGTGTGAAGCTCAGAATGTACTGGTTATTTTTGATGAAGCGACGGTATCGCTAACACCATATAGCCGCACTATCACGCAAGAAGAAATAGCGAACCTAATCTTCTGTTTGTGCGAATCAGACATCTCTCAGAAGCGCAAGGCCGCCAGCGTGTTTGCCTTGCAAAGCCTACTCAATGCAGCAACAGATGACCTGAGAGAGCCTGACGTATGGTCTATGCCCTCGATCTATCCGACGGAAATCCGAGAGCTGGTTACTATTGGGGAGCGCCACTGGCCGGGAGAATTCCGCAACATTCACTTTGACCTGCAAGCACTGATGAATTCGCCTTTAGATTCACGCGAGAAAACCGAGTTCGGTGATATACGCTTTTCTGCAACACCACTTGCGGCGGACTGCGATGTTCTACTCTACAGCGGCACGACTCATGAAACATTGCTGAACCATAAGCTGGGGCTTAATTTTCACAATTTCTATCAGGACACAGCCTTTAAAGGCGATGGTACTCAGTGGCTGAATATTGCCTCTTCTCTGGGTACATCTGGTCATTTCCTGAAGAACTCCCCACAGATATTGGACTTTTTTCTTGAGTTAACTCTCAAGCGCATCCGGGAAGGTAAACGAGTGCTGCTGATCTCAAAGAAAAAGCATAAGCAATATTGCATTGATACGCTGAATGAGATGCTAACCGTCCGTAGTATAGATGATGTTCAAATCGTCGATGGCGAAGAATACGATTCCAATGGCACCATCACTCAGATACCAGTCATCCACTACGGTGTAATTGGCATTAACCAGTTCGAGCAATTCGACTGTGCTTACTGTCTGAATAGCTACTACGTTACCAAAACCATATTAGCGAATGCCCTACAAGACATGCGAGCCAGTGATGAGCAGCTGGAAATGGAAATCAAAGTACTGCCGAACCCTCGCCGCCGTCATGCCCGCATTGCTGACAATAAGTACCGATATACCGATGTAGCTCAACTGACTGACCCGATGTTGCAGACCCTAGAAATGGGCACCGTGATACAGGCTGTAGGCCGAGTGCGTCCTTTCACATCGCCATGTGAGGTTATTACTTTCCAGAACAATCCGCACCCTAACTATCAGTACGATGCTGAGTTCAACAATCTGGCAGAAATACGCGAGCACTTCGGCATTGATAGTCAGCGCGCACGAACAACTGGTACTAAAAAGCAAGAAATACAGCAACTTAAACAACAAAGCTTAACACAAAAGCAAGTTGCTGAGCAGTTGGGTATAGGCGTTCGCACCGTCCGTCGCTACTGGAGTGGCCAAAAGTCCTAATAAAACCATTTTTATAGGGTTGCTGGCCACCCGGAGGCCCTACGTTTCCAAGAGAGAATATTGATTATGAATTTATTGCCCGCACTAGCAAAACGATTTAACGAAGCCGAATTCGAGCCAAAGAAAAGTGCTATTATATTGCCAATGCTGCCACCACTAGATTCAGCGGCGGTGACGTACATTGGAACCCAAGAAGACTTGGAAGATCTGATACATCTAGCTCATCAGTTGCCATTGACCGGCGTGTCACTAGACTTTGAGTTTAAGTTCAGCCGCCTCGCAATCCCACTTCGAGGTAACAAGCAAAAACAGGATATCCGAAGTATTCAACCCCTATTGATGGCTGTTACTTTGATGACCAACACAGGCAATCAGTTGCATCTTCACAATTATGTTATTGATTTAACTAAACTCAAAGATACGAAACGACTTCAGCCATTACTTGATCTACCCACGACCTATATCGCCCACCATGCCAAAGCCGAGTTACATTGTCTCTGGCAACTGGGTCTGACTGAGCCTCGCACTATCTGGGACACCTGTATCGCCGAGAGAGCACGATATCTGGGCCTGCATGTGTTTGACAATGATCAGGTATTTGATTCAGAGAACGCAGAGATTTGCGCCAGAGCAGAGCACGCTGAAAACAATCGGATCCGTTATGCATTGAATACCGTGGCGAGCCGCTATGATATTCACCACCGATTCAATTTGGTGAAATCAGACTTGCAGCACTCCTTTATTGACTATGACAGTGGAGAATTTACCAGCGAGCAGATCCACTATGCAGCTGAAGACGCTATTGTTGCAGCAAAGCTTTACCTTTCTCAGATGCAGCAGTTAACCCTCCAGGGAAGTTACCACCACCTTATCACGGTGGAGATGCCCTGGACCATCACCAATGCAGCCATGGAGTGGCATGGGGTGAGTGTTGATCGGGAAAAATGCAACGCTGTGCTCAATGCCAGTACGCCTAAGCTGGAAGCGCTCAGAAGTCAGCTGGCACAAATGGGGTTAGACAATCCCAATAGTCACCAACAAAAAGAAACGTTTTTCCGTCAACTCAACTTACTCGATCATTTTAACAAGGGCGGCAAATACAGCTTCAAGTTACAACTATTGAAAGATCTGGCCCATATCCACCCTGCTATCGGCCTACTGGCTGAATTTAGCAAGGTTCAAGCCATTGAGAGAGATATACTGCTTCGGCCTACTATTATCGGTTCCGATAGTCGCGTGCACCCAGAGCACAAACAGCTGGAAGTCGTAACCGGGAGACAATCTTGTGCCAGCCCGAACCTGCTCGGACTACCTGGCGCAATGCGCCCACTCATCATCCCGAAGACAGGAAATGGAATCGGTGAAGCGGACTATTCCCAGATTGAAGTCGGCATCACAGCTGCGGTCTACAGCGATAAGAATCTGATTGCTAAGTTCAACGCGGGGGATATCTACACAGTCATGGCTCAGGAGTTCTATGCCAACGACCTGGATGACGAAGATCGGCAATGCGATTCCGACACTTTCAAGCATAAGCACAAAGACAAGCGGGATATCATGAAAACATGTGTACTCGGTATTCTGTACGGCCTATCCCCCTTCGGACTGGGTAGCCGTCTTGAGATATCAGAACTCGAAGCCAAACAGTTGATGAATCGGTTCCTAGCTATGTTTCCTACCCTGAAACACATGATGGAAACCGCGCCACAACAAGCAGCATATCGGGGTTGTGTGAGCACCAGTACCGGATTACATCGCCACCGTTCTAATAGCGGTGCACTAAGCCGCCACGAGACAAACTGGATGGTGAATATGCCTGTTCAAGGAACAGCTGCCGCTCTGTTTAAGATCGCGGGGAATCGACTCTACCAACTTTACAAGCCCTATGGTGCTAAGCTGATCTTGGCTATGCATGATGCCTTTATCTTCGAAGCCCCATTAGACAAGATGCCAGAGGTTGGACGATTGACAATCGACGTGATGATTCAGACTGTGGTTGAATTCTTCCCTGAACTCAAGCCACGCATCGACCTGAATGACTCTGCCACTCATTGCTGGACTAAAGATGGGGATGCAGGCAGTGTTGAACGTTGGATTGCAGAGCGTTAACAGTATATGGAGGGGTTAGCAATGCTACCCCCACAATCAGCCTTTAGCATCTGATTACGACTATTCAGAACCCGCGTAATATTTTAGTAATTCACCTGGCTTTTTGATCTTGCTGAGCCAACGATTTACCGATTTTGATTTATCACCCTGACCATCTGACAAATTAAATTTATCGATGATTTCATACACTAACTGTGTTTGCGCATACTCTTTTTCATCGTTGGTCATGTGGTAGAGCCAGCCTTTTAAGAACACCAGCTTAACTGTTTCCTGAGACAGGTAGACTTTTTCCATGTCTTGTTTGTCTGTCGTGCTCTCTGCCTTCTTTTTACGCCCAGCCTTACCAAGCTGGTTAGCTAAGAAAAGATCGGGACACTTTACCTGTCTTTTCTTCTTCGTTGATCTTTCCTGCACTTGCTCTTCTTCAGCTTTCTCTATCAAAGAGTAAATCAGAGGGAGCAAGCGCTTAGCTTGATTTAAGGTCCATAACGATTCATGCTCTTTCAGGAAGTGAGTCAAGTTGAGCGCCAGTACTGCAAAAACATGGTGCCCTCGGATTTTCGTATCTGACGTAAGATCTTTTGTCACCTCCGATACGGTCCCTTTATCAACACAGTACTGCGTCAATTGAAACCAACTTTCTTTGCTTCTCTCTAAAGCAAGCTCATATGGCGGCACAAATGGCTTTGTCGGTTCATCTTCGTCAATAAGCGCCATTATTTCTGAAAACTCAATACTGGATACCATATCTGATACCAAGGTATCGATGCTTCGCAACGCTTTGCCTATCAGCTCATACAGCCGCTCATCTTGCTGGCTATGCTCAACAAGTCTCGGAAGAACATTCATCACGATCGAGAAGTTTCTCTCACTCACATTCAGCAAAAATTTGCAATGCTCAGTACAGTGGCGAAGATAAAGCTTCATCAAGGATCCATAAAACAGATCTAACTGAGACCAGCCGTACGCTTCTGTTCCAGGTAAGTGTGTTCTTTTATGTTTTGGATGGAATACGTCCAGATCATCTCCGTACAACTTTTTCATAGTAATAATATCTGGATCGCTGCTACTGATTATGTAACCCATTGCCCCTCTCTTTTCCCAGCCAAATCAAAGGCGCATAGTACAGCAATTGGGAATGACCACCAATCCTATTACATGACTTTAAAAGACTCTTAACCACGTGGTATCTCCAACTCCGTGGCGATTGCTGCTGGCGTGTATGGCGGCTCAAACTTAGTCAAGATGTATAACCAAGGCGATCTATACACAGCCATGGCGCAAGAGTTCTTTTGTGATGAGTTAGAATCAGAATGCCGCAGCTGCGATTCGTCGGCCTTCAAAGAAAAATATTCTGAGAAACGATCCATCATGAAGCAATGCACACTTGGCCTAATTTACGGTATCACCAGCATTGGAATAGCGAAAAAACTCAATATCAGTGTCAACAAGGCCTCGGAACTGATGAATAAGTTTCTATCGATGTTTCCCGAACTACAAAAAGCCATTGAGAGAATGCCCCAGTATGGCGCTCTGCGAGGCCATGTAAGCACTGCAACGGGATTGCACCGATACCGCCAATTGGACGCTAAGCGCGGCCATACTGAGAAAAACTGGATGGTGAACATGCCAGTGCAAGGTACAGCTGCGGCACTGTTCAAAGCAGCCGGAAATCGACTTCATCAATTGTATAAAGGTTACGACGCCAAATTGATCGTTGCGATGCACGATGCCTTTGTTTTCGAAGCACCGAAAAAACACCTAAGCGCAGTCAGCGAGTTAACTGCACAGATCATGACCCAAGTAGTGCAGGAGATGTACCCTCAGTTGAAGATAAGAGCCGATATCAACATAAGCCAACCAGATTGTTGGACCAAAGATGGTGATCCGAACACACTTGATGTGTGGCTAGCTAAATGACCAGAACTGGACGCAAGGCCTAATGGATTTAGTATTAAGGTTTTGTGTCCACTTTTTCTGTTTCTCAAATAGTGATTAGTGGGCAAATCGATACTTAGTTGATTGGATAGCTCTCTTAGTGGTACCAATTCCCTAGCACACTTATGCCCCCTTTTCTTGTTATCACTGAAGCTAATTAATTTCTCTTGGATGAAAGTTCCCCTTACCCAAAGTTTTCCGAGGGCGCGTCGAAGTAAGCAATTTAAAAATTATGCGTCATTTTGTAATCTAAGATCCAACAACTCTCGTTAACCTATTGATTATCAAATGAACTATGATTGGAAAGGCTGCATGATAGGAGTATGAAAAGCTGCTAAAAGAGTTAAAAGCATTCTATAGTGGAGAAATAATGTTCGAGTTTCAGAGAAATAAAGCAGAATATTTGTATCACCATACAAAAAGTTATACCGCGATTAACTTTATCCTCAAGAATAACGTTTATTTTAAAATGCAATCAAGTGTGTATACTATATGCCGTTCAATGGGGCTAAAAATAAAGGAACTATATGTTTAATAATAAATTACTTTTAGTAGGGTTGTCGTTAGCTGCGTTGGGTGGCTGTACATCTGTTCAATACAATGG
>NZ_JAWOWK010000027.1:0-9184 GCF_033340375.1 Vibrio sp. 1167 | reverse complement strand
GATGAGCACAAAGCCAATCAGCCAAGGGAACAGAGAAAAACATAAACCACTGATTTTACATGATTAAGCATAACGCCGCGTTAAGTAGTGAGCAACGCCACCACCAGACTTAAACATTGTGCCGTAAACTCTAAATTCAAAGCAAACCAAAAATGCCGAGCGTTGCGAATCTGTCTTAAACGCTTTGTTATGCTCGTACTTAAAGAAATTGAAGGACTAAACAAGCAATAAACGCCGGTAGACCGGCTATGAAGAAAACTAAGCCTGTTTGGTAGTTCATTCGATAGTGCTCTCGTTCGTCCTTTTCGAAATCATGCCCTTCTACCATTTTGTAAACTTTATCTCTTCTAGGATCATCTAACCGAGTCGTCTTACTATGGACACCACCTTCCCACATTAGCTTCGCTAAAATCCATATGATGATGACAACAAAGAAAAGAAAGTCGACCAACCGAGTCGTAGCAAAGAATGGAACAAACTGAGCTAGAGCGATAACAATAAGAGCCGCTGAGAGGTTAATTAGAAGCACTTTTTTGAATAAATCGAGCAAAATTACCTCCTAGAGCATAACGCCCTGTTAAGGTGTGAGCAACGCAATATCGAAGCCGCCGCATACCACCTTAAACACCGAACGCAACGCATAGTAAAATTGCCACGCGTTGCGAATCACTCTTAAACAGTTTGTTAAGGCGCTACACTACACTGTTGGAATGAACTGCTAAATATTCTAGGCTCGGCCAAACCGCTAGACTTTCAGGTAAGTGGAGCTTGTTACGATCTAATTGAAGGAGGTGTATATTGTCATTTCTTGCGGCTTTGTCTGCCTTACCCTCAGAGTCAACTATAATTTGATATTCTTGCCCTACGGTAAAAATGAATTTGTCGAACTGATGTTGCTAACCGGTCTAATACTCGTTCACGATAACCACTGATGAAATCGTCGAAACCATCTTAATGCCCAAAACTACAAAAGCATGCATCTTTTCTCGCAGCAACGCACAATTCGAAATCATCAATGTTTATCTGCTGAAAAGCAATTTCCATGCTTACCTTTTCCTTCAAGCACCTAACGCCGCATTAAGGTGTGAGCAACGCTACAACCTAACCAAAACCATTGCGCCGTAAACACGAAACCCAACCTTGAACTGAAAATACCAAGCGTTGGGAATCACGCTTAAATGCTTTGTTATGTTTCTTTTCTCCGCATTACTAAAAAGCAGAGAAAATATCGAATGGAGTTTGATACTTCTCTAATTTTAAAAGTCTAGACAACTCTTCTCGATCGACACTATTTATCTGATTTTGAATATCTTCACTAATAGCACCAAACTTATTTAGCTGGATGTACTCATTTATCGCTTGAGAATCTCCCAGTATGGCTAGCTTATAAGCTGCTTGTAAGTATTCCAGTTCTGCCTGTTTAACACAGTTATTTTCTGCTTCATATTGTAGAAAAAATAAAATAGCTTTCTTTTTTTCGATTGGTTGAGATCTAAGCCAAGTATCGCTTATTACTATCTTTCGAGCTTTCTTATCCAAACAAGATTCAACTACATTATTTAATCTGACATACGACGACTTTAGGTTACGATATGCATCTTCTATGTCTACAATAAAGTCTTGCGCGGATACATATGATGGGAGAAAAATACTTACGGAAACTAAACTATAAAGAATTGTATACACACGTCCAAAATTCATACTCTTTTCCCTTTGAGTGAAGTCGTTGTAAATTTGCAATATTCTCTAATCGTCTTCTCTTTACGGCCGGAACTACTAGCATAGCTTTACGAAAGTTTTCCCAATCATAAGTGTTTGCTTGCCAACCAGCAGCACCTATAGTTACTATATCGTACGTTTTACGACCTGCAAAAATAGAATAAAAAGGCAAAAGTGGGATTATTTTTTCCAACAAACTGCCCATTTCTATCACTTGATTCATTTCTTCTATAGCTTTTAAAGATCTTCTGCTTGGTTTGAAACCTTGTATCTGACAAAAATTTCCTTTTCGCTTTTCAAGTATTCCTTCGCTCATAGCGGCCCCTTGACAATGAAATTGAACAAAAGCAAGAATATAAAACAAGTAGCTTATAAGACAATGAAAACGCTGTCTCACCTGCAATAAAGTCGATACATTTCACAGATGAGTCCGTGGAAACATAACGCCCTGTTAAGGGGTAACCAACGCCACCACCTTACTTAAAAACAGCACCGTAAACACGTTTACCAAATTTAACACCAAACCGCCAAGCGTTGGGAATCCCTCTTGAACAGTTTGTTAGTTGCCAAGCCCAAGGCAGTGACTTGAAGTTTACTGGACTTTGCCAACGCCCATATTTCGTATCTTGAGATACTTAGATCAGGCGCAGTTTCAAAGCGCCTGTCACTGAAACCACTTGGAATTTACAGCGCCGTAGAAAACGGAATTTGAACACCAAACAAACCTTTTGGAACGATAATGCAGCAGAGCAGGCTTTCAACAAGCTAATCAGCTTCTGAAACAGAAAACCCAAATCGCGCAAGGAACCAAAGCACGATTTTCACAACACCTAATAACTAGAAATTGAAATACGAAAACCTAGCCAAAAACACACGGATATTGGCCCTAAACATTCTGCTTTAGGTACATTTTTCCTCGTTGGCAACTAACGCCGCATTAAGGTGTGAGGCACGCAATACTGAAGCCTCCTCATAACACCCTAAACACGACAACCAACGCATAGTCAAAATGCCACGCGTGCCGAATCACTCTTTAACAATTTGTTAGCCCTTTTTCAAAAGGTTAAGACTAGTATACGACAACCAAACCACCAAGATTGCTAGTAAGTTCAGAGACACTGTAACTTCATTGACATTCACACTTATCGGTACTTCAACTCCAGAAGAAAAGGCTAAGGAAAAGTTAGGTGTTTCTATACCTATCATCTGGATAAAGTAAAGAGCCATCATTAACTTAAACGCCCAAAGCTTCTTTTTTAACAGCCCGTATAAACTAGACAAGTTAAAGCTTAACATCACTAGAACGAGCGCAAATGCGAGAAAAAGACTTGAAGAACTCAATTGAGTCACTTGGGACAGCAAAGTAAATAGTAGAAACAGAGGAACGACAACAGATATACCCTGCAAGACCAATAAGAACTTTGTTCTTTTTAAATGATATTCAAACAATTTATATTTTCTCCTTGAGGGCTAACGCCTTGCTAAGGTGTGAGTAACGCAATACAAAAGCTACCGCACGGCGCCTTAATCACATAAGCCACCGCATAGTAAAAATGCCACGCGTTACGAATCACTCTTAAGCAATTTGTTAGTACATGCGCTACTTCTATTTATGCGCTCCAAGATATTGAAAATTGAGATGATATGAAAGGCTTTGAACACTGAAGTGAGACGGGCAGCTACAAAACTTTACCCCGTCGGGAAGACGAAAGTTAGCTAGAAGAAAAACGCACTAAATCCCTTTCTTTCACTCAGTTCAAATTAGAAAAGGATTAGTTCCCCGCACTTCGACAGCAACACCAAAGAAAGACAATTCTGACTTAGTAAAAGCCACGAAAAAGAAGAAGTGCCACAGAAATAGGATAAGAGTTAGAAGCCGTAAACGGTGAAGTCAAAACGAACACTCCGCATATAGTGCCACCGGAAAGAACGTGAAAGGCACTAACTGAAAGGTGTAAATACAAGCGCTAAAACAGATAAACACCAAAACTTATGACCTTTGATGTCAAACCCGTACTAACGCCCTGTTAAGGTGTGAGCAACGCAATACCGAAGCCGCCGCAGACCGCCTTAAACACTAAACGCAACGCATAGCAAAAATGCCACGCGTTGCGAATCACTCTTAAACAGTTTGTTAGCTGTTTCGTATTAGGAGATTGAACTATTAACGTTAAAATAACCAACCAGACCAACCGTGCCGTATAAAAGTGCTTTCAGAGAAGCTAGCCAGTTACTTTTAATATTAAGTAAAGTCACCACAATTGAGGATACCATCGCACAACACCACATCGAGACAACTAAACTAGCAAACAATAAATCTATAACGTCACCTAACCCATAAGGTTCTCCTGGTGAGACCGCTATATGCCCATAAATTTGAGATTTATATAGTAGCCCAGAGAAAGCAAAAAAATGGACTAAAACAATACTGAACGCTAATAACTTATTAAATCTTGCTTCCATTTAGTTTCACTCTCCAATACCAAATTGCACAAACAGCTAACGCCGCGTTAAGTGGTGAACAACGCAAACCACCAAACCTAAACCATTGTGCTGTAAGCACTTAAGTAGAATCAAGCTGAGCATGCCAAGCGTTGTGAATCCGTCTTAAACGCTTTGTTGTGGCGTAACTCTCAACGATGACCACCTAACTAGCCACCCTTTTGAATTTACGCGATTTTCAAATGTTTCTCGTAACCTTTTAGGATTATACGTGACCCAGTAGCTAAATAAGGATTCGAACCCAAAAGCAGCGACACATTCATATTAGTTTAGCCCAATTTGGCGAATTGCTACCGCTGTTTCTTTTTCAGGCCAATAACTCATTGCATCCACAGAACTCTTATAAGGATTGTCACCATTACGCTCGTGCATCATAGCTTGGTTGCGTACTTGCCAGTTAAGCTGAGGCATACGAGCTTTTAGTTGTGCTTCATACTCCAAATAACTATTGGGATTAGATTCGCTTGGGTCAAAGTAGATAACATCCACATCATTCAAGAGAGTGGATTTTTTTGAAACCATGCAGTGAGTCCCAAACTAAATTTCGAACGAAACCTGCCGCTATATAGCACTGCGGCAAACCTAACTCTGACACACAATTGAGTGCCTCAATTCTGATTGGATCTTGTTTGACTAGTTCTACGATTTTATCCATTTTCGCCCTGCGCCATAACGCCTTGTTAAGGTGTGAGGCACGCAATACCTAAGTCTCCGCATACCACATTAACCACTAAAACCAACGCATAGTAAAAATGCCACGCGTGCCGAATCACTCTTGAACAATTTGTTATGCGCGTTCTCCACGATTGAACGCAACTACAGTAGCGCGTAATTTAGTCAGCTTAAACTCTGTAAGTAACACTGTAACAAAAGACAATATAGAAACGGAGATAAGTGCAATATTTATCAAAGCATTACCACTAAACTCATAAATACCTGACAGACCAATAAATAGCAAAAGACAGGCAATTATCGATAGAATCGAATCATTAGTTTTCACTTTATACTCATCAGCAGGTATATCTTTTATTATCGAAACCGGATTTGAAAGCCCGTCAAGCCGAACTGCAATTTTTCCTTTTTTAATTTTGACTTTTAGGCCAGAACTTCTTAACGAATTAGCTAAATCTTCCATGATTGATTATCTCCATTTCTGCGAGCGCATAACGCCCTGTTAAGGGGTGAGCAACGCAATACCAAAGCTGCTGCATACCATCTTAATCACTTAAACCAACGCACAGTAAAAATGCCACGCGTTGTGAATCCCTCTTAAACAGTTTGTTAGCTGCGTACCAACATTTTTGCCACATCAATTGCGACAACTTCAGTACCACAGAGGTTTGCATCCCAATTGAGACCCACAAGATGTCCATCGCTATGAATACCTTTTAGCCAATTATCAACGAATGAATCTAGGTTAATTGGAGTTGGGACATACAACTCCCATCACCAATTGCGACCCGACTTGCGTATGCTCTATCTGACCAAAAAACATAAACTGATGCGTCTGGATACTGATTCGAATTACAAACTGCCCAGCCACCATCAGGATGCTGAAGTCCCCAAACAGTTCGATTTTCGATTACTCTGTCGATAAATCTTATGTAATTGGAACTTGATGTAGCTTTATCTTGGAGCATCATTTTTCCTCTAAGCAGCTAACGCCCTGCTAAGGGGTGAGCAACGCAATACCGAAGCCGCCGCATACCACCTTAATCACTAAATTCAACGCATAGTAAAAATGCCACGCGTTGCGAATCCCTCTTGAGCAGTTTGTTAGGCATCTTGCCACCACAAACTACTTACCCGTTTTGCACCTAATTAACTCCCAAAATGAAAGCATGAAAATAACCAACGAGAAAACAATATGAAGCGTTGGTATGCCTCTAGACAAGGCATCAGACTCTACCAAATGAGAATCAAATTCTTTGCCACACAAATGATGACCTTCAATGGTCGTTTCAATTACAAAAGGAGCCCAGAAATAAGTTACCGACATAGCAGCCAACAAAGCAATTAAGGGCGTAATCCATATAAATTTTGAACCTCTATTTTCTCGAAGAAGCCTGACTATGATGAGAATGAACAGTACTGAGCCATACATTATCGAAGCATAAAAACGCCCATCATCTCCCTGTGTGCAAGTACCCGAAACTGCACCAAGTGAAACCAAAAGACCAAACAATATTATCAATATCGAGCTGTACATTTGTAACCTTTGATGCCTAACGCCGCGTTAAGTGGTGAACAACGCGACCACCTAACCTAAACCATTGTGCCGTAAACACTTAAGCTGATACAAACCAAAAATGCCAAGCGTTGTGAATCCGTCTTAAACGCTTTGTTAGGCTAATTATTTCAAAGCTTGTGCTTTATGTAATTCGAGAGCCTTTTTTCGCCCACTTTCACTTAAATATACTAAGTTTTCATTCCACGCATTTATATCTAGCAAACCTTTTTCGTTTAGACTTCTACATACATCAAGTAATTCCAATTTACTAAATGGAGCTTTTCTATAATCAATGTTGTCCAAATCTGCCGTTTTATCAGCTAACTCACCAAGCAGGTAAATGAAACTAAGCTCCAACTCAGTGAGATTTTGAGAGCGAGCATACTGCGCTCTAACCTTCATAAAACCAACAATTTTGTCTTTTACAAATTGAATTCCCCAAAATGTCAGCAAACAACCAGAGAAAACTACTACTCCAAGTAATCCTGTAGCCCAAACTTTTGGAAGAGCCTCAAACATAGAGGGAAACAGTCTAGGAGCAACTAACAAAGTCACGCCCGTAATAAAGCATGCCGCTGTCAGAGTTTTAGATACTGTAATATCCTTGAATATATCTGAAATCCAGTTCACTCAATACCTCGATTTTTTAGTATTAGCCTAACGCCCTGCTAAGGGGTGAGCAACGCAATACCTAAGCCGCTGCATACCACCTTAATCACTAAATTCAACGCATAGTAAAAATGCCACGCGTTGCGAATCCCTCTTGAGCAGTTTGTTAGTCGCGAGGCACCGAGCGACAATTTTAAGCCGAACTAAACTTTGCGAACAACAAACTTTATGTGCTTTGATGCATTTAAGTCAGGCGTAGTCTCAAAGCGGCTACTCAATGAAACCACTTGGAATAAACAACGCCGCAGAAAACGGACTGACAACACCAAAAAGAGCCTTTGGAAAGCCAATCTCACAGTGCAGACTTTCAACAAAGTCACTGGAACCACGTGGAACTTACAACACCAGAGAAAACGTCATTTCAGCGAGTAAATCGGCTTTTGTACCCAACAAACTCACCGAGCGGATTTGCAACCAAAAACAGACTCTCGATTGCCCTGCTCTGTCTGCACCAAAGAACAAAAAAACCGCTTGGACACTTGCAAAACTTTGGACTTAAAACTGCTGAAACTGAGTTTTGACCATCGACGATGAATCTGTATACCAAACAAACAGCTGCCAAATTTTGAGCTAAGAAACATGATTTTGATTGCTAGCTTTTTCTGGCGACTAACGCCCTGTTAAGGGGTGAGCAACGCAATACCGAAGCCGCTGCATACCACCTTAATCACTTGAACCAACGCACAGTAAAAATGCCACGCGTTGCGAATCCCTCTTAAACAGTTTGTTAGGCGACATTTCTACGTTTAACTTCTTTCTCATACGAAGATTCGTTGTATAGCCAAATCGCCCAAAATGCGAAAAACATCCCGATCGTGTAAATTGAGTAATTAAGAGCATTATCCGATAAGAAAATCGTAATGCTTGCCGCATCAGAAGATGGATAAAGGAAAATAACATTAAAAATTATGTACAAGATGGCTGTGACGAAAGTTGTTCTGAACAGCCAATTTAAACATCCTTTCTTTCGCGATTTTTGCCAGTTATCAAATGCTTTGCCATTCATTAACCCACTCCTTTTCTGTTAACTGAAGCTAGATTCACGCCAAGATACTATCACTACTCTATCGTTTCGCTCATGTCGCCTAACGCCCTGTTAAGGTGTGAGCAACGCAATACAAAAGCTGCCGCAAACCACCTTAAACACTAAAATCAACGCATAGTAAAAATGCCACGCGTTGTGAATCACTCTTAAACAGTTTGTTAGAATTACGTCTCACTGCGGATCTATCTATTTCGTACACCATCACCAAATTCAGTAAAGTCGCTGATTTGGCTTAACTTAAATCTGTGTTCAAGAACAAAGGTTGACCACTTCTCTTTAAATATTGGGACATCATCATCAAGCTCACTAACATTTTCTGTAGTGAGCATCTTTTTTGTCAGGTAATTAATACTAGTAACTACCTCCACTCTAGGACCTCGATTAGCCATTGCGTCATAACCGATTAACTCAAGATCTGAATCTTGGTAACGGAAGTTGTAACTCCACTGGTTCTCAAATCGACCATCTAAAAAATCAATATGTAAGTTTCCTTTTGTAATACTCATTAAGATTTCTTCAGCCCTTCCTTCTTCATCAACAGAAAAGAAGCAATTGTCATTTTCAACAACGACGTCGTACTCGTCGTTATTTCTTAAAGCAACAATAATTCCTCTTCGGTTGAGATCTAACTGACCACGGTACTCATCAGTGACCATTTTGTTTTGGTCTGTACCTTGTATCATCAAAACAATATCGTCTCTACCATCTCCATTTAGGTCACCATGAATAGCCTCAATTATAGTATGACCATTAGGAACGATTTCCCAATAGGAGCTATCAAGGTCGATTTTTTCTTGTGCTAAAACGTTTGCTCCAAATAGCAAAGCTGATAATAAAAGTAACTCTTTCATTTCTCGCTCTATGATTTTTCAGTAGTAAGTTCTAACGCCTTGTTAAGGTGTGAGGCACGCAATACCGAAGGTTCCGCATAACACCTTAACTACTAAAGCCAACGCATAGTAAAAATGCCACGCGTGCCGAATCACTCTTGAACAATTTGTTATACGAATTTCTTCAGT
>NZ_JAWOWK010000026.1:0-12225 GCF_033340375.1 Vibrio sp. 1167 | reverse complement strand
TCTGGCAACAGCAACGTGTTGGTGTCGATTGAAAATGGCATCGCGACCATTAGCCCAACGGCAGACTGGAACGGCTCTGAAGCGCTGACCTTTACTGCCGCCGATCCAAGCGGCGAGAGCGTTAGCCAAACGGTGAACTTCACGGTAGCGCCTGTGGCGGACATCGTGGCAGATAAAGCGACGGTTGTGGAAGACACGCCGACCATCATCAAGGTCTTAGGTAACGACACGTTCGAAGGCGACGATAAAGTGGTGTCGCTCGATACCAACAACGGTCCAGCCAACGGCACGGTCTCGGTCAACCCGGACGGCAGCGTGACCTACACGCCAAACGACAACTACCACGGTACAGACAGCTTTACCTACATCGTTACGTCCGGTGGCGTCAGCGAGTCCACCACGGTGAACGTCGATGTGACGCCAGTCAATGACAAGCCTGACAGTGAGGACTTTACGCATGTGACTGACAAGCCTGTGACGCAAGTTGTATTTGATACTGATACGAAACCTTTAGGTGATGGCGACTCTCAAGATCATATCGCGGATGTTGAAGACGACTTAAAAGGCAACGATCTACATGTCCGAATTACTGAACTGCCAACCTCAGGTACGTTGTTCTTTAAAGATAGTGATGGTGAGTTGCACGAAATTAAAGAAGTAAGCGATACGCTTTATGACAAAGACAGCCTTTACTATGAAGCTGATAATGTTGGCTTCTTATTAGGTATCAAAGATCGTCCAAATACGCCTAATGGCTCGGAATCTACAACAGATTTCAATAACTGGGGATTAAGTGAGGATGGTGGTTCATCACATTCCCGTACTGAGCATTTAGCAAATGGAGCTTCTATCACCATTTCTTCTGATAGCGGTGAGCTTGCGCAGTACAACCGCCAGGTGTCACACATCGGCAATGGTATCGCTGACAATGATGGGCAGGGTATTGAGAAAGGTGAATCGATTACGATCGATTTGTCTAATAATCCTGTGGGCAGCGTAAACCTTGGCTTAGATGGATTAGGTGGATTGTTTGATTACGGTGATGACAACGCAGCACTTATTACGGTTACATACTTAGATTCAAATAATGTCCAACAGACTCAAACGTTCGAGTTTTTGAAGCCTGAAGGCAACTTCATGCTATTCCAAGAAACAAGCGTTGGTTATGGGAAAGATCTAGCTCTTCCTGAAGGTTCGGTCATTACTCAGTTAGATTTTTCTACGAAAAATGAAGGTAACTGGGAGTTACGTTATGTAGAAGGTGTTCCTGCCGAAGACAGCTTTGGATATGTGGCAGTCGACTCTGAAAATGGCGTTAGCGATCCATCTACAGTCAATATCGTTAACGAAATGTTAGATGGTAATGTTGCGGAAAACGGGCCAAGTCTGTCTGTGGTCGGTGATAGTGTGACCGAGGGTGACAATGTCACGTTCTCGGTTGTTCTAAATGAAACCACTAGCACTGCCGTTAAGTACCAAGTTGATATGCTTGCTCAAGGTTCTTCAGTTGATAAGAATGACGTAAATCTATCAAATGCAACCTATACAAATGGTGTTGTTTTCTTAGGTGGTTACTTGATTGTTCCTGCAGGTATAAGTAGCTTCGAAATATCGATTCCGACTATTGATGACTTGGTTGTGGAAAGCAGCGAAACGATCGTTCTTGAGATCGGCGGTGAAACGGGGACGGCAACAGTTCTTGATAATGACAGTACAAAACTTAGCGTAGTAGATGCCGGCGATGTCATTGAAGGAACTGACGCAATATTTACCGTTTTACTCTCTAACCCTGTTCAAGAGGCCGTTGTCGTCAATCTGAAGTCAACAACAAATGATAGCTATACTGCGGAAGATGTTGATTTAGGCGCTATGGCAGTGACCTATGTGGATACTCATGGTCAAACTCAAACATTAGATATGGCGCCTAATGGAGACGTTACCATACCTCCAGGTGTCGCTGAAATTAAAGTCGCAGTCCCGACCAAACTAGATAATGTCCATGAAGGTGATGAGAGCTTTGGTCTGACGGTTACGGAAATCGGTAGTGTCACCAGTAATGGTATTGCAACTGGTAACGCAAATATTGTGGATTCTGATCCTGCACCTTTAGTTAGTATTAGTGCCGATCAAAACAGCGTAAATGAAGGTGAAACGGCAGGCTTTACGCTGACACTTGATAAAGTTGCAGATGAGAGTGTTACGGTTCATGTCGAATATAGTGGCGTGGCCCAAGATGGAAAAGATTTTGTTGGCGTTCTGAGTGTTGAAGTTCCTGCGGGTCAATCTTCAGCTGCTCTTGACTTACTGACGGTCACCGATGGTATTTATGAGGGCGCAGAATCTTTCACAGTAACCATTAAAGAGGTGGATGGCGCTGATGCGAGCATTGCTTCAAATAACAGCGCAAGTGTTGTGATCGTTGATGCCCAAAGTGCACCGAAAGTGACTATTAGCTCAGATCAATCCTCAGTTGATGAAGGTAGTGATGCAAAATTTATCGTCAACATTGACCAAAAAGCAGATGAAGATGTACTGGTAACATTCACAATCGGAGGGAATGTTGATGACAAAGATTATATTGCTCCAAGTACGTACACAGTCACGATTCCAGCGGGTAAAACGTCGGCGCCGATTGATATAAAAACTCTCGATGATGGTATTTACGAAGATCTTGAAAACCTAACCGTGACTCTAATTGATACGGTTGGTGCAGATTCGACGCTTGCAAGTGACTCGAATGAAGCAACAGTCTCTATTATAGATGCTCAGCACGCTCCAGAGTTCATTTCTGGCGGCGATAGTGCTGGTGACAAGCCAAATGATGATGTTTACGACTTCGGGTCAGTTAACGAAAACACGGCGAGTGGGGCCGTTATCGGCACGGTCGTTGCTGAAGATCACGATAATGACGTGCTTGTATACCGCTTTGCAGATGGCTCGAGCACTAATGGTATTTTTGATATCGACCCGACAAGCGGACAGATTTCATTGAACAAGACAATCGATGATGTTGACTTGGGCGATTATACGCTTCAGGTTGAGGTTATCGATGGAACTGGCGGGATTGATACTGCCGAGGTCAATGTTTCTCTGGTAAATGTGAATGATGCTCCTGAATCTTCGCCTTCAGTGGTTGAGATGAATGAAGATACTCAAGTGATGCTTGATTGGTCATCATTCGGTATTAGCGATGTGGACTCTGACGTATCAGATCTCTCCGTCCAAATTACAACGCTTCCTAGCGATGGATCATTAGAGTACAGAGATTCGCAAGGCGATTGGCAGTCTGTACAAATCGATCAAGTCCTCGATAAATCGCTTTTTGAGGAAAACGGTGTTCGTTTTGTACCTGAATTAAATGAATCAGGCAGTGACAGCTTCGGCGGAAATCAAGTCGGAGATCAGGAATCTAGTTACGCTCAAATTGGTTTTAAACCGACAGATGGGCAGAGCTCTGGTCAAGAGTCGACACTGACAATAGACGTGAACCCTGTAGCTGACAAACCGAACTTAATTGCAGTGACGCCATTAAACTCATTGCCTCAACAAGAGTTTAACGTTACGACATGGAGTAATGTTCAAATTGGTTCTAGTGATGGTATGGGGGTCAATGGAGAGACTCTAATCTCAGCGATCAACGCTCTTAATGAAGCCGATGGTACTCGATTGAGTTGGGCAAATGTGGAAGATTTAGGGACTCATGCAACCTTGGCAAATGAGGCCGTTCTAGTCACATCTCTTGTTTATCTCGAAGCTGGCTCGAGTTACGACTTTGTTGGGCAAGCAGATGATAGCCTTGCTATCAAGTTGGGTGGTACGTTACTTGATCAAGCTCGTTGGGGGAGCGACAGTGGTGATATTAAGGGTGCTAGCTTTACCCCTTCGGTATCTGGCTTTTATCCAATTGAAATCTATCACCATAACCAAAGTGGTCCGGGTAACTTTAATGTGGATGTATCCATTAATGGACAAGCGCCTGTAAATCTGAGCAATAGTAGTCTTTACGTAGTTAGTGATGAAAGTGCACTAGAAGCAACTGATATCAGAGCGTCTGAACTACAAGAAGTTAATGGTGTTGCGTTTTACGAAACATACCAGCTGAACGAAGGGTTACAAGATACAGCGATACCGCTCTCTGAAATTAAAGCAAGCTTAAATGATACAGATGGCTCTGAATCACTTAAAGTCACGCTAACTGGCTTACCTGTAGGTGCGATCCTTTCAGATGGAAATAGTTCTATTACTGTCGCAACTATTGATGAAGAACTGGACGTGACAAGTTGGGCATTAGATGCACTTACTGTGACTCCACCTGCGGGCTCCCATGATGACTTCACTATCAATTTGACTGCAACGAGTACAGAAAGCTCGAATGGTGATTCAGCAGAATCTAACTTGGCGATCAATGTTGTAGTACATGAGAACTTACCGACGGAAACGGAAAGTGATTTGAGCGAAACCATAGAAGACAATACTCTACAAGGGAATGTATTGCTTAATGACTCTGACGGCGACAATATTCTGATGGTAGATCATCTTACTATCGATGGTGCTGATTACGAGGTAGGCGAAAGTGTTTCTTTGACTAGTGGTACGTTACTAGTAAACCGAGATGGTAGTTACATATTTGAACCTGCTGAGCATTGGTCAGGTGACGTTCCATTAATTAGCTATACCACAAATACTGGCGTAACAAATACACTTGATATCAACGTTGCCGCAGTTGCAGATGCCCCTGCGATCACGATTAATGTTGGAGAGTTAGTAAAAAGAGATGCTGTTGATCCTAATCACCACTTAGCTACATCGGCAATAAATAATACCAATACCGAAAATGAGGCTGTCGCAGCCAACCTTGGGTTGGATAATGCAGTACCTAAAATTAATACACACGCTGGTGTTGTGTTGGGAGTCAATACTGACTTAAGTGACACCGACAGCTTGTTTGTTGGGACAGATTTCAACGATGTATTCTATGGTGGCGGTGGCGATGACGTATTTGTTGGCGGTGGTAACAATGATACGTTTTATGGTGATGACGCGACCAGTCTTACTCTGCATGATGGTAAAGATACAGTCTACCTAACAGGGAACTTTGATGACTACAAAATGACCTTCAAAGACGATCATGGAGGTAAAGTTCCATATTGGATTTTATTAGATAGTCGTTCTATCGATTCGGTAAACGATCATACAGGTAGTGATGACCGAGGTGATCATTTATATGAAATTGAACGCGTTGTTTTTGCAGACAAAATTGTTGATTTGAAACCTGATGGCACTTATGAAGTGCTTCAAGATCGCTGGATTTCGGTCGATGTGGATGTTGATCTAGTTGATGTCGATGGAAGTGAGGATTTAGCGCAGACTGCTCTTGTACAAGATCTACCAGACGATGTTGACGTGTATGTTGATGGGGTCGCAATTAAGCAAGATTCAAATGGAGATTACCCTGTCACTCTTGGTACAGATGGTAAGCTTTCCATGGATATCAGAGTGCCATTCGATTATGAAGGCAGCTTAGAGTTCCCGCTAAGCGTTACTGCTACGTCTGTTGAAGGATCAAATAATGACGCAGCTTCAACAACTGAATCCGTTGAGCTTACAGCTCGTGACTATGTGTTGGAGTCGGGATCACATGGGAATGATCAGATAACGGGTAGTGATGATCACGATATTATTGTTGGTGATGTTCAAGGATTGGAGATCATTGCAGGTCAGGACTACAACATCGCATTTGTTCTGGACACTTCATGGAGCATGGGTAACTGGGTAGGAACTGCGAAGCAAGAAGTGCTAGATGTGTTTGATGAGCTGTTAAGTGCGGTAAATCAAGGAGAGAAGCCAGGGACAGTGAATATTCACCTTAGTGAATTTGCTTCAAGTGCATCAGCGGTGATTTCTGTTGACTTGAGTTCTCTTACAGCAAGAAAAGAGTTTGTAGAAGAGTTGAATCGTGTAATTGATGATGAGGGTTCTGGCGGCACAAACTATGAGGCGGGCTTACAGTCGGCCGTTGAATGGTTCAGCAGTCAACCTAACCCTAATGGCCAAAATATCACGTACTTTGTTACGGATGGTCAACCAAATAGAGCAACATACCTCGATGGTGTAGCACCGAGTGAATTCTCGAAAGTGATTTTGGACGTCGATAATTCTGGCAAGCTTGTTACCCTGCAAGATATTGCGAGTAAAAACAATTACTCATACGGACAAACCGTTACCTACAAAGGTGATGTCGTTATAGATAGTTACGGTAAGGTTTATTCACCGCTAACAGGAAGAATCCTTGGCGATATCGACAGATATTATGGCTCTATCCGTTATTACGATGAAGTGAATAGCTCGACACAAGCTCAACACATGTATCAAGTACTAGCGGCATTGTCCTCTATAGAAGCGATAGGTCTTGGGAGTGGCGTTGATGAACATACACTCAAGCAGTATGACACTGATGGTGTGGTAGAGTCAGATATTGATGTTACTAAGCTTGCTGAAACGATATTGGGTCAAGATGTACCTCTCAAACAAGGTTCAGACACTATTCAAGGAGGTGAAGGTAACGATATCTTGTTAGGTGACTTAATTGAGTTTGGTGGTAATGAACAAGGCTTAAGTGCGATTCAATCACATGTGGCGCAGCAAACGGGTCAGGATGTGTCTACCGTTGACGGCGAAGATATACATGAGTACGTTAGAAATAACTTGGAAGAATTCAACCAAACTCACCAAGGAGATAAATCGGATAATTTATATGGCGGCGCTGGTGATGACTTACTATTTGGTCACGGTGGCAACGACATACTCGTTGGCGGTGAAGGGGATGATATTCTGATTGGTGGTTTAGGTAGTGATACTTTAACAGGGTCAGAAGGGGCCGACATCTTTAAGTGGAGTGAAGTCACTAACGATGTTGATACTGTCACTGACTTCAATAAAAATGAAGACGCTCTAGACTTCTCAGATCTGTTTGACGACTTATCTAAAGATGAAATTGGAGAGCTTCTTAATGATCTTCAATCAGGTGATCATACTGGTGATGTCGGAGAGTATCATGTAGAAGTGGCACCAGACGGGGGATCTGAGGCAAACCTGAGTATTACAAAAGGGAGCTCGACATTGGACATCCATTTTGACGGTGCAAGTGTTGATGATGTGACTCAAAGCTTAATTGCGAGTTTAGAAGCTCAGTACAAAGATATGTAGTAGCGCTAAACTGTAGTCAAATTTAAAATCAAAAAAGGTCTAGCAATTTGCTAGACCTTTTATTTTTACGGTCTGTTTATTGTTGTGCTAGCTTTTTGGAAGTGTTGTGAAAACGGTCCATTCTTTCTTCACTTCACCCTTGTGGCCAATCACTGTTGCGGTTACTCGACGGTTCAATGCGTGACTAACTTGGTCTGTACCTTGTGTCGCAAGTACTGTGTCTCCATAGCCGACAATGGTAACTCTATCTCCACTAATGCCGTTCTTCATGAGCTCTTTTCTAACGTTTTCAGCGCGGCGCTTAGATAAGTCAAGATTATGTTCTGCAGTACCAGTGCGACTAGCATAACCTTGAATCTCTATAGACGTGTTCGGGTACTCTTTCAAAAAGTCGGATAGTTCAAGAATTTGTTGCGTAAAGATAGGGTTGATCACATCGGAATCGTTCGCAAATAGTACTCGAATTTGCATTTCTTGTGAGGAGTCAACGTACGAACCACAACCGTCGTTGTCTATTTCGGCACCCAAAGGTGTACCCGGGCACAAATCTCGCTCGTTAATGACTCCGTCAGAGTCATCATCTATATGATCAGCCCACTGATCGGCAATTGGGGTATCTATGTAATCATATTCATCACCACGATCTGATGAACTGCATGCGGAGAGCATTAATGAGAGTGTAATAAAAGCTATGTGTTTCATAATTAATACTCCACTTCTTCTAGCCATTCTTTAGGCATTTCAACCCTTAATGCACTCAACAGTTGCCCAGTTGCGTTCATCACTCGATATTTGGCGTACTGCTCTGCGTATTTAGAATCTAAGTAGTCTTTACGCGCCTCAAAGAGCTCGTTTTCAGTGTTCAATAGATCAAGCAGTGTTCGTTTACCGATGCGATATTGCTTCTCGTAAGCAATTACGGTTTCAGACGCAGAGTCTACATGATCTGATAGAAACTCTTTTTGTTGTAATGTTAAATCAAGCGCACTCCAAGAAAGCCTTAACCCTTCTTCAACATTGCGATAGGCACCTTCACGCAAGTCTTTTGCTTTATTTAGCTGGTAGGCAAAGTTTTCTGAGTTCGCTGCATCACTGCCACCATTGAATAGGTTGTAGCGTAGACGCAGCATGGCAAGTGTCTCATCACTTCGACCTTTTAAACCATCAGCGTCGTCACGCCATGTTTGCGAAGCTTCAATTGAAATGGTTGGGTAATTAACACCTTTAGACTGTTTGTATTGAAACTTAGCCGAGTCTACGTCTGCGAGCGCCACTTGAATAACGGGATGAAGTTCAAATGCCAAGCCTACCGCTTCATCAACCGTGTACGGGATAAAGTTTTGGTCCGCTCTCGGAAAGATTAACCCTTGTGGTGTTTGACCGACTAAACGAGTGAACATCGTGTGAGAGTCATACAGGTTATTTTGAGCAGCAGCTAAGTTTCCGTGTGCTTTTGCCAAACGTGCTTCTACCTGCGTCAAGTCAGCAGTAGAGCCGATACCCGAGTTGACTCGTTTTTTAATGTCATCGTAAATATCTTTATGAACAGCAAGGTTGTTTTCTGAAAGCTTTAGGACTTCATACGCTTTAACAGCGTCCAAGTACACTTTAGTCACTTCAAGTGCCTTATCTGAAGCATCTGCTAAGAGTTGAAATCTAACAGATTCAGCATCAGCTGCGGTTCGATCAATATCATTTAATGTAGCGCTACCATCCCATATTAGTTGGGTCAGTGTCACTGAAGCTTCCTTTCGAGTGTAATCCGTGTCTCCTCGACCAACTTCATCTGACGGGTCTAATCCTTCATATCCAATTCCAGCATCTAGATCAACAGAGGGGAGGTAAGCACCTGATGAAGCTTCATTTATGTACTTCTGGCTCATAAACTCGTTAAATGCACTTTTAATATCGGGGTTATTTTGTAGCGTCTGTGCAACCGCTTGCTCTAGAGTTTGACCGAAAACTGGTGAAGACACTATTAAGCAACAGCAGGCTATATGTACTCGATTCCATCTCACGTTAGTTCTCCTAAAATCATGTCGCTCTTATTCTGTTTCATATTTGAGACGAGAAGTTACAAACAATGAATTTTCTTAGTGCGTATTATCAACTTGTTGATGTTTAAATGTTTAATTCAATAAAAAACAACAATCTTACTCTCTAAACTCTAGCATACGAGGCAAAGCTTGCTTGGTAAGTGGTCGATTTTTTCGTAGAAAACCTTTTTATCTTAAGAGCATAGCGGAAACTGGTTTAAATGAAGGCAAATTCTTCGGTTATTTTCCTTATTACTCTCAAAAAACTAAATCCTCTTGGAATAAAACGAAAAATTCATATTTTGTCTAAACTATAGACGTGTTTAGTGCAGTAACAAGCCTTTAATTAAACTAATACAAGGATGAAGAGCATGGATCGAGTAGCGTTAAGTTCATTGATGAGCAATGTCGTGGTTATAGGGCTTGATGGGAACCTGAGAAGTCTTGAAAGTGGTCAGCTACCTCAGCCTGGTGAATTAATTATTGAGGAAGTTTCTGATACATCAGAATTAATTGTACAACAGGTAACACCGCAAGGTAGTTCAATTAACGTTACTGATGATGTCACTGCGCTAATCGAGGCTATCGCTAGTGGAGAAGACCCGGCTGCTCTTGGTGAGGATTTTGAGCCAGCTGCTGGTGAGGAAAGTGGTTCTAGCCCCCAAAATACTGGTGCAATAGATCGTACTGGCGCTGAATTGTTGGCTAGTACGAATTTTGAGACCGTCGGTATTGATGGAATCGGACTATCTACAACTCAAGCACTATCTTTGTTGGATCTTTTCAGAGTAACTAATGGCCCTGTACCACCGACTATCTTAGTTCAAGAAATATCTAGTCCGACTATCAACGAAGGTGACCAAGTTGTATTCGATATTACTCTAAGTCAAACAACTGAAGACAATACTGATGTCATTCTTTCTCTCCTTGATGGAACCGCAACAGGCGGCTCAGCTGACGAGAACGGGAGTGACTACGTCAATGAGCGTGTCCTCATAACATTTTCTGATGGTACAACAGAAGAAGTTTCAGTCGGTGAAAGCGGAACCTTTACCATTTCGATCCCACCGGGTGAAAGTGACTTTACGGTCTCTATAGACTCTATTGACGACTCTGTATTTGAAGGCCCAGAAACGTTTACGCTCTCTGGCACGACAGAAGAACAAAGCACACCTGTTACTGGGACTGCCACTATTTTAGATGATGGTAGTGGACCTGGCTCAAATCCTGATGATGATCGCCCAGCGGTAACGATGAGTGATGCAGGTACGGTTAATGAGGGTGAGACAGCGAACTTCAAAGTGACGCTGTCGAATGCCTCCGAGTCCACTGTTCAAGTCGAGCTAGGACTCAACTTGGGTGATACCGAAGTTGGAGACTTAGGTACCTTAGAATACAACACCGGAAGTGGCTGGGTGACAGTGCCAAACGATGGCGTGGTGACGGTGCCAGCAGGGCAAACTGAGTTTGATGTGCGCATTGCTTCTATTGATGACGCGGTGTACGAAGGCCCTGAAGATTTCAGTGTCACGGTGACTGGCATTGGCGCAGTGCAAGGCAGCGATACGGGGACGGCAACGATAGTGGATGACGGTACGGGGCCAGGACCTGATCCGGATGATGACCGTCCAAGCGTGACTATTTCAGACGCTGGCACCATTAATGAGGGTGAGACTGCGAACTTCAAAGTGACGCTGTCGAATGCCGCCGAGTCTACAGTACAAGTCGAGCTAGGCCTCAACTTGGGTGATACCGAAGTTGGAGACTTAGGTACCTTAGAATACAACACCGGAAGTGGCTGGGTGACAGTGCCAAACGATGGCGTGGTGACGGTGCCAGCAGGGCAAACCGAGTTTGATGTGCGCATCGCTTCCACTGATGACGCCGTTTATGAAGGCCCTGAAGATTTCAGCGTGACGGTGACTGGCATTGGGGCGGTGCAAGGTAGCGATACGGGAACGGCAACGATTGTGGATGACGGCACGGGGCCAGGCCCCGATCCGGATGATGACCGCCCGAATGTGAGTATTTCAGATGCTGGCACCATCAATGAGGGGGATACAGCCAACTTCAAAGTGACGTTGTCGAACGCCTCTGAGTCTACAGTACAAGTCGAGCTAGGCCTGAACTTGGGAGATACGGAAGCCGGTGACTTAGGCACCTTAGAATACAACACGGGAAGTGGTTGGGTTGCAGTGCCAAACGATGGCGTGGTGACGGTGCCAGCAGGGCAAACCGAGTTTGATGTGCGCATCGCTTCCACTGATGACGCCGTTTATGAAGGCCCTGAAGATTTCAGCGTGACGGTGACTGGCATTGGGGCGGTGCAAGGTAGCGATACGGGAACGGCAACGATTGTGGATGACGGCACGGGTCCAGGCCCCGATCCGGATGATGATCGTCCAAGCGTGACTATTTCAGACGCTGGCACCATCAATGAGGGTGACACAGCGAACTTCAAAGTGACGCTGTCGAACGCGTCTGAAGCGGAAACGCAAGTGGAATTGGGTCTTAATCTTGGCGATACCGAAGTTGGAGACTTAGGTACCTTAGAATACAACACAGGCTCCGGTTGGGTTGCAGTGCCAAACGATGGCGTAGTAACGGTGCCAGCAGGGCAAACTGAGTTTGATGTGCGTATCGCTTCTATTGATGACGCTGTTTATGAAGGCCCTGAAGATTTCAGCGTGACAGTAACCGGCATTGGCGCAGTGCAAGGTAGCGATACGGGGACGGCGACGATCGTGGACGACGGCAGTGGTCCGGGCCCCGATCCAGATGATGACCGTCCAAGCGTGACTATTTCAGATGCTGGCACCATCAATGAGGGTGACACAGCGAACTTCAAAGTGACGTTGTCGAACGCCTCTGAGTCTACAGTACAAGTCGAGCTAGGCCTGAACTTGGGCGATACCGAAGCCGGTGACTTAGGTACCTTGGAATACAACACAGGCTCCGGTTGGGTTGCAGTGCCAAACGATGG
>NZ_JAWOWK010000025.1:0-17689 GCF_033340375.1 Vibrio sp. 1167 | reverse complement strand
CCATAATGCCATCCGATGCCGATTGAGTAACAATAATGAGGAAGATA
Source organism: Vibrio sp. 1167 (assembly GCF_033340375.1). Classification (NCBI taxonomy): domain Bacteria; kingdom Pseudomonadati; phylum Pseudomonadota; class Gammaproteobacteria; order Vibrionales; family Vibrionaceae; genus Vibrio; species Vibrio sp. 1167. The sequence continues at coordinate 17,642 of NZ_JAWOWK010000025.1, read as the reverse complement.
TAACATGAAGGCTTTGAAAAACCCAGTGGCGCTTGCCACCCTGCTGGTTCTGCAAGCATGTAGTTCACAGTCGCCACAATCTGGTGCCGCTGACCTAACCTCTCCACCAGCAACCTTAGATAAGCCTGAAACCATTCAACCTCAAACTTTTATGCTGCGCGGAAAAGTGATCGTCGGTCACGAGAGCCAATACATCATGCCTTGTGGCAGCGACAAGCAATATTGGTTGCAACTATCACCACAGCAAATGCAACGAGCAATTCAGTTAAATAACGAGCCTTACCAGACCATGTATGGCGAGGTTATCGGCCACCTCAACCCACCGGGCATCGATGGGTTTTCTGCTGATTTCGATGCTAACTTTGTCGTGGAACAAGTGAACTTCCTCACAACGGAAAATCCAAACCGTTGTCAGCAACCAAACAAACCAACTCGCGTGTTTGGTAATGAGCCTTCTTGGTCGGCAAGCTTTGAGGCTAATGGACTAACATTCCAGCAAATCGGCAAACAAACCACAAAATTAGCGATTAAAAGCAGTCAGCTTCAACCTCGCCAGCGCACTTATCAACTACAAGATGGTGAGCTTCACTTAACAGAAAACCTCTGCTCAGACACAATGAGCGATTCTTTGTATGGCTGGAAAGCAACACTAAAACATGATGGCGAGACGTATCAAGGTTGTGGTATGGCTGCAAACGTCGATGCAACGCTTGGCTGGGCTAATACCTATGTCGCGACCTCAACTCAATCACAAGGTTTTGAAGTACAAATGACCTTAAACCCAGACCATAGCGCCACAACAAAATACCGTTACGCCAATGGACAAGCACCATTAATCGAGCGTGGTTACTGGCAACAGTTAAGTCCGTCTCAGGTTCAAGTTGTCATGACGCATCATCAACAGCAAAGGCTAATGTCAGAGCGACTGTTTACTCGAGAAGGCAATCAGCTCAAAGCGACCAAAGAAAAAGTCGGTAACTTGGTATACCCAATCGCCGATGGTGGTTTAGTCCTTTATCCTGCCACCGTTCGTGATGAAGGCATCATGCAACCAGCCGAAAAACGCACCAACAACCCCATCGGTAGTGCTGACGTCCCTTCTAGTGCAGAGTTTGATTCAAAAGTAGATGCCGCGGTGCGCAACTACTTCTTTATCCATCAAACCAACCCCAACAATAACCAATACCGTTGGCTAACTTACGACCTCAACAGCGATGGTAACGAAGAGCTATTGGTACAGTTGGATTGGTGTGGTTCCGGTGGCTGTACATTGCTAATATTTGAACATCACGAAAAGGAATGGCGATTTAATAGCCGCATTACACTAGTGCAAAGCCCGATTATGCTCGGCCAACAAACCTCTCATGGTTGGCGAGATCTGATTTTTAATGTCAGCGGTGGCGGAGCTAAAGCGGCTCAACACGTGATGCAATACACTGGGGTTAGCTACCCACTCAACCCAAGCATGGCGCCAACGGCAACGCCGAACCAAGTCAGTGGTGTGCGTCTGTTCTCTGATGGGATAAGCCCGGTGCGAGAAGGAGTTCGTCTGTAATGTCACAACCGTGTCCAACCTGCGGTTTTCAATTCAATTGTATGTGCTCGCTAATGCCGAAACTTAACAGTGAGCACAACATCCTGCTGTTAATGCATCCGAATGAACTGAAGCGTGATACTAATACCGGCCAGCTACTAGAGCAGTGCCAACTCAACATTGAGCGAGTAATCTGGGATCGCAAACAGCCACCAGCAGAATTGCTCACTCTATTAGCTGATCCGTCGCGGTATCCGGTGTTGCTCTTCCCCTGTGAAGAAAGTATCACACTCGAACATGTGATACTCCAAAGCCAGCAACAAACCAAAACTCCGCTGTTTATTATTTTGGATGCCACCTGGCAAGAGGCGCGCAAGATGATCAATAAGAGCCGTTGGTTAGAAGGTATCCCTACTATGGGATTGTCTGCGTCGGCGGACTCACAATATCAGCTGCGACGCAACCAACAACAAGGTAATTTGTGTACGTTTGAAGTCGCTACACATTTGCTCGGGCAACTTGGAGAACAAAACAACCAACAACAAATGCAGCACTTTTTTGCCCATTACCTCGCTCTGTTCCAAGCTGAAAAGAGTGGACACGCTCTTAAGCGTTAACCATTAAGCTCAGTAGAAGAACCAAAAAAAAACGCAGCCTACGCTGCGTTTTTTACGACAAGAAGTTTCACGTGAAACATCATTAAAACAGTCGAGTCGGCTCGCCAAGATAGTAACCCTGCAAATAATCCACCCCCATGTCTTGTGCAATGGTGCACACCTCCTGATTGTGGACGAACTCCGCCACCGTCTCCGCGTTAAACACCTGGCACAAACGCACCAACTGGGAAGCGATCTTGCGCTGTTTTAAGTCTTTATCAATATCACGAATCAAGCTGCCATCGAGCTTTATGACTTCTGGCTCCAACTTTAGGATTTCATCGATATTCGAATAGCCGGACCCAAAGTCATCAACAATGATACGCGCCCCTAAGCTTCTAAAATGACTGCACACTTCTATCATTCGGCCGTAGTCTTTGATCTGCTCAGATTCCAGCACTTCTAAACCAATTCGCCTTGGGTCATTTAGCTGGCTAATTTCATGCTCTAAAAGCATTAAAGTTTTATCACTGAGCAAATCTTGCGGCGATAAGTTTATAGAAAAGTCACCTTGCTTATCTCGCATGTAATGCAACGTAGAATGAATCATGTGCCGACTTAATCGAGTGTAAAGATGCGTATCAGAGATAATTGGCAGAAAACGCCCTGGCGCAATCACCGTTCCATCGGCTTCCAGAATACGAACCAAACATTCTTGGCTTGCCAATTTGTGGCTACCCGCATGCACAATAGGTTGGCTATAAGTGATGATATTCTGTTTGAGAATGGCTCTACTGACGCAACTTAGCCATCCAAGTTGCTCTTTACGCACATCCTCACTGACTTCAATATCTTTCGCATTACAGATATGGGTATTACTGCGTACACCGGAGCGCCTCGCTTCGATGCCTTTGAGTAAGAGCTCATCTACTGAAGCGGATGGAAAATCTCGACGACTCACTAAGCCGCCGCATAGCGAGATAGAAAGATAATCTATTTCACGTAGGCCAATTGGCTCAAAATTAGTTTGTTCTACCGCGTCAGCAAAACGCGTAAAGTGCTGTTTGATGGTCTCGCTGCTTTGATCAGCTTTAAATATGAACGCCCATTCACCAACCCCAATACTATAAAGCTGCAAAGCCGTTGGCATGCCGAAACGCTTTCGTAGTCGATTCGTAAAGTGCATTGAGAGATCTTTGAGTAATTGATCTCCCACTCGGTAGCCGTATTTTTCGTTGATATGACTAAAGTTAAGTAGCTTTAGAGTCAACAAATGCTCATCCAAATCGATGTTACTCAGCCGCTCTTGCAATGCGACCCGGTTTTGTAACCCCGTGCGACTGTCGCGTCGATAGCTTTCTTGTAACTTGCGCGTTTGGCGATCGAGTTGATATCCCATATGCGCGTTCATATGGTTGAGATCGCCGATCGCATTTCGAATCAAGCTAAACAACGGTGAAATAGAGGAGCTAACGGGCAACTTAGGCAAGTTCAATGTTTGCACTTCGTCTCCCTCTCGCATCGCTAAATACGTCAGGCTGTGATGAAGAATTTCGGGCTGACCAATACCACCATGCAGTTCCCCCATACAGTAACTACCAAACGTCGTCGCAATATCTTTGAATGCTTGGACTTCGTCGCTGCTGTCAATAAAGTCTAACCGTGACGCGCAGTTAAAAATCATCACGACTTCAGGTTGGTGCATGGCTAACTCAACCACACCATGCCGCACTTGCTCGAGCGTTAACGAGGGATGGTTATAGCAAAATTGCACTTCGTCACCAAGACACCAGGGCCTGTCGAAGCTCATACTGCCATCAGCGTGTAGCTCCGTTACCGTACAAACTTCCTTTCGCCCTAAGCTTTCTCGATACAAAGGAAAGCTGAGCAGTTGACTCAGCGTCACATCATGGCCATCCGCCAAGTAACGCTTGTATACGTCCAGCGCTTTCTTCTCACCTAAACAATACAAGCGCGTTCCTTTTGCATGAGTGACTTTGTGTGGCATGCCAATCGGGTTCCACTCCGAATACGCATCAGTCCATAGCTTCAAAGTATCACTGTGCAAAGCTACGGCAACCACAGCGTTATCGTAAACTCGGTTTTGATATAGCACCCAGCAGCCATCGTCAATACTCTGCGCCAACCCTCCAGAAATCACTACTTCTTCACTGGCAAAGGTTTGAAACAAGGGATAGTCACGTCGTTCAATTTGCACAGCAAAGCTGAGGATCACCTGTGAATTATGCTGCATTAGAAGAGAGCGCTTGAGCTCCCCGCCATCAATGTCAGGGGAGTAAGAGTATGTTTGTACCGCAGAAGTCAGCGTGGTTTGCTCAAATTCAATCACACTCACTAGGCAACCAGAGGTAAATACCTCCCCTTCCAGAATTACATTACGCGTACTATGCCCCATAACATGAGCATTCGGCAGCGACGACAAAACGGCGTCTGCAAGTGTGGTCGTAAATTCGCGCGATTGCGTCGACAATATTTGTACTAAATATTGTTTATCTGAGGAAATTGGAAAAGTGACTAAAAAGTCATTCAGTTGACTGACATCGTGAACCAGTTTTGAAAAAGCTCGCATGGACCTACCACTGCCGTAACACTATCTTCACCACGACGTGTGGCGTTACTATTTTTATTTAATAGAGAATAATTTACGTGGCTTTGCGCTGCTTTTCTAGACACAAAATGAGATTAGAATGGATTAATGCGAAAGCAATTAAAAAAGTGTGAGTAACGGCTGCAAACTATTGATTTCAATATCAGGTAAAGTACGTGTTTTTGAATGGTTAATGACATTTTTATTCATATCATTAAACCAACAGGCTGCAAAACCAGCCAACTTTGCACCATGCACATCCGTGGTTAGGTGATCACCGACATGCAGAATATTCTCCGCAGGGATATCCAAGAATCGCTTCGCTTTAGTAAACATATCGGTTGCGGGTTTCGCCAATCCATCTGGTCCTGCTTTAAGTACCTGTTGGAAATAAGGCGTAAGACCGATGCGGTCTAAATCCACATTACCGTTGGTGATTGCCACCAACGGGATGTGCTGCGCGAGTTCCTCCAGTACATCGAGGCTTTGCTGCGGCACTTCAAAACGGTTACGCCAGTCCAACGCAACGTCTACTGCGGCTTTCGCAGCGGCATGTGCTGCGTCTTCGTCGTAGCCTACTTGGGAGAAAGCTTGCTGAAGTTGCACTAAACGCCATAAAGTGACATCGCTCTTCAGCTCGGGTTGTTGCTGCACAACACGTTGTTTGAGAGCAAACCAATCCGCTTTGTTCATATGAGCAACCGCTGGATGATGGTGCTTGAGCCAAGATAACAACTCACGCTCCATGCGAACTATCACAGGATAGTTGTCATAGAGGGTATCATCTAGGTCAAAGGTCATTGCCTTAATAGGCTCGATACGGCGATAAAATTTCATACTTCGGCTCACTCCCCGTTCTTTTTACGTGCGCGTGGGTGGGCTTGGTCGTAGGCTTGCGCCAAATGTTGGAAATCCAAGTGCGTGTAGATTTGGGTCGTCGAAATGTTCTCGTGCCCTAAAAGCTCCTGCACCGCACGTAAGTTATTGCTTGATTCGAGCATATGTGTCGCAAATGAGTGACGCAATTTATGCGGACTAATATGGCTTGCGACAGACTGTTTCTGCCCCCATTCAGCCATGCGCTTTTGCACGCTACGATGCGAAATACGCGTTCCGAGCTTAGATACAAACAAGGCGGGCTCACCTGGAGCGGCTAAATCACCACGAACGCGTAACCACTTCCCGACCCACTCGGTTGCCATCCCAGAGAACGGTACTTTACGTTCTTTATCGCCTTTACCAATAACACGAAGCTCACCACTACGCAGTTGTACATCACGTACATCCACACCCACCAACTCAGCCAAACGTAAACCGGCGCCGTACATCAGCTCCATCATGGCGCGATCGCGCACAGCCAACGGGTCGTCCTCGTTGACTTCAAGTAATTGGCTCACTTCGTCAACATCGAGGTTTTTGGGCAACGGGCGTTTTTTGCGAGGTGCTGAAACCCCTTTGGCTGGGTTAGCCGACATCTCGCCACGCAGAATAAGGAAATCGAAAAAGCTACGCAGCGATGAGAGTCGCGTTGCCAAACTGCTGGCTTTCATGCCTTCTCGCATGCCCTTACCTGCTAATTGGCGCACCCAACCAGCATCCACTTGAGACCAATCTTTGAGCCCCATTTCAGCTAAGTGCTGCGCCATAGTTTCTAGCTGCTGTTTGTAATTGCGCTGAGTATGTAGGCTAAGCCCCTTTTCGCTTCGTAAGAATTCATAGAAGCGCTCAAGAGGCTTTTGCAAACTATTTGGCAGAGGAGTGTTGGGAGTTGTCGTCATCGTAACTTTGCCATACCAGTGTTTGAGCGAGATGTGCCACTACTAATGATAGGTGACGCAAAAACAAGGTATCCATATCTGGCTGAAAATGGCCGCCATCTTCACTAGAAAAAGCAAGCACGCCCAGTGTTTGCTGTTTCACGAGCGGCAGTACCACATAGGACCCCATTTCCGGCACTTCCATGTTGCCAAACAAAGCTTCACGATCTACTTTGCGAAGACGTCCTAAGTACGCATCTTTGCCATTTAAGTGAGTGGTCGCAAAGCGTTGATAACTTTCCTTACTCAATTGAATCGATGCGTCGCATTGACTAAACAATCGAACAAACGCACGTAAGCCCAGCGCCTTGGCTTTCTCTTCGATAGAATGAATGACTTGTTTAAAGTCACCACATTTTAGAATCTGCCCCTGCAAATCCATAAATTCGTAAAAGGTCCGATCATTGTTCGCAGCAAGCGACATTAGTGTAGTGATCTCTTCCTCTAACTCTTCAATGCGCTGACGTTGGCGATTCATTTGGATGTGTACCAAAGATACCGCGCCTAAGTCTGAGTGTGGGAAAGATAAACGATCCACAAGCTCCGGACGTTGCACAAAAAAGTCTGGATGATCTTTGAGGTACTCGGCCACTACTTCAGCCGTTAAGGCATCTGCTTCTACTTGAGACAAACCGTTTCCTTTTTCTTCAACTAGCAAGACAATTGACCATCAAATACATGCGTTGTAGGACCGGTCATAAACAACGGCTTGCCAGGACCTTGCCATGCAATTCGCAATTCACCACCAGGTAGAGAAACCTTAACGTTTTCATCCAACAAGCCCTGCAGAATCCCAACCGCGACTGCCGCGCATGCACCACTACCACAAGCTTGTGTCTCTCCTGCGCCTCGCTCGTAAACTCGAAGACGAATATGGTCACGACTCATCACCTGCATAAAGCCAGCGTTGACGCGCTCTGGGAAACGCTCATGCGACTCAAGCAGCGGACCGAGAGTTTCCACTTCTGCCGTATCCACATCGTCGACCACGGTCACTACGTGCGGGTTACCCATGCTCACAGCACCACAAAACAAGGTATTGTCGCCTGCTCGCATGATGTAAGTTTTCTCTTTTTGCTTCGCTTTGAAAGGAATTTTGTTCGGTTCAAACTCTGGCACGCCCATGTTGACCGTCACTTCCCCATCATCTTCGATGTTGAGAATCATCTTTCCTTTCTTGGTGCTCACGCTGATGCTGTATTTATTGGTCAGCCCCTTCAAGCGAACAAAGCGGGCAAAACAGCGTGCACCGTTACCACACTGTTCAACTTCACTACCATCGGCATTAAAAATCCGATAATGGAAGTCGGTTTCAGGGTCGTAAGGGGCCTCTACCACAAGCAATTGGTCAAAACCAACGCCAGTATGACGATCCGCCAAGCGGCGGATCAGGTCTTGCGAGAAAAACACGTTCTGGGTAATACAGTCGACGACCATGAAGTCGTTGCCCAAACCGTGCATTTTGGAAAAGTGGAAATGCATTTGTTGTGTGTTACTCCGGTAGAATCTGTTCCAGCTGCCACAAACTGGTCAGCTCCTCACGCTGGCGAACTAAGTGGCTTTGTTTACCGTCCACCATCACTTCTGCCGCTCGGGTACGAGTATTGTAGTTCGAAGACATCACAAAACCATAGGCACCTGCTGAACGAACCGCGAGTAGATCACCTTCTTGCAAAACGAGTGCGCGATCTTTACCCAAGAAGTCGCCGGTTTCACAAATAGGACCAACCAAGTCGTAAGTCTGAGCTTCACCCTTTCGCGGTGAAACTGGCACAATATCTTGCCATGCTTGGTATAGCGCAGGACGCATCAAGTCGTTCATTGCAGCGTCGATAATCGCAAAGTTTTTATGCTCAGTATGTTTTAAAAACTCAACACGCGTTAGCAAGATACCTGCGTTCGCAGCAATTGCACGGCCTGGCTCAAAGATCAGCTCCAAGTCTTGGTGATTTTCAAGACGGCCTAGTAACGCTTTGGCGTAATCAGAAGGCTGAGGTGGTAATTCATCACGATAGACCACACCCAAACCACCGCCGACATCAAGGTGACGAATGTTAATGCCTTGCGCTTTTAAATCATCAATCAGAGCTAATAAACGGTCTGTCGCGTCGATAAATGGGTCTATATTGGTCAGCTGAGAACCAATGTGGCAGTCGATGCCTTGCACATTCAAGTTCGGCAGGCTTTGCGCGAATTTATAAACATCTGGCGCACGATCAAACGCAATGCCGAATTTATTGTCGCGAAGACCAGTCGAAATGTAAGGGTGTGTTTTAGCGTCGACATCTGGATTGATACGCAGAGAAATTGGCGCAATCACACCAAGCTCACCCGCAACCTTGTTCAAACGTTCTAGCTCTGGCTCAGATTCAACGTTGAAACATTTGATACCTAGCTCAAGAGCGCGCTTCATCTCTGCCGGTGTTTTACCAACACCAGAGAAAACGACTTTTTTCGGATCACCGCCTGCGGCAATCACACGCTCAAGTTCACCACCCGACACGATGTCAAAACCCGATCCCAAACGCGCTAGCGTGTTCAATACGCCTAAGTTTGAGTTGGCTTTCACCGCGTAGCAAACCAGGTGAGGATGCTGACCCACAGCACTATCAAACGCCTTCCAATGGCGCTCTAGCGTGGCTCGAGAATATACGTAAAGAGGAGTGCCATATTGCTCTGCAAGAGCTTGAAGTGGGACGTCTTCGGCCCAAAGCTGGCCATCATCCTGATAGTTGAAGTAATCCAAAATTCGCTTCCCTTATTTTATTCGACTGCTGAAACCTAATTTCACCCTAAGGTGCGGTTATTTATTGTGATTGCTCATTCTGTTGAGTGTCATCTGGAATGTATAGTGAGCCAGACTGACCACACCCCGCTAAGGTCGCGGCAACCATCACAAACAACACAGTAACTAATTTTTTCATTTCGCATATCGTGATTATTGAATCAATGCCCCCTATAATCGCACCACACTCAGGAAAAGCAATAGGATAGACGGATGAACGATACTGAATTTCATCAACTGGTGGATGCGCAGATGCAAATCATCGAAGAATCCATCGATGATTCAGGCGCAGACATTGATTACGAAGTCACTGGCAACGTAATGACATTGGAATTTGAAGACCGCAGCCAAATCATCATTAATCGCCAAGAGCCGATGCATGAGATCTGGCTAGCGTCCAAATCTGGTGGTTTCCACTTCAAACTTATTGAAGGTAAATGGACCTGCTCAAAAACGGGTATGGAGCTATTTGAAATGGTGAAGCAAGAGTGTGAAAAGCACGCAGGCGAAGCCATTGATTGGGCATAATTCTGGTCAATCGTCACCAAAACAAAAAGAGCACCGAAGTGCTCTTTTTGTTTATTGATACGGGTTTAATTACGCATTCACAGTTTTGGTCGGGCGGCTCGGTGAACAACCGTCATTACGGTAAGGAATGATATACGCATTCCCCTCTTCAGGGTGAATAATTTGATAGTACTGAGGCAGGTTAAAGTTAATAAACTTAGACGCGACGCGACTATCGTCTTTTACCGACGTGTAGAAGCTGTTTACAGACGAAATCATTTCATCTTTGGAGCCACTAAATTGGTGATACACTTCCACTTGATTTGACTCATCCAACACATAAATATTGAAGCCATCTTCGTTATCTTCAAAGAAGAACTGCACTAGACCTTCACTGGCAAACCCATCCACCGCTTCCGGCATTTGATATTCTTGCTCACGATCGAGCATTAACAGCGGCGAGCCTTTGAGTTTGTTAGTAGAAATGCTGCGGTAGAAATCGATGGAATTTTCTAGCTTTTGCACCGACACACCACGACGTTCAAAGAACAACCCATAAGTCTGGTTACCAAGACGCATCGCTTTAAAGCGGCGGCGTTTCTCTTGCTCTACTGGTTTCAAGCGTAAGTCGATACATTCAGCTAAAAGCTGGTAAACCATATTACGCATCACACCACGCATGTTCTTCGCATAGCAGAACACATCCACTGATTCTGGTGGCAACGCATCTTGGTGCATTTTGCCCAAAATGGTTTTCAGTGCATCCAGCATCGCCGTTTCCCCTTTGAAATGCAGCGTACGCACTTCATGCCAAGAGTTACGGTAAACAAGGTCAACACTGCCGACTAAATTTTTATGTTCTGGACCAAAGCTAAAAATATCGGTGTTCTTAACATCCACTTTCAACGAACGACCAGAAAGTTCAGACGTCGGATCATTTTCAAAGTTGATGAACATCGCAAGCTGGCTTATTTCACAAGGACTCGCTAGCGCCTGCATAGATGGACGACGCTTACGCAACGCAAAAGTATTTCGTAAGTCACTCACCATTTGGTAAAACTTATCAATATCTAGCTGCGCTTCACGTACCACGGCATGTAAACGAGTCGATTCAGTGATCAAGCCATTGAAGAATGCCCAAGCAACCAATTTACTCAAGTATTCATGATGCTCTAGATATGGTTGCCCCAAAATGCGGTGCGCAATAAGTGGTTGTTTATAGAGGTACCAACCAGACTTGTTCACTCCCCCTTTTTTCACTTCGATAAAGCTCAAGTCAGGCTCGTGCAGATCAGGTGAAATCTGTGGGTTTAGTAACGTTACTTTGCCCGGCAATACTTCAAAAGCCGCGTAAAGTTTACGGGCCAAAATACTGATGTCTTGCGGACTGATAGCAGAAGTGATGTCGTTACGACGCGCAAATTGAATCAAGTTACGGTAGCTTTGCATCAACGCATCCAGCAATGCATGATGTACCACCTTTACTTGTTCAACCTTCCAATTACGGCGGTCATCGAGCTCTGCAACGACACTGGCATCCCAATTCCATTTTGCAATCATATCGCTCAGCGCTTCACGACGCCAAGCTACTGAGCCAACATTCGGCTCACGAGATAGTTTTTCATGGGTTTTGAGATAGAAACAGCGACGCACTAAATCCAAACGTGTATCGTCTTGAATTCGCTCTAAGTAACGGGTTACTTTTTCCAACATTAAGTAGTACGCATCCATGCCATAGAGATCAGGCTCATGGGCAAAGAAACGACGTTTAGTGTCGATGCTTAACAATTGAGTATGCGGGTATTCCCACGAGTAAGCTTCTAGCAAGATGGCTTTTAATACCGATTTGTAGGGAGAGTCGATGCTTTTGTATAACTGCCACAAGTTCGAGCCGAAGTATTCTTCAGCAGGAATGCAGTTCAATTTACCAAAGTCGATCCATTCACTACAGTCGATGTAACCATCACTGCACAGTTGAGAAACGTACTCGTCGTAACACTCTTCCATTTCTGGCGGCACGATTTGCCATAACAAACGCTGTCCGGCAATACGCACCGCACTACGATAGAATTCATCTAGCAAAAGTAAGTGCTGAGATGAACCACAGTTATCACCTGTCATCTCCTCAGAATGATTGCTTCTAAAGCGCTCTTTATCCATTAAGAAAAAGTTCGCTTCCACGCCTTTGCTTTGTGCCCAATCCGTGATGAGTAAGCATTTATTGGTCAATAACTCGCGTTCGTCACAATCCATCTCTGGTGAGATACACACCCAAATATCCAAATCACTGGAAGTACTTTGACCAATCGAGGAGGTACTGCCCATGGTGTACAAACCCAATATAGCGGGCTTTTCTACCGTCTTGAGCGGCTGACCAATGGCAAGTTGAATATCATCTATGAATTGTTGCTGAATGCTATTTAGTTCAAGCCCATGCACACCAAACGGGACATCGGCATCATAATAGCCAGGAATTACAGGATGGTTGTAGTTCAACAAGGCAGGAATCAAATGGAAGACTTGCTGGCTTTGCGAATCCATAAGCGCCAGCGCGCGATCAACTCGCTGCTGATTCAAATTATCTAGTCGCTGGATGATTTTTTGGGTGTAAGCCTGCAAGGGGAATTCCTTGGTTGAACAATCACGAAAATCTGCTGACGTTTTAAACCAAAATGGCTTAAAAACGTGATCAATTTAACACTTTTATTGGTGCGGGTAAAGCTTCACGCCCGCGTATCACTCTGGATACAAAACCATACTTTAGTCACAAAATTAATCGCGCGGTAGTGTCGCTCTTATTACCTATTACTAATAATAGTCCTTAGTCTAATTGAGAATCCAGTCACACTATTTTCATAACGTCATGTAATTCCATTCATAGCCTTCAGAGATAACGAACTAACAGTAAGCATTTCTTGATGACAATGGTAGGATAAACCCAAATCCAAACAGCATTGAGAAGATCATGACACAATCCACACCGATTCGCATTGCAACTCGAAAAAGCCCTCTTGCTTTATGGCAAGCTTACTTTGTTAAAGACGCCCTTCAAGCCGCTCACCCTGGCTTGGAAGTCGAGTTAGTAACCATGGTGACCAAAGGTGACGTGATTTTAGATACACCACTAGCAAAAGTTGGCGGCAAAGGCTTGTTCGTAAAAGAGCTTGAAATCGCGATGCTAGAAGGACGTGCAGACCTCGCCGTTCACTCAATGAAAGACGTACCCGTCGATTTCCCAGAAGGCCTTGGCCTCGTGACCATTTGTGAGCGTGAAGATCCTCGTGATGCCTTCGTCTCTAATACCTATAGCCACATTGATGAGCTCCCTCAAGGTGCCGTGGTTGGTACTTGCAGTTTGCGCCGTCAATGCCAACTGAAAGAATATCGTCCGGACATCATCATCAAAGAGCTTCGAGGTAATGTGGGCACTCGCCTTGGTAAGTTAGATGCGGGTGAGTATGATGCAATCATTCTTGCTGCGGCTGGCCTCAAACGATTGAAGCTTGAAGAGCGCATTCGTAGCTTTATCGAACCAGAGCAATCACTACCAGCGGTAGGGCAAGGTGCTGTCGGTATTGAGTGCCGCCTTGACGATGAAAGACTGCTTAAGCTGCTTGAGCCACTTAACCACCAAGACACCGTAGACCGCGTTTTGTGTGAGCGCGCAATGAACCTTACGCTAGAAGGCGGCTGTCAGGTACCTATCGGCAGCTATGCCCTGCTAGACGGCGACAACATTTGGCTACGCGCATTAGTTGGCGAACCAGATGGCAGCGAAATTGTGCGTGGTGAAATTCGTGGCCATCGTAAAGACGGCGAAGCATTAGGAGTGCAGCTAGCCAATGAGCTGCTAGATAACGGCGCTCGTGAAATCCTAACTAAGCTGTACGCAGATCACGAATAACCATGGCAGTGTTGGTCACTCGGCCGGGAGAGCAAGGCAACGCGCTTTGCTCTCTGCTCGAAAGGCACGGCATTTCCGCATATCACCATCCTCTGATCGACATTGTCGCCGATCTCACGGACACGCACCTCTCTAAACATCTACATCAAGCTCAAATTGTTATCGCTGTTAGTCGACATGCAGTGCAATGTGCACAGCAAATCTTAGCCAGCAACGGGATGTCATGGCCGAAACAAGCTATTTACCTTGCCGTTGGTCAAAAAACAGCACACTATTTAAGCAAATGTACCCAACAGAAAGTACACTATCCCCAAGTCAGTGATAGTGAACACTTATTGCGACTGCCAGAGCTCAACAATGTGGCACAACAACAAGTTCTTATCCTTCGTGGTAACGGCGGAAGAGAGCTGATCAAAGATGCATTGGTGAGGCGTGGCGCAAAAGTTCACTATAGTGAGACTTACAAGAGAGAATTCATCCCATTCGATCCAGTAAGCTGTATCTCACTATGGAAAAACCTACAAATTAACCAGATTATTGTCACCAGTGGTGAACAACTGGATTATTTGTGCAGCCAATTGACGTCGGAGCAATTGACTTGGCTTAATCAACAAGAGTTGTATATCCCCAGTCAGCGTATCGCTGACATCGCAATTCAAAGGGGGTTCACTCGCGTGAGATGCACGGGAAGCGCATCCAACCAAGAATTACTGGCGGCTCTCCAGCCCTAGCTACACAGGATATAGGCATGACAAGTAAAAATAACGACCAAAAAAATAACGATAAAAACCTTTCCGAAGAAACCTCATCGGCACCGCTAGTCGAAAAAACCACATCGCAGCAGGATGCGGACCTTAAAAAAGAGCAACCACAAGCGGCCGAGCCCCCAAAAACAGCAGAGCCAACCAAAGTCGAGTTTGAAGAAAAACAAGGTAAACGCGGTGTCAAACTAGGCACGGTCGCTATCATCTTATCGATTATTTTTGGCGGTGGCCTCGCGTACAAGCTGCATCAACAGCAAGCCGATTACCAAGCGCAGATCGCCCAACTAAAAAGTCAGCTAGAAAGCACTCAAGCTTCCATGAAGCAAGAGCTCAGCCGGGTACAAGAAGAAACCATCGAGAAAGCAACAACCGTGACACACAAAGCGGAAGTGGTACTTGGACAGCAACAGAAGAGCATTGAAAGCTTACAGCTCGCCGTTGCCGATGTGAAAGGTCGTCGACCAAACGACTGGCTATTGGCGGAAGCCGATTACCTCGTCAAATTAGCCGGCCGTAAATTGTTCTTAGAGCACGATGTAGAAAGCGCGACTCAACTGATGGAAAGTGCAGACCAACGCATTGCAGCGCTGAATGACCCTAGTCTCGTCAAACTACGTAAAGCAATGGCAAACGATATCACCAAACTTCGCACTATCCCGCTAATTGACCGTGATGGATTGGTACTACGCTTAACTGCCCTGCAACAGCAAGTAGACAAGCTCCCTCTCGCCAATGCACTGCTACCTGAAGCTGAAGCCGTAGAAAACACTGAAGTGTCTGAAGATATCGCAAACTGGCAAGATAACTTAATGACCTCTTTGAAGGACTTTTCAGAAAACTTCATTACCTTCCGCACGCGCGATGGTAACGTCATTCCACTGCTTTCTCCTGAGCAACACTTTTACCTGAAAGAAAACATCAAAGCCAAATTGGAAACGGCAATAAAAGCGGTGTACCAAGAACAAGGTGAAATTTACACCACATCTCTAAAAACAGCCGACAAATGGGCATTAGCTTTCTTCAACCAAGACGATAATTCCGTTAAAGAGTTCAACAAAACGGTTAACCTGCTAAGTCAGCAAAATATTCAAGTGGAATACCCAACAAAACTGCAAAGTCAGTCTCAACTATCAGATGTCATCCGTGAACGCCTACGTCGTGAAGTCACAACGATGACAGGCATGGAGGATAAGTAATGTTTCGTCTTATTTTCCTATTTGTTGTACTAGGCGCAGGACTATTTGTTGGCACCCAGCTTTCTGGTCAGCAAGGCTATGTACTCATCTCCATTGCCGAGAAAACGATCGAGATGAGCGTAACGACATTAGTGGTTTTCGTTATCGCAGCACTCGCAGGTCTTTTTCTGCTTGAGTACCTGATTAAGAAGTTAGTTTATGCTAGTTCTACAACATGGAACTACTTCAGTGTTCGCAAAATGCGCCATTCCCGCCGATACACCAATGAAGGCATTATTAAACTTCTAGAAGGTGACTGGAAAGGTGCTGAGAAAAAAGTAACTCGCTGGGCAAATCATCACGATATGCCGCTGCTTTGCTACTTAGTTGCCTCTGAAGCCGCACAAGGTCAAGGTGATAAAGCAAAACGAGATCACTATCTAGAGCTAGCGAGCCAACAAGAGAACGCCCATCTCGCAGTAGAGCTGACTCGAGCGAAACAATTTATCCGCGACAACGAGTTCGAGTCCGCTTTCGATACCTTGCAATCGTTAAAAAGTCAGTATGCGAGTAACTCTATTGTATTGAACTTGCTGAAAACAACGTACATGCAGCTAAAGTTGTGGCAACCTCTTATTGACCTCTTGCCACAACTAACCAAAGCAAAACTCATCTCGGACGAAGAACATGCAGAGCTGATTCAAAAGGCGCAGTGCGGCTTACTCCATGAAGTAGCGCAGCAACAGGGTAGCGAAGGGCTAATCTCCCATTGGAATAGCCTCTCACGTAAAGTGAAACAAGACACACACCTCGTTGCCTGTTTTGCTCGAGAACTCATCACACGAAAAGCTGATGCAGAAGCCTTTACCGTGCTAAAAGAAGCATTAAAAAAACAACCAGCCCCAGAGCTTTATCAACTACTGCCAGATCTAAATCTGCCAGATACCCACCCTGTCGTGGTCTTCTTAGAGGGAGTAGTGAAGAAAGAACCGGATAACGCCGCTGCCCATAGCGCATTAGCGCACTTCTATTTCCGTCAAGAGAAGTGGCAAGAAGCCCAGGATCACTTTGAGATCGCCTTAAAGCTTCGCTCTGACGTCTCTGACTATGCATTCCTAGCAGACACACTAGAGAAGCAAAATCTAACCAAAGCTGCTCACGAAGTCTCTCGTAAAGCTCTCACGCTCGTACAGAATGACTAACTTAAGATGACCTAACCAAGCCGACAGCTTACCTGTCGGCTTTTTTATTGCCTGCTATTAACCCTTTAGTCCTTACATCAATATGTTTATCAAATTCATTGGTTCCCAAGTAATTTCCAACTTCCTAGCAACTCACTATCGTTTCACTTTCACTCTTCTCTTTTGACTACTCTGATCCTGTCATTCCAGCAGAATCCAAAACAATTTTAAAAGATGCAGGAATACGTAACTTTAGCCTGTTGATGTATGGTTTTAAGACGTAGCTAGATTTAGGCAATAGAGCACACGCATCGCTAGACTGAGCAAAACAAAAAGATACATCAGTGAAACAGTGGCTATTTGAGTATGCTTATTTGTTCGGTCTATCCAGTAAAAGGGGCTAGAGAAGCAATGGTAGTGCTTTAAGAGAACGATAAGGCAATAGATGGTTCAACACCTTAACAAAGCATCTCCAACAACCTTATCGGGACAGCATGCAGTGATGAGGATGAACAGCTTTAGAGGCAACTGCACTTCTTAGCAAAAATCAAAACGTCACAACCAAGACCGATACCAATATTACTTTGTCGAAAAGTAGATCGCATATGGAATTGATTTTTGGCAAGCACAGATAGAGTAATAAAGATGTGCGGAAATGAAAAAAGCCTCGCTATTTCTAGCGAGGCTTCTTAATAGTGGCGGAGAGATAGGGATTTGAACCCTAGATACGCTATTAACGTATGCCGGTTTTCAAGACCGGTGCTTTCAACC
>NZ_JAWOWK010000024.1:0-30645 GCF_033340375.1 Vibrio sp. 1167 | reverse complement strand
ACATTTTCAGCAACTTAGTTGCTCGTCGTTAGGGGTGCGTATCTTACTTCACACCGTGAGAGAGTCAAGCATTTTTTTCAAATTCTTTTTTCTCTCTTCCCGACTCGCTGTGTGACTTTCGTCTCACTCCGTGTCGGTGGATGCGCAGTATAGGGGGTTGAGAAATTAGCACAAGCGTTTTTTGCAAAAAAACTTTCAACCGCACAAATAACAAGCATTCTGCATAGATACTCAACGATCTTGTCTAATATTTCGGGTTGCAGAGGATCTTTTCATGATGAAACACCTGACTTCTGCATTAAAAGATCGCCGATTTCTTTGTGATTTTGATTGCTGATCTTATCTCTCTTGGTTCTTTTTTCTCTCTCTACCTATATAAAGACGAAAAAAAAGAGCAGAACGATGACGAACTGCTCTTTGGTCTTTGCTTTTTATTTGGGGTACTTCAGGTGAAGTCTTGGAAAAGTGTTTCTTCTATATATAGAAGAAAAGATCAGAGCATCCTTGCCCTTCTCTTTACGACAGATTAGTTAGGGGTATATCTAAATGTCGTTATTGTTCGATGACGCATTGAGCTCGTAAGAGTGGAGCATGCTTGCATTCCCAATGGCGTCATCTTCGAGAGGAACTTAGTTCTTCAATACTTTTACGGTGTAGCTACCATCTTTTTGTTGGTATAGACCGTGGATGTCGGTTTCGAAACCTGGGTAATGCGCACCGATCTCACAAAGCATCTCTAGGAAGTCCAGCACAGGGCGAGACTCTTGAGTCACCATTTCACCAGGAAGTACTAGTGGCACACCTGGAGGGTAAGGAAGGATCATGTTCGCACTTACGCGGCCAACCATTTCTTCCAGTTTGATTTCTTCGATGTTGCCACGAAGCTCTTCTTGCCATGCTGCGTGTGGTGTTACTTTCATTTCTGGAAGTACATCGAACGCTTTGTACATTAGCTCAGGTAGGTTGTATTTCTTAGTTAGGTCATGAATCGCTTGTGCTAGTTCTTGAACACGCATGCCTTCATAGAAGCTTGGGTCTTCGTTGTATAGTGAAGGTAGGAAGCTCTTGATGGTTAGGTTCAAGTCGTAGCCACGTTTAAATTCAGTTAGGCCGCGTAGCAATTGCATTGCTTTTGATTTGTCGATACCGATTGAGAATAGGAACAACAAGTTGTATGGACCTGTTTTCTCTACCACGATGCCGCGCTCGTCTAGGAATTTAGCCACCAGCGAAGCAGGAATACCTGATTCTTCTAGTTCGCCTTCTTTATTCATCCCCGGAGTCAGTAGCGTTACTTTGATTGGGTCAAGATACATGTGGTTGTCATCCATGTTCTTGAAGCCGTGCCATGTGTCGCTAGGGTCTAGTTTCCAACATTCTGTGCTATCGATGTTTTCTGGTTGCCATACATCGAAGAACCAGCTGTCGCTTTCTGCTTCTAGACGTTTGATCTCTTTACGGAAGCGGATTGCGCGATCGATAGAGTCTTGCATCAACTTCTTACCAGTGTTGCCGCGCATCATTGCCGCTGCAGTTTCAGTAGAAGCAACAATGCCGTACTGAGGTGAAGTTGAAGTGTGCATCATGAATGCTTCGTTGAAAGATTCTTTATCAAAGTCACCTTTCACGTGAATCATTGAAGCTTGTGAGAACGCTGCCAACAGTTTGTGTGTTGATTGTGTTTCGTAGAACACTTTGCCTGGCATCGCTTCACCACTCATACCACATTTACCTTCGTAAATTGGGTTGAAGTTAGTGTAAGGCACCCAAGCACTGTCGAAGTGGATGTGCTTACAATCTAGAGACTCTTTGATGAATTGCGTGTTGTACAGCAGGCCATCGTAAGTTGAGTTAGTCACTACTGCGTAACTTGGCGCTGTTGCACCTGGTGTTTTCGCCACTTTCTCTGCAATGACATCGCGGCTGAATTCACTTTGTGGAATACCACCAAGGATGCCGTATGCGTTACGAGTTGGGCGGAAGTAGATTGGTGTCACGTCGCTCATCATCATTAGGTGAGTCAGAGATTTGTGACAGTTACGGTCAATCAGTACTGTGCTGCCAGCAGGTGCTGAGTACATACCAACGATTTTGTTCGATGTAGACGTACCGTTCGTTACGATGTAAGAGCTGTCAGCATTGAATGTACGTGCAATGTATTCTTCTGCATCTTTATGTGGACCTGAGTGGTCTAGTAGAGAACCTAGCTCAGGCATTGAGATTGATACGTCCGCTTTGAATGTGTTTGGACCGTAAAAATCGTAGAAGATGCTACCAGCAGGGCTTTTCTGGAATGCAGTGCCGCCCATGTGACCTGGAGTACAGAAGGTGTACTTACCTTCTTCTACGTATTTGAATAGCGCTTTAGTGAATGGAGGCATAATGGCATCTTTGTATGCCTCAGTCGCTTGGTTGATTTTGATAGCGATGTCGTCAGCCATACCTAAAGCGTACTCGAAGAAGCTCACGTTTAGACGTAGGTCTGTTAGTGAAATGTCTAGAGTAGACTGTTCGTTAGCAAATGCGTGAACAGGCAGTTTTTCGTTGATTTGGCTGATACGTTCACATAGCTCTAGTGAGTATTTATCCCAGTCGAACAGCACACCGCAAATGCGTGGGTTCATCTCAATCATTTTGATCAAGTCTTTATCATCTACTGGGTAAACCACTTCGTAGCCCGCTTTCTCAAGAGCAGCGTGAAGTTGACGAACTGGCTCTTCTTTAAAGAACACACCCATGTGGTTCAAGATAGCGAATATATTCATTTGGACATCTCCAAGGCGAATGAGGGCGCTCTTTGCCATTTACAGGCAATGAGTAAGGTGAGCGCCGCGTGAATTTGGGTTTTATGGGCTGGCACCGTAGTGCCAGCGTTTTGGGGATTAGTTGCTTGCTTGGGCAGGCATGTCGTCAGCGTGCATTTTCACGTACTGAGCAAGACCTGCTTTTTTGCTGTAGAACATCAAGATAACTAGAGACACGATGAAGGTTGCTGTTAGCGTACCGCCCTCTGCACCTGCTAGTGCGATGAAGCAGAACAGACAAGCCACACCAGAGAACAGCATTACGAAGCCGTTGCGTGTTGTCATACCTTCGAAGCGAATCAAGTTAATGCTTGAGTAGAAGTAAGGCAGCATAGTTAGTAGAACTGCGTCAGTTGTTAGCTGGTTGAACAAGTCTGATGCGTGTGCTGTTTTAGAGCTGAAGAACATCAGTACAACCATCAGTGCAGTCATCTTGATTGACGCAAGGATTAGACCTTTCTTAGGCACACCGTTTTTGTCAGTTTCGCCGTAGATTTTAGGGAAGTTGCCGTCGTTTGCTGCGCGTTTACCTGCTTCACCTACTAGCATCATCCAAGAACCTAGCGAAGTGAAACATGCTAGCGCTGTGAATGCTGATACGAATGGTGCTGTCCAGCTACCGAATAGCTCAGTGGTTGCTAGTGCAAATGGCGCACCTGATGCTGCAACTTCTGACGCTGGGAACATGCCGCTGATCATTTGAGTTGATAGGATGTAAATCACACCTGCGATACCAGTACCCAACATAGTTGCTAGTGGTACAGTACGTTTAGGGTTTTCTACCATACCAGTCGATACCGCTGCTGATTCCACACCTACGAATGACCATAGACAGATAAGAACCGCTGTTACTACCGCGTGGCTGTCAGTGCCTGCTGATACGTTCCAGTTTTGGCTGTAAAGCGCAGTATCGAAGTGCGTCCAACCAAATGCAGCTGTACCAACAACTGGGATAAGGATAAGAACTAGACCAAGCGTACATAGACGGCTTACCCAGCTACCACCAAGTAGGTTGACGAAAGTGAAGATCCATACCGATGCAATCGTCGCAATACCTGCTGGGATTGGGTTATTAAGCACAGGGAAGAATACTGAAAGGTAAGAAACACCTGTAATGGCAATAGCCAGGTTACCAATCCAGTTCGCGTGGTAATAAAGAACGCCCGTTTGGAAACCAAATACCGGAGACACTTCGCCAGCATAAGCGATAGGACCACCTTCTTGTGGGTTTTTGGTTGCCAGACGAGCGTAAACGAACGCCAGACTCAGTGCACCGACCAAACAGATCAGCCAACTGAAGATTGAAACAGAGCCTACAGAGGCAAGACTAGAAGGTAATAGTGCGATACCACTACCCATCATGTTACCGGCTACGACACCCGTACAGGCAATAAGGCCGATTTTTTTCGCATTCGATGACATAACATCTCCAAATCTATTCTACTCGAGTCAACATGACTCAAACTGAATGGTTATTAGCGAGATGCTATGAGGAAGAACCTGCTCGACCTCGCTAAATTTCGAAGTGAAGACTACGCCCAAAAACTGGGAAAAAAATAAACTTGGGGTTATCAATAAAATGATTAGTTAATCAACATCAAGTTGAGGTAAACATGATAAACACAAAAATATAAAACCATATTATTCATTTAGTTATAAGAAAAACATCAAACCTTCTACCGATAGATAAACTCTCATCAAATCGTCGGTAATCGCGATAAAAGTTATCAACCTCTATCAACTTCCCCATCCCGAAGGGTTAATTCCCTGAACTGTTGATTCCATAAATCTCTCCCTGATCGCGCTTTTTGACCCACATCAATATTCATCTCGCCTGCAAGAAAGCATCAGAATCATTCTCGCCAAATAACTCAGCCAGACACTTCATACAATCAATAGAGATAGAGATAGAGATAGAGATAGAGAAGCAAAGCGGGTATGTATTCCCGTTGCAAGCTTGCGTTGTTAGCTCCTTCGTAAGTCATTGCCCCACCGCCTCACCCTTTTCACTTTTCGACAGCGACAAAAAAGCCCCTCACCGAAATGAGGGGCTAGCATTAGACTGACGTTGAGTCCGAGAGAATTAAAGCATTCGAACGACAGAAGGGTGAACGGCGCGATACATGGCGTAATCAATCGCCTTCATGTTACTTGGGAAGACCAAGTTTTCGCACAGCAGGTACGTCTCAACCGACGTATCAATATAGAAAGCTTCACTGTAAGACTCACTGGCTAAATCCAGATCACCGTCCAATTCGGCGTGCTTACCGCGAATCACATAGGAAAGCACTGAATCACGTAACCTCAATGCCTGTCCGAGATGCCGCTTGGCTAACGCCGTGTCACCAATGATGGTTTCGTGCAGTGCTAAAGCTTCATAAATTCGCGGTTGAATTGGCCCCACCATCATTTTCACATTAGTCTCTAGTGCTTCACTGAGCTGCTGCATTCGCCCTTTCTTCAACTCCTGTGAGAAATCAAGTGCCTTTTGTACATGGTAAGCAATCAACAACTCAGCTTGAACGTAAGCATTATCCGGCTCGATTTCTAAAATGTTTTCCATCAAGTCGATACCTTGGCGGAATTGTTTAGTATCAGAGACATTAAGGTAATGGTTAGCCTGAACAAACAACTCCAACGCGTCGGGATTCATTGGCATTCCCGCCACCAGCATCGTAGATTTCAATTTGGCATCCGATACTTTCAGCACTTGCATCAAATCCAACGACGCTTGTTGAAGCACTGTCTTTAAATGACTACTGGTTAACGCGTATTGACGACTAAACAACACCTTTTCAGATGAGTTATTGCGATATTCCACCTCTAAAAAGCTACCACCATCATTTTCACGAACCCGCACCACAACCGATTTGCCCGGCACAATACCCGAGGTAAACGACGCCTTCTTTAGCATGACTCGGTAATCGCTCACTTGAGCAATGTCGGACATCAACTTTTGGGCGAATCCGTCTGCCAAATCGTAGCTTAATCCTTCATTCGTAAAATTATCTTGAAACTTGAACTCAATCAGATGGGTATCGATGGCTTGGGTAATACGCACTTCCGATTGCTTGTAGGTAAACACGCCCATCACTACGACCAACATACTGATCCAGATGAAGTTCATAATTCCCAATCGCCAAGGACTGATTTTGTTTTTGCTCTGAGGTGCTTTTTTCTCTTTTGACATCTCGCAGACCGCGCGAGTTAGAGGACCGGCAGGAAAGGTAACGGCTGGTGCTATAGGTAGACAATCCTCTTCCGATTCTTCAACCGAAGGTGGGATCTCTTCATTTTGCCGACTTGTGACAAACTCTTCATGCGTCATAGCAACCACGTTCGCTACCAGCTTATAGCCACGCTTGGGCACCGTGATAACGTAGTTGGTATTTTCCTCTCGACCGTCACGTAGTAGCTTACGCAACTCAAAGATGGATTGAGTCACCACTTGATCGGTCACAATCGCTCCAGCCCAAACGTACTGAATCAATTCCTCGCGGTTGAACACCTCATTCGCATGCTCCGCTAAGAAGTGCAAAAGATTAATTAAGCGTGGCTCAACAGTAACTTCCCTATCTTGTCGATACAGCTTATTTTCATCAACGCTCAAAACCCAGTCATTGATTTGAAAATAGACTCCAACCATGTATGAAAACTCTCGTATCTACAGACAGCGTTACGCTAGGAATCAGACAATGGTCGATTCCTACAAGTAACTAAAGGCAAGATTATAGGTGGGAAAGCAGCGTGTACCTAGAAAAGCAAGTCGCCAAAAATGCAAACTTAAGTTAAGTGATGCAAGAATGAGACTACTCAAGTGCTGCGAGGATAGAGCAATGTGTGGCGTCATCGTCTGTATGACCACAACAAGCATCATTAATCTTCTTTAACGCTCGGCGAATTTTCGTCAGCTCGTTAATTTTCCCATCAATCAGCTCTAACTTAGCAGAAGTAATGGCTTTTACCTCTGCACAGCTGTGTTCTGTCGCTTCTAACTTAATTTCTAACAGGTCTTTAATTTCATCCAGACTCAAGCCAAGATCTTTACCTTTGAGGATAAAGTGCACCTGCTTTTGATTCTCTTCATCATACAAGCGGTAGCCTGATTCGCTTCGCCCTGCGGGTTTTATTAGCGCGTTTTTCTCGTAGAAACGCAATGTATCGGCAGTCACACCACAACGTTTTGCCAGTTCACCTATCTGAAACATAACTTTCCCTATTAACTATCTCGTTACTTTTAAAGCTAAAGAACGACTTTTTTGCAATTATTTTTGAGATGCCAAACGATTGCGCGAGCTTTTTTGTAATAAATTGGTTAGAATACGCGCCATCAAATGTGGAGACTGTTTTCTAACCAGAAAACACCCTGCAAAGGTCTTTACCAAAACTGGCCAATATTTTACCCCAAGAGGTAAAAACAAGTTCATTTTTGGCAAACATCTTTAACTCCGTGAATTTGAGGAAAATGGAAGCATGAATAACGCTCGTCCTATTCGCCGTGCGCTTATCAGCGTATCAGACAAAACAGGTATTGTTGAGTTTGCACAAGCTCTTGCTGAGCGCGGTGTCGATATCCTATCTACTGGTGGTACAGCTCGCCTACTTGCCGAACAAGGCATCGCCGTAACTGAAGTCTCTGACTACACTGGTTTCCCAGAAATGATGGACGGCCGCGTTAAAACGCTTCACCCAAAAGTTCACGGTGGTGTGCTTGGTCGTCGTGGCCAAGATGATGACGTGATGGAAAAGCACGGCATCAACCCTATCGATATGGTTGTCGTAAACCTATACCCATTCGCAGAAACCGTTGCCAAAGAAGGCTGTACACTAGCCGACGCTGTTGAAAACATCGATATCGGCGGCCCAACCATGGTTCGTTCTGCAGCGAAAAACCACAAAGACGTGACTATCGTTGTTAACGCAGGTGATTACGGCCGCGTAATTGCAGAGATGGACGCAAACGAGAAGTCTCTAACACTAGAAACTCGCTTCGACCTTGCCATCGCTGCTTTTGAACACACTGCCGCTTACGATGGCATGATCGCAAACTACTTCGGCACTATGGTTCCATCTTACGGTGAGAACAAAGAAGGTGATGAAGAGAGCAAATTCCCTCGTACGTTCAACCAACAGTTCGAGAAGAAGCAAGACATGCGCTACGGTGAGAACAGCCACCAAGCAGCCGCATTCTACGTTGAAGCAAACCCACAAGAAGCATCCGTTTCTACTGCTCGCCAAATCCAAGGTAAAGCCCTTTCTTACAACAACATCGCAGACACGGACGCCGCACTTGAGTGTGTGAAAGAGTTCAACGAGCCAGCATGTGTGATCGTAAAACACGCGAACCCATGTGGTGTAGCGCTGGGTAAAGACATTCTAGAAGCATACAACCGCGCTTACCAAACTGACCCAACATCAGCGTTCGGCGGCATCATTGCATTCAACCAAGAGCTAGATGCTGAAACAGCAACCGCTATTGTTGAACGTCAATTCGTTGAGGTCATCATCGCTCCTTCCGTTTCTGCTGAAGCGATTGAAGTGGTTGCCGCGAAGAAGAACGTACGTCTACTTGAGTGTGGCGAATGGACAACGAAGACAACTGGCTTTGACGTGAAACGCGTGAATGGCGGTCTACTGGTTCAAGACCGCGACCAAGGCATGGTAAGCCTAGACGACCTAAAAGTGGTTTCTAAGCGCCAGCCAACAGAAGAAGAGCTAAAAGATGCACTGTTCTGCTGGAAAGTAGCGAAATACGTGAAATCTAACGCGATCGTTTACTCGAAAAGCGACATGACTATCGGTGTAGGTGCTGGCCAAATGAGCCGCGTTTACTCTGCGAAAATCGCAGGCATCAAAGCTGCAGACGAAGGTCTACAGGTTGAAGGTTGTGTAATGGCATCAGATGCATTCTTCCCATTCCGTGACGGTATCGACGCGGCTGCAGAAGCAGGCATCAAGTGTGTTATCCAACCAGGCGGTTCTATGCGTGATGACGAAGTTATTGCAGCGGCAGACGAACACGGCATGGCGATGATCTTTACCGGTATGCGTCACTTCCGCCACTAATCCTCTCGTCTTCACTGGGACGATAACTGCGTTGACGGCGTTCACTTATCCTAATCACATAGCATACTATGCTCATAGGAATAAGTTCACTTGTCGCCTTGTCCTCGTCCCATTGAATTAGAGAGGCCATACTCAGGTCTTTGCGAAATATCTGAGTTTGAGCAAACGGTATTTATAAGATTAAGGATTTTCATATGCGAGTTTTAATCATTGGTTCAGGCGGTCGTGAACATGCGCTAGGCTGGAAAGCAGCGCAAAACCCAAATGTTGAGACTATTTTCATTGCTCCAGGCAACGCAGGTACAGCACTAGAGCCAAAACTAGAGAACGTAAACATCGATGTAGAAGACATCGCTGGCCTTGTTGCTTTCGCCAAAGAGAAGGCGATTGAACTGACTATCGTTGGCCCAGAAGCACCGCTGGTTATTGGTGTGGTGGATGCGTTCCGCGAAGCGGGCTTACCAATCTTTGGTCCTACCCAAGCCGCAGCGCAGCTTGAAGGCTCTAAAGCGTTTACTAAAGACTTCCTTGCTCGTCACCAAATCCCAACCGGTGCCTACGCAAACTTCACAGAAATTGAACCAGCGCTTGCTTACGTGCGTGAGCAAGGTGCACCGATCGTGGTGAAAGCCGACGGCCTTGCTGCTGGTAAAGGCGTGATTGTGGCAATGACGCTAGAAGAAGCGGAAGACGCAATCAAAGACATGCTAGCAGGCAACGCATTTGGTGATGCTGGTAGTCGTGTCGTTATCGAAGAATTCCTAGATGGTGAAGAAGCAAGCTTCATCGTGATGGTGGATGGTGAGAACGTTCTACCAATGGCCACCAGCCAAGACCACAAACGCGTAGGCGACAAAGATACTGGTCCTAACACCGGTGGCATGGGTGCATATTCTCCTGCTCCAGTGGTGACACAAGAAATCCATAACCGCATTATGGAAGAAGTGATTTACCCAACGGTACGTGGCATGGCCGCTGAAGGTAACCCTTACACTGGTTTCCTATACGCGGGTCTGATGATCGACAAAGACGGCACTCCGAAAGTAATCGAGTACAACTGCCGCTTCGGTGATCCTGAGACACAACCTATCATGATGCGCATGGAATCGGATCTTGTTGATCTGTGTCTAGCGGCAATCGACGAGAAACTGGATCAAGCGGAATCGAAGTGGGATCCACGAGCATCGATTGGTATCGTGCTAGCAGCCGGTGGTTATCCAGCAGCGTACAACAAAGGCGACGTTATTTCGGGTCTGCCACAAGTTGAAATTGAAGGCGAAAAAGTCTTCCATGCTGGTACAGGTAACAAAGATGGCGACATCGTGACAAACGGTGGTCGTGTTCTTTGTGCAACCGCACTTGGCAACAGCGTATCAGAAGCGCAGCAGCGTGCTTACGAGCTTGCAAAACAGATCAGTTGGGATGGCATGTTCCATCGCAACGACATCGGCTACCGTGCAATTGCACGTGAGCAAGACAAATAAAAACAACATAAGTTGGCTCAAAAAACAAAAGGCGCACTCAGCGCCTTTTTTTATTGTTCTTGTTCGACAGAATTCGAAGCAATGTTTATTCAGAGATCAACGTTGGCCGAGAAACACAATCAAAGTCATCGTCATTGAGCATCAACAGTTCATCGACCATTGCTTTGTTTCGTGACTGCTTGCCGACAAAAGCCACATAACTGTCTACCGATGAGAGACGCTCGATAATAAATTTTGGCAGCGTCTGATTAAACTCGAGTGTCGAGAACACCTTACCTTTGCAGGTTTCAAACGATTGACCATTCCAATAACCTTGAATAAGGCTCTGATTGTTACGAGACTGCGCCTTAACCGATGCCACTACGTCATTCGCTTCTGCTTTGTAGCGCTCTAATTGGTCATGCTGGAGTGGTAAGACTTTACGGTTAACACGATATTGTTGGTAAACCGCTTCGCCATCTTTATTGAAACGGATGTGGATTTGAAAAGGCACCAACTCTTGTTTGGTATCAACTTGCTCGCCTTTTCGAATCAACTCTCGCAACTCACCTTCATCCCAGCGATAATCACTCTTGAACCAACCATTGTCCCCCATAGTCACATAATCAGCCGCCGTACTCACACGAGTGAGTTTCTCTGTCATCCAGTACAAGCTGCTAGCATCTCCCGCAACTTTACCACCAGAAAAATGCGTGAATTGTTCTAAATTAGGAGTTTCAACCGATGAACAGCCAAAAAGGGTAAGGCTAGATAGGAGAAGTGAAGTGAGTAGATGTTTTTTCATGAAATTGCACCGAGGCAGGATACCTCGGTGCATTCTAACTTAGTTTACTGATTCTTTCAGCGCTTTACCTGCTACGAATGCTGGTACGTTAGCTGCTGCGATTTGAATCTCGTCACCAGTCTTAGGGTTACGACCAGTACGTGCAGCGCGGTGGTTTACTTTGAATGTACCAAAACCAATTAGTTGAACTTGGTCACCCTCTTTAAGTGCGCCAGTTACACCATCAAGAGTCGCTTCAAGAGCAGCTTTTGCTTGTGCTTTTGATAGGTCTGCTTTCTCTGCGATAAAGTCGATTAATTGGGTCTTGTTCATTAGGTTTCCCTTCTCATAGGTTATCGAATTCGTCTCACTCTAAAACATAAATGCCCCATCTGGCAAAGGTTTGTAAGCGATCTTTCGATTTTCTGACGTACTTTTAGCCATAATATGAGTAATAACTCACAATTTGTTACCACATACCCCCTGAAAACCCTTGCTTTCCAAGGTATTTGGACCAATTTATAAGTCACTTTTGCGGTTATAATAGCTGCAAATAACCACTATCAAACTACATTCAAGGGCAACTATGCTGCTGTTATCCATTTATATCTCTATTGCAATCGGCATTTCGTTTATCTGTTCGGTGCTGGAGGCGGTACTGCTGAGTATCAGTCCGAGCTACATTGCGCAGCTCAATCAACAGGGGCATCCCGCAGCTGGGCAATTGGCTAAGCTGAAATCAGATATCGACCGACCACTGGCATCTATTCTGACTTTAAACACCATCGCTCACACGATCGGCGCGGCCACTGCTGGTGCACAAGCTGCGGTTGTATTTGGTAGCGAAGCATTAGGTATCTTTTCGGCAGTGCTGACATTGGCGATCTTAGTGCTTTCAGAAATCGTACCGAAGACGATTGGCGCGACCTACTGGCGCCAGTTGGCACCCGCTGCCGCGGTCGCATTGCGTTGGATGGTATGGGCGCTTACACCCTTTGTTTGGTTCTCAGAGCAAATCACCAAGCGTCTTGCTCGTAACCACGAAGCTCCAAAGATGCGTGATGAGCTGTCTGCAATGGCGATTCTGGCACGTGAAAGCGGTGAGTTTGCCGAGGGTGAATCAAAAATCTTAAGCAACTTGCTTGGCATCCAAGATGTACCCGTAACGCAGGTTATGACGCCACGACCAGTAGTATTCCGTGTCGATGCCACAATGACCATCAATGAGTTCCTAGAAAAACACAAAGATACGCCTTTCTCACGCCCATTGGTTTACAGCGAGCAGAAAGATAACATCATTGGTTTTGTGCATCGCCTTGAGTTGTTCAAACTACAACAATCAGGTTGTGGACAGAAACAGTTGGGAGCAATCATGCGCCCAATTCAAGTGGTGCTAAACAATACCACTTTACCTAAAGTATTCGACCAGATGATGACTCATCGCTTACAGCTGGCACTTGTTGTTGATGAATACGGTACCGTGCTAGGTTTGGTAACGTTGGAAGATATTTTTGAACACCTCGTAGGCGAGGAGATCATCGACGAAGCAGATAAAAGCACTGACATGCAGGAGCTGGCTTACCAACGCTGGGAAAGCTGGAAAGAAATGCACGGCGTAATCGAAAGCCGCGATGACGATGAAGAAGATAACGAGCTGGAGAAGCAGGATAAAGAGCCAGAAGCTCAAGAGCCACCGAAACCCGACTCGAAAGAATCGTAATCAGCATTAGGTATAACAGCTTAAACGCACAAACAAAAAAGGCATCCAGTTAGGATGCCTTTTTCTATTTATTCAACGATTAAAGTGCAATACCGATGTTGCTCACACCTTCTTCACGTAGCTCTTCACGCAAATCTTTAATCAAGCTGATGTCACGTTCTACCGCTTCACGCAGCGGACGGAAGATAGCCCACTGGACGTCCCACTCTTCACATACGGCTTCGTTTTCTTTCTGGTTGTCGTTAGTGATTGGCTCTGCGCCTTGTGCTTGCTCTAGATCAGCAACGGTTTGTACCGACTGTTGACTCACTTTAAGCATTGAATCGAAAAGGTAGTCGCGGTCCAATAGACCATGCAGTAACGTAGACAACCCCTGACACGCGTCCATCGCTGGGTAAACGCCGTAAAAATCGAACTCATCCGCACTTGGGAACAACTCTTCTAACTTCTCCAATTGACGTTCGAAGTTAATTTTCGCGTTCTTAACTGTCAAAATTTCCCATACACTATCAAGAATCGCTCGGTAAGCACGCGGGTCAGCAAATTCTGTATTCTCACAAAACATCGCATAGTTTGGATACATGCGTTCACACAGACACGCCATAAAGGTAATTTGTTGCCAAGGTTCTAGTTTTTCTAAACGAACCTGAAGAGGATTCTTAAGCATAGTCACTCAATCATTGAAGAAAAAAACAGCGAAAGTGTACTTGATTCATCACAGGGAAAAAAGTTAATGCCGCATTCAAATCAGATTTTCCTGCTCTCAGAGCATCGCGACACCTACAAAACGTTACTGGCAGAGAAAAATCTGCCCGATCTTTGTCTCACCGACCAACCAGAAGCCGCTCAGATCGTACTAGCGGATCCACCCTTACTATCACAAAGCTTAGACGAATTTTCACAGCTTGAATGGGTGCAATCCACGTTTGCTGGTGTCAACGCCTTAACATCCCCTAGCCTTCGTCAGGACTATACTCTAACTAACGTTCGAGGCATCTTTGGTCCACTGATTGCTGAATATGTTTTGGGTTACAGTATTGCCCATTACCGCCACTTTGCCCGATACCACCAGCAACAACAAAACAAACAATGGCAGCCTCACCTATACACGTCATTACAAAGTAAAACCATGGTAATTCTTGGTACCGGTAGCATTGGGGGCTATCTGGGCAACGCCGCTAAAGCAATGGGGATAAAAACTATCGGTATTAACCGCACAGGTATCCCTACTCCAGGCGGCGAGTTTCATCAGACCTTTCATATCAATGAACTAAGTAAGGCATTTGAGCAAGCCGACATCGTTGTGAATACTCTACCAAGTACACCTGAGACGCGACAGTTACTTAATCGTCAAACGCTCAGCCAACTAAATCAGGCGTTATTGTTTAACGTAGGTCGTGGCGACGTACTGGATGAGGCAGGGTTGCTCTTCGCTCTGAAAAACCGTTGGGTAGAACACGCCTTCTTAGATGTGTTTGAGCAAGAACCGTTGTCGGTAGAGCATCCATTTTGGAAACTACCGCAAGTCACCATCACTCCACACATTGCTGCGCTGAGTTTTCCCGAGCAAGTCATCGAGATTTTTGCTGACAACTATCTACGCTGGCGCGATGGGTTTTCATTAAATTATCAAGTGGATTTCGAAAAGGGTTACTAAGAATGTCGTTAGACGAGCTATTGCAGCAAGTGAGGGCCTGCCAGATCTGCGCGGATAACTTACCTTTGGGTGCAAACCCTGTCGTGCAAGCAGCAAAAGGGGCACGCATCCTAATCATCGGTCAGGCCCCTGGCACACGTGTACACAAAACCTCGATACCTTGGAATGACCCAAGTGGTGATCGATTACGCCAATGGCTCGATATCGACAAAGACGTTTTCTACGACCCAAATAAAATTGCCATTGTCCCAATGGGATTCTGTTATCCAGGCAAAGGGAACTCTGGTGATTTACCGCCTCGTAAAGAATGTGCGCCCACTTGGCATAAAAAGATTCTTGAGCAGCTGCCCAATATAGAGCTCACTCTACTAATTGGTCAGTACTCGCAGCAGTACTATCTCACCAACAAACCAAAGACGCTCACGCAAACCGTTCAGCAATGGCAAGATTGGGAACCGGACTTTATCCCGCTCCCTCACCCATCTCCACGCAATACATTGTGGTTAAAGAAGAATCCTTGGTTTGAATCTGACGTCGTGCCATACCTTAAAAAACGCGTTCACTCGATGCTTTAGGTCACCCATGATCTAATTGCTTGTTTATCTGTACAAGAAAATTAGAACATAAAACCCGAAATCATAAGTATTTGTTTATATTAAACTTTAACATCCAGTGTACAGCTAGAGTAGTAATTAGATCATAGTAGGCCAAATACTACTAGAGCTGTACAGCCTTGAGTCTCAGATAGAAAAACTGAATTTTAGGTAAAAAAATACCGGCACTGAATGCCGGCATTTGATTTCAAAAAGTCGAAGTTACTTGTGGTACGGCTTAGATAGTTCGTGTACCGCTTCCACAAATACACCCGCGTTTTCTGGCGGCACATCCAAATGGATACCGTGACCTAGGTTGAACACATGACCAGTACCTGCATTACCAAAACCTTCTAGAATACCCGCGACTTCTTCACGGATACGCTCTGGCGAAGCGTAAAGCATTGATGGGTCCATGTTACCTTGCAGAGCCACTTTATCACCGATACGTACTTTCGCGTCTGCAATGTTGATTGTCCAATCTAGACCAACCGCATCACAGCCCGTTGCTGCGATTTGCTCAAGCCACATGCCGCCATTCTTAGTAAACAGTGTGACTGGCACGCGACGACCGTCGTTTTCACGAATCAGACCATCTACAATCTTGTGCATGTATTGCAGTGAGAACAAATTGTAATCACGAGGCGTTAGTACGCCACCCCATGTGTCAAATACCATTACCGATTGCGCACCCGCTTTAATTTGCGCGTTTAAGTACTCGATAACGCTGTCTGCCAGCTTATCTAGAAGTAGGTGCAGAGTTTGTGGTTCCGCGTACATCATCTTCTTGATCTTGGTAAACGCTTTAGAGCTACCACCTTCGATCATGTACGTCGCAAGAGTCCAAGGGCTACCAGAAAAACCAATCAGCGGCACTTCACCCTTCAGGTCTTTACGGATCTGGCGTACTGCGTTCATTACGTATTGCAGTTCACCTTCAGGATCTGGCAAACCAATTTTTTCCACGTCGGCTTTGCATGTAATTGGGTTATCAAAAACAGGTCCTTCACCCGCAGCAAAACGCAAACCAAGCCCCATTGCATCTGGAATCGTTAAGATGTCCGAGAATAAGATCGCGGCATCAAGAGGAAAACGGCGTAATGGTTGAAGTGTCACTTCGGATGCTAACTCTGCATTTCGACACAAAGACATGAAATCACCCGCTTCTGCACGAGTCGCTTTGTATTCTGGTAGGTAACGACCTGCCTGGCGCATCATCCATACTGGCGTGTAATCTACCGGCTCTTTTAAAAGCGCACGCAGATAACGATCATTTTTTAATTCAGTCATTCCGTAATTCCAACTGTTAGGCTTTCTGTGAAAGGGGGTATTCTATCACTGATTTAAGTCCAATAGCTGTGTGCTTTGCAACCTGGATCAAGTTATTAACTTTTAAATCAATGCTTAATTTGCACCCAATCGGTATCAGTGTTAAAAATTTGTTCGCTAGCGAAAACTACAATTATAAACTGAGTACTTAGTACTCAGCATCTCATAACGACATCTTACTTACCCCCTCCCTCTCGGAGGGTTTTTTTTATCTATTTATCAGACAATTAGAGTCTATATCTTTCAGCGTTTGTTCGATAAGTGCTCTTGCAATCGTTCCTTTAGGCGCAACAGGCGGCATCTCGTCGATACCAAACCATTGTGCATCAGACAGCTCAGTGTAGTCTGGGCTTAACTCTCCGGATTCATAGTCAGCTAAAAACCCCATCATCATACTGGATGGGAAAGCCCAAGGCTGGCTGCCAAAGTAGCGAATATTTTTAACGAGAATTCCCGTTTCTTCATGAATTTCTCGAGCCACGCACTCTTCTAATGTCTCACCGACTTCTAGAAAACCCGCAATAACCGTATACATACCATTTCGATGCCTTGGATGTTGGGCTAATAAGATCTGATTTTCTTTACGTACAGCAACGATAATACACGGAAATATTCTAGGATAATGAAGGGTGCGACATTCACCACACTGCATGGCTAACTGGTTATTATTAAGAAAGTTTCTTCCTCCGCACTGTGGACAAAAGCGCAAACTTTGCGTCATGTGCCCATATTGCACAGCTTTACTTAACAACATAAATAATGGCTCAGGAAAATGCAGGCAGTCACGCAGGGATACTAAAGGTAGATCATGCTCTAAATCGGCCAAGTTAAGCCACATGACGGGCGAACCAGAATACTCACCAATGGGTCTTGCACTCGTTACTGGCAGTGATAACTGCTCTGCAGACCCGAAGGGCACAGCACCATCCACCAGCCAAATTTCACTTCCTGCAACAACACACCAGTATGCATTTATCGCGCGGTTAACATCACCTTTTCTTAACATTACACCATCCCTTTGCTTGAAGTTCGTTCATTTTACTGGCAATCTAATTTCATACTAGAGTTTATCGTTAAGTAAATGTGCACTCTAAATTCTAGTAAGGACAAGAGTTTGTAATAACTTTACTAACTTTGCTTTGCAAAGGATACGTTCGCCGATGGGCGATCAGATCATGAGGGCATGGTCATGCTAAGAAAATTCAAACAAACACAAGACCAGTGGGGTGGCTCAAGTGATGTCATTGATCACTGGTTAGAGACACGACAATCCCTGATTGTTGAATATTGTAAGCTTGCAGCGCTGCAACCTTGTTCGAAAACCAATGTTATTGAACTCCCATCTCCTTCCGAACTGCAGGATTTCTGTCAGCACCTCGTTGATTACATCTCCGAAGGCCACTTTAAAATTTATGACATGGTTATGGACCGTTGGAAAGCAACCGGCTTTGTCGTGACTAATGAGATCAATCAAACCTATGGTCAAATTGTTCTAACGACTGAACCATTATTGAACTTTAACGATAAGTACTCAGAAGTGACTGAAGATGATGAATTAAATGATTTCGATTCTGATATGTGTATCATTGGGGAAATTCTTGAGACTCGCTTTGAAGTCGAGGACTATCTGATACAGCAAATCGCAGAAAGCCTGTCTATGCCACCTGGAGCTTAGTATTTGCAAACATTCAGAAATAGAGTGAGAGAAAAGACTGACGATCATCGTCGGTCTTTTTTGTTTCTAGCTTTATCGAAAATCCCACCGGAAGAACAAAGCAGTATAAAAAACTAAAAAGGCACCCGAAGGTGCCTTTTTCTTAAGCTTTTAACGATTACTCGTTATATGACTTACTCTTCAGAAGAGAAACCAGCGTTTAGAAGTGCCGCTAGGTTATCCGTTGCTTGCTCAGCAGAAGGACCATCTTGCGCTTCAGAACGTTTAGCTTGACGCTCTTGGTGGTATGCGAAACCAGTACCAGCTGGGATCAGACGACCAACAATTACGTTCTCTTTCAGACCACGTAGGTCATCACGCTTACCAGAAACCGCAGCTTCTGTTAGTACGCGAGTTGTCTCCTGGAACGATGCCGCAGAGATGAACGACTCAGTCGCTAGAGATGCTTTAGTAATACCTAGTAGTTCACGTTCGAAACGTGCAGGCTCTTTGCCTTCAGCTTCTAGGTTACGGTTAGCAATCTTAACTTGTGAGTATTCAATCTGCTCACCAGGTAGGAACTCAGAGTCACCAGAGTGAGTAATAGTACACTTACGTAGCATCTGACGAACGATAGTTTCAATGTGCTTATCGTTAATCTTAACGCCTTGTAGACGGTAAACTTCCTGTACTTCGTTAGCAATGTACTGCGTCACCGCGTGTACGCCACGTAGACGTAGGATGTCATGTGGAGACTCTGGACCATCTGCGATCACATCACCACGTTCAACTTTTTCACCTTCGAATACGTTCAACTGACGATGCTTAGGAATCATCTCTTCATAAGCTTCACCGCTTTCACGTGTGATCACTAGGCGACGTTTACCTTTCGTCTCTTTACCAAAGCTCACAGTACCTGTGTGCTCAGCAAGGATTGCAGGCTCTTTCGGCTTACGTGCTTCAAATAGGTCAGCAACTCGTGGAAGACCACCGGTGATATCTTTGTTACCGCCAGACTTCTGAGGAATACGTGCTAGTGTTGCACCAACACCTACTGCTGCGCCATCTTCGATGTTCACAATCGCTTTACCAGGTAGGAAGTAGTGAGCTGGCATATCAGTACCAGGGATCATTACATCGTTACCTTGCTCGTCAACAAGTTTGATAGCTGGACGCATATCTTTACCTGCTGAAGGGCGAGCTGCTGGGTCAGTTACTTCGCTTGAAGATAGACCAGTTAGGTCATCAGTTTGACGAGATACTGTTACGCCGTCGATCATATCTACAAACTGGATGCGACCTGCTACCTCAGTAATGATAGGTAGTGTGTGCGCTTCCCAGTTTGCAACTGTTTCGCCAGCTTGAACTGTATCACCATCGCCTTTGCTTAGTAGCGTACCGTAAGGCAGTTTGTGCTTCTCTTTAGTACGACCAAACTCATCAACGATAGTTAACTCTGTCGCACGAGAAGTGATAACGATCTTACCGTCATCAGCCAATACAGATTTAGCGTTGTGTAGCTTGATAGAACCGTTGTTCTTAACTTGAACACTGTTCTCTGCCGCTGCTGTCGATGCCGCACCACCGATGTGGAACGTACGCATC
The DNA here is from genome assembly GCF_033340375.1 of Vibrio sp. 1167. NCBI lineage: Bacteria > Pseudomonadati > Pseudomonadota > Gammaproteobacteria > Vibrionales > Vibrionaceae > Vibrio > Vibrio sp. 1167. The sequence goes on along the minus strand of NZ_JAWOWK010000024.1, from coordinate 10,970 downwards.
GTTAGCTGTGTACCTGGCTCACCGATAGACTGAGCAGCAATAACACCCACTGCTTCACCTTGGTTCACTAGGTGACCACGTGCTAGGTCACGACCGTAACATTGTGCACAACAACCGAAGTCAGAATCACACGTTACTACAGAGCGCACTTTCATGCTGTCTACTGAGTTCTCTTCCATGATTTGACACCACTTCTCATCGATCAGGGTGTTACGTGGAATAAGAACGTCTTCAGTGCCAGGTTTTAGTACGTCTTCAGCAACAACACGACCAAGAGCAAGCTCAGAAAGTGCAACTTTAACATCACCACCCTCGATGTGAGGCATCATGTCGACACCTTCGTGAGTGCCACAGTCATGTTCAGTTACAACAACGTCTTGAGCAACGTCTACTAGACGACGAGTTAGGTAACCCGAGTTCGCTGTTTTCAGTGCCGTATCCGCAAGACCCTTACGAGCACCGTGCGTTGAGATAAAGTACTGAAGTACGTTTAGACCTTCTTTAAAGTTCGCTGTGATCGGCGTTTCGATGATTGAACCATCTGGACGCGCCATCAGACCACGCATACCCGCAAGCTGACGAATCTGTGCTGCAGAACCACGAGCGCCCGAGTCCGCCATCATATAGATGCTGTTGAATGACTCTTGCTGTTCCTCTTCACCGTCACGGTTAACTACCGTTTCAGATGAAAGGTTTTCCATCATTGCTTTCGCAACACGGTCGTTGGTCGATGCCCAGATATCGATAACTTTGTTGTAGCGTTCGCCCGCAGTAACAAGACCTGATTGGTACTGTTCCTGGATTTCACGTACTTCTTCTTCCGCTTCTGCGATTTCAGTGTACTTAGCTGCTGGTACAACCATATCGTCGATACCAACAGATACACCAGAAAGTGCCGCGTATGCGAAACCTGTGTACATGATTTGGTCAGCGAAGATTACTGTGTCTTTCAGACCTAGTTTACGGTACGCCTCGTTAAGTAGGTTAGAGATTTGCTTCTTACCTAGCTTTTGGTTAACGATGCTGTACGGTAGACCAGCTGGCACGATTTGCCATAGCATTGCACGACCAACAGTGGTGTCTACCATCTTGGTTTCTGTAGTGCTGTTGCCGTCTTCGTCTACAACAGTTTCTGTAATACGTACTTTAACGCGTGCGTGAAGCTCAGCTTGTTTAGTGCGGTATGCTTTCTCAGCCTCTTCTGGGCCAGAAAGGTACATGCCTTCACCTTTCACGTTGATCTTTTCACGAGTCATGTAGTACAGACCCAATACAACGTCCTGAGAAGGTACGATGATCGGATCACCTGACGCTGGCGACAGAATGTTGTTTGTCGACATCATCAGAGTACGAGCTTCAAGTTGTGCCTCTAGAGTTAGAGGTACGTGAACCGCCATTTGGTCACCATCGAAGTCCGCGTTGTACGCCGCACAAACAAGTGGGTGTAGCTGAATCGCTTTACCTTCGATCAGTACTGGTTCGAACGCCTGGATACCTAGACGGTGAAGTGTCGGTGCACGGTTCAATAGTACTGGGTGTTCACGGATTACTTCGTCTAGGATATCCCAAACGACCGCTTCTTCACGCTCTACCATTTTCTTAGCAGCTTTGATTGTAGTCGCAAGACCACGAGTCTCTAGCTTGCTGTAGATGAATGGTTTGAATAGCTCAAGTGCCATCTTCTTAGGAAGACCACACTGGTGTAGACGAAGGTATGGACCTACTGTGATTACAGAACGGCCAGAGTAGTCTACACGTTTACCTAGAAGGTTCTGACGGAAACGACCTTGTTTACCCTTGATCATATCAGCAAGAGATTTCAGAGGACGCTTGTTAGAACCTGTGATCGCACGACCACGACGACCGTTATCTAGTAGCGCATCAACAGACTCTTGCAGCATACGTTTTTCGTTACGTACGATGATGTCCGGAGCCGCTAGCTCTAGAAGACGCTTCAAACGGTTGTTACGGTTGATCACACGACGGTATAGATCGTTAAGATCAGAAGTCGCAAAGCGACCGCCATCTAGAGGTACTAGAGGACGTAGATCTGGCGGAAGTACTGGAAGTACAGTTAGGATCATCCACTCAGGGTTGTTACCCGATGCGATGAACGCTTCTACCAGCTTAAGACGCTTAGTTACTTTCTTACGCTTAGTTTCAGAGTTTGTTGTCTCTAACTCTTCACGCATTTGTTCTGCTTCAGCGTGCATATCCATAGAACCTAGTAGGTCCTTGATAGCTTCCGCACCCATCTTAGCAGTGAACTCGTCGCCCCACTCTTCTAGACGATCTAGATACTCTTCTTCAGTAAGCATCTGACCTTTTTCTAGATCAGTCATACCAGGCTCTGTTACTACGTACATTTCGAAGTACAGAACGCGTTCGATATCACGTAGAGGGATATCCATTAGTAGACCGATACGAGACGGTAGCGATTTTAGGAACCAGATGTGAGCTACTGGTGAAGCCAGTTCAATGTGGCCCATACGGTCACGACGAACTTTAGTTTGTGTAACTTCTACACCACACTTCTCACAGATAACACCACGGTGCTTCAGGCGCTTGTACTTACCACAAAGACATTCGTAGTCTTTAACTGGACCAAAGATACGCGCACAGAACAGACCATCGCGTTCAGGTTTGAACGTACGATAGTTGATCGTTTCAGGTTTTTTAACTTCACCGAAAGACCATGAACGGATCATGTCTGGTGAAGATAGACCGATTTTGATTGCATCAAATTCTTCGGTCTTATGCTGTGCTTTTAGAAAGTTTAATAAGTCTTTCACAATCAGCTCCTGTAAGGAGTTAAAAGGAGCTCACTTGCTAAAGTGAGCACCTTCTTCCAAATAATCGCTTTGATTCTCTCGACTTTCATCAAGAGAGAAAAGGATTACTCTTCGTCTTCTAGCTCGATGTTGATACCTAGCGAGCGGATCTCTTTCAACAGTACGTTGAACGATTCTGGCATGCCAGGTTCCATGCTGTGGTTGCCGTCTACGATGTTCTTGTACATCTTAGTACGGCCGTTAACGTCATCCGACTTAACCGTTAGCATTTCTTGTAGCGTGTAAGCAGCACCGTATGCTTCTAGTGCCCATACTTCCATCTCACCGAAACGCTGACCACCGAACTGAGCTTTACCACCTAGTGGCTGCTGAGTTACTAGGCTGTACGAACCAGTTGAACGAGCGTGCATCTTGTCATCAACAAGGTGGTTCAGTTTCAGCATGTACATGTAACCAACAGTTACAGGACGCTCAAACGCATCACCTGTGCGACCATCAAACAGTGTTAACTGACCTGATGTTGGTAGATCTGCTAGCTCAAGAAGTGCTTTGATTGACTCTTCTGGAGCGCCATCAAATACAGGAGTCGCGATTGGTAGACCGCCACGCAAGTTCTTGATCAGAGTACGTACTTCATCATCAGATAGAGAAGCAATGTCTACTTTCTGGCGAGTGTCGCCTAGATCGTAAACTTTTTGTAGGAACTCGCGGAATTTCGCTAGTTCTTGCTGCTCTTTAACCATCTGGTTGATCTTGTCACCGATACCTTTCGCTGCCAGACCTAAGTGTACTTCTAGGATCTGACCGATGTTCATACGCGAAGGTACACCCAGTGGGTTAAGTACGATGTCTACAGGCTGACCTTTCTCATCGTATGGCATGTCTTCAACAGGGTTGATCTTAGAGATTACACCCTTGTTACCGTGACGACCCGCCATCTTATCACCAGGCTGAATGCGACGTTTAACCGCTAGGTAAACCTTAACGATCTTCAGGACGCCAGGTGCTAAATCATCACCTTGAGTGATCTTACGACGCTTAGTTTCGAACTTCTTATCGAAGTCAGCTTTTAGCTCATCCCACTGCTCAGCAAGTTGCTCAAGCTGAGTTTGTAGTGCGTCATCTTCTAGCGTTAGTTCTAGCCACTTCTTACGATCAGTTGTGTCTAGTTTCGCTTCAGAGTAACCGCCTTCAATCAATACAGCTTTAACACGGTTTAGAAGGCCGCCCTCAAGAATCTGGAATTCTTCAGTTAGGTCTTTCTTCGCTTCTTTAAGCTGCATCTGTTCGATTTCAAGCGCACGCTTGTCTTTCTCTACGCCATCGCGAGTAAAGACTTGAACGTCGATGATCGTACCTGATACAGAGTTAGGTACACGTAGTGAAGTATCTTTAACGTCAGATGCTTTTTCACCGAAGATTGCACGTAGTAGCTTCTCTTCAGGCGTTAGCTGAGTTTCACCTTTAGGTGTAACTTTACCAACTAGGATGTCGCCACCCTTAACTTCAGCACCGATGTAAACGATACCTGACTCGTCTAGTTTAGACAGAGCAGACTCACCTACGTTTGGAATATCCGCTGTGATCTCTTCAGAACCAAGCTTAGTATCACGCGCCACACAAGTCAGTTCTTGGATGTGGATAGTCGTGAAACGGTCTTCTTGAACTACGCGCTCAGATACTAAGATCGAGTCTTCGAAGTTGTAACCGTTCCAAGGCATGAACGCGATACGCATGTTTTGACCAAGCGCTAGTTCACCAAGGTCTGTTGAAGGACCATCAGCAAGAACGTCACCGCGTGATACAGGCTCACCTGGCATCACACATGGGCGCTGGTTAATACATGTGTTCTGGTTAGAACGTGTGTATTTAGTCAGGTTGTAGATGTCGATACCAGCTTCACCTGGTACTAGCTCTTCTTCGTTAACTTTAACAACGATACGAGAAGCATCTACTGACTGGATTACACCACCACGTTTAGCAACTGCAGTTACACCTGAGTCAACTGCTACGTTACGTTCAATACCAGTACCAACAAGCGGTTTGTCAGCTTTCAGTGTTGGAACTGCCTGACGTTGCATGTTCGCACCCATCAATGCACGGTTCGCATCATCGTGTTCTAGGAACGGGATAAGCGATGCAGCGATAGATACAACCTGGTTTGTCGCAACGTCCATGTACTGAGCGTGCTCACGAGGGTGTAGACCAGATTCACCTTTCTGACGAGCTGTGATCAGCTCATCTGCAAAAGTACCATCTTCGTTTAGCTTAGCGTTCGCCTGTGCGATAACGAATTGGCCTTCTTCGATTGCAGATAGGTAATCTACTTCGTCTGTTACTACGCCATCTACAACGCGACGGTATGGTGTCTCTAGGAAACCGTACTCGTTACAACGCGCAAACGCAGATAGAGAGTTGATCAGACCGATGTTTGGACCTTCAGGCGTTTCGATAGGACACAGACGACCGTAGTGAGTTACGTGTACGTCACGTACTTCGAAGCCAGCACGTTCACGAGTTAGACCGCCAGGACCCAATGCAGAAATACGACGCTTGTGCGTTACTTCTGATAGCGGGTTGTTTTGGTCCATGAACTGTGAAAGCTGTGAAGAGCCAAAGAATTCTTTAACTGCCGCAGAAATTGGCTTCGCGTTGATCAAGTCTTGAGGCATGATTGCGTCAAGATCGCCTAGGCTTAGACGCTCTTTAACTGCACGCTCAACACGTACTAGACCTACACGGAACTGGTTCTCAGCCATTTCGCCTACAGAACGGATACGACGGTTGCCTAGGTGGTCGATATCGTCCACTTCGCCCTTACCGTTACGGATCGCGATCAGCTTCTTCATCACTTCGATGATATCAGTTTCATCAAGCGTGCCTTGCTCTTGAGCATCTTCACGGCCGATAGAGCTGTTGAACTTCATACGACCAACAGTCGATAGATCGTAACGCTCTTCAGAGAAGAATAGGCTTTCGAATAGAGCTTCTGCAGCTTCTTTTGTTGGCGGCTCACCAGGGCGCATCATGCGGTAGATTTCTACCAATGCAGAAATACGATCAACCGTGCTGTCGATACGTAGTGTTTCTGACATGAATGGACCGTGGTCTAGATCGTTCGTGAATAGAACTTCTAGCGCTTTGTGGCCAGCCTGAGATAGGTTCGCTAGTGCTTCCAGGCTGATTTCCTGGTTAGCGTTAACAATGATCTCGCCAGTTGCTTCATTGATGTAATCTTTAGATGCAACTTTACCAACGATGTACTCAACTGGTACTTCGATGTGATCAACGCCATCTTTTTCTAGTTGGCGGATATGACGAGCTGTTACGCGACGACCCTGCTCAACGTAAACTTTACCATTTGCTTCGATGTCGAATGACGCAGTTTCACCACGTAGACGATCAGGAACCAACTCCATCAATAGAGTTTGGTCTTTCACTTCGAAGTTCACTTTCTCGAAGAAGATATCTAGGATTTCTTCTGTCGACTTACCTAGTGCTCGAAGGATGATCGATGCTGGTAGCTTACGACGGCGGTCGATACGAACGTACAAGTTATCCTTAGGATCAAACTCGAAATCAAGCCATGAACCACGGTAAGGAATAACACGTGCGTTGTATAAAACTTTACCTGAAGAGTGGGTCTTACCCTTATCGCTGTCGAAGAACACGCCTGGGCTTCGGTGCAGCTGGGATACGATAACCCTCTCGGTACCGTTGATTACGAAGGTACCATTGTCTGTCATGAGTGGAATTTCACCCATGTAGACTTCTTGTTCTTTAATGTCTTTTACAGTACCTGCTGGCGCGTCTTTATCAAAGATAACTAGGCGTAGTTTTACACGTAGTGGCTTTGAGTAAGTTACACCGCGGATTTGACATTCTTTAACGTCAAAAACTGGCTCACCAAGACGGTAGCTAACGTATTGCAGCTCAGAATTGCCGTTGTAGCTCTGAATCGGGAATACAGAACGGAAAGCGGCTTCAAGACCGTATTGACCTTCAGGATCCTGTTCGATAAATTTGTCGAACGAATCGAGCTGGATCGATAGCAGGTATGGAATGTCCAAAACTTGTGGACGAGTACCAAAGTCCTTACGGATGCGCTTTTTCTCGGTATAAGAGTAAACCATGGGGTTCCTCAGCTCGCTGATAAGTGACCCAAACTGTCCGCCCGCTCCTAGTTACTTAAGGGGGGTAAGGGACAGTGACTAATATAGCTGTTTACTGTAGTGACATTTCATTTCGTAAGAATGAAATGTTTTTTGCATGGATATCAGGCGCTTAAACAGCGGGAAAATTCGCCTATACCCTACAGCGCAAAAAGGCCGGTGGTTAAAAAACCACCAGCCAATTAGCCGTTAGGCTAAGAAACTATGCAATAATTACTTAACAGCAACAGTTGCACCAGCTTCTTCTAGCTGAGCTTTAAGAGCTTCAGCTTCTGCTTTCTCAACACCTTCTTTAAGAGGTGCTGGAGCGCCGTCTACTAGAGCTTTAGCTTCTTTAAGACCTAGGCCAGTTGCGCCACGTACTGCTTTGATTACAGCAACTTTGTTACCGCCAGCAGCTTCTAGGATTACGTCGAATTCAGTTTGCTCAGCAGCAGCTTCGCCTGCAGCAGCGCCGCCAGCTACAACAGCAGCAGCAGCAGAAACACCGAATTTCTCTTCCATTGCTTCGATTAGTTCAACAACTTGCATTACAGACATTTCTGCAACTGCGTCTAGGATTTGCTCGTTAGTAATAGACATAACAATTCTCTTTTAAGTCAACAATAAGTTTATTAAGCAACCAGTAAAAAGCAAGGCTTATGCCGCTGCTTCTTGTTTTTGATCGCGGATAGCTGCGATAGTACGCGCCAGCTTGCCAGCCGAAGCTTCTTTCATGCACATCATTAGGCGTGCAATTGCTTCGTCGTAAGTTGGTAGTGTTGCTAGTACTTCAGCGTCAGTTAAAGCGCCTTCAAATGCAGCAGCTTTGATCTCGAAATCTTTGTTCTCTTTAGCGAAGTCTTTGAAAAGACGCGCTGCAGCACCTGGGTGCTCATTAGAGAATGCGATTAGAGTAGGACCAGTGAAAGTGTCAGTTAGACACTCGTACTCAGTACCTTCAACCGCACGACGAGCAAGAGTGTTACGAACAACTCTCATGTAAACGCCAGCTTCACGAGCTTGTTTACGTAGAGAAGTCATCGCGCCAACTTGAACGCCACGAGAATCAGCTACAACTGCAGAAAGTGCACCACTGGCAGCTTCGTTGACTTCAGCAACAATTGCTTTTTTGTCTTGAAGGTTTAAAGCCATCTTGGATTTACTCCTGGTTGTCGTTACACCACTCACTATCATCACGACAGTGAGAGCTATTGAGGTGCTTCCCCAGAAGAAAGTTAACTATATTACATAGAGCTTTCTGTCAGTTCGGGCACCATCTACGTAGGATAATTAAGTTTGCTTTTACACAAACACCTACGGTCTTGGACGGAGACTGGGTCTTAATTCATTTCGAACTAGGAGACAGTTCAAAGAACCAAAGTTCAGCCCCAACCACAAATATTAGGCGCAAAATTATACACGAATTTTGCGCCTAAGCAAATAAATTATGCTTGAGTGTTCAGGCTAGCCTGATCAACAGCAACACCAGCACCCATAGTAGTAGAGATGCTTACTTTCTTCAGGAAAGTACCTTTCGCTGAAGATGGCTTAGCTTTCTTCAGAGCAACTAGAAGTGCTTCTAGGTTCTCTTTGATCTGCTCAGCAGAGAAGTTTGCTTTACCGATAGTAGTGTGGATGATGCCGTTTTTGTCGTTACGGTAACGAACCTGACCAGCTTTAGCGTTTTTAACTGCTTCAGCAACGTTAGGAGTTACAGTACCAACTTTAGGGTTTGGCATAAGACCGCGAGGACCTAGGATAGTACCTAGTTGACCTACAACGCGCATTGCATCTGGAGAAGCAACAACTACGTCAAAGTTCATTTCGCCTTTCTTAACTTGCTCAGCAAGATCTTCCATACCTACGATGTCTGCGCCAGCTTCTTTAGCTGCTTCAGCGTTAGCACCTTGAGTGAACACTGCAACGCGGATTTCGCGGCCAGTACCGTGAGGTAGTACAGTTGCACCACGTACGTTCTGGTCAGATTTACGAGCATCAATGCCTAGGTTAACAGCAACGTCTACAGACTCAACGAATTTAGCAGTCGCTAGTTCTTGAAGAAGAGCAACAGCTTCGTTGATTTCGTATTCTTTAGTTACGTCAACTTTTTCGCGGATTACGCGCATGCGCTTAGTTAGTTTTGCCATCTTATTAACCCTCTACCACTAGGCCCATTGAACGAGCAGTACCAGCGATAGAACGCTTCATCGCTTCGATGTCAGCACCAGTCATATCAGCAGCTTTAGTTTCTGCGATTTCTTGGATTTGAGCGTCAGTTACAGTACCAACTTTTTCAGTGTTTGGACGACCTGAACCAGACTTAACGCCAGCAGCTTTCTTAAGAAGAACAGCAGCAGGTGGAGTCTTAGTTACGAACGTGAAAGAACGGTCGCTGTATACTGTGATAACTACTGGAGTTGGTAGACCTTTCTCAATAGATTCTGTTTTTGCGTTGAACGCTTTACAGAATTCCATGATGTTCACACCGTGTTGACCTAGTGCAGGACCTACTGGTGGACTAGGGTTAGCCATACCAGCAGCAACTTGTAGCTTGATGTAAGCTTCAACTTTCTTAGCCATGATAATTCCTAAGTTTGGGTACAAACGCTAATCGCGGATCAGCTCCCCGTTTGTGTAAGAAACTTTTTACTTCACTTGAAGTAAAAAGGCGCGAAATTATAGTCATAATCCGCGCCTTATACAACCCTAAAAAGGTGATTTTTTATACTCTTTAACGAAGAGTCTTAGTCCAGCTTTTCAACCTGACCAAATTCAAGCTCAACTGGTGTCGCACGACCAAAGATCGATACCGACACTTTCAGGCGGCTCTTCTCGTAATCCACTTCTTCAACAGTACCGTTGAAGTCAGCAAATGGACCTTCGTTAACACGTACCACTTCACCCGCTTCGTACATTGTACGCGGACGAGGCGCTTCACTCGCTTTCTCAAGACGATTAAGAATCGCGTCAGCCTCTTTATCCGTGATAGGTGCCGGACGGTCTGAGGTACCACCAATGAAGCCCATGACACGCGGCACACTGCGTACTAGGTGCCATGATTCATCGTTCATAATCATCTGAACAAGGACGTAACCTGGGAAGAACTTACGCTCAGATTTGCGACGCTGACCCGCGCGCATTTCCACTACTTCTTCAGTAGGAACCAGTACTTCACCGAATAGCTCTTCCATGCCGTGCATTTTGATATGCTCGCGCAGAGATTGAGCTACACGACCTTCAAATCCAGAGAAGGCTTGAACCACATACCAGCGTTTTTTTGGAGCTTCACTCATGAATAAAAACCCTCTATACCCCAGTTGCTAGAGCTACTAGACGAACCATAATTCCGTCAATACCCCATAGCACTAGAGCCATTACAATACTTACAGCTAAAACGATCAGTGTTGTTTGCATGGTTTCTTGGCGAGTAGGCCAAACAACTTTACGTACTTCCATACGAGATTCTTTTGCAAAACTGATCGCTGCTTTACCTTTAGTCGTTGTTGCTGCAACGCCTAAGGCAGCTGCAATAAGAACAACAACGCCTGCAGCACGAACCACTACAGACATTTCACCATACAGGTAATTACCCACAACAGCGGCAGCTGCCAATACGAAAGCGGCTACCCACTTAAACGTATCTGCTGCGTTTGAGCTATCAGGAGTTTCAGCATTATTTGCTTTCATAAAACCAACCTGTTACAAGTCTTAATATAGACGACAACAACCCCGCTGTTGCAGGGCAAACTCCATATCGCTGAAAAAATCAGCGTACTCTTCTTAAGATTAAGCCTCTTTGCTTAATCTTGCTCTGCGCCCAACCCACTTCTGAACAAGAAAACAGCAAAAATAATGTTGAGTGCAGAAAAAGGGCATCAAATGATGCCCTTTTTGCTACTGGTTCGTCAAATCTAATTCAAGATTTTCCGAAAGCATCGCTAATTCGCTATGAATTAGTCGAAGATCTTAGCAACAACACCAGCACCTACTGTACGGCCACCTTCACGGATCGCGAAACGTAGAC
>NZ_JAWOWK010000023.1:0-31090 GCF_033340375.1 Vibrio sp. 1167 | reverse complement strand
TGAAACTCAGTATGTTGTTTAAGAACTGAACAACATGGGGCTACCATGTCTTCTCATCGAATTAAGCAACAAAGCCTGTTGTTTTGTTCGAGTCATAAGTAAGAGTCCTGTTTATAGTTATGTACACAAACTTTGTGTGGGCAAATCTGACACAGAAGAGCACTCTCGAAAATCGAACAAGGAAATTTATGAGCGTTCGAGCACAAGTTTGTTAATGTCAAACTCGTTTTTTGTTAATTGGCGCATCATTTTGATCATTTCATCAGTAGGGTTAGTTTTTATCGCGCCATTTTCTAATCAAGAAAACCCTAATAAACTGAGCAATTGCTTATTAAACAAGGCATCATACGTTTTCATTTACCAACAACGTTCTTGACTCCGCTTGCACATCAGACCAGCTCGTTAGCGAATTTATTCCTGTTTTCATCGATTTACATGTAACAAATATGTGCCTAACCCTGTTAAATACCAGCAACATTGTTGGTTAATTTCTCCACACCCACACGAAACAATCACCAAAACTATCAATTTAACGCTCGTTCGCGCTTTTGTGAGCAATATATCGAACGTAAATGATAAAAAAAAACATACTAGTTGTAAGTTTATTAAAGTTGCATAAGGTAAAGGTCATGACGGCTTATCAACGAATGGAAACCGACGTTGTCATCATTGGCGGCGGCGCGACCGGCACAGGCATCATGCGAGACTGCGCATTGCGAGGCATCGCGTGCATTCTGTTAGAGAAAGATGACATCGCCTCCGGCACCACGGGTCGTAACCACGGCTTGCTGCACTCTGGTGCGCGCTATGCCGTCACTGATGCAGAATCGGCCAAAGAATGCATTCAAGAAAACCAAACGCTCAAACGCATCGCTCGCCATTGTGTGGAAGCGACTGACGGCCTATTCATTACCCTGCCTGAAGACGAACTCAGCTTTCAAGACACCTTTATTCAGGCTTGCGGCAATGCCGGTATCGAAGCGACCCGTTTAACGCCAAAAGAAGCACTCGCGCTCGAACCGAACGTGAACCCGGCGCTGATCGGTGCGGTGAAAGTGCCCGACGGCACGCTGGATCCGTTCCGTTTATGTGCCTCGAACGTCCTTGATGCCAAAGAGCACGGCGCGCGCATGTTCAACCGCACCATCGTCACCAGTTTGATTCGCCAAGGCGATACCATACTCGGTGTACGCTGTTTGCAATTGGGCACCAACCAACAGTTTGAAATCTTTGCCAAAGAAGTGATCAACGCCGCGGGCATTTGGGGACAACATATCTGCGAATATGCCGACCTCAACATCAAGATGTTCCCTGCCAAAGGCTCGCTGTTGATCCTCGATTACCGCATCAATAACTTGGTGATCAACCGTTGCCGTAAACCTTCCGATGCCGACATTCTGGTGCCCGGCGACACCATTTCACTTATCGGCACCACGTCCGAACACATTGATTACGACCAGATCGACAACTTGCACGTCACCGAACGTGACGTGGATGTGCTGTTGGCAGAAGGCGCGAAACTTGCGCCGATCATGGCCAATACGCGCGTACTGCGTGCCTACGCGGGGGTACGTCCTTTGGTTTCGGTAGATGACGATGGCAGTGGCCGGAATATCAGCCGCGGCATCGTTTTGCTCGATCACCAAGAGCGCGACGGCCTCAAAGGCCTCACCACCATTACCGGCGGCAAACTGATGACCTACCGCTTAATGGCGGAATGGGCGACCGACTTAGTGGCGAAGAAACTGGGCAACACTCAGGCGTGCGAAACCCACACGCGCCCACTGCCGGGGTCAAACGAAACGCCAAAAGCCATCAAGAAAACCGCCAGCATCGCCAAACCGGTGTATGAATCCGCCATTTATCGCCATGGTGAACGCGCCACGCAATTCTTGTCTGACGATGCCAAGAGCCAAGCGATTATTTGTGAATGTGAAATGGTCACTGCGGGCGAAATTGAATACGCGATTAAACAGCTCGACGTCAACAACTTGGTCGATCTGCGCCGCCGCACTCGCTTAGGCATGGGCCCTTGTCAGGGCGAACTGTGCATCTACCGTGCGGCCAGCCTGTTTTCCGAATATGGTCAGGTCGATGGCTGTCAATCGAGTGAATTGTTGGTCGATTTTCTAGAAGAGCGCTGGAAAGGCATCAAACCCATTTTCTGGGGTGATGCGCTGCGCGAAGCGGAATTCAGCTATTGGATTTACGAAGGATTACTCGGTGCCAGCGACCTGCCCCAGCCCGCTCAATCAGAACACCCTCAAGCAGAACAACAAAAACAGGAGGCGGAATTATGATGCATTATGATGTGGCCGTGATCGGCGGGGGCATTGCGGGTTATACCGCTGCAATTCGCAGCCTGCAAGCTGGCAAAAAAACCGTGCTCATCAATCAGGGTCAAAGCGCGTTACATTTCTCTTCCGGCTCCATTGATGTGCTGGCGAAATTACCAGATGGCAGCGCGGTCACCCACCCGTTTGATGCCCTCGACGCATTACAGCAACAAGCGCCGTCCCATCCGTACAACACGGTGGGTCGTAGCACGCTGCAAAAAGGGCTGGAATGGTTTCGTCAAACGCTCGCCACCGCGAACGTGCCGCTATCGCATCAAGATGATTTGGCCAATCACGGGCGCATCACGCCGCTTGGCACACTCAAAGCGACTTGGCTATCGCAGCCATTTGTTTACCAACACCGCCAAGAAGTTTCGTTTGAGCGTATTGTGGTGGTTTCGATCGATGGCTATCGCGATTTTCAGCCACAAATGCTGAAAGATAACCTTCACCAGCATCCCGATTTTCAAGGTGTGCCGATTCACACGGTCACCCTGTCGATTCCGGGGTTTGACGGATACCGCCGCAACCCAAATGAGCTGCGCTCAATCGACATTGCACGTTTGCTAAAACACGATGCCGCGTGGACCGCGCTATGCGATGGTTTGATGCGTGCAGCCAATCGCAACGACTTGGTGATCATGCCCGCGATCATGGGCAACGGCGATGGCCTAACGCTGCTAACGAAGCTACGCGACACCACGCAACTGCAATTTCACGAAGTGCCGACCATGCCACCATCGCTGCTGGGTATTCGCATTGAAGAGGCGCTCAGTCGCACCTTCCTGCTGCTGGGTGGCATTCACCTCAAAGGCGACAAAGTGGTCAACGGCACGTTTGACGGCGAGCGTCTGGTTAGCCTGCAAACGCAAAACCTGCGCGACATGGCCATCAGCGCCGACAACTACATCATGGCAACCGGCAGCTATTTCAGCCAAGGGTTGCATGCCGAGCAACACGCCATCCAAGAACCGATCTTTGGCTTGCAAGTGACGCATAAACCAGCACGCGTTGATTGGCGCAATCCGGCCTTCTTTGCCGACCGTTCACACCCTTTTATGGCATTCGGTGTCGAAACCAACGCGCAATTGAACCCACAGCGCAGCGGCGTCACCATTAAAAACTTGTACTGCTGCGGCTCCATGTTGTCGGGATACGATCCCGTGTTTGAAGGGTGCGGTGGCGGCGTCGCGATTGGCACCGCCTACCACGCCATCATGCAATGCCTAGAACCTCAATTGTCAGCGTCTCACCCTAACCCATTCGATCAGGAGGTGCTCGCATGAACGCGCCATTTTCAAAAGCTGCTCCTCTGAATACCAGCTTTGACCAATGTATTAAATGCACCGTCTGCACGGTGTACTGCCCCGTGGCAAAAGCCAACCCAGATTACCCAGGCCCGAAACAGTGCGGGCCGGATGGCGAGCGCCTGCGCATTAAAAACCCGGAATATTACGACGAAGCGCTTAAATACTGCACCAACTGCAAACGCTGCGAAACCGCGTGTCCTTCTGGGGTGAAAATCGGCGACATCATCGCCGTCGCGCGGGGTAAACATGGCAAGAAACCGCTCAATCCGAAACTGATGCGTGACTACGTGCTGAGCCACACCGACCTGTTCGGCTCACTGGCCACGCCATTTGCACCAGTGGTGAACTTCGCCACATCGATGCCATTGGTGAAAAAAATCATGCACAAAACCATCGGCGTGCATGACCACAAAGCGTTGCCGAAATACTCGCACGGCACGTTCCGTCGCTGGTTTAAACAAAATTGCACCAGCCAGCCGCTGTATCAGCGCCAAGTCACCTACTTTCATGGCTGCTACGTCAACTACAACCACCCACAATTGGGCAAAGATCTGGTGAAGGTGTTGAATGCGATGAATATTGGCGTGCGCTTGCTGAACAACGAGAAATGCTGCGGCGTGCCTTTGATTGCCAACGGTTTTCATGACAAAGCGCGTAAAAACGCATTGCTGAACGTGAAGAACATGGAAACTGCGGTCAATGAATATCACACCAAAGTGATTTCAACCTCCTCAACTTGCTCGTTCACGCTGCAACAGGAATACCCGCATGTGCTCGGCGTCGACAACAGCCAAGTGTCCAACGACATTGAATACGTCACGCGCTTCCTGCTGAAAGAGTTTATGAATGGCAATGCGCCGAAAATGAAACCGGTCAACCTCAAAGTGGTTTATCACACGCCTTGTCACTTGGAACGCAGTGGCAACGTGATGTTTACCATTGAGTTACTGCGCATGATTCCGGGCCTAGAACTGATTGTCCTCGATAGCGAATGCTGCGGTTTGGCGGGCACCTATGGCTTTAAAGAAGAGAACTATGACGTGTCGATGAAAATCGGCTCGCACCTGTTTGACTCGATCAAAGCCTCCGATGCAGATTTTGCGATCACCGACTGCGAAACCTGTAAATGGCAAATCGAAGAGAACACCGCGCTGGAAACCATTCACCCGGTCAGCTTGCTGGCGCAAGCACTGGCTTAGTCTTCCAACCCCAAAAAGGCGTCTTCAAAGAAAGTCGTTTCAACGCTCAACGTACAAAAAAGCGGGCATTGCCCGCTTTTCTTCTGTCACTTTCGCTTTTCGTTTGCTGCTGTCTATCGCACCACAGCATGGCGAAGGCTGTCGACCTAACGAATGGTCACGTCAGATAAGCGATACCAGCCCGACGCCTGCAACCCTTCATTGGCCAGATTCACTTCTGCCTCAGCATGGCGATCGACCAAAGCCAACTCAAGGTAGTAATGGCCGGTGGGGATCGTTTCAGGCAAAGTGAAACTGCTGGAGGTCGCGTGTTCACCCGGCAGCCAACGCATGACATCTGCGGTTGAGACGTTGAAAAACGCGGTTTCTTCGTCCTCATTCACCAATCGATACGCCAGATAATGGTGCTGATACGGTGGCGCGTTCCCTTCGTTCACAAGCAAGGCCTGAACCGTCATGGTCGCGCCCGGCGTCAATTCAGCAGGGTGCACCAGTGTGTCTACACGCAGACGATAGCCAATTTGAGCCAACGCATCGTCCAACAAATCACGATACTGAGTCGGCACCACGTGCGATTTCAGGTTCAATGTCGAAGCGTGCTGCGCAATCGCCCAATCCAAGCTTTCTGGTATGGCTACCAATCTGCAAAATCAGCTTGGAAAGGTTCAAGTCACCTAGAGTTGGAAAATTCGGACATTGCCCAGAGTTGGTTAAAAGTCGTTTTAATGGCGATGGCTATCACTTTTTTAAATCCACATGTATATCTGGATACGGTGGTGATACTCGGGGGCGTGACTGCTCAAATGGAACCTGATGAAAAACTATTGTTTGTTATAGGGGCACTGATCGCATCAGGGGGCTGGTTTTATGGATTAGTGTATTTGGCTAACAAGTTGATCCCACTTTTTAGTAAGCCAAGAACATGGCGAATTTTAGATTCTGCGATTTCATGCATCATGTGTGGTATTGCATTGAAGCTGGCAGCACCTTTGTTAAGCCAATACATATAGAGCGTCGCGATGAAGCTGCATTTCTATTAACTAAATTGCTCCTGTTAGATTGGACACTGAGTTTCCATACCAGAAGTTATTCGTCCTTTGCTAATTTAAGTAAATACTCTAAACCATTTCTGTCCGTGCGACCTGAAGTCGTATGAAGCGTTGTTCACCGCTTTATGAGTGAACCGTCTGTATCACCAGATGAACCTACGAGCCTGAATAAAGCAGCGGCTCGGACAATGTAACGAAACTTGGCCGTTGGGCTGAGTGGGAAAAGAATCGTGAGAGGACGTTCCTCCTGAAAACCACAATTCGGGTAAGTGCTAGGTAGTCAGTATGATGAACATATGTGAATCCATTCAAGGTGCGTTATATGATGAAGCAGCGGAAGTGGTTATTACGCTGTAGCCAAAAGGCAATGAGAGTTGGAAAGAGGTTGGACAGTACTTTTTCGTGGTCACTGCACTCTCCGCACTATAGTGGGCATCTAACCCGACATTTTACGCAACATACGGAACAGGGTAAGCCTGTATCACTCCCTTTGGGAAAGCCTTTGTGGCCGATAGTGGTGCAGGTATAGGAGGTCGGAAAAAGCGAAAGCTACATTGTAATGATGCAGATACAGACTTATGTCTGATCACGAAAGTGAGCCCACTTCCGACTGGTCTTCCATTGCGAGAGAATTTGAAGAACTTTATTCAAGGAGAAAAGCAAATGGTGATCTCGAAAGAGATTAGTGCATCTTCTGACGGCGATCAATGGCAGTCCATCGACTGGAAATCCGTTGAAGTACACGTATTGAAGCTTCAAATGCGTATCGCAAAAGCAACTAGAGAAAAGAAATACGGTAAGGTGAAGTCTTTACAGTGGCTCTTGACTCATTCTCGCTCAGCCAAGCTTCTCGCGGTTAAGCGAGTCTCTCAGAATAAAGGCAGTAAAACGCCTGGAATAGACGGTGTCATCTGGAACACAGATGCACGCCGTATGAAAGCAGTCGATCAACTGAGTCGCAAGGCTTACTCCGCAAAACCACTCAAACGTATCTATATTCCCAAAAAGAACGGTAAGCTCAGGCCACTGGGTATTCCATGCATGATTGATAGAGCGCAACAAGCCCTCCACCTTCTTGCATTAGAGCCTGTGTCCGAAACGTTTGCCGACCTCAATAGCTATGGTTTTAGACCAAATCGCAGCACGGCTGACGCTGTCAGTCAGTGCTTCAAATGTTTAGCTCTAAAGCAATCCGCGAAATGGGTTCTTGAGGGAGATATTAAGGCTTGCTTCGACAAAATCGGGCATAAATGGCTGATGGACAATATCATTGTAGATAAACGAATGTTAGAGCAATGGTTAAAATCTGGCTATGTAGATAAGGGGCTGTTCTACGATACCGAAGAAGGTACACCTCAAGGTGGAATAATATCTCCAACCTTGATGCTAATGACTCTCGCGGGAATAGAGCAACAAATAAAATCTACAGCTCTGAAAATGGGTGCTAGGGCCAACTTTATCGGTTATGCGGATGATTTTGTGGTCACCTGCTCTTCAAAGGAAGTGCTAGTGAACGATATCAAACCGTTGATTGCTGGCTTTTTGGCAGAAAGAGGGTTAACCCTCTCCGAAGAAAAAACGAAGGTCACTCATATTGATGATGGCTTTGACTTTCTGGGTTTCAATCACAGGAAGTACAAAGGGAAATTGCTCATTAAACCGAGCAAATCCAATACGCTGTTATTCCTTAGAAATCTACGTGAAGTTATTAAAAAGCACGCAACCATCCCTGTTAACGATCTTATCAAGTTGATAAATCCGAAACTTAGGGGATGGGCGAATTACTATCGCCACTGTGTTGCTAAACAAGTATTCGGGTATGTCGGCCATAAACTATTCCAAGCGTTATGGCACTGGGCAGTTAGACGTCATCCAACCAAGTCCAAAGACTGGGTTGTGCACAAGTATTTTCTCAATCGTAAAGGCCAGTGGCAATTTCACGGTTGGCAGAAAATCATGAACATGGACTGTCACTTCAATCTGTTCCAAATAGCGAAAGTGCCTATCGAAAGACACGTAAAAATTAGGAGTGCTGCGACCCCTTTTGACCCTCAATACCAAGAATATCTGGTGAAGAGAAAATCTAAAAGGCTAGCTCGTAACTCTTGGAAAGAGCCTGTCCCGACTGCGTTATAAGTTGCTGGGTATCAATGATGCCTTAGTGGAGGCTTGAGCCGTATGCAGTGAAAGTTGCACGTACGGTTCTTAGAGGGGCGGCACTTGGTAACAAGTGTCGTCTACTCGACAAAAATGTTTACAGAGCCAAGCTTTGGGACAAAAGCGAGCTGGCTAGACTGCACTCCTCACTAAGCAATCTATTCATGGTACAAACGCAGAATTTCAGCCAAGCTCTGGGACAAAAGCGCCTTAGTATAATTGACCTAAAACGTTTGTTCCCAAACCTGTTTAGCTTCGCCTTTGGAGTATATTTCAGTTGTCACTGTGAACTAGGCCTATTTTTATAATAACTGACAACGTACTTAGTTTTATTGAGGTTGTTATGCTGATAGTGCCTATTATTCAATCTAGCAATGAGGTAATGATAGGAAACTGTTAGGTTGAGTCTAAATTAAAACCCACCGAAATGGTGGGCTTATAGAACTTCGAGCTTAATCAATACACTGGTAGTTAATTAAAGTAAGCTTCTCAGAACAGTACATTTTGCCTGCCCATGCATCGTATTGTTGCATGTTACATTGAGTTCGAGTCATATCGCCAAAGCGCTTCGCTTCAGAATAGTTCCAAGCTTTACATTTTTGAGATGCGATACTGTCAACAAGGTTCCAATCAACATTAGGTACATAAATTGTGTATGCATCATCTTTAGTCATGTAGCCCATTGTTACAGAACCATCTGCTTTAGAACCATTAATAGTAGTGGGAGCAACATCTACTGTTTTAGTTGATACACAGCCCGTAACACTGGCTGCAATCGCCACGATAGTAAGTAGTTTTCTCATAGTATGAACCTGATTTGATGTTTCCTTTATGTTATGACAATTAATTCATAATATTGGTGATATGAGTCAAGTGTTAAGTATTTCTTTTAAGCCATTCCTGTTCTTCTCAATTCAGACTGGACACCTAGTGAAACGATTTTTCCATACCTGAAATAATACATGAAGTGCTAATGTTCGATTTTATTAAACTCATGCGTCATTAGATGTCTCACGCCGCTTAGCTTTAGGACAAACTTACTTCTATATGTTCAGGTCAAGGCCAGTGCTGTCAATTAAGCATTGCTATACTTCTTGTTTGGGGATACCAACTAAACAAGGCGATCACGAGGAAGCCCGTATTGTGAAGATTGAAATAGCAGAATCTCTTTTGCGCTCATGGCTACGACATGTCCGTGGTTGTGAGTTTGCTGAGTTAAACTGGAAAGCATCGCCTGAGTGGTTGCCTAAGTCTGATGAGATAACGGAACTTTTCGATACAGCTCACGAACTTTGGCCGGAAGCTTTTGGAAAAAATGGCTACGAGCAACTATTGCGTCAAGCAGAGGTTGATGTACTAGGACTTTCATTCTACGACAACCGACTATATTTCATAGATGTAGCTTTTCACCTTGGTGGGTTGAATTATGGTGATAAATTAACAACGGCAATGAGGGTTTATAAAAAGCTAGTTAGATCAGCACTAATTGCGAAGCGCTATTTCCCCGATCAAACATCTTCTATTTATTTTGTCTCACCATTCACTAACGCGAATGTCTGTTCTGAACTTGATGTGGTGAAGGATAAACTCCAAGAAATATCGGCGAATGATGAAAAGATAAACTTTGACTTTATTCTTACAAGATCCGAATTCAAATCAGAAGTGATGGAACCACTACTGTCATTGGGAAATGGTGTGGCAGATACATCTGAACTGTTTTTACGCAGTTGGCAATTGATAGAACCTTTCTTCAATATCCAACTACAAGGAAATGAGTCAGAAATATTCACTCCTAAGAAAGACACTTTGCGTACCCCTATGCCCACGTCAGAAGTTAATAGAACAGACCTATTAATATCGGCGCTTTATTTGGCAAAATTTGGCCATCTTAATCGACTGGGTTTTGGGAACCAGACAAGAACGATTAAAAGCTTGGCAGATATAATAGGGTGTTCAGCAAACTCGTTAAAAGGCTTTAGAGATAGGTATGACCGATATGTTGAGAGTCCTCGTGTGGGTTATGATTTGCCACTATCTGACGAGTTGACGGTGGCTTTAGATAAGTATGGTGATTTTTCGGAACTAGAATTACGGGCTAAGCTACCAACCTAAAGTTATTCGCGGTCATTCTTCATTGTGATCTTCCGGTCTACTTGGGACAAAAGCGAGTTAGTAGTGATAACTCGCCGAGCAAATGATTAGGTTATCTACGCTTCTTCCAAGATTGGTTCAGGTAGCATCACATTGACTTGTACATCTTTAGCTTTACCCTCTATCCAGTTGGATATCTCAGCACAATATTTTTTCCACTCCTCAGTATCTTCTATCGCCTCCAAAATATTTTGTCTGGCTTGTCTGTACCCTGAAGCATTAGCCAAGCGATCGAAATAGCAATGCCAATCGTCCTCACCAACAACACCCCTTGAGCACGCAGCGAGAGCAGTAAGCCGTGCATCGTCGTATTCGTTATTTTCAAATAGATTTTTGATGTTATATTCAGGGCTACCTTTTTGACCTTTTGGTGCAAAATGACTGATTTTAAATTCTTTTATTTGTTGCAATATTGCCATGCGGTCATTATTTCGGTCATCTCCATTGAGGTGCCTTTTGACCTCTTTTTCTCGTTCCTCTGCTGCACGACAAACGTCACCATCCAATACACATAGAGTGTTGGAAATATCATGACCCATTAGAGTTTTACCAGCTAGAAGAGCGAATGCATTACTCCATGCACCGAACTTCGTCACTTCGATGTAATCCTGCATGTGATGCCGATAAATTAAGTTAAGGCAAATTTCTTCTGCCAGCTCATCTTCTACAGCTATATGAAAAGGCTTCGTCAAATCTCCAGTTAGCTGACTCATAATTTGGGGATTTGTATTAGGCATAGGTATTACGCCTTTGCCAGTATTTAGAACACCAACGATATTAATATCGTTGCTAAAATCCGTAATGGTTTCTCGATGAGTAGAAAAAACGACTTCAATTTTATTTTCTTCTGATCTTTGAATGATTTTTTCGATTAATCGCTTAAAGGCTGCACCATGAAGTAAGACGTCAACTTCATCGATCAAAAGGAAACCTCCGTTTGCAAGAATTGGACTATGCAATGTATAAAGAATAGTCAACACTCGTTTTCACCAGCTCCCATGGAATGCTCACTGTAAGCTGTCCCATTGAATTCAAGGCCGAACATGGTATGAACTTTCCCGCCTTTGCGAGATGTATGGCTGTAAAGAGCTTCGTAATTTCGACCTAAAATATAAATCATGTCTTGCTTGATTTTATCTGCCGCATTGTGTGCAAGTTGCTCTGTATCAAACTCTTTATATCTATTGGCGTGTTTGTCTTCATTTAGTGTGGCTAAGTCTTGAAGACCAATATGTGCACTCTCTCTTTCATGCCTTCGTCCGTAGATTGGTAACCACCGACTTTGTTTAGCTCCTTGCTTTTTATAGAAAATTTCTTTGTCGGATTTACGTGTTACCTGTGGTTTTTTATTGGGGTTTCGTTCATCAAAGGAAAATTCTAAGGTGAAACGTGCATCCTCCCAATCAGTGTGTTTATTGGGAGTAAAAAAATCCGATAATCGATTGTAGTCTTTTGATGTTTGCTTCCCTTTGGGCTTAAATGTGCATGCCAATGCATGAATAATTGTCGATTTACCGGAGCCATTCATACCTATGATTGCGGTTACTCTTTTTTCATCATTAAAGTCCAAGGGGAAGTCTGTGATTCCTTTCAAATTTTCAATATGTAGCCTCTTTAGCCTGTAATTGAATCTTGTTCTTGCATTCGCATCATTATTTTTTTGGCAGCCATAATGTGCTCCTTACTTCATAAAAATCACTGTTAAGTAAGGCAGAACTCAAGGAAGTTTGCGTAGTTACTGGTATCATAAGGCCAATTTTTCGAACTCAAGAAACCCGTAATGAACGAACAAGAACAACTATTCCTGAAAGAGCTGGAAAGCAAGCTCTGGACAGCCGCAGACAAACTCCGTGCGTCACTCGATGCCTCTCAATACAAACATGTGGTGCTTGGCTTAATATTCGTTAAATACGTGTCTGACGCCTTCACGCTGCGCCAAGAAGAGCTAAAACAAGACTTTGCCAACCCTGACCACGAGTATTTCCTCGATCCTGAAGGTTACACGGCTGAAGAGCTTGAACAAGAAATCGCGATTGAGCTGGAACAGCGCGATTACTACAAAGAGAAAAACGTGTTTTGGTTACCAACAGAGTCTCGTTGGAAGTTCCTGCAAGACAATGGGCCGATGGTCATTGGCGCTGCCGATTTGGTTATTGATGGTAAGACGAAGAAAATTACTTCTGTTGGTCACCTGATTGATAACGCTTTGGAAGGTATTGAGCGCGACAACCAGAAGCTAAAAGGTGTACTCAACAAGCACTACGCATCGCTAAAAATTGATCAGGCAAAACTGAATGAGCTGATTAACCTAATCGCGACCATCCCCTTCAATCATAAGTCGCTTAACAGCAAGGATATTCTTGGTCACATTTACGAATACTTCTTAGGCCAATTTGCGCTTGCTGAAGGTAAGAAAGGCGGCCAGTTCTACACGCCTGCATCAATCGTTTCGCTGATTGTTGAGATGATTGAGCCGTTTGAAGGCCGTGTGTATGACCCAGCAATGGGTTCGGGCGGTTTCTTTGTGCAATCAGAGAAGTTTATTGAGCGCCGTGCTAACCAAAAAGAGATTGATCCGCTAACGCAAAAACAAAGAATCTCGATTTACGGTCAGGAATACAACTACACCACATGGCAGCTTGCTGCGATGAATATGGCAATCCGTGGGTTGGATTACGATTTTGGTAAGGAGCCTTCCAGTACCTATACCAACGACCAACACCCTGATTTACGAGCTGACTTCATCATGGCTAACCCGCCTTTCAACATGAAAGAGTGGAACACAGGTGTCGATGATAACGATCCACGTTGGGTATACGGCACACCACCATCAGGGAACGCCAACTTTGCTTGGATGCAGCATATGCTTTACCACCTTGCACCAGATGGTTCTCAAGCCTTGTTACTTGCTAATGGTTCGATGAGTTCAACCACCAACAACGAAGGCGAAATTCGTGCGGCCTTGGTCGAGAACGATTTGGTCGAGTGTATGGTGGCGCTTCCGGGGCAACTTTTCACCAACACGCAGATCCCTGCTTGTATCTGGTTCTTAACCAAAAACAAAAAAGCTCGTACCGATAAATCGGGTCGAAAACTGCGTGATCGTAAAGGAGAAGTACTGTTTATTGATGCTCGCAATCTTGGCTATATGAAAGACCGTGTACTACGTGATTTTACTGGTGATGATATTCAGAAAGTCGCTGACCTTTACCACGCTTGGAAAATAGGTGAAGAAGTTAATGGCGTAGCATATGAAGACCAAGCAGGCTTCTGCAAATCATCAACTTTGGAAGAGATCAAGAAACACGATTTTGTGTTGACTCCGGGGCGTTACGTTGGCGCAGCAGAAGAACTGGACGATGGTGTTCCATTTGGTGATAAGATGGCAACGCTAACCGCCAAGTTGAGCGAGCAGTTTGCTGAATCGGCAACGCTAGAAGCAGAGATCAAGAAGAACCTAGCGGGGTTGGGTTATGAGCTTTGATTCCGACTTAATGCAAATTCAAGACATATGCGAAAAAGTGTGCTCAGGAGGTACTCCAAGTACAAGAAATAAAGAGTTTTATATCGATGGGACAATACCTTGGATTAAAACTAAGGAAGTGAATAACTGTAAGATTTTTTCAGCGGAGACTCATATTACAGAAGAGGCCCTTGCAAAGTCCTCAGCTAAACTAATTCCGGAAAATTCAGTAATCATAGCTATGTATGGTAATGGTGACACGGCAGGTAGGGTTGCAATAAACAAAATACCAGTGGCAACTAATCAAGCCTGTTGTAATTTAATTGTTGAACCGACGAAAGCTGATTATCGTTTTGTTTTTTACTACCTCCGTACTCAATATCAAAAGTTAGTTGATCTGAAAAATGGTGGAGCGCAGCAAAACTTGAACGCTAAGCTCTTAAAAGAATACCCATTCCCCAATGTTTCTAGAGCAAAGCAAACTGATATTGCAGACTTTTTGGAGCAACTTGACGACAAAATAGCTTTAAATATACAAACCAACCAAACCCTAGAACAAATGGCACAAGCCATCTTCAAGTCATGGTTTGTCGATTTCGACCCCGTAAAAGCCAAGATGAATGGTGAACAACCGGAGGGCATGGATGCGGCTACTGCCTCGCTATTCCCCGAAAAGCTCGTTGAGTCTGAGCTTGGTTTGATACCTGAAGGCTGGGATGTTGGCACTTTGAGCGACGTAGCAAAATACTGTTCAGCAAGAACAAAAACCGACACGATTACACTTGAAAATTATATCTCGACAGAGAATATGCTCGCTGAAAAGAAAGGTGTAACCGCTGCATCTAAGCTTCCAACAGCTAAAACGGTCGCAGCATATAAGTCGGGAGACATCTTAGTTTCAAACATCCGCCCTTACTTTAAGAAGATCTGGTTGGCTGAAGGAAGTGGTGGTCGATCCAATGATGTTCTTGGTTTTGAATCAGTTAGTGCAAACACTGAGTCATATCTGATGAACGTGCTCTATCAAGATACATTCTTCGAGTACATGACTAGAACCTCGAAAGGCGCAAAAATGCCGCGTGGTGATAAGACTGCAATCATGAACTGGGAAATGGCAGTACCACCAGTTGAGCTATGTGAGGCTTTCTCCGCTATCTTCGATAAGTTTTATCAGTTGATTCCTCAAAATAGAGCACAGAATGCAACTTTGGAATGGTTACGCGACACGCTACTTCCTAAGCTGTTATCTGGTGAACTTTCCTTAACCGATTCTTTAGAGGTTACAAATGTCTAGTTGGGCCGAAAAATTAGAAAATCATCCTTTACATGAGACTCTTATTCAACTTCTCAATTGGGTGCAGGTTGAAGTTGATGAGATTACTGATGATATCTCCGAAGTAAGGCGTTTCGAAAATATTATTAGACGAGTTCAAGCCAATTTACAAAGCATCGATGCAGAGCTGGTAGCTTTTGGAGAGTTAGATGCTTTCAATAACGCGCTTAGACATCAAAATGTATGGCAACAAGTAAATAGCTTCAGCCAAAATGGAAATGCGGCACATATTCGTAATGCGAATAACCATCTGACTAATGCTCTTAATGGTAAGCAATGGCTTGTTGCACCTTCAATCGTGGGAGAACAGGTTGAGCAGCAGCATTTACGAGAAGCATATGATGACCTTGCAGATAAGTTTCAGCTTCTAAAGGAAAAGTTCGGTAATTTAGAAAAAGAAAAGTCTGATCTAGAGATAACGATTGAAAATCGAAGACAAGAAGTTGATCAACAGATATCGCAATGGCAACAGCAGTTTTCTGAAGCACAAGAGAAACGTTCAAATAACTATCAAGATTGGAAGAGTAATTTAGAGAAGAATGTCAGCGAATCAAATAAAGAGCTAATTAATAAAACAGAGTCAAAACTTGAGAAGTTAGAATCAGATACAAGTGTATTTTTGTCACGTTTATCCGAGCAGTCAGAGCAGAAACACAACCGGATACAAGAGTTATATGAACTGGCTTCTGGTGACAGTATTTCTGGGGGGTATGCACAAACTGCCAAGGTAAGGGAAAGCCAACCGTTGATACCGCTGAAGCTTTCGCTGTCTTCATGGAAAAAATAGACGTAATTCGCGGTATGTTTGCCACGCCTGTTGATGGTGACATCTTCAACTATCGTCCGGATTTTGAAACCAAACCGCTGCAACTGCTTCCGGGAGCCGTGAACCATATCTCAGGTCTCTCACACCGCAACAGCAAAGGCGAAGAAGTTCGTGATGGCAAACGCCGTTTCCTTGATGTCATGGCTGCGTTGATGAAAGCCTTCTCATTGTGTAATACCTTGGATGAGGTTGATGGTTATAAAAGTGAAACCGCCTTTTACGGAGCGATCAAGACCGCCTTCTTAAAACACTCAACAGTTGATAAAAAGCGTAGTGATGAATTACGTAATTCTGCTTTGCGCCAGATCTTGAATAACGCGGTGGTTGCCGATGGAGTGGATGATATCTTTAAAACGGTTGGTTTAGATAAACCGAATATTGGCTTGCTCTCTCCTGAGTTTTTGGAAGATGTCGCCAATATGAAAGAGAAGAATTTAGCCGTAGAACTGCTAGAAAAGCTGTTGCGCGACGAAGTGAAAGCAAGAATGAAAAACGATGTTGTGCAGGAAAAGAAATATTCCGACCGTATTATGTCGACTTTGCAGAAATATCATAATCGCAACATTGAAACCGCACAGGTAATTGAAGAGCTGATCCAGTGGGCCAAAGAGATGCAAGCTGACGCTGAGATGATGGAAAAGCTGGGGCTTTCCACTGATGAAATTGCGTTTTACCGTGCATTGGTCACCAACGAGGCTTCCGTGCGAACGTTAGGCGATGACAACCTTCGTCAACTCGCCATTGAACTCACTCACCAACTGCGTAAATCCGCTACGGTAGACTGGCAAAAACGTGAGAGTGTCCGTGCTCGTATGCGCAACCTTGTACGTCGTTTACTGCGTCGCTGGAAATACCCGCCTGATGCGGCAGAGGAGGCGATTAAGCTAGTTCTCGATCAAGCTGAAGTGCTGGCTGATGGATGGTATGCAGCATAATTTTAATATAGGCAAGAGGTGAAACCTCGCCTTTTGCATATTTATTTATCATTGACTTCCACTTTAGTGGGAGTATCGGTTCAGTCAGAATACATTAAGTAATGAATAGAGAGTTTTTTAGACTATCGGCTCTAACTGATTTTTGTCCAAAAACGAGTTTGAAAGCGTTGGTTGGGGCTGTGATGAAGAAACCAGTATGATACTTTAAAATTCAGTGGTAGCCCGATTCAGACTTGGTTGTAGAAATTAGTAT
The DNA here is from genome assembly GCF_033340375.1 of Vibrio sp. 1167. Lineage (NCBI taxonomy): Bacteria > Pseudomonadati > Pseudomonadota > Gammaproteobacteria > Vibrionales > Vibrionaceae > Vibrio > Vibrio sp. 1167. The sequence goes on along the minus strand of NZ_JAWOWK010000023.1, from coordinate 14,078 downwards.
GAATCTTTATTTTTGATCATGTCTAAGATTAAACGGTTCGATCAGGGTTGCTTGACTGTTTAGTATGAATCTTTATTCCTCTCCTACACCACCAAGTTCATTTTTAACCAGCCAACTCTTGTTGTTCAGCAGAGAAACATAAACACTCGAACATGCCCACGTTCTATCACTACTTCTTCTTTCGTAATACTCCGTTGCAAGCTCACACCTATAAAGCTCAGTAAGCTCAAAGCTGTCAAACTCCAATGTAATGCCTTCCGATTTCAACAATCTATGACCGTCAACATCCTCAATCAAAATTGCCCAAAACTCTCTCATTTGTAACTAATAAGCTAACTGCTTATTCCTAATGAATTAATAAAGATCCAAAACAACATCGTTGCAGATTCAGTGGTAGTGTCACTTAAACTCAAGTACATAACTGTAATCACTGCAATTGATGTAGTCATACCGCAATGATTCAATCATACCTCGCTCACTTTCCTAAACGGACATCAGGTACACTTAACATTGTTAAGTTAAGAAAAATAGAAAAGTATTTTATTGTTTATTTTATAACCCTATGATCTTACCTCTGTTTACCTTTAGAGACTTATGATCACCTCTAAGATCTTATATATACCTATAAGGGGCGAGAAATTCCCACAAGGTTATGATTATTAATAGTTTTTTTGTATTGCTGCGTATTTCTTTTTGGTGTTTCTGTATTTGCTTTTGTGCGGAATGATCATTTTTTTGTGTTGAACGATCATTTTTTTGTGATAGGTAGATTTAATTTTGTGATCTTTCGACTTTTTTTTGTGGCTACTTGAATTTATTTTTGTGGCAAATCACAGGTTAATAACAGCTTGTGCACAGGTTGTTTTATATGGTCATGAGGAACAAGGTTCACTTAAAGCATACATATATTTGTACATCTTAACTTTTTTTTGTGGTTGAGCACTTAAAATTTGTGAAGTTATGCTGGTTTTTGGGGAAAGTTGAATTTGTTTTTGTGCTAATTGTATTTCTTTTTGTGGTAATTGAACTGAGTTTTGTGGTTGTGTACTTTGTTTTGTGGTTGTGTACTTTTTTTTGTGGTGGGTCTATTCAGAGAGTTCATTTACAACTTGAGGTTTAGGAAATCCCAAGGCAAATGGTATAATGCATTAAAACGTTTAAAATCAATGTTTTATATGCATTATTGCATAGGGGGATATGTTCTTTAGGAGAATGCTACTACTAACAACTCGTGACATTCCTCCCATTGTAAACTGAGTTTTGTGCTAGTTTTTACTTAGCCTTGTGCTAGTATGAACTGAGTTTTGTGTCTATTGGACCGAGTGTTGTGGTGAAACAACAAATTTAAGTACACGTATGACGGAAATGAATATAGAGCTGGTTACTGAAGACCACTTAGATTATCACTTTAAAACGCATGGGTTAATTTATGCGTCAACTAGTCTTACATGCCGAATGATGGACATGTTCGCATTAATGCTAACCCATATGAAAGAAAGTGATTGGAACAAGAATAACGATCAACATTTTGTTCCTGAATACAGATTCAACACGAGTCAGTTAACTCAATGGTTTGATATTGATGTTAAGTACCTGGCTACAACCCTGAAGAAACCCGCTAAGTCTCTTGGCGAGAAACAAATAGGGATTGAAGATGACAAGGGGTCGTTCGCGTACTATCCGCTTTTAGCTAAAGTCACTTATGCTGATGGAACGCTTACAATTAAACCTAACGGCGAACTTAGACAGCTATACATCATCAACTCCCACAAAAACGGTCACGCCAAAATTGATAACAAGATATTTAAGAAGCTTACAAACCCTAACACCAAAAGAGTTTTTGAGTTTTTGTGCCGTTACCGTTCCAATCAGACTGAAATGTATTTCATTTCGGTGGATAAGCTTCAGGTACTATTTGGTGTTAAAACCGACAAGGGCAAAGTGCTCAAGAAAACATACATGAGGCATAGTGCCTTTATTGGTCGGATTATTGCCCCTGCACTTGCGGATATTGCTACGAATCCAATCGCTAAAGATAAGTTAGAAATCATCACTAAGGACGGACTACAAGGGTATGAGGTTGAGCCAACCAGTGATGGCGGTTGTAAAATTCGATTCTTGGTCAAGTGGAAGAACCAACTCAGCATTAAGGAAGCTGAAGCTTGTTACAGCAAAATATCTTCTTTGATGAAACAGAAGCAAGACATTGAATCTGAAGGTGGTGATGTTTTACCAACACTGCGTGAGATTCATAGTTTGTTTTTACGACTTGGCAATGAAGGACATGCTGAAGTTCTGGAAGCTGAAATAAATAAACTTGTTGAGAGCAATAGGATTCCAGATGAACCTAATGAAGAAGAACTGAAGCTGGCTGAAAAACGCCGTGAGGTAGACAACCTGTTTGAACAAATGTTCTTAAAAAAATGACTTAGCCAAACCAAGCAAGGCTCCCCTACCTTGCTTGGTTGATAAACTTTTCATAGTCACTATGCTGGCTGAAGATATGTATGCTTTCACCGGTCTTTACCAACCTTTCGTACTTGCCCAAGCTCAGAGTTTTATAGCCGTACCGACTTGATACACGAAACCTTACTGCTCCTTCGCTCAGCATTCTTAGTGCTTTCTCTGTTTTCTTTCTAAGTTTTTCGGGTGCGTTCTTAGGATAAATAATGTTCATGCCGGTCAAATCCTCTGTTTAATTTCATAACCTTATAGCTTCAAAGTATCACCCCATTAAATCTTTCCTAAATCCATAATCTATATGAGATAAGAAAATAGCTTATTACTTATTGTTTTTGATTCTGGCAAGAAAATGAACCAAAAAATACAAAATGAACTTGTTAAAGGTTCAATTTGCATGTAGTCTGGTTTTAACTTAAAGGACATACCCAACAGGATTAATAACGAATGAACTTCAAAGAAAAAGCTACCGACCTGGGAACCAGAATGTTTCATGAAAACGTATCGCTTAAAGAAGAACTGTTAGAACAGTCAGCGATTCGTTTTAAAGATGACCTTTTGGAAAATGGTGTAACGCGCCTAGTCCATAACCATGCTGTCAACAAAACTACTCTAGGAGTCGATATTCTTGGTTTATCGAAAAACACGTATAACAAACGAATCGCACAGTTGATTGAAGAAGGTGTTATTGATGAACCCTACTTCTACAATAGAAGCCACATGTTTACACTAGAGCAAGTGCATGCCGTAATGAACCACTTTGGCTTTGAAAAGTTCTCTGATAATCATGATTCAACAGTTGTGTTAGTCAGCAACTACAAAGGTGGTACGGGTAAAACCACGACGAACACATCACTTGCTGTTAAAACGGCGCTAGACCTCAATCTGAATGCTCGTGTTCTTATTATTGACCTCGATCCTCAAGGCAGTGCGCGAGGTATCATTAACGTAGAGGATGAGAGTGAGGAAGTTTTCATCACACTATCTGACTTGCTTCGCTCACTATTTAAAGAGTTTGATTCTCAAGAGTTTGTAAATGAAGCAACTGAATTCCAAGAAGCAGGACATAGCTTTGAGGATGTAGTTCTAGCGGCACCATTCTCGACACATTTACCAAACCTCGATGTCATGACAGCTTTCCCAACGGACGAGCAGTTTACAAAACTTTACTGGTCACTGGACAAAGAAAAGCGTGTTGAATTGCTAACAGCGTTTGCCAACAAAGTTGTGCCAATTCTGAAATCACAATACGACATCATCTATTTAGACCTACCACCTCAAAATAGCCCTATTACTTGGTCAGCTATTGAAGCTGCCGATATGATCCTTTCTCCCGTAACGCCAAGAACTTACGACTACGTTAGTACAATGTCTTACCTTCTAACTATGTCTGAGCAATTAGAGGATTTGCCATCTCAAGGTGACAACGTGAAGTGGTTCAAAATCTTGCCGGTAAACTACAACGAGGCGAATAAGCAAGAGCGTAAGACTTATGATCGACTTCTAAGAACGGTGGGTAGCGATATGATCACTAAGGCGATTAAGCATAGCCCGTTCTTCCATGAAGCTGCTGACAAGAATCGTACTATCTATGACATCATTCGTTCTGAAAGTACATGTACTGATATTCAATACTATGATGCAATCAATTCTGTGAACGAGGTATACAATACGTTTATCTCCGATTTGAAAGCGTTAACAAGTAAGAACAATAAGTAGGTAAATCAATGATGAAAAAAGGCAAGAGCTTGTTGACTGGCAGCGCCAAGTCACGCACTAGTAGCCTAACCAGCTCTCAGACTCGAACATATTTAAATGGGGCGGTAACGGCTAAGCGTGTTGTCATCCCTGCATCTGAAGTTGAGTCCAAAACAGATATTCACCCTCTCAACCCACGTAACCAGGAAGCACTTACGTTAGACGCTGTCAGAGACATTTTTCCGTCTATCTGTGAGAACGGCGTTAACCAGGAGGGTGTTGCTGTTAGATGCCCTACCACTGGCAAGCTATTGCTTCTAGATGCAAGTCGTCGTCGTTTTTCGTGTATCAATGGTGGTGTTGATTTACCACTGTGGGAGTTACAGGAAGATGTTAGGGACGATCAAATGCTTGGTATCATCAATGATAGCCAAGAGGTTAAGCGTTGGTCTTACCCTGAACATGCAAGGTATCTTTTGACCATAGCGGAACGTAAAGGTATTGATGTTGAAAATACTAAGGTTGAAGACTTAGCAGCAGCACTTTCAATCGGTAGGGAGTCACTACGTAAGCGACTCGAAGCGAATAATGTTGAGCTTTCAATGCGCAAAGTATTTGTGGATTTTGAGGGTATACCAAATAGTTTCTACAGCAAGCTTGCTAAATACCAAAGAGCACTAATTAAAGCGGGTAAAGAAATTGACAAATCAATGGCAGAGTTCAAAAAGAACCTGACTGATTTAAGCTATGACGTTTCTGAAAGCCAAAGGGAAACCTTAGATCTACTAGAATCGTTCGTCGTAGAAAATACTACCGGTAAGCCTAAAAAAGCTACATGGGAGACAAATAAGCTGGCTGAGTTTGAGGACAAAAACGCTTACGCAAAAGTAAGTCGCAGTGCTGATAGAAACATGGTGAAATTCGAGTTCTCTCGCATTGGTTCTGAAAAGATGAACAAGATTGATGCATACATCAAACGTGTTTTATCTGGTGATGAGTAAAAACAACCTTTCATCACAGTGATACTTGAGGCTATATATAACAAGGGGTTGGGCGATTATTTTAAGTAAAACAATGGGGGTTGTCACAGCAAAACAATGGGGGTTGTCACAGCAATAGTGTTGACGGATAGGTGATTAGCTTAGAGCAAGTGAAAGACCAAATCCCGTAACAACAAACGCGACAATAATCCCTACCTCCAACATTATGCTATTGATAATCGCTGACCAAGTAATCGCTTGTTTAAATACTCTGTTCAGCATCAGTTTATAAAGGAATAGGTAGAGCCAAGCTAATAGCAGATATATTGAGAGTGAAAGTAGCACCCAATGAATTGCATTCGTAATAACACCCACTCTGAATATTTCTATGAGCAGTATGGCAAGGAAGCCAAAGATTAAGCCAAATGGAAATTTCAACAATCCCCGACTCGCAACTACTTTGATTCGGGTTGTCCATGACGCTTTAGGTAGCAGGTAGCAAACGGAAGCGAAAGCGGGTATGGCTCCGAAAAAAATAAAGTAGAAAAACCACTCCATCCTATGCCTTTTTCTTTGGAACTAAAACGTTAATGATAGTCTGGATATAGTTAGCAACCAAATCAATGCGAACACTATGAGAGCAACGTTATACAAAAACTCAGGCTTGGAGCAGCAAGTAGAACGATTTACAGATGAGTGTGACCTTGAGCTTGCACTTGAAAATGTTATGGGGCGATTTCCAAAAGCAAAATTGATTGTCGATGGGAATCATTTTAAATGGGTTCAGGTGGGAGATAACCGCATTTTGATTAGTCGGTAACAATTGAAATGAAAAGGCTCTTGAAGGTGCGAACTTCAAGAGCCGGATGGTTAAACCATCGAGCCAGAACTATTAATGGGATTAGTAATAATGGCTGAGAAAATAATAACAGCTTTTCAAACCGGAAAGCCAGTCAAAATTGAGAGCATGAGTTGGGCTGACTTTCTTTCTATGCTTGACCAAATAGGAAGTTCACATCAAACAACACTACGGGAGCAATAAGCCGATGCAAGAAAGAATCACTAAGTTTCTAAGTGTCTATGCGATGACTGGTTTAATTGGGGTTGCCTTCTTTGAACCGACACTCAAACACTATGCATCAATTATACTCAACATTACTGGCTAGACGTACTGGTAAAAACAATAAGGGCAAGCTGAAATTGGCTTGCCCTTTCTTTATCTTAACTTTGTTAAGGTGACTTCCCTACTCCACCTCTCCGATAATCTCTGACATTGCATCATGAGGAATAATGTCAACTGCTTCATAGTGAACCTGATTTCCATAGCATGAGCGAACAAACGCAGCAGGAGCCATTCTGTACCCCAATCGGGACAGAATGAAAGAATAAAAGCTTAACTGCAATTGATCTGAAAATGTTGGGGATGCATGGGACTTGGTATCTACGAGAAAGTACGTTCCATCGTACTGATACATCTGGTCTATGCGTCCATATAGATTTAAGTCTCTGAACAAGCACGCAATGTTTTCTTCAGACTTTGCCAAGGTAGCCAAGCGCACAACAGAGGGCATGTTTTCATTGGTTAGCCAAGAATCTACGTTTTGTGGTTGTGGAACTGACTGAAGTTGATATTTGCTTACGGCAATATGGTGAGCGTAATGCTCAATAATGCCCTTAATTCGTGGTGAGATAGAACGGTGCGTACCCCAAGTTACGAATTGACTAGCAGAAAATGGATAAGTCGTTGTTGCAGTACGCATATCACTCTCTTGGATTTAGGAAACTTATACCGCCAATGTACCATTTAGAAGTGATTTCCAAAGTTTAGAGGTCTATGAAAATATGGTTGTTCTAAGAAAAATAGGTGGTATCTCGCCTTGCTTTTGGAGTGTATGAAAACATGCTTAAACGTTGGTTCAAGAAGCTAGTTTGGCAAGCTGATAAGCAAGCATTTGTAGACTCAAAGCGCGAGATGTATGGTTTAAGTAACCTCGATGACGATGCCATAGGATATCCTCCAAATCCAATAGGCATTCCGGTGGTTCAGCCTCATGTGTTACTTGAGCGTATGCAGGGGCAAATTAACGCGATCAGAAACGAAATCGGCGTTAGTAAAGAAGTCTTTAACGAATATATCTATCCGGTATTTGAAAGCTTCATTCGTTATGCAGACTTACTTCCCGCTTCGGAGTACAAACATCACGCCACTGGCGGCGGTTTAGTCTCGCATTCACTAGACGTTGCGCACCGTTCTATGAGAGCTGCGCAGATGACACATTTTCCAGTTACCGTTGGTAGTTTGACTGAAACACAGCAAAGTAATATCCAGTGGCGCACAGGGACAATACTTGCGGGGCTTTTGCATGATGCCGGTAAGATACTAGCAGATGTACAAGTTCACGATGGTAATGCGAAAACTTCAGAACGAGTTATTTGGGATGCTCAAAGCGGTACGACGATCCATGCTTGGGCTGCTGAACATCAGATAGAACGGTACTTCATTACATGGAACCGCGATAGGCATATGAAGCATCAAAATGCTTCATTGGTGATGATGGAGCGTTTGATTCCTGCCAAAACGTGGTCATGGTTAGAGAAGTGCTATGACGGTAAGCATATTCACTCAATGATGTTGGCAAGTGTCGGCAAAACAAACATGTCTCATCCGATGCCGCAAATTATTGCCGAAGCGGATAGCGCCTCCACGAAAGCTGATATGTTCTCTCGCAACTCTCACATTACAAAAGAGATCAAGCGAGTCCCGCTTTCAGAATTACTTTGCGACCTGATTCGTCATTACATCCTCATTGGAAAATGGAAGGTAAATGAGAAGTCGGCGTACCTGTGGTTTGTTGAAGAACAATTGTATGTAATTTGGAATAACGCTGTCCATGAATTGGTCGAAGAAATGGTAAATGCAGGGTATAACATTCCGTCCGTCCCTGAAGTTCTAGCCCGAATCATGGTTGAAGAAGGACAAGTTACGAGTAATGGTGATGAACTGTATTTTGACATCTACCCTGAAATACTCGGTGATGCTAAGAAACCGGTGAAGGTTAAGGGTCTGAAGTTTCGTAATGTCCAACGTTTAGTTCTTGAGCCGGAAAAGCTCTACTCACTCAAGGAACACTCAAAGCGCCCGAAAGTAGCGAAGCCTGTACAAGAAAAGGTTGATGAGCCACAACCAAAAGAGCAAGTTGTACCGGATAGCGAGATTATTGAAGAAATATTTGATGAGCCAACTGATTACACTGTTAGTGGCAATATGCATAAACAAAAGACGCATGAAACCAGTAAAGAAACATTGGGGCGTGTGCTCAAAAATATTAGTAAATCTCTCACTCTAAAGGCTGTTGAAAGAAAACCGTCAGCACCGGTATCGAAACAGAAGCATGATGCACCAAAGGAAATTGAAGTTCCGAGTTATACCAAACAACACGAATCTGAATTTGTAGATGCAGATAGTTCAAGTAATACACCGGATGAAGCGACCGATAATGTGTCAACTGAACACTCCGAGTTAAACGAACAACCTGAACTATCCACTAACGAGAGTCCATCTATCGTTAGTTTTACTACTCCAATAGCCCAATTCATTGCCAAGCACTACGACTATGAAGTTCAAGAACAGCGTATTCAAGTTCCAAATGACGCAGTGATGGATATTGTCATGAAAGCAGAGTTAGAGCTTAAAAATGTCTCGATGCTTGATCTGTTTGATTCACCGGAGATTGTAATCAATGACTGATAGTACGAACCCGACCAAATACAACTTCCCTTACAGAACGAACTACGAAGCTTACTTGATCGCTACGTGGCTGATTGCCGCAATGGTTCTATTTTGTCTGCCTTATGTTTTTGAAGTACCCAAGCAAACGTATTGGTATGCGGCACTTGCTTGTATTGTCATTGGTGTTGTCACCGGTCATAAAGCTTTCGAAATTCATATTAGAAAGAAAAGACTAAAAGGGTATCCATTGGAGTTTATAGATCCAAGTAGCACTAAAACACTGAAGATGTTTGGTATAGATGGAGAGGTGATCGAGCGTGTCCAACGAAACAGTAAAAAATAGCTTATTCCTGGGGTGGGGATCTTCTGTAGGTTACAACGAGGCTCAATTAATCTACGACATTACCAAACGTGAAATGGATGACATCATTGGTAAGCAAAATGTCACGGAAGGAAGTGGATATATACATGGTATCTTGGAAAAAGAAGAAGATATCCGATTTATGTTCAAGTGGGCTGATTTACACACTCTTATCACGGGAGCTTCTGGCTCTGGTAAAACCCGCTTCTTCGATCTTGTCCTTACTCAGCTTATCTTGAGGAAAGAATGCTGTATTTTTCTAGATCCGAAGGGTGATAAGGACATTAGAGCTATTGCTGAACGAACATGTGCAGCGATGGGGGAGCCTGATAGATACCTCATGTGGCATCCTGCCTATCCAAGAGACACAATTAGGCTTAACCCTCTAAAGAATTTTTCTCGTTCTTCTGAGTTGGCTGCAAGGGTAACAGCACTTATACCGGAAGATGGAGACTCATTCTATCGAGATATTGCCAACACCGTATTGCAGTATTTGATCGACGCCATGCACTTAATTAACGAACAAGTTACGCTCACGGCAATTCGTTACTACTACGAACACTTTGGCTTGCTTATTGAAAAGGCGGTAGTTGCGTGGTGTGAAGCTAATCGAGTCGATTGGAAAGATAAGCTTTACTCGAAATTGGAATCGTCAACGAACGAAGAAGTGAGAGCGTTACTTTGTGTTGATTACTACCGAAACAGAGTTGCTTCCAAGTTCACAAATGCAACCATTGAATCAATGGCGAGTATGTACATCGACAAGCGAAGAACGTTGGAGCAATCAACGGGCAACCTGTTGGCTAACCTTTCTAAAGTCACTAATGGTGAGCTGGCAGAAATGCTATCTCCAACCAACCTAGATGATTCTCGCGGAGTATTCGACATGAAAAATATCATCGCTGACAACAAGGTGCTGATCATTGGTACGGATTCACTTTCGGATAGATTGGTTTCGAGCGCAATAGGGAAAATGATTCTTGCTGATGCGGCTGCTGTAGCTTCGGATCGCTACAACTACGGTGATGAAGATGACAAAGTCATTAATCTATTTGTAGATGAAGCGAGTGAAATGCTGTGTGAACCGTTAATACAAATGGTCAACAAAGCTCGTGGCGCAAGGTTCCGTTTATGGATAGCGACACAGACTGTCTCTGATTTTGAAGCTGAATTGGGTAGTAAGGCAAAGGCTGATCAAATAATTGCATCAACGAATAATTTCATAAGCTTTCGATGTGCTGACGTTCCTACTCAAGAGCGAGTCTTAGCACAGGTTCCAAAAACAAGAGTTCGATATGTGATGCGAACACAGGGCTTTAATGCTTCCAACGATGAGTTGGATGGGTTAGGAGCGAACATTGGTGAGCGTTTAATGGAAGAAGAAGCTGACATGTTTCCAATGCAACTAATGGGACAGCTCCCTAACTTGGAGTATGTTGCCTCGTTTGTTGGGGGGAACCTCAAAAAAGGTCGTGTACCTATTCTAGCGAAACCAAGGAAGTAATATGGCAAAGGACAAGAAAGATACAGGGCTTATTATTACGCTAATTTTTACTCTGGTAATGCCGATATTATTAATTGCGACACTCTTTTTACCTTCTGTTGTTGAGTCCAGTATGCAGCAAGAGTTGGAAAATATGTCTCTTTTTGTCGGTACTGATGAGGCAATTGAAATTTATGAATCTGTGTCATATCTGTCGGACTCGCTACTAGTGGATTCGGGCTTTATACAATGGTGCCGAGAAGTGCTGCTGCCAGTCGAGTATTTGAAAGGACAAGATATCAATGACAGGCTGTTCTTCAATACTGGATTTTGGAAAAGTGTAGATCAGGCTATTTGGGGCTTGGCGCTCAACTTGGATTTCGTTCTACTCAGACTGTGGGGGTTGAAAATCTGGATCGCGGCAATGATTGTCTTTACCGTTGCATCAATGATGAGTGGATATTGGATACGAGAGATTAAGAAGCATGGCTTTGAATACTCATCACCAATGAGGCATGGCATTAGTAGGCGAGTTCTGTACTCATTACCGCTGGTTGCACTGTTCTACATTACAGTTCCCCTGGCACTTCCAGTTTATTTTGTACCGATAGCTTGCGCTGTCTACTCAATGTCGGTCATGACAATTGTAGCGAACACAATCAAGCGAGTGTAGCAGTAGTTAATTAAGGGGTCGGAGAGTGTAAGTTTGATGCCTCCGATCCCCTGTTTTCCCTATGCTTTATTCAATATTCAACTCTTAGTCTATTCTTGATCTGTAGAGTACCGCTTTTCGAAGTGTAGATGGCGTGGAAATGAAGTGACTAGCTCTACTCACTCCACACATGAGGGGCATACTCTTACAATGTGCAATTCCGCCGAATAGGCGGCGTGTGGCTTCATGGCTTAGTTGCTTGCAGCGCTAGGAGTCACATTATGTGATCTGTCAGAACCTCCGCCGAATAGGCGGCTAAACCACTGCCGAATAGGTAGCTGACAATAGTAAAACACGATCACATGTTCCAACTACTGCCGAATAGGCAGAGAAACAATAGAAGCCCGTCTATTATTGGCGGGCTTTCTATATCTAAATCTACTTTTTCGCTTTCCCATAAAGCTAACAACACCAATATCCTGATCACTGATTTCTTTCCTTATTGCTGTTAGCGTGTGTGTTTAATCTATTCAGAGGCAAAAATACATGAGTTGTCGGTGGACAACAAAGATCGAAACTCTGACGATAAAGTTCGCCACTTTTACATTAAAGATTGAAACTTTATAAGGAGCAGTGCTTACAGGATAAGCACTGCTCCTTATAAAGGATATTTAATCTCAGAATCGTTTTTGGACAAAAGTTGGTTACAGTCTTTGCTAAATTAGCATTTGATGGATAACTAGATATATTGCAAAACCTCTTATCGATTGGTCAAATCAACTCATTCACTACATATTAGAGTGAAAAATATCATGTCCAGTTTTTCTCTGGGTCATTACATATGTTACAACCAACTTAATTAATCTAGTCACGTTTAAAGTGATTGATCGGTATTGCTAGCCAAACAGAAATAAACAATGGAACACCTCCAATAGTTATCAAGGAGACTTGCGTTGTGCTCTCAATTTCAAAAACAACCATAGCTTTTATTACTAAAGTCGATAGTGCGAATAGATGCAAACATAAACTAAAGCAAAATGCAATTTGTACTCTCAATCTAGCTTTAGTGTTTATTTTTTTAATGAGAGAAGTGGTATGCAAGTTTATTAATACTAAAGAGAAAGTGTATGCTAACATCCAAAATATCATTGTAAATCCCTAACGGTTAGCAAACCTCGACGTAACAGTTCCTCTCGGGCTTTCTTAACTTCTGTATCTGTCATCATTTTCATTACGCTTGCTAAAACAGTAACAATTACTGCGCTTCTTCCGATATTCGATATAGTAGTCTGTGAAACACTTATACCCGTTTTCTTTGATGCTAGGGTTAAAGACTGCTTTGCTATCCCGCCACCTGACGCCTCGATTGCATGATTTCCTATTCCTACTGTTACTAAAGAAAAGATTGAACTAGCAAGAAATGCAACTTCTAGTTTTGGTTCTACTGTGAAAAACCACGTGCCTATTAACTCACTAACTAGTTTGTTTGATTCAAAATAATTTCGCAACTCACCATCAGATAAACACCATTTGTTCCAAGCAGGATTTGCGAGGTTTTGGGCGAGAAGAGTTTGTATAGCACCAAAAAACTTAACGTTTCCCAGAGCTTTAGCTTGCGGTAAAACATTTCTTTTTTCTGTATGGTTGAGCTGCCGATAAAGTAAAACTCCACTTAGTACTGGTAATATGCAGTCTTTATTTTTCCGTATAAACGGTATGTGTGCTTGAAGATTCATTAAATTTGCAAGGTAGACGACAGGCTCTTGTACTGCGTTTTCAAGCTTATAGTTTCTAGTTTTAATCACTCCCACGTATAACTCCTTTATTATTAATTATAGCGATAAATAGCACGTTACAACAATTGCAACATGGCAACAGTGCATGTGTAAAATGTCAATTGCAAACATGTAAAAGCACTTGGTTTTACTTTTTAACATAACATTAGATGGTTCATCTTGAATATGTTAAGTGAATCAGTATTTATCGAGTACAAAAAATAACAAGACACTCACATCGCAAAAGGTTTTTATGGTGAATTATGTAAATAAATTATATAGAGAGCTAACTAAACATTGACTCTTGTAAATGATTAAACAATTAATATCATTAATAGACATTAACTAGTGTATCTCGTACCCTCTTGTGCTTTGCAGTTAGTATGACCCCAAAGAACTAGACATTGCACAGATAAGAAGAATTTGGGCAAAATCATCAGTGGCGGGCTAGTTCGTTTAAGGGGGTAAACACGAAAGGGGCAAAAGCTTGCTACAGCAAAAGACAAACTATGACAAAAAGCGTCGAAAAGTTTCGAACTTTATTGTTACTTCTTGCTTTGAGTTGGCCTATTGAGTGAAATTGAGTTTTGATCTTTATTGTCAGTTCTTTGCTATAGTGTCACGTAGCAATCTGCCCCGCGTAACAGAAAAGTTTCAATCTTTGTTGTTCAGCGACATGAGTAATAAGGCTATTAAGCTTAATGAAGCCAATCAAAGGTTGACAGAGCTAATTAATGAGTTGCAGGAGCGTGAGCGTGAATATGACAAAGCTCTTGAGCATTCTGCAAACTATTTAGGTAACGATGAGCGTATAGAGCAGGGTAGGGACGCAAGGGCTCAGGCTTTATTAGAGAGCGTTTCAGTAAGTGTTCACCAAGCCCCTATTGACAGAAAAAGTGTGACACTCAGCACTTGATCCATTCTTGGCTATTGAGTGAT
>NZ_JAWOWK010000022.1:30436-36630 GCF_033340375.1 Vibrio sp. 1167 | reverse complement strand
GTTTCATTGAAACCTAATTTGAAGCCGAAGCTTCTAATTGGATTATCATCAACGAGTGCCCACACAGATTGATAGGTTCTTATTTTTAAAGAGCTTTTCTAACATTTTCAGCAACTTAGTTGCTCGTCGTTAGGGGTGCGTATCTTACTTCACACCGTGAGAGAGTCAAGCATTTTTTCAAATTCTTTTTTCTCTTCCCGACTCGCTGTGTGACTTTCGTCTCACTCCGTGTCGGTGGATGCGCAGTATAGGGAGTTGAGAAATTAGTACAAGTGTTTTTTGCAAATAAAAAACCAACCGGTCACAAATTAGCCAAAAGTGCGATATTTGCATATTTCTTCGTCACATTTGAGACATATCACAGCAATTGGTTGGAAAAACACCAACCATATACGTAAGATTCATGTGTCTATTCTGTTAATGGGCAATCGATCTCTTTATCACTATGTGTAGTAATTAAAATGACGTCTAAAAAAAATCTGATTTTATGTGTTGGGCTGGCCATCGTTGGGGGAATCATCTTCTCTCAATTCATCATCCCACCAGCCTTGAGCTTCCTCATTGGTGTTATCGCTACTGCTTTTCTTTTTTCATTTTCTAGCAAAACACCTGTTCTTCAATCTTCGGATCCTGATCCTTCAACTAAAACGCTGTATGTCGGCAACCTTCCTTATAAGGCCAATGAGAGTCATGTTCGCGATTTGTTTGCTGAATATGGACAGGTCTATGCGGTACGCTTAATGAAAGATAAGCGTACTGGAAAAAGAAGAGGGTTTGGTTTTGTAGTGATGGCTGCGGCAGATGCCAAGCCAGCTATCGCTAAACTTAATGAAAAGGAATATATGGAGAGAACGCTAAAAGTGAGAATTGCGAACGATCCTAAACATCCGGATGGTGGTAAACCTGAACAGGATTAAAACCTAGCTTCTTTAAACAAATGTTCAGTGCATCTTCCTGCCAAGGAGTTGCACTGGCATAAATCGACTTACTTCCCTCTTCTGTATCCTCAATTTCATCACTTAATAGCAATGCTTTTACTCGACGTGCAATCGCTGCGCCTGAATCAATTAAAGTAACGTCCCCACCCAAAGCTTGATGAATCTCCTCTTTGATTAAAGGGAAGTGAGTACAACCGAGCACCGCAACATCGACTTTATCGCGAAGGGGAAGCAGGATATTTGTCAGTTCGTCGAGAGAAACGCTGTTGCCTCGCAACTTCTCTTCGGCCATATCTACCAAGCGAGTTGATCCCACCATCTCAACTGGTTTGCCTTGCGCAAAGTCCCGTATTAACTCGTGAGTATATTGGCGTGTTACTGTCGCCGGAGTGGCGATCAGCCCTACTCCTTTTGATGCTAAAAGCGATGCGGGTTTAATCGCAGGGACAACACCAACAACGGGAATCGATAAATTTTCGCGTAAGGAAGGAAGCACTATGGTGCTCGCCGTGTTGCAAGCAATGACAACAATGTCGACTTGGTGTTCTTCGACTAATGAAGAGACCAGTTGGTTAACTCGTGAAATGAGTACAGCCTGATCGAGTTCACCATAAGGGTAAGCTTGATTATCGAATAAGTATAAGTAGTCTAGCTGGGGCAATAGGCGATGTATCTCTTGGAATACAGAAAGGCCACCAACACCGGAGTCAAAAACTAGGACTTTTTTCTTACTTGCTACTCGCACGAGCCTTACCTAAAGAACAGAAACGTTGCGATCATACTGCGTAGATTTGTTTTGGCAATGCTTTAGCATGGTATCTTTGATGGCTGAATCTATCTCCAGATTCTACATCTCGCTTCGTCAACTCGATATGTCCTTGAAAAGATGGCGAACACGTGACCAATGTGTGAAATTCACCATTTTCCCCACAGGGATCAATTTGACTTGGTAATGACTCTATTAGGGCTTTGTCATACCAGCGACCACACCATTCTGGAGGGAGAACTCTTCCGTCGATGGTGATTAACATAGTTTGAATACCACGCTCTATGATTTCCATCGCTAGTTTTTCGCTGCTCTCCCCTAATAGAGGAAAGACGCATTCCCAGCCAACAGGTTCAATATAGCTGCGTCGGTAATCGGCAATGCCATTACAAAACATATCACCAAATGCGACAGCTTCTATATTCAGACCACTACTTTGTAATGCATTAACGATGGTCGATTGATAAATGTCGTTACTTGGAAAGACTTCAGGTAGCTCGATAGTAATGAGCGGAAGCGCAAGTAAGTCTGCTTGCATTTGTACGACTTCAAGCGGAGTTGCTTGGAAAGGGACTTCTTTCCCTACGTAAGTCGTGTACAAACCGACAACTTGATAATTTGGATTCTCGTTAAGGCGCTCAAGCGTTAATGTCGAATCTTTACCGCTGGACCAACTGATCACCACTCGCTTGGGTTTCTTCATTCGATTTTCCACCACAAAATATTAAAAACCGCCCGAAGGCGGTTTGTGCTCATTCACGATTAGAATTCGTAGCCAACGTTGAGATAGTACGCTCGCTCCGCAGCAGGGTAACCTTTTGCCATCTCATACTCTTCATCAAGTAGATTATCGATACGAGCGCTAATAGAGGTCGACTCATTCGGATAGTAAGTCACCGCCGTATCAACCAACGAGTAAGAAGAAAGCGTGATATCTTGTGAAGGCCAAGTGCTGTAATCCACATCTGGACGCTTACCGACGTACTGATAGCTAACCGACCAATCCACTTTATCGAAGCTCACTAAAGTATTCCACTTATACATTTCTTTAGCGCGGCGCTGCAACTGATGCCCTTTATCGTCTTCTGCATCTTTATAATCTGCACTCAACTGGTGCTGCACAATCCCTGTGTCAAACTCAGCAACAAGCTCCACACCTTGGATATGTGTTTCACCATCGACATTCAAATATTTGTATGTGGTTGGATGGTAATCGATAAGATTCGTGATTTTATAGTCATAACCCGTTACGGACCAAAAAACGCCTTGGACATCACCGCTGAATGCTAGCTCCCAAGCATCTGACTCTTCCGGCTTAAGATCTTTCTCACCGTATGTTGGATCATACTGTTGATATAGGTTTGGAGCCTTAAACGCAGTACCAAAAGAAGCTTTAACCCCAAACTCTGGCACAAACTGGTAACCAGCCGCTAAGCTGTAAGTGAACTCACTACCGTATTCTTCGTTATCATCAAGGCGAGCACTGCCCTCAAGCATTGCTTTATCAATACTGGTGGTTGCCATACCGAACAGAGCGCCATTGGTACGATCAAACGTTTTATTCGCACTCTTGTCTTTATAAGACTCATTACGCCAGTCAATACCACCAGCAAACGTCGTATTGTTGTTTAGCAAGTAACTGTTGGTCCACTGGACATTTTGCTGCTCAAGTTCATCTTCAGTACCTGAGTGTTTGCCTTTTGCTTGCTCATAGTTCCAAGACTTCTGTTTCTGTGCTGTTACTTGTAGTTCTGACATCACATTATCAGACTGATACTTACCGCCCAGAGTGACAGAAAGATCGTCTTTTTCTGCTTCGTAGTAACCGCGACTGCCGTAGCTGCTGTCATATTGATAAACATTTTCGTAAGCACGCAGGTTACCAAATGCAGACCACTGGTCATTGAAGTTATGCACGTAACCTAGCAGACCATTCTTTGTATCAAAGCCATGGCGATCACCGTCATTAACTCCCGGTACAGGACGAACGTTATAACCATCATCACTTTCACTACCAAGCGCGATATTTAGCTGGCCGCTCTCTGTGACTTTAATACCAGATGCCACACTCAATTCCTGGTAATCTAAGCTGCCTAAACCCGCACTTAACTTCGTTCCTTCTTCGTCAGCACGCGCAATGGTGATGATATTGATCACGCCACCAATCGCTTCCGAGCCATAAAGTGACGCACGCGCACCACGCACGTACTCAATACGTTGAACGTAAGTAAGTGGGATTTGGTTAAAGTCCACAGCGCCCTTCGCTGCTCGTGCAAAACGTACGCCATCAACCAGTACTAAAACTTGGTCGGAACTGGTTCCACGAACAAATAAAGACGCTAACTGACCACGACCACCATTTTGTGAAACTTGAATCCCGGTAAGGCGACGCAATACATCTGGTAGGGTTTTCGCTTGAATGCGATCGATGTCTTGTCGAGTAACTACTTCGACATCTGCCAACGTACGGCTTTCGGCTTGCTCAAAACGGTTTGCCGTAACAACGATGGTTTGGTCAGTGGAGGTTTCTTGGGCCTGTAGATAAGAGACAGGTGAAAGCAGCGATGCCAAAGTGATCGCCAGTGCGGATTTTCTCATTGTATTGTCCTAAATCGCGTAATTCCTTCCGAGCCCTGTCATCATGACAGTCCAGTGCTGTGGCTCAGTTGTTGGCAGGTATTCGGACTCAAGAGCACGGGTTTACCGCCTACTTGCTCGACTTCCCACATAAACTAATGCAGTGTCTGATGAGCGTTCGTTCTCTTTTACCGCTGCGCGTCAGTTCTGGATTCACACCAGATTCCCATTTCAGCCATCTAGATTGCTAGATAGCACCAACTTGAGGCAAATATTATTCAGCTATTGATTATTTGTCCAGCCAATATTGCCCTTAGAAGTTGTAACGTCTTGATTGATTTTGCTTTCTACTCTGCCTGTACGCACTATCTTTAAATCAATTCCAGTACAAAACTGGACATCCTATTGAGATTGAATAAAATCTGCGCTCTTAAATTGAATGCACCATAAAAGGTAAGATCATGGCTACTCTTGATGTAAACCCACAACGCTACCAAGAACAACTGGCTGAAAAAGTCGAACGTCTCACTGATATGTTCGCGCCATACAACGTGCCAGAACTGGAAGTGTTTGAATCACCAGAGCAGCACTACCGTATGCGTGCTGAGTTCCGTGTTTGGCATGAAGGCGAAGATCTTTACTACATCATGTTCAACCAAGAAACTCGTGAGAAATACCGTGTTGACCAATTCCCTGCAGCAAGCCGTCTGATCAACGACCTGATGCCGCTATTGGTTGAAGCGATGAAAGACAACGACTCACTACGTCGTAAACTGTTCCAGGTGGATTTCCTGTCGACGCTAAGCGGTGAGATTCTGGTTTCACTCCTTTACCATCGCCAACTTGATGAAGAGTGGATTGAAAACGCGAAAGCCCTTAAACAGCGTTTAAATGATGAAGGCTTCAATCTAAACATCATTGGTCGTGCTCGTAAGATGAAGATTGTCCTAGACCGCGACTACGTGATCGAGAAGCTCGATGTAAATGGTCAAAGCTACATCTACCAACAAGTAGAGAACAGCTTCACTCAGCCGAACGGCAAAGTCGCAGAGAAGATGCTGGAATGGGCTGTCGACTGTACCCAAGAAAGCACTGGTGACCTACTAGAACTTTACTGTGGTAACGGTAACTTCTCGCTGGCGTTGGCACAGAATTTCGACCGCGTTCTTGCAACTGAGCTAGCGAAGCCATCGGTTGTATCTGCACAGTACAACATCGCCGCCAATAAGATTGATAACGTACAAATCTTACGTCTAT
Organism: Vibrio sp. 1167; assembly: GCF_033340375.1. Classification (NCBI taxonomy): domain Bacteria; kingdom Pseudomonadati; phylum Pseudomonadota; class Gammaproteobacteria; order Vibrionales; family Vibrionaceae; genus Vibrio; species Vibrio sp. 1167. The sequence continues at coordinate 31,092 of NZ_JAWOWK010000022.1, read as the reverse complement.
CAGCCGAGGAATTTACTCAAGCGATCGAAGGTAAGCGTGAATTCCGTCGTCTACAAGATGCAGGTGTAGATCTGAAGAGCTACAACTGCAATACGATTTTTGTCGACCCACCACGTGCTGGGATGGATGTCGATACTTGTAAGATGGTGCAAGGTTACGAGCGCATCATGTACATCTCTTGTAACCCTGAGACGCTAAAAGAGAACTTGGACATTCTATGCGAAACACACAACGTGACGCGTTTTGCTCTGTTTGACCAATTCCCTTATACCCACCACATGGAAGCGGGTGTGCTTTTGGAACGCAAAGTGTAACCCACGGCGTCAAATACAAAAAAAGCGAGCTCAATGGCTCGCTTTTTAATTTGATTCGTTTTGCTTATTCCGCAGAAGTCTTCTTGCTGACAAAACCTAACTTCTTACCAATCCATGCGAGTAAAATCATTGAAACCATGATCGCAAAGAAGTTTGAGCCTGCTTCTGGGTATTGCGCTTTAATAAACGCAGAGTGACCAAACGCACCTACGAAGAAACACGCCAAGCCAACTAATGGGATATCTTCTGATACCGGATTATTTAGGTACTCTTGGTAAAGAGCTTGTACAGCCAGTACGAGTGCAATCAATGGGAAGATTGAAAAAGACACTTCACTCATGG
>NZ_JAWOWK010000022.1:0-30336 GCF_033340375.1 Vibrio sp. 1167 | reverse complement strand
GTACTCTTGGTAAAGAGCTTGTACAGCCAGTACGAGTGCAATCAATGGGAAGATTGAAAAAGACACTTCACTCATGGTCAACCATGACAACAAAGCATCACCACACATACCTGCAACCAGTGCCAAAATCAGCGTTTTCTTTTCAGATTTATTTCCATTCGACATTATTCTATCCCGCCTTTTAATCGGTTACGTTCACGTTCTTTGCGATACCAATAGGCCCCTTTGGCTATCATTCGCAATTGCATGATCAATCGCTCGGCGAGTTCATCGCGCTCACGTCGATCTAAATCTAAAGCTTCAGCCCCCGAACTGAAAACCAAAGTCACAGACGCTTCTGCTTGAGTATACGCCTCTTCTCTGGTCACGCCGGTGCTCATTAAATACTCGGTTAATTCTGCCGCAAAATGCTGGATTTCTCGAGCAACAGCGGTACGAAATTCAGCAGAAGTGCCGGAGCGCTCACGCAACAACAAACGAAAAACGTTCGGACTACTTTCAATGAATTCCATAAAGGTTTCGACCGAGGTACGAATTACGCTACCTTCTTTCACAATACGTTGACGCGCCTGACGCATCAGTTGACGTAGTAGCAAACCGCCTTCATCGACCATGGTTAAGCCTAGCTCATCCATATCTTTGAAGTGGCGGTAAAAAGAAGTCGGTGCAATCCCTGCCTCTCGGGCGACTTCTCGCAAGCTAAGGCTGGAAAAGCTGCGATCCGCACTTAATTGACTAAATGCCGCATCGATCAATGATCGACGTGTCTTCTCTTTTTGCTGTGCGCGGATTCCCATCGATTTCATTCTTAACTTGCTCTTTTTCTGTAGGGTACAAGAGCCTCAATATAACGCAATTTGCTCCTACGGAGAAAGATATGTTGCTTCGCTCGCTCTGAGCGCCGAGAACGTTACTATTGGCATGCATCTAATTGCAATGTTCTCGATGCAATTTATAGACATACAACATACCAAATCACCCTTTTGGTCGATTCTGCGTGATCACTTCCACTCTCTAACAGGCATTACGTGTACCAATAGAGTAAATGAGTTAAAATCGCGCTAAAGCAATGTTAAGCAAATATAACAAGGAAGGCATCATGGCGCATGTTAATCACTATGACGTGATCGTAATCGGTAGTGGCCCTGGCGGAGAAGGGGCTGCAATGGGATTAACCAAAGCGGGACTGAATGTTGCCATTGTCGAGAAAGAAAGCAGTGTCGGCGGCGGTTGTACTCACTGGGGAACTATTCCATCTAAAGCACTGCGTCATGCCGTTAGCCGCATCATCGAATTTAATAGCAACCCGCTATTTTGTCGAAACAACACCAGCGTTCATGCAACATTTTCTGACATTTTAGGTCATGCTAAATCGGTCATTGATAAGCAAACTCGACTTCGTCAGGGCTTTTATGACCGTAACTCATGCACACTTTTGTTCGGAACCGCGCGATTTATCGATAACTACTCAATTGCAGTGATGCAAAGCGACGGTACAGAAGAAATCTATTCTGCGGATAAGTTTGTCATCGCGACGGGTTCTCGCCCGTATCAGCCTAACGACGTAGATTTCTTGCATGAGCGCATCTACGACAGTGATTCCATTCTGAGCCTGAAACACGACCCTCGCCATATCATCATTTACGGTGCGGGCGTTATCGGTTGTGAATACGCTTCTATCTTCCGCGGCCTTGGAGTGAAAACCGACCTTATCAATACCCGCGACCGCTTGTTGGAGTTTTTGGATAACGAAGTGTCAGATGCGCTGTCTTACCACTTCTGGAACAGCGGTGTGGTAATTCGTAATGATGAGACCTATGAAAAAATCGAAGGCACAGAAGATGGCGTGATTATTCACCTACAATCTGGCAAGAAGATGAAGGCAGACTGCTTGTTGTATGCGAATGGTCGAACAGGTAACACCGATAAGTTGAATTTGGGTGCAGTGGGTCTGGAAGCGGACTCTCGCGGACAACTAAAAGTAAACCGTAACTACCAAACCGATATCGAACACATTTACGCTGTAGGCGATGTCATCGGTTACCCTAGCCTTGCAAGCGCCGCTTATGACCAAGGGCGATTTGTCGCACAAGCCATTACGAAAGGTCAGGCAGAAAACTACCTGATTGATGATATTCCAACGGGTATCTACACCATCCCAGAGATTAGCTCTGTGGGTAAAACCGAGCAAGAGCTAACAGCTGCGAAAGTACCGTATGAAGTAGGACGCTCTTCGTTCAAGCATCTAGCTCGTGCACAGATCGCAGGGAAAGACATCGGTAGCTTGAAGATATTGTTCCATCGTGAAACCAAAGAAATTTTAGGGATTCACTGTTTTGGCGAACGTGCCGCGGAAATTATCCACATCGGTCAAGCCATTATGGAGCAAAAAGGCTCAGCGAATACCATCGAGTATTTCGTCAATACCACCTTCAACTATCCAACAATGGCCGAAGCGTATCGTGTCGCTGCGTTGAATGGTTTGAACCGCTTGTTCTAATCTATGCTTCTTGATAGCAGACAGAAAAACAGCAGGCTTGGACCTGCTGTTTTTATATCAACATTGTGCTAGGAAGGTATCCTTGTGCCATTGGTAGAGAAAGATAACCCCTAAACCAATACCCCGCATCAACATAAAGCTCGTCATTGCAAACCACAGCGCGTGATTTTCCCACTCGGCGAATAAGTAAAAGACAACGAAGAAACTGCTGGTCGCGACAAACATACTATTGCGCATGTCTTTGCCTTTGGTTGCACCGACAAAAATGCCATCCAATAGAAAGCACCACATCGACGCAAGTGGCATCACCACCAGCCAAGGTAGATACACCGCTGCTTGCTGTTGGACCGTCTCAATTGAAGTGATCATGGCGATCAACTCCGATCCCGCCAAACCAAAGAGCGCGGTCAGTCCTAAGCAAATAACCAAACTCCAAAAGAAAGTGCCGACAAGCGATGCACTCAATTGTTGCCTATCTTTGGCACCAATCGCCTTCCCGACCATGGCCTCCATCGCATAAGCAAAGCCATCCATGCCATACGAGATAATCATCAGGAAGCTCATCAGAACCGCATTTGCAGCGACAACCTCATCACCCAAGCTCGCGCCTTGGAACGTCATAAAGCTAAAAGCCGCTTGCAGACACAAAGAGCGTAAGAAAATATCGCGATTCAATTTCACGAATCGCCCTAAACCGTGTTGAGTGCTGGCTAGCAACTTTTGAGGTGATGGTAATTGCCTCTCTCGCCAGGTTTTCCAGACACACATGAGACCAAAACCCATGCCAGAGTAGTCAGCAATCACCGATGCCAGCGCAGCGCCTTCTACTTTCCACCCCAAACCAATCACAAACAACAAATCGAGGGCAATATTAGTCACGTTGGTGATGATCACCATCCACATTGGTGCTTTGGAATTTTGCGTTCCGAGCAGCCACCCCAACAACACAAAGTTCATTAGCGCAGCGGGGGCACTCCACACACGGATAGAGAAATATTGCATACCGTAGTGTTTTACCTCTGCGCTGGCGTCACTCCAACCAAAGATCAAATCAGCTATCGGGGTATGGGCAATAAGGAAGACTAACGCAAACAGCAGCGCCATAAGTGAGCCTTGCATAAACACCAAGGCAAGTTGCTTTCGGTCTTCACCGCCATAGGACTGCGCCGCCAACCCAGTAGTCGACATACGCAAAAAACCAAGCAGCCAAAACGTCACGCTGATCATGGTGCTGCCCAACGCAACACCACCCAAATACCAAGCGTGGTCTAGATGACCAATCACCGCAGCATCGACCAAACCGAGCAATGGAACAGTAATATTCGACAGCACCATAGGTATAGCTAAAGCTAAGACTTGGCGATGAACTTTTGGGTTAGATAAAGGAGAGAAGATTGAATTTGTCACAGGCACCTCATCAGTAAGATCGACGAGTGTACCTGAGCGCTTAACGACTAGCCAATTACCACTTGATATGAACGAGTACTGGCGTGAGGCGATGCTTCAACATTGGAATCTTATTAAGCCAACGCTGCCAAGCTTTCCAACGAGAACAGAATCTATCGAATGGCGAGAAAGCTTTCACCCACTGTGCCCATGGTAACCATTGCAATATCTGTGCTGCAGGCGCTTCAAAGCCATGAGCATAACGATCAGAGCCAAGCTTTTGTCCCCACTTGGTTTCCGTTAAATCTCCTGCCAGCACCATACACAGTTCAGCAGAAACAAAATGTCGACCTAAGGTTTGAATAAATTTCGCGACTTGACGCTCTGTGCAATCGAGCAGTGCCATTTCACATAAAATGAGTACCGGTGCTTGCTCTGGAATGGCTAACGTCTCTAGCCACGACATTTCATCCACACTGCCACAGCGATGTTCATAACGTTCATTTTTGTGGAACAAACGCTGACGCCATACCAAATTTTCCGTCACATCCAGCTCTATCCAATGGCAACGTCCATTATCCAAACGATAAAAGCGGGTATCCAACCCCGCTCCGACATTGATTATCCAAGCATCGGGATACTGCTGTAAGAAGTGACTAACCTGCTGGTCACAAAGCTGAGTCAGCGTCACGTGCAGCAATTGCTTCTGCGCAATATCACCACTCAAACAATCCGGCGCCATCTTACAGCTCAAACACGCTTTAGCAGCTATCGGATCGTACACCAAGCCATTGTCGACCATGCTTTCACGGCTACGCAATAACAGTGGCTTTAATAAATGGTTAGGAACTTGATGTTTAGACTGAGACATGGGCATTTCCTGCGCCAGAGAGAAAACATAGACATTAATAAAGATGATAATGAATATCAATTACATTATCAAGCTTATAAATTGGTCAAAACAAACAAGGTCAAGATGATGAGCAAGCTTTTGGAGGAAGTAGAAAAAGAGAAAAGACAAAACAGCCCAGATGAACTGGGCTGCTTAAATGCACTTACATCCAATCGGTATTACGAATAATACCAACGGCTAAGCCTTCTATCGTAAGGTGCTGAGACGTTAAGTCCACTTGAATTGGGGCAAACTCTTCATTCTCAGCATGCAGTAATATGGTTGAACCTTTGCGCTCCAAACGCTTCACAGTCACATCATCATCAACACGCGCAACGACAACTTGACCGTCTCTCACGTCTTGGGTTTTATGCACCGCGAGCAAATCGCCATCCATAATCCCGATGTCTTTCATACTCTCGCCATTTACACGAAGTAAGAAATCCGCTTGCGGTTTGAACATCGCAGGATCGACTTGGTAGCGCGCCTCTACGTGCTCTTGAGCCAAGATTGGCTCACCCGCTGCGACTTGACCAATCAAAGGCAAACCCTGCTCATCATTGGCAGCGTCTTCAAGCAGGATACGAATCCCACGAGAGGCGCCTGGAATAATTTCAATAGCTTGCTTACGAGCAAGCGCTTTTAGGTGTTCCTCTGCGGCATTCGCAGAGCGGAAGCCAAGCTCACGCGCAATCTCTGCACGAGTTGGTGGCATTCCGGTGTCATCGATTTTACTTTTGATCAAATCGAAGACTTGTTGTTGGCGTGGCGTTAACGGCTTCATGTCTCACCTGTCTTTTTATACAGTTAACTGTGAGTATATCCAGTAAATGCTCAAATGAAAACCCAATTGGTTGTTTTTTAATTTATTTGTGGAGAGCTTTCAGCTTACCGATTAAGTTCATTCTTTATTCGTTTAAAACACCGACTTTTCAGTTAATCAAGTCAAAGCAATAACTTAGGGTTTCGACTAATTTACAGCCAATAAAATTAAAAGGTTTGACCAGTTTCTGGTATCCTTGCAGCGCTTAAATTTTATCGCCTAGGCTTATTTCTATTGCCGTACTCATCTCTTTTTATAGAGAAGACATGCAAAGCGGAAACTGAAATAAGGTTAGGCCTGTTTGAATACCTATTGAGGCTGTGAACTTTATGTCTTCTGGACAATCATTTTCACGTTCATTACTAAAACTACCTTTATCGGTACTGGTAAAGGGCACCGCAATCCCGTCGAACCCGATTGAAGATCTGAACATCGACCTAACTAAACCGATTGTATATGCCCTGCCGTTCCGCTCGAACGTGGATTTGCTGACACTGCAAAAACAAGCCATGAGCCTTGGTCTACCCGACCCGCTCAGCCCGCTGGAAATCAATGGCAAAACGCTGAACCGTTTCGTCTTTATCGCTGCGCGTCCAACTGTGATGAACAACGATAATGATGTCCCAACCGATTCTGTTTCTCTGTTCACTGACTTACTGGAACTGCACAAGTTGGATAGTGAGTTGGATGTTCAAATGATCCCTGCAACCGTGCTTTGGGGTCGTAAGCCAGGTAAAGAAGAGAACCAAAAGCCTTACCTTCAACCGATGAATGGTCCGCAAAAAGCCAAAGCAGTAATGGCGGCGGGACGCGACTGCTTAGTTCGCTTTAGTCCCGTGGTATCTCTGCGTTATATGGCAGACTCTCACGGTACCGACAGCGCAATTGCGCACAAACTGGCTCGCGTGGCGCGTATCCACTTCTCACGCCAGAAACTGGCTGCTTCAGGCCCAAACCTGCCACAACGCCAAGTGTTGTTTGCTCGTTTACTAAAATCTCCAGCTATTGAACTGGCGATTGCTGACGAAGCCAAGATCAAAAACATCTCGATTGATAAGGCACGTAAAGAAGCCCACGACATCATGGATGAAATCGCCGCCGACTTCTCCTACAGTCTAGTGAAAAACGGCGACCGCATCCTGAGTTGGTTATGGACAAAACTATACCAAGGTTTGCACATCAATAACGCCTCGACTGTGCGTCGTTTAGCGCAAGACGGCCACGAAATTGTGTACGTTCCGTGTCACCGTAGTCACATGGACTACCTGCTGTTGTCTTATGTTTTATACCATGAAGGCATGGTGCCTCCGCACATTGCGGCAGGCATTAACTTGAACTTCTTCCCGGCCGGTCCGCTTTTCCGTCGTGGTGGGGCGTTCTTTATTCGTCGTAGTTTTAAAGGCAACAAACTGTACTCAACCATTTTCCGTGAGTATCTAGCTGAGCTGTTTGCCAAAGGCTATTCAGTCGAGTACTTCAGTGAGGGTGGTCGTTCACGTACAGGTCGCTTACTGCAAGCGAAAACGGGTATGCTGGCTATGACCATCCAAGCAATGCTACGTGGTCTAAACCGCCCAGTTACACTAGTGCCGGTCTACATCGGCTACGAGCACGTAATGGAAGTGGGCACTTACGCGAAAGAGCTGCGTGGCAAACGCAAAGAGAAAGAAAACGCAGGGCTTGTACTGCGTACTCTGCGTAAACTGCGTAACTTTGGTTTGGGCTATGTGAACTTCGGTGAGCCAATTCAGCTCAACCAATACTTGAACGAGCATGCTCCTGAGTGGACGAAAGACATCGACAGCATGGGTGGTAACAAACCACAATGGATGAATCCTGTGGTCAACGACCTTGCTAATAAGATGATGACGCACATCAATGATGCGGCGGCAGCAAACGCGTTGACCTTGTGTGCAACCGCACTGCTTGCTTCTCGTCAACGTGCACTTTCTCGTGACTCGCTGATCAATCAGATCGAGTGTTACTTAAAGCTACTCAAAAATAATCCGTACTCAAGCACCTCCACTATCCCTACCGAAAGTGCTGAGGAGTTGGTTGATCATGCAATTTCGCTTGATAAGTTCGTGATTGAAACCGATAGCATGGGTGACATCATTTCGCTGGACCGTAGCCAATCGATCCTGATGACTTACTATCGCAACAACATCATTCACTTGTTCGCTCTGCCGTCATTAATTGCCCAAATGCTCATTCGTCAGCGCAACCTTTCGGTAGCCAAGATTCAAGCTAATGTCGCGCAAATCTACCCATTCTTGAAGAAAGAGCTGTTCTTAAGTTACCAAGAAGACGAGTTGGATGAATTGGTCGTTAAAACACTGCATGAATTTGCCGATCAGAAAATGATTAGTCTTGATGGTGATAAGCTGGAAATCAATCAATCGAACAACCAGCCTTTGGTTCTGCTAGGTCGTACGATAACTGAAACGCTGCAACGCTACTCTATCGCGATGAACTTGCTTGTTGCTTACCCTGAGCTGGGTAAATCGGACCTAGAGCAGAAGAGCCAAGATATTGCTCAGCGCCTAGGGCGTTTGCACGGTATTAATGCGCCAGAATTCTTCGATAAAGGTGTGTTTACCGCCATGTTCAATACGCTCAAACAGCAAAAATACCTCGATAACGATGGTAACTGTGACACGAAGAAAACGCAGCAATTTGCACGACTACTGTTCACTCTGCTTTATCCAGAAGTGAAACTGACGATCGAAGAGAGTATTCACCAACTTCGGTCGTAACCGTTTTACCTTCTTCCAATAAGAAAAAAGGCATCCAATCGGATGCCTTTTTCTATTTCTTCGCTTACCAAAATGCGACCAGTAACCCTATCGCTATCACCATGCCAACATAATTGTTGTTAAGGAAAGCCTTAAAGCACAACTCACGCTCACGGTGACGAATTAAGTGCTGCTGATAAACAAACAACGACGCTGCAATCAAAAGGGTCCAGTAGTAACTTTGTCCCAATTGGTAGAACAGCCCTAACCAAACCAACATCGCGAGTGTAATCAGTTGCAACACACCAATAATAAGCTTGTCATGACGACCAAACAGAATTGCCGTCGATTTAATGCCAATCTTTAGATCATCATCTCGGTCTACCATCGCATATTGAGTGTCGTACGCAATGGTCCACAAAGCGTTAATGAGGAACAAAAACCAAACAATCAATGGTAATTCCCCAGTTTGTGCAGCCCACGCCATTGGAATCGCCCAGCTAAAAGCCAAGCCTAAAAATAGCTGTGGAATATGAGTGTAACGCTTCATAAATGGATAGATGAACGCCAACACAATGCCAGCGAAGGATAGCTGAATCGTCAGCGGGTTCATGGTCAGCACTAACAAAAACGAGCTGATACCCAAAACCAAAAATAATCCAATCGCTTCTTTTGCTGTCACTTTCCCTGATGGCAGTGGACGTTGCTTAGTACGCTTTACATGGCCGTCGACTTTGCGATCTGCAAAATCATTAATCACGCACCCCGCACTACGCATTAGGAATACCCCCAATACAAACACGATGAATACATCCCAACTTGGCATCCCTTGGGCTGAGATAATTAGCGCCCAAATCGTTGGCCACATCAGTAACAGTGAACCAATCGGGCGATCCATGCGCATCAGTTGCCAATATGCTTTGGCTTTTTCTGCGGACATTTACACTGTCTCCTTAGCGTAAACTGGTGAATTAGATAAGAATAACTCGGCGACTAGCATCGGTTTGTGATTCATCCACAACCTTGAGCGTCGCGCTAACAAACGTCCTTCTGGTACGGCTACCCATCCCATTTGCAAAGAGTCCCGCTCAACGTTATCTGCGCTGAACACAGTTAGTCCTAATGGGATATCCCCTTGTTGAGCCAAATCATACTGCTGATCAACTAAGGTTGAACGAGGAATCAATGTCCGCCCAATAACCCAGTTGTTATTGTCACCGCACAAAATTACCTCTCTCAGTAAGCAATTTTGTTCGGACAATAACTGGCTTTCGTCCTGTTTTAATGTCGCTGCAGTGACGATCTGATTTTGTAGTAATTCTACCGTTAACGCTTGGCAGTGCTGTTTTAAACGACGTGACAAAGACCCTTGCTCTTCAAGCCAATGCTTGGCAAATTCATTTGGAAATTCGAATTCTTCGGGGTTTTGCCACTCTACTTCCAATAAAGAAGCAAGATAGAGTGATGTTGGCTGATTCATACTAGTATTCAATTGGAGGCTTTATGCGTACAATAAAGCAACAACTTACCGTCCATAGTAATGTATGTAACCGTAAGTTCCGTTATTTGTTATAGACGGCCCATTGTATCAAGACTGAAGCGATTCGAATATCGCGATCCAGAGAAAGAAAAGTTAGAAATATGTACAAACGTTATATAGCCCAAATTATTTTTGCGTTAACCATACTATTCGCCGCACCAAGTTGGGCTGAAACGGAAGAAGCTGGACCTAAGTTGGCATACTTTACCCTAGAGCCTGATCTCACTACTAACTTTTACACCAAAGGCAAAAAGTTAGGTTATGTGCAAGTGCGCATCGACATCATGGTAATGAGTCAACAAGATTTATCAGTTGTTGAGCATCACCAACCTTTGATTCGCGATGCAGTGATTGAATTACTGGGTAAGCAAACAGAAGATACGATTAAGTCCCTGTCTGGCCGAGAAGATCTGCGCAAAACCTTAGTGACGACCCTCAACGAAACACTTTTGCCTGAAACAGGTAAAACCATCATTGCCGATTTGTTGTTTACAAAATACCTTTATCAATAAACCCAAATCCGTTTTGAACATAAAAAAAGACCGCCCTTGAGCGGTCTTTTCATTTCATCTGCTTTAGGCTTGCTGTTGGTATTTCATCTTGCCTGAATCAAACAGCGCAATCGCCATCCCCGACAGTAGCCCAACTAAGTGAGCGGTGTTTGCAATCGCCATAAATGGCTGCACAAAACCAAGAACTAACCATACCAACATAAAGACGATAATTGGCTTGGGTAGCGTAAGGCCTAAATGTGGCAAGCGGTAACCCAATATCCACAAATAACCAAGCAGTGCATAGACCACACCAGACAAGCCGCCGAAGTTAGCCCCTTCAACATAGAACTGGCCTGCCCCTGAAAGCGCTGCCGACACCACAAAGAGTTGCAATAGCTTACCGGAACCGAGACGACGTTCGATGTCGCCCCCCAACTGCCACCACCATAGTAAGTTAAACACGATGTGAGTTACTGAAAAGTGCAGTAACGCATGACTTAGCCATCGCCACACTTGCCATTGTTGCCCCTCAAAAGCCGGGAAGTGCAACAACTTAAACACGCCATTGCCAAAGCCAAACATTTGTAACAAGTAGATGATGATACAGACTGTCATGATCAGCAAAGTCATGGGGCCAGCTTTCGCTTTGACCATGCTCATGATACTCGGGCTGGAATAATGAAATGTGCTCTTACGAGTATCGGCAACGTCCCACGAGGCGGCGCTGTATTTTGAATCAGACGGGTTAGCAAGGAACAGCTTAAGTTCGGCTTCCGCTTCTATTTCATGCTGGCTATCAGTCAGCCACAGCGCAAATTGCCCATCCCCTTCAGGCATCATTTCGATGTCAATTTGGCGAGAGGCCATATAATCAATAAAGGCTTGCGCCATACGTGGATTATTTAACGTTACCAATCTCTTCATTAACTTCTCACTATCGGTAGTTCTGCTCGATGCCAGGCTTCAAAGCCACCATCTACACTGTACACCTGTTCAAAGCCTTGGTTAACCAAATATTGCGCCGCACCTTGGCTACTAATGCCGTGGTAACACATCACTAGAATAGGTTGTTCGAACTCCACTTCATCCATAAACGCAACGATCGTATCGTTAGTTAAGTGATACGCGGACTCCGCATGCGCAACGGCAAACGATTGAGGGTCACGGATATCTACAAGCTTCGCATCACCCTGCTCGAGCAGCGCTTGCGCACCTTGTACATCGATATGCTTAAACTGATCCATTTACTTTCTCATTGTCTTATTAATATACCCAAGCAACCTCGAACCTAACGTACTAATCAGCACCCGTGGTACAGCATAAAATCCATATTTGAAGCTGCTTGGGTATACTGCCGCTATTGTAACCTATCCAACGGCAAACTTAGACACATGGATAATCAGGGTTTTCAAAAGTGTACACATTCCAACCATTTGTGGATAAAGCTGTGAATTGCGTTGATAAAGTGTATTTGGATCTTTTGATCCACAATATGTAGTGATGATCCTGATCTAACTGTGTGTATATCTATAACTATCCCCAGATGGAAAAGTGCTTGAATCCCTTGTTTTGTCCGGGTTTCGAACAGTTGATAAATAATTACTTCACAGAGTTATGCACAGGTAGCACATAAAATCCGGATCGCAAACGCTATCGATTTTCGATCGACAATAAAAAAGCCGAGATCACATGATCTCGGCTTTCTATGAAAATCTTACTTTCAATTAGCAGTGGAAATTAAAATTCACCCACGGCCAATTTTAGTTTCTTCATTGCATTTTTTTCTAGCTGGCGAATACGCTCGGCAGAAACACCGAACTCATCAGCTAAGTCTTGCAATGTTGCTTTCTCATCATCTAACCAACGAGAACGCACGATGCGCTGACTACGCTCATCCAAACTCGCTAATGCATGACCCAAGCGATTGTTGGTGTGCATTTCCCAGTTGGCGGCTTCAATGTTGTCGGCCACATCAGACGATTTGTCTTCTAGGTATAGCATCGGCGCTGTGTAAGCGTTTGAACTGTCGTCTTCATCAGTTGGCATATCAAAGGTTGAATCCACCGCCGCTAAGCGTGATTCCATCTCGCGAACTTCAGAAGGCTCAACACCTAACTCGCGCGCAACGGTTTCCACTTCACCGTTGTTAAACCAACCCAAGCGCTTTTTCGACTTACGCAGGTTGAAGAACAATTTACGTTGCGCTTTAGTGGTCGCAATTTTCACGATACGCCAGTTACGTAGCACGTATTCGTGGATCTCTGCTTTGATCCAGTGGACAGCAAAAGAAACCAAGCGAACCCCTACTTCTGGGTTAAAACGCTTAACGGCTTTCATTAGACCGATGTTACCCTCTTGCACAAGATCCGCCATTGGCAAACCGTAGCCAGAGTAACCACGAGCAACGTGAACAACGAATCGTAGGTGCGAAAGAATTAGACCTTTTGCAGCCTCAATCTCACCTTTATAGTGTAATCGTTCTGCCAGCTCACGCTCTTCGTCTGCAGTCAGCATTGGGTAGCTGTTTACTGAGCGAATATAGCTATCAAGGCTATCTTGCGTGACTAGAGCCATCGGATACGCTTCTTTTGTCATTCAATTCCTCATCAATCTCTGATCTGGAGCATTACATTGCAATTTAGCTTCGATATCTTGAACTCAAAATGAACAAGTTTCAAGAAGGGGAAGCAATTATCCATAAACATTTGGTCTAAGCAAGGGTTCAAAATTAGCTAGTGCTAATGAAATCCAAGTAATAAGACCGCCATCACTTAAACTGGTTCAATTTCTTTTAAATGTCGTTGCGCAGAAAAGCGCGCCGCAATACATCCCAAAAGACTCCCAATGATGATTAGTAACAAAGATTCATCCCAACTTAGACCAATCAGGCGGAACTGGCTATCGTACAACGCAGCAAGGTCTTCCACCGCACTATTCATGACAATGGTCACTAAAGCCGTTACCAACCACGCAATAGTGGCACCTAACACGCCAAACCACATACCTGTGTACAAGTAAGGGCGCAGAATGAAACTGTCCGTCGCACCGATCAGTTTCATGGTTTGAATCTCTTCTTTATTCGCCAGCACATTAAATCGCAATGTATTGCCAACGATTAAAAATACCGCACCGAGCATCAGCACTGTCAGGGTAATGACAATAATACTCGCGAGAGTTTTGATGGCATCAAGACGCGCTAGCCAGTCTTCGTCAAGTCTCACGTCGGTCACATCTTGTTGCTCTCGAACGTCTTTGGCTAATGACTGAATATCACTTTTTAGCTCCGAATCTGGCGTAATCACCAACACACCAGGTAGCGCATAGCCACTTAAGAGGCTGATAGCTTGGTCGAACCCTGCATATTGGCTTAAATCAGATAGACCTTGTTGCGGTGAAATATACTCTACCTCTTTTACCAAAGGCCAAGTTTCAATTTGATCTTTGAGAACCATCACTCGCGCATCCGGCATACCTTCAACTAAGTAAGCACTAACTTGTGAAGGAGAAGCGACATCTTCCGCTGCCCCCGCAACGTTTTTCCCCAATAGATACAAACAAGCTGGCATGGCAAGTGCCATGGAGATGACCGCTAGAGTCAGAATGTTGCCTAGTGGTCGTTGCCATAAGGCGCTAAAAGAGGATTTAGCTTGTTTTGCGTGGACAGAGAAAAAACCATCGGTATTCGCACGCTTGGCACTGCGGCCTTTCCCCTTCTTTTGGGAGTGCTTGTTACCTGCCATAGTCTTCTACCTCACTTAGGAAGCCTTGGTTCAATTCAAAATGACGATACTGTGGGCGAGTGTTTACTAACCCCACATCGTGCGTGGCAAGTAGGATAGTCACGCCCGCACGGTTAAATTCTTCGAATAGACGCAACACACGGTTGGATAATTCTGGGTCAAGGTTACCCGTAGGCTCATCAGCCACCAGCAACGTTGGTCGATTAACCACAGCACGGGCAATACCGACGCGCTGTTGCTCACCACCAGAAAGTTGACTAGGTAGACAACGAGCTTTATCGAGTAAGCCCGTTTTATCTAACGCCGCAGAAACACGGCGTTTGATTTCGTTTTCAGAAATCGATTCGATACGCATTGGCAGAGCGACATTGTCGTACACACTGCGATCCATCAATAGGCGATGATCTTGAAAAACAATCCCAATATTGCGGCGCAAAAAAGGGATGTCTTTGCCTGGAATACGCGTGATGTCGTGGCCATTAAAATGGATTTTGCCATCGGTTGGTCGCTCTATCGCGCAGATCAATTTCAGCAAGGTACTTTTACCAGCCCCGGAATGTCCGCCTAAAAACGCCATTTCACCGCGCCTCAGGTGAAAATCGACTTTTTGCAGTGCTTGTCGACCACCTCGGTAAGCTTTGCTTACTTGCTGAAATTTGATCACCGTTGATTTCCTCTAACTCTTTTTATTCTTCACGACTAAACAGTGCGTCAATAAACTCTTGAGTTTCAAATGGACGCAAGTCTTCGATACCTTCACCCACACCAATGTAACGAATTGGAATACCGAACTGATCAGCGATAGCGAAAATTACGCCGCCCTTGGCTGTACCATCCAGCTTAGTCAAAGTAATCCCGGTTAGAGGGGCAACATCACTGAAAAGTTTCGCTTGGCTAATGGCATTTTGTCCTGTACCTGCGTCAAGCGTTAGCATGATCTCATGTGGTGCAGAGTCATCAATTTTCTTCATCACACGTACAATCTTACGCAGCTCTTCCATTAGGTTCGCTTTGTTCTGTAGACGACCTGCTGTATCAGCAATCACCACATCCACACCACGTGCTTTTGCCGCTTCAATCGCATCATAGATAACAGAGGCACTGTCTGCGCCAGTATGTTGAGCAATCACAGGAACATTATTACGTTCACCCCACACTTGTAGCTGCTCAACCGCTGCGGCACGGAAAGTATCTCCCGCTGCAAGCATCACTTTTTTGCCTTGAGTTTGGAACTGCTTGGCAAGCTTACCGATGGTCGTGGTTTTACCCACGCCATTTACACCCACCATCAAGATGACGTAAGGCGTTTTGTTGCTATCGATTTCTAGTGGCTGTTCGACTTTAGAAAGAATCTCAGCCATTTCTTCTTTCAACAAACCATAAAGGGCTTCGCCGTCTTTCAGATCGCCACGTGTGGCTTTTTCTGTCAGGTTGTTGATAATTTTTGTTGTGGTATTCATGCCCACATCAGCAATAAGCAGTTGCTCTTCTAGCTCTTCAAATAAGTCTTCATCGATTTTCTTACCGCTGAACAGACCGAAGAAGCCAGCACCAATATTTGCTTTTGTTCGGCTTAGGCTGCGTTTAAGACGAGCAAAAAAGCTTTCTGTTGGTTTTTCTTGTTCTTGAACACGAGGCGCGGCCGATACGACTTCTGGCTCCTCTGCTTCTGCTTCTGCTTCTGCTTCTGCTTCTGCTTCTGCTTCTGCTTCTGCTTCTGCTGGGGCAGCCTCTGATTGTTTCTCTTCTTCTTCAAGTTCTGGCGTTGCTTCCGCTTGCTCAGCAACCGCTTCGGTTTGCTGCTCTTCAGAAGGCGCTTCCACTGCTTCTTCTTTTACTGTTTCTTCAGTTTTTGGTTTTGGGCTTTGTTCTTCGTCACCAAAACCTAGCCACGAAAGTAATCCGCGCTTCTTTTTTTCCGTCATCTGGGGCTATCCTAGATTGTTCTTTTATCTATTAATGACTCTTTTTTGACAAGATTATTATCTGTCTAAAAAAGGCTAATGACAAAGTTCTGAAAACTTTCCGATTAGGTAATTCTAATCTTATTAGTGTTACACTCTGTCATCTTGAATATTCTGGGCTGTATCCAAGCTCCAAGCTCATTGCTTGGGCGATTAGATATAGTATCACTTTATTAGCGGTCAAAAAATCTATGGTAAGACGTCGCCAGCAAAACTCATCACAAAAAAAGCCAACAACGGGCTTTGTTCGCATTATTAGTGGCTTATGGAGAGGCAGAAAACTTCCTGTACACGATGCTGAAGGCTTACGCCCCACGACCGATCGCGTCAAAGAAACGCTGTTTAACTGGTTAGCTCAAGATGTACCACAGGCAAAATGTCTCGACTTGTTTGCTGGCTCTGGCGGCTTGGGATTTGAGTCAGCTTCGCGCCAAGCAGAGCAAGTGACCATGGTTGAGCTAAACCCACAAGCTTTCCAACAGTTACAAAAGAATGTTGCCTCTCTTAACGCGAACAACATCCAAGTGGTAAATACCGACGCACTGAGTTTTTTGAAGCAACCGGGTTCTGCTCATCATGTGGTGTTTATTGACCCACCGTTTCGCAAAGGCCTATTGGATGAGACCGTGGCTCTGCTAGAACAAAATGGCTGGCTCGCGGAAGATGCGATGATTTATATTGAAACAGAAAAAGAACTCAATATTGCCGACTTACCAGAAAACTGGCAATTACATCGAGAAAAAACAGCAGGCCAAGTGAGCTATCGTCTGTACGAACGTACCTCCGCATAACGCCTCGATTTAAAAGGATACTTAAATGAAAGCACTAATTATGCTGGCCAAAGCGGCTATCGCCTTTGTTTGGTTAGTATTAATCCTAAATATTTTTATGCCCTTCCCCGGCAATGCCGCGATTGCGCTTTACATCATGACCGCTTTTTTGTTCATCATGCACGGTTTACAAATGGCCATCTTCATTGGTGCATTTGGCGACAAAATAAAAATGAGCAGTTGGGAAAAATATTCAATCCTGATTTTTGGTATTTTTGCCCTACTCGATATTCGTCGTAAACACATGATGTAATCGCTCAGATACGAAAAAGCCGCTCTTGTGAGCGGCTTTTTTTCTGCGTTTCGTTCGTCACCCAATGTAACTTTTTACACCATCCAAGAACATTTGAGTGGAGATCATCACCAGTAACAAGCCCATTAAGCGTTCTACCGCCTTCAAGCCACGTTCACCCAACAAGCGATTAAAGAAGCCATAAAACATCAGTATAAAAAATGTTGCGCCCCACGCAATTACGACTGATGCTGACATTTCCAACATTTTCTCTGGATGTTGCGAAGACAGTAAAAGCAAGGCTGCAATCACTGAAGGGCCCGCGATCATAGGAATGGCCATCGGAACAATAAAGGGCTCCTCGCCTGCTGCCAGTCCAGTGATGCTGCCAGCACTCGGGAAAATCATCTTAATCGCAATAATGAAGAGAATAATGCCACCTGAAATGCTGAGCGTTTCTGGCTGGACATGCAAAAAACTTAAGATGCTTTGTCCTGCAAACAGAAACAGCATCAAGATCAGTAAGGCAAACAGTAGTTCACGAATCAATACCTTACGACGACGCTTGGGATCGATATGTTTGAGAATAGACAACACAATCGGCAAGTTACCGAGAGGGTCCATGATTAGAAACAGCATGGTCGCTGCCGAAAGAATGTCCATATTCTGGCCTCACCTAAAAAATGGCGGCCAGTGTATAGCAAACTGACAACATGAGTATATGACTGAGGGCGAAAACACCATATTCATCCTCGATCTTAGCCGCCGTTTAGTGATTGCAAACTCGCGCCATATTGACCACAAACTTACCTTCAAGCTCACGAATTTTGTCGCGCTTGAGCAAAAATGCTAGTAATGCATCTAAGTCTAGATCATTCAGTTTACAGGTGTGAAAGCGAACGCTAGCGCCAAAGTGCTGTGTGAGGGCTTCGCGATCCATTGGCGTTTCTCTAAGTAGGTTTAGCAGCTCGTGAGCATGGATTTCACTCATTATTGACTCCAGTTATTAAGAACAATGCGTTCAGTTTACTGAAATCCTCAAGAGCTGCTTTGACTTAAATTAGTAAATGATTGAGGCAACAATGAGGGCATGAGCAAAAAAGTAACTGCCACTCACCCACAAATAGGCGTGTTTCATCGGTTTTCGATAACCGTGTATCGCGTATGCCAGCGCCGAATAGATCAGAACTAAGGTTCCGCTAAAACCGATAGCATTGGCGTAACTCGGCACTTGTAACCAAACTTCACCGGCTGCCCAAGCAAGTTGAACCAGCATCATCCCCATGATCACAACGGGGAATACCAGAGAGTCGAGTTGAGGTAGCAACAAAAAGAACGCCACGATACTCGCTGCAAGCAGCAGGGCCAACAGCCACCAGACAATCTCACCATTAAGCTGCACCCAAAATGACTTGCTGTAGCATACCTGGGCAACCAGATAAGCCGTAAAATAGATTAGCTTACGAGTTTTAAACGAGTGCAGCGTATCTGCCACCATAGACACAATAAGCCCACCCGCAATCCAGTAGGTATATGTTGCGGATGCACCTTGAGTTAACACCAACACAAGAAGAAGTAGCAGAGTAAAGATTTTAAACACGAGGGATTGTGTCGGGTTAGCTTGCTTTGCTCCCAACACGGAATACACACCTGATAGCCCTATCGCCAGCCAACTCCACATGCAGTATACACCTTTTACTTAAACTCGCCGCTAGTCTAGGTAGACCAGTTTTGATGTAAAGACACAATCTACGAAAGTTGGATCTCGCTAGCGATTCGAAACATTTTGTAACCCTCAGCCTACGTAATAATAAAGCCGATGAGCCTGAATGATGCCACTAAACATTGGGGCCAAGCTTTGCTCATCAGCCGAACCCATCAAATCACACGACACAATAACCAACGCTTTCTAAAACTATTTAACTGAAAAACAGATAAGTGCTCCAGGTAAGCCGCCATTTCACAAACTGACGATTAAACCACCAGGATGTATGTAATGCAGGCAACAAGAATAAATAACAGACACAAAATAGAAAATAGTCTTAGTAGCGCTCTAAGAGAGGAGAAACCACTGATGACTAGGGGTAAAAACTAAGAAAACCGACCTTAATTCAGTAAAAAAAACATCAGACAAGAAAAGTAAGTCAATGATAAATAAAACCATAATTTCAATAACAGATAAAAGTGCGGACTTCATAAACCATAAAATCACTAAACACTTTTGAAGCCCATATTTTCTCATAAGGTAAGAAAATCTCACTCCATGCTTTCGATTTGACGATGCAACCTCATAGCACATTTTTTAATTTTCTCAATTTTTGAGAAATACAGACAAAATAAACACCCAACATACCATTCGAAACAAAAAACAATTACAAAGCCAACATCACAAACCATTTAACATTATAAAATCATACACTTAAAACAAAAAAGGATAGAAATAAAACAATGTGAACACTTTAAACACAGCACAAAAAACATAGTTTCATTAGTCAGAATCATGTAAAACCAGACAAGTTAAGTGTGGTTTTTGAAAAGATTAACGAGCATATGTTGATCAAACCCCAAAAACAGTGCTATATTAAATTCATCGAGTTCATCAAAGATTAAGGGGTAGTGTTATGATTTCATCTTCTCAAAAACAAGGGCTGGTTATGATTGCAGTGGTTGTGGGTTTAATGACACTGCCAATGATGTACTAACCCAATGATTTAAAATAAAAAAGGACGCAAATGCGTCCTTTTTTATTTATCTGTATAGCTCTACTGAATGTGCTTAGACAAAATATCCCAGTGCATATAGTAGAAACCAAGAGCGGCCAGCGTAATCAACGTCATTAGCAAAATTGCTGTACGCCAAATAAAGCGAGAGCTTCTTGGTGTCAGCTCTTTTTCACAAGCATCACATGCCGCCATAAAGCCTTTACGATCATCCAGCTTGTAATCGTCTTCGTGCACCACTTTGTTACGCACGGTTGCGATGAATCGAAGCTTTGCTATCACGTCATGCGGTAAACGTTCTTCACAACTATTAATAAGTTGGTGCAACCCTTTCCCTTCTGCATGGTACTGAGTACGCAAAAGTTTTTCGATCGTTCGGGTACGCATGACTACTTTTTCAATATCTGACATCGTAACCCTCCTTACCAGACCCTTCCTATGTTCATTATTTTTATTCTTCTATAAATTTAGAGCTTTTTCGAGCCGTTAAGTGCAATTTTACTTTCAATTTGTGCCCTTGAGCGCATATAGCCTAACAAGTGAAAGCCGCTTAGTTCAGCTTTAGTGACTTCGCTTGCAGATGAAGCGACGATTTCATCGTGCATCATTAAGATAAATCGTGAAGTGCGCCGAATAATCTCCATATCCCTTTCATTAGATTATGAATAAGTTACCTCAACTCATCGTTTCGTCAGCGAGTTCTGTAGAATGGGACCCGATAAAACATTGGAGGTTAATATGCCAATCTCACTTATTGTCGCCCTATTCGCCCTTATTGCCTTGGGCGCGTGGGTGTTTTTCCGTTTTTATAGTAAGCACTATGTGGGCGAAGACGCTCCAGAGCAAAGCGCGCAGGTAACGATTTTAGATAAACAAGCGATAGACATACCAAACGCACCACCAGGTCAAGACGATCAAGAGTATTGGATTTACGTTCAACGTGGTTCTATCGGTCCAAAGCGTGAATTCCAAATTGGAGTGCATTACTACCATGCACTCAACCCTGGAGATAAGGGAACACTGACCTATCGCGGCAACAAGTTCCTTCACTTCGCTATCAAACGTTAAGGCAGTAACCAACGAGTCTTGGCAGAACGAGAAAAGAGATAGCTCATCGCCAAGGCTCCAGCTCCACTTAGAACGATCCAGACTGGAATCACCCACGCAGGATGTCCTGTGTACCAACCGAACTCTTTCATCGGCCATAAGAAAATAGGGTGAAGTAAGTAAATCCCTAAGCTGTGCTGACTGATCACACTAACCACTTTTTGTACTTTTGGTGATAAGCCTTCACCAAAGTAACGCCCGATCATAAAAATCATCGAAGCCGCTAGAATCACATTCAGTGTTTTATAAGAGAGCCAGCGCCCAACCGTATACTTCTCCGCCTCTAAGCTATTTGTCACAACCATCGTAAAGGTCACTGCCAACGCCACGAGTCCTAGCCCAACAAATAAGGTCACCATAGAGCGATTCAAAGGTACCTTTTGAAATAAAACATACCCCAGTGGAAGGTAACCCATATAAAGCCACATCTGATTACTCCACGGGCCATCAATCTTGAACAAGAACAGTGTGCTGGTGAAAAGCCAAAATGCGAGATAGGTATACAAGACGTTGTCATCCACGTTGCGTACCATCCATTGAAACAGCGGAATCACAAAATACAGTGGTATAAAGTAATAGAAAAAGCCGAGATGGTAATACGTTGCGTGGAATGGGCTATTGCTTAATACCTCTTTTACGGTTTCAAAATCAAAGCCTTGAGAAGTCCAACCTGAAAGGTATGCATAAAACATCGACCAAATAAGAAATGGAACTAAAACTTTGCCCAAACGCCTTTTGATATAATACTTACCGTCAAATGGTCGAGTGTCACTGAGCATTAGCGCTCCGGTGATCAAAATAAAAACTGGCACTGCCCAGCGGGTTACGCTATTCACGCCTACCGCTGTCAGCCATTGGTCAAATGGAATCACTCCTAACTCATTTCGATACGGTGCCAAGACGTGAATGGCGATCACTGCTACCGCTGCGAAGCAGCGCAATAAATCAAAAAACAGAACCCTTTCTCTCATACCTTTCCCTACTTTGAGTCGCTTATCGTTTATAGCATAGGGTAAATCTCAACCAGTGAAATGGTTAACAATCTGTTTTTGCTTATTTTTAACTCAACAATGACCTACAACGGAGATTTCATCACCACTCTAATCACTTAACGAGAACCAAAAACCAAGCATCAGTATTCACTCTCGATGCCAAACCGACACAATCTGATTACAGCAAACGGCGCATAAGAAACAAAAATGGCTCCGATTTGGAGCCATTTATACCATCTACAGATAGCGATACTGGGGGTAGTTACGCAGTAGCAACATTAGCTTTTGGCAACTTAATTGAAATCAGCGTCGTCAGTGCCAAGAAAGCAAAAGAAACCCATAAGCACGCTGCAAGACCAGCCTCTTGGTAGATCCAACCCGATAATACCGTGCCAATCAAACGTCCCATCGCATTGGCCATGTAGTAAAAACCAACATCCAACGAGACGCCATCGCCTTTAGCGTAGCTCACTATCAAGTACGAGTGCAGCGAAGAGTTAATGGCAAACACAGCGCCAAAAATCATCAAACCTACCACAATCACCAATTCAGGCTGCCAACCGATTTGCACACCATAAGCAATACCAGCCGTAATTAACGCTAGGACTCCTGCCCACACCAATGCTGCACTACCATCAGGCACACGACCTTGCGCTTTGCCAGTAATACGCGGCGCAAAGCCTTGCACAACTCCATAAGCAATGACCCACGCAGCGAGAAAGCTACCAACCCACAAGTGATCCCAGCCAAACACGCTACCAAGATAAATAGGCAGAGCAACGACAAACCACACATCACGAGCACCAAACAAGAACATGCGAGCTGCGGATAAAATGTTTATCGATTCAGACTTGGAGAATATTTGGCGAAACTTAGGTTTACTCTTTGCTTTACCCATGTCCGCTTCTAGCCAGATCATGCTGCAAATAAACACTAATGTAAGTACACCCGCCATAATAAACATCGAGTTTTGAAAACCCACCCAAGACAGCAGCAAGCCGCCAACAAAAAAGCCCGCTCCTTTGAGTGCATTCTTCGAGCCAGTTAAAATCGCTACCCATTTGTAGAGCGCACCTTGCTGTTCGTCTGGTACTAGCGTTTTAATCGCGCTCTTAGCACTCATTTTGTTCAGATCTTTGGCAATCCCCGACAGAGCTTGCGCTGCCATCACCCAAGGAATGGTCAGCCATGCATTTGGTAATGCGAGCATCAGCAACGCAAACACTTGCATCGCTAAACCAATGTTCATGGTTTTATTTAGGCCTAACCTTGCGCCCAGCCAACCACCAACCAGGTTTGTCACCACACCAAAAAATTCATAGAAAAGAAACAGTGAGGCAATAGCTAACGTGGAATAACCTAAGTCATGAAAATAGAGCACCACCAGCATACGCAGTGCGCCATCGGTCACCGTAAAGTTCCAATAGTTAAACGTCACTAACATGTACTGACGAATACTTTTGCTTAATTGAGAAATCATATTGACCTCATATGTACAGCGATAGAAGTATTTAGATCATCATGTTCTAAATACTTCCTAACCTGTACAGCAACATTGACCAATACAATGTTGCTGTGATTTTCAAAAAATGCCCCAACATCAATAAAAAGAAAAATACACTTTAAAAGCAATGCATTAGTTAATGTTAATGGCATTTTTTGTAAACAGTCGTATCCTGAAGAAGCTCGAATTTAGCTTTTGGATCATAATGAACCAAAAGCTATTTAAGCTGATCAAGCGTCTTGAGCCACGCGTTCGATGTACTCAACTTGCACAGGTTTTGTAAATGCACCAGGGCGCAATGCCTGCACTTCTCGCACGATATCTTCTAACTGCCATTCCTTTTCTAGGAGTAGGTGAGCAGCGAACAAACCTGTGCGCCCCGAACCACCCATACAATGCATCGCAACTTTGCCACCTTGAGCAAGAATCGCGTGCAGTTCCGGACTGGCTTGTTGCCACTTCGTCGCAAATTCTTCATTTGGTGCGCAGTCGTCTTCAATCTCGATCTGGAACCATTTCATACCCAGTTGCTGAGTGGCTTCACCCAATGCAGAGACATTCTTCGCAGCTAATTCACTATCATCTAATGCAGTAACGACCGCTTGAACACCCTGCTCTTTCAACTGTTCTAACGACGCATGCAAATCGACACCTTTCGTTCCTGGGCACGGTGTTAAGATTAAAGCACCGGAGTCCAAATCTAATTGCCATGTAGGATGAGACATTGTGACCCCCTTTTTAAGCCAAACCAACGTTACGAACCAGCTCTGCTGTGCGCGTTGCATAACCCATTTCGTTATCGTACCAAGCGTAAATCTTAACCATACGAGAACCCACAACCATGGTTGATTGCGCATCAACGATGGTTGAACGTTGGTCGCCTTTATAATCGATAGAAACTAAAGGACGCTCTTCGAAGCCAAGGATGCCTTTCAAATCACCTTCAGATGCTTCTTTTAACAGTGCATTCACTTCTTCTGCTGTGGTATCACGCTTCACATCAAAAATGATGTCTGTTAACGATGCGTTTGCTAGAGGTACGCGAACCGCATGACCATTAATTTTGTCTTTTAATTCTGGGAAAATTTCGACAATCGCCTTCGCGCTACCCGTCGTGGTCGGGATAAGGCTCATGCCGCATGCTCTTGCACGGCGTAGATCTTTGTGTGGCGCATCCAAAATAGTTTGCGTATTCGTCAGGTCGTGAATGGTCGTAAAAGAAGATTGTTCGATACCCAATTTCTCATGAATGACTTTAACCACAGGTGCGATACAGTTAGTCGTACACGAAGCTGCTGTCACGATACGATGTTTTTCAGGGTCGAAAATATGGTCGTTCACGCCCACCACAATGTTCGCAATACCTTCTTCTTTCACAGGTGCGCTTACCACGACACGTTTCACGCCTTGCTCTAGGTATTTGTTTAGGAATGATGTTTTGCGATGTACGCCTGTCGCTTCAATCACAACATCACAATCAGACCAGTTCACCGCATCGATATCGCGTTGTTGAGTCGTGGCGACACGCTTGCCGTTGATGACGAGCTCACTGCCTTCGACCTGAACTCCATGATGCCAACGACCTTGCACTGAATCGAATTCTAATAAGTGACCAAGCGTAGCGGCGTCACCTGCGACATCGTTGATTAACACAAACTCCAATTCTGGCCAATCAAATGCCGCTCGCAGCGCTAAGCGACCAATTCGGCCAAAGCCATTAATTCCTACTTTAATTGTCATAGTTTTACCCTCTAATCTTCTACCTTGAATCTCTATTCGCTGTTAACAGCAAGCCTCACGACTTTTATCGTGTAAG
Organism: Vibrio sp. 1167; assembly: GCF_033340375.1. Lineage (NCBI taxonomy): Bacteria > Pseudomonadati > Pseudomonadota > Gammaproteobacteria > Vibrionales > Vibrionaceae > Vibrio > Vibrio sp. 1167. The sequence goes on along the minus strand of NZ_JAWOWK010000022.1, from coordinate 5,061 downwards.
CGTGTGATGTCGTCTTGGTATTCCTGCTTCAAACAGTTTGATGCCACTAAGTCTTCAATTAACTTTCGCATCCAACCTGGTAATTGCTGTGATAACTCGTAATACACCCATTGTCCTTGGCGTTTATCCACCAAGATGCCACTGGATCGTAACTGAGCAAGATGACGAGAAACTTTCGGCTGGCTCTCTTGTAGAGCAAACGCCAAATCACCAACGCAAGTTTCACCTTCACGGGCCACGAGCATTAAACAACGTACGCGTGTTTCATCGGATAACAGCTTAAAAAACTGATGTGGAAGCATAATGAACATACCTATATATGGATATGCGTATATGTTTATTTAATTAAGATATATCGTCAAGAGGAAACCGTCCATCGTCATAAAAGTTTCACATCTAACGAACAGCTTGATTGTAAAGAGAGAGATTCAAAGAGATAAAAGATAAGACAAGAAATTATGCAGTCGCGATGCTTTGACTCCAGCGAGCCGCTTCACCTAAGGAGAGCTTCACTTCCTCTAAAGGCAACCCCAATTGCATCGTGATTTTTTCAACCCCTGACCAATCGGCACGCTCGTAGCACTCTTCGAGGGAAATAAGTGCACCATAAACCCCTTTGCGATGTAATAGCGCTTGTTGTACTGAATGACTAAGCGGTAACTGCCTAACTAAAGATTCCACCGAAAGATCCAGCAGCGCATCTAGAATCGACAGCAAACCAACCATGAAACCTTGCTCGTTGAGGTGAGAGAATGGCTGATAGCGCGACATCAATTGGCAAAATTGAGCTCGTTGCAATGAAAGGTGATACAGCTCTCGAGGCTTGTTACTGGAGATATACGATGCCACAACCAAAGAGACAAACTGCTTAAGGTTATCCTGGCCAAGATAAATCAATGCCTGACGAAAAGAGCTGATTTCGACAGCCAAATTCGGCGCTTGCGTATTTACAAAACGCAATAATTTATATGACAACGCGACATCTTGCGTAATGATGGACTCGATACGAGTAAAGTCAGGCTCAGGAGCACAAACTTCACGAAACAGTTGCAATGCCAACACTTGCTCAGGACTGACGTATTTAGTCTGCGAGACGAGTGGCTTGCTAAAAAAATAACCTTGGAAAAATTTAAAGCCAGCCGCTTTCGCTTGCTCAAACTCTTCTGCGGTTTCAACACGTTCTGCTAAAAAGTGGTATTTGACGCGTTTGGCCAGGTGTGTTTTGACCAGTTCACAGGCCTTTTCGAGCCCCATCGCCATAATGTCGAGCTTCACAATATGCACATATGGCAAAAAACGACGCCATTCTGGTGTTAGGGTGAAGTCATCCAAAGCGATCAAGTAACCTTCTCGATAAAACTCACGAATCGCATCAAGAAGCTCATCCGTAGGTTGGCACGTTTCCAACACTTCGATGACAATTTTGTTTTTCGGCAAACTGCGCGGCAAACGTCGCACCAAGCTTTGATGAGGAAAGTTAATAAAGCATCTTGAAGAGGCAATCACTGGGTTAGTACCCAGTGATAGGAAGTTTTCGACGATCAGTCGGTATGTCGCTCGATTTGAATCAATATGTGAAGGGTATGCGTTACTCTCCCCGTCTCGAAACAACAATTCATAACCCAGCGTCTGTCTTTTTCGGTTAAAGATCGGCTGGCGAGCGACATACGTTGTATTCATGCTAAAGAAGGACCTATAAATGGCTTATGACTTTGCAGCTGCTAATAATGCACCACAACCCATGAACATTGAACCGAATACTTTGTTTATTTTTCCCATGATTTTATCGGAGCGAATAAAGCGTCCCATTTGTGCTGCCAAGCTCGTGTAACCCAACATTACACACGCATCAATCACGACTGTAGTGACGCCAAGCACCAACAGTTGCGTGATTTGGTCTTTTGCCGGGTCAATAAACTGCGGGAACAACGCCACCAGAAAAACAATCGATTTAGGGTTGGTGAGGTTAATCAACACTGCCTTGTACAACAGCGCCGTGCCTGACATCTCGTTGTGGTTTTCAGCTGCGACTAAGCTTGATGTATCGCGCCATTTCTGAATCCCCAACCAAACCAGATAAGCGGCACCAACCCATTTAATGACAGAAAATGCGGTTGCTGACTGCGCGACAAGCGCACCAATACCCGCCCCCACCAGCGCGATGTGGATAACTAAACCAATTTGTAAGCCAATAATGGCACCCAGTGATTTACGGGTACCGTAACTCAAACCATTACTGATTGAGTTCACCGTGCCAGAGCCCGGAGCCAAACTAAAAACGATTGCTGTTACTACATAAGCTAACCAGACATGGGTATCCATTGCATTTCCTCACTAATTCTTCGATGATACATCGCGTAAACAACGTATCTTCAGGTAATCAACTAATGGCGACTAACCATTCACCTTTGACTTATACTCAAGAGACATTATTTGAGCAAGCAATTGGTGGTCCGATCGCAGCACTTTGGCAAACTCGCCAAGAGGGCTTTGTTAAAGGGACTGAGAAAAAGAACATTTACTGGTGCAAGCTAACCAACCCAGAGCATAAAAAAGCCGTGCTCATCGTAAATGGACGCATTGAGTCTTCCTGGAAATACCAAGAGCTGTTTTACGATCTCTACCGCCAAGGTTTCGATGTCTATTCCTTTGACCACCGCGGACAAGGTTTATCAGATCGTTTATTATCTGACTCAGATATGGGTCACGTCTATGACTTTACTGATTATATTGATGATATGGACATCGTCGTAAAAAAACACGACCTTAGCGAATATCAACAATGCTTCATCATCGCGCACTCTATGGGCGGCGCGATCGCCACACGTTACCTGCAAACTCACCCAGAACACCCTTTTACTGGTTTGATTCTAAGTGCGCCCATGTTTGGCATTAACCTGCCATGGTACCTATCACCAATAGCGATTCCGGTCACACAAATTATGTCAGCGGTATCGACTTTGCCACGCTATGCACCAGGACATCAGGCCTACTTCCCTAAGCCCTTTGAAGATAACCCACTTAGCCAAAGTTACGGCCGCTACCAATGGTTCCGAAACCTATATACGGAAAAACCGGAACTGCAAGTCGGTGGGCCAAGCACTCGCTGGGTTTGGCAAGGGCTCATGGCCGCTAAGCAGTGCTTTTTATTAACTCGCCAAGTCAAAATACCAGTAATCCTAATCCAAGCCGGAAACGATCGGATTGTTAGCAACCTCGCGCAAAAGCGTTTTATTGATAAATTGCGGAAAACCAACCCGCACGCGGAGCTGCTTTCCATCGAAGGCGCACAGCATGAAATCTTATTCGAGACCGACAAGTATCGTAATCAAGCGCTCGATGCGATTTTCCGCTTTATGAATGACCCTAAATCGCCATCAAACGAACAAGCACAATAAGAACTCTAGGCGACCATTTCACGACTAAGATTAAAGAGGAAATGTCTACACATCGATTTACCCTCTTTTTCATCCTCATTTTGGCGTACACTGCTTGAACTTGGCTACTTTGACACTGTGTTTAACCGCATAGTGCTATGAGCCCAAGTTCCCCCGCATTCGGAGCAGTACGATCTAGTCAGTCTGCTGTACTCCGTTTGCAATTCACCTGTTCCACACTATCCAAACCGTTTACGAGGACTTCATGAGCACATCGCTACTTTGCAAAGAGATCACCAAAATCGTTGCCTCTGATCTGGATGGCACGTTACTCGCACCTAACCATCAGCTCAGTGCTTACTCAAAAGAGACGCTAAAAGCGCTGCATGAAAAGGGTTATACCTTTGTCTTTGCAACCGGCCGTCACCACGTAGACGTTGCGAGCATCCGTCGCCAAGTTGGCATTCCAGCTTATATGATCACGTCGAATGGTGCCCGAGTGCATGACCAGGAAGATCAGCTAATGTACAGCGAGAATGTCCCTGCGGAACTGGTACAAGGCGTGATCGACACGATCAAACATGATCAAGAAATACTTATTCACATGTATCAAAATGATAGCTGGTTGATGAACAAGGATGATGAAACGTTACGTGACTTCCACGATGAATTCACTTACGTCTTATTTGATGAAGACCACGCCCCAACTGACGGTATTGCGAAAGTTTTCTTCACGCATCCAGGAGAAGACCACGAACGTTTGGTCGTATTTGAAAACAAACTACGTGAGCAGTTTGGTGATAAGCTGAACATCGCATTTTCAACGCCTTGGTGTTTGGAAGTAATGAGCGCTGGCGTGTCTAAAGGTCATGCTCTTGAAGCGGTAGCGAAAAAACTCGACCTCACGTTAGAAAACTGCGTAGCATTTGGTGATGGCATGAATGACGTAGAAATGCTGTCGATGGCAGGTAAAGGGCTAGTTATGGGTACATCACACGAAAAAGTGATGAAAGCTCTACCAAATAATGAAGTGATTGGCAGCAATGCAGAAGATGCGGTTGCACACTACCTACAAGAACACTTGCTGTAAGCTTCAATACTCCAAATAATGAAGGGCTGCACATTCGCAGCCCTTTTCTTTTATCGCTGACTTGGCAGCTTCTCTTTGCCAAGAATCGCGTCCCATTCTTCTTCTGTCACGGGCATAATCGACAAGCGATTTCCACGTTTCACCAACGGCATGTTCTCAAGTTCTGGCATCGCTTTCATCACCGACAACGGAATCACTCGCGCCGTTTTACGTACAAACTCGACATCTACCATAATCCAACGCGGGTTGTCTGGGTCTGACTTTGGATCGTAATAATCGCTTTCGGGATCGAATTGGAAATGATCGGGATAGGCTTCTCTCACAACTTTAGCAATACCTGCCACGCCAACATGTTTACAAGAAGAGTGGTAAATCAGGACTAAATCGCCCACCTTCACTTGGTCACGCATCATATTGCGCGCCTGATAATTACGAACTCCCTCCCAACATGAAACCTTTTGGGTTCGAAGCGTGTCAATAGAAAAGGTATCTGGTTCAGTTTTAAATAACCAATATGCCATAATGCCATCCGATGCCGATTGAGTAACAATAATGAGGAAGATATAACATGAAGGCTTTGAAAAACCCAGTGGC
>NZ_JAWOWK010000021.1:0-38393 GCF_033340375.1 Vibrio sp. 1167 | reverse complement strand
TGGTAGTTCAGTTGGTTAGAATACCGGCCTGTCACGCCGGGGGTCGCGGGTTCGAGTCCCGTCCACTCCGCCACTTAATATCGACAACCTCGCTTATGCGAGGTTTTGTCAAATCTAGAATATGAAAATTCTATAGGGGTGTAGCTCCAATTGGCAGAGCAGCGGATTCCAAATCCGCGTGTTGGGAGTTCGAATCTCTCCACCCCTGCCACATATCAGGCTCTGACTTAGGTCAGAGCCTTTTTTGTATCTGGCTTCCTCTCATTATTACGGCTTATTTCTACTCTTATCTCGTAAGTATGGCTTTCTGCTGTACTTTGGCAGCATTTAATCTACTGAACGAACGAAACTACAGTTAGCTGTAATGATCAGTGGCCCGAAATTTTAATAATAAAGGGGAATCACTATTTATATTTAGTTACACTCAACCGATCTGGATTAATGAGTAACTATGTATGGATATATCTCGTCGACGCTTTCTTCAATCATCCTTAGCAATCTCCGCGCTTACCGTTCTACCTGCATGTTCTCTATCTAGGAGCACTAATAAGCAGGGGCAATATATATACGATATCACTGCAGAGCCTTCTACTGCAGAATTGGTCCCTGGGTTTAACACAGACGTACTCGCATTTAATGGTTCGATTCCAGCGCCTACGATTCGTTGTCGCCAAGGCGAGAAAGTTATAATTCGGTTTACTAACAAGCTTTCAGAGCCGACTACAATCCACTGGCATGGCTTGCGAATCCTTATTGAAATGGATGGTGTACCTTTCTTAAGTCTGTTGCCTATCATGCCGGGTGAAACATTCGTTTATGAATTTACACCACCAGATGCGGGCACGTTTTGGTATCACCCCCACATGAATAGCGTTAAGCAACTTGGTATGGGCTTAGTTGGGCTAATTATCGTTGAAGAGGCTGAGCCTGTTCTATTTGATGAAGAACAGGAAATAGTTCTAAAGCATTGGCATTTAGACAAACTAGGTCAGTGGAAGAACCTTATGGTGCCGCGCTTGAGCGCTCGTATGGGGACTCCCGGAGAGTGGAGTAGCGTCAATGGTGTGCATGAACCTGTTTATACGCTGAAGCAGAATGCCACTACGCGATTAAGAATTGCTAATGTCGATAATACCATCACTTACCCGATCGCTATAGAAGGGGCAGAGGCTTGGGTTATTGCTATAGATGGTAATCCTGTTAAAACGCCTTATAAGCTCACTCAGCACAAAATTGGTCCAGGAATGAGGTTAGATGTCGGATTGATTGCTCCAAAGGCTGGAAAACGTGTTTATGTGCGTCAAATGAAAGGACGCTTCCCATTCCCTTTGTGCGAGTTTGACGTTGTTGAGTCTGACCTGTCGAACAACCAGAAACTGCCTTTATTACCTCTCAACCCTGTGCCAGCTCTCGATTTGAAAAATGCAGAGCAAATCGATTATGTGTTTGAGTGGGAGGGGGCGATCACTCCTGCTGATAAATCGGGCAAAGCGATACCTAAATTCTGGCTGATGAACAAACGGGCTTGGGAGGGAATGAGCAAAGATAATATTCCAGCGCCCCTTTCAACATTGGAGATGGGAAAAACCTATATCTTCAACCTAAAGAACGTCACCCAATATCATCATCCTATTCACCTTCATGGACACACATTTACGGTTCTTGAGTTAGATGGAAAAAAACTCGACGAACCGTTTCATACCGATACGGTCTTGCTTGGAAAAAACGGCAGTGCGAAAGCGGCATTTGTTGCAGATAACCCAGGGCGTTGGATGTACCATTGTCATGTGATCGAACACATGAAGACGGGGTTGATGGGTTATATTGAAGTAAAGTGACTCCTGTAACTTTTTAAATCTTGATAAGTTTTAAGCGCTATACTTTGCCGAATTCTTAGATTGTATAATCACTATTGCCGTAAATTTGATTACAATGTCGCCATTAACTTTTCTGGGGGAATTATGGGGCAACTATCCGTTTTGGGTTTTATTGCATTGGGTGGCGCATTTGGTGCATGTTCTCGTTACTTAATTTCTGAACTTTGTGTGATGCTACTTGGTCGTGGTTTTCCATATGGTACGTTAACCGTTAACGTTGTTGGCTCATTTATGATGGGCTTATTGATAGCAGCTTTCGATAATGAACTTTTGGCAACGGAACCTTGGCGACAAGTGATTGGCTTGGGTTTTTTAGGGGCACTAACGACGTTTTCCACCTTCTCGATGGATAATGTGTTGCTTATGCAGCAGGGCGCTTTCTTTAAGATGGGGTTGAACGTATTGTTGAATGTAGTGTTAAGTATTTCAGCTGCGTGGATAGGCTTTCAATTATTGATGCGCAGCTAGCAAAGTAGTTAAAAATTGAACAGGTCGGCTTGGTTTCACCAAGCCGTTTTTATATACTGACATCACTTGTCGGAGTGCCATAAGGCTGAGACCGTTAATTCGGGATCCGTTGAACCTGATCAGATTAGAATCTGCGAAGGGAACAAGAGAAGATATTCACACCGGAGTTCTTTCTGGTTGACCTATCAAAAGTCGAATGTTGTTACAGGCAAATATCGTAAGCTTTAACTAGCCTTAATTTGACTCCTCTTGTCGCATCTATCCGCCAAGCATTTTTATCCAATTACTTTTTATCTAGTATAACAAAGCAAGGAAAAATGCTATGTCGAGTCGCAAACAAGCGAGACTGGAAGCAAAACAGTTCATTGATACACTCTCGGTACAACCGTACCCCAATTCAAGCAAAGTCTACGTAGAAGGCTCACGTCCAGATATTCGTGTGCCAATGCGTGAAATATCACTCGCTGATAGCCTTATTGGAGGCACAAAAGAAGCGCCTATTTTCGAGCCTAATGAGCCAGTACGCGTTTACGATACCTCGGGTGTATACACAGATCCAGAGCACACCATAGACCTCTATAGCGGCTTACCTAAGCTGAGAGAAGGGTGGATTGAAGAGCGTGCCGATACTGAGCTACTTGATGAAGTAAGCTCGGTGTACACCAAAGAACGCTTAGAAGACGAAACACTAGACGATCTTCGTTACGGCAATCTACCACGTATTCGACGTGCCAAAGATGGCCATTGTGTGACCCAATTGCACTATGCTCGCAAAGGTATTATTACCCCAGAAATGGAATATATCGCGCTGCGTGAAAACATGGGGCGTGCCAAGTATCGCGATGAAGTGCTGAATCAACAGCATCCGGGTCAAAGCTTCGGAGCTAACCTACCAAAAGATATTACCGCCGAATTCGTGCGTAAAGAAGTCGCCGAAGGTCGCGCTATTATCCCTTCCAATATTAACCACCCAGAATCCGAACCAATGATCATTGGACGTAACTTTTTGGTCAAAGTGAACGCCAACATCGGTAACTCATCGGTCACTTCTTCGATTGAAGAAGAAGTAGAGAAACTAGTTTGGGCGACACGTTGGGGTGGAGATACCGTTATGGATCTCTCTACTGGACGTAACATCCACGAAACTCGCGAGTGGATTCTACGTAACAGTCCGGTTCCGATCGGTACCGTACCAATGTATCAAGCGCTTGAGAAAGTGAATGGTGTTGCGGAAAACCTTAACTGGGAAGTGATGCGCGATACCCTGATTGAGCAAGCAGAGCAGGGCGTTGACTACTTTACTATCCATGCCGGTTTACTACTTCGTTATGTGCCAATGACTGCAAAACGCGTTACTGGCATCGTCTCTCGTGGTGGTTCTATCATCGCGAAATGGTGTTTAGCGCATCACCAAGAAAGCTTCTTATATACCCACTTCCGAGAGATCTGTGAAATCTGTGCTAAGTATGATGTGGCACTTTCTCTCGGTGATGGTCTGCGTCCTGGCTCGGTGGCCGATGCTAACGACGAAGCGCAATTTGCAGAGCTTCGTACCCTTGGTGAGTTAACCAAGGTTGCGTGGGAATACGACGTACAAGTAATTATCGAAGGTCCTGGCCATGTTCCAATGCATATGATCAAAGAGAACATGGAAGAGCAGCTGGAGCACTGCCATGAAGCACCATTCTACACGCTTGGCCCACTGACGACAGACGTCGCTCCTGGTTACGACCATATTACTTCAGGCATCGGCGCTGCCATGATTGGTTGGTATGGCTGTGCGATGCTTTGCTACGTCACTCCTAAAGAGCATCTTGGCTTACCAAACAAAGAAGATGTGAAAGTAGGCATGATCACTTATAAGCTTGCTGCGCACGCCGCTGATTTAGCGAAAGGGCACCCAGGTGCTCAAGTTCGTGATAATGCGCTTTCTAAAGCTCGCTTCGAGTTCCGCTGGGAAGATCAATTCAACTTGTCACTCGACCCAGATACCGCGCGCGCTTTCCATGATGAAACCTTACCTCAAGAGTCCGGCAAAGTTGCTCACTTCTGTTCGATGTGCGGACCAAAGTTCTGCTCGATGAAGATTTCGCAAGAGGTACGAGAGTACGCGAAAGACACTGAGCAAGTTGCTGCGGACCAAGCTATCTCGATTAAAATGCTAGATGATCCTCTTGAAGGGATGCGTCAGAAATCGCAAGAATTTAGAGAGTCAGGTTCCGAGCTATACCACCCAGCAGCACATGCCGAGGTAAGTGACTAATGAGCAAAATCCTTATTCCGTCATCGTTGATTGAACTGACAGGTTTAGTTCAGCAATGTTTGTTGTTGGCGAAAGAACAGGGTTTTAGCATAGAAGACATTGAGTTGGGTGTGAGCCCAACTCAATCTATTCAGCTTGTTCGCGGCCAACAGACCACACACATAACGACTGATCTCATTGATGATTATGACTCTGAGCATGAGAGTTCATTTGTGCTCTATTACCGTTCTGCTTTGTCGGTAGAAGCGTGTGCTAAGCAACCGTCGAAAGCGATTTATATTGGTATTGCTGATACTCAGGTATCCGATGAAAAGGAGAAAGTGCTTCAGCTTGATATCTGGCGTCACCCAATTAACAACGAAGTGAGAGCGCTTTCCGTTAAGTCCAAATTCAACGCAATGTTCGATCCTGAACATCACCTTGCTTGGATAGTAACGCTGACAGTACTCGATTTTCCTATCGAAGATGCGTTAACACTTGCTCGAGGAATGCTAACTCAACAAGCGAATGTTTCACGTGAAACACTGTTGAATGGCAACCTTAACGAGGGAAGATCTACTCAGTGGGCTGACCAATTTGATGATTTCCCCACACCTGTACTGGAGGATAACCGACTCGATATTCAAGTTGGTTGGTCTGCACAAGGCGAAAGCGTTAGCTTTCCAACTCTAACCAAGCAAAGTCTAGGGCTCTATCCAGTCGTTGATGATGTTGCTTGGATTGAGCGTCTACTGCCACTAGGCATCAACACCATTCAACTGCGAATCAAGAACCCACAACAAGCCGATTTAGAACAACAGATCATTCGAGCAATTGAGCTAGGTCGTCAGTATCAAGCACAAGTGTTCATCAATGACTATTGGCAGTTGGCAATCAAGCGTGGCGCTTATGGTGTTCACCTAGGACAAGAAGACATAGAAGAATCGAATTTGGCTCAGCTAACTAAAGCCGGCATTCGTCTTGGTCTTTCTACTCATGGTTATTATGAACTACTGCGCATCGTACAAATTCATCCTAGCTACATCGCACTAGGGCATATTTTCCCAACCACCACAAAACAGATGCCATCGAAACCACAAGGTTTGGTGCGCTTGGCTCTGTATCAAAAGCTGATTGATAGCATTCCTTATACAAATACAGAGGCTGCTTTCCGTCCTTCAAAAGACAAAACAGTTAGTGACAATGTGCTTGGCTTTCCGACGGTCGCGATTGGTGGCATTGACCAATCTAATGCAGACCAAGTTTGGCAAACAGGTGTTTCTAGTTTGGCAGTTGTGCGAGCGATTACGTTGGCAGAATCACCTCAGTCGGTCATCGAGTTCTTCGCACAACTGATGAAGGAAAGACAGCTAACGTTTACTGATCAGAATAGTAAATTGGTGGATACCAAGAGAGGCGAGCATGCTCACGGATAAGCAGTTCCTTCGCTATCAACGTCAAGTCGCTCTGCCAGAAATTGCCGAAGTTGGGCAAGAGCGTTTGAGTAAATCGAATGTGCTGATCATCGGTTGTGGTGGGTTAGGAAGTGCTGCGAGTTTGTACTTGGCATCCGCGGGCGTTGGTAAATTGGTTGTGGTTGATGACGATGAAGTTGATAGCAGTAACCTACAGCGTCAGATCATTTATCGTGAACAAGACCTCCAAGTTGCGAAAACAGAAGCGACTGTAAAGCAACTGACTGACCTCAATTCTATGGTTCAAATTCGTGCTCTCAATAAGCGATTAGACAAAGCACAACTGCAGCTTGAGGTGATGCTAGCTGATGTGGTGCTCGACTGCACCGATAACATGCCAACGCGCCAGCTAATTAACCAAGTTTGTTTCGAGCAAAATACGCCACTTATCTCAGCGGCAGCAATTGGTTGGCAAGGGCAATTCGCTGTCTTTGATTACCAAACACCAAGTGAACAAGAAGCGCAGAGTAAAGCCTGTTACCGCTGCTTGTATCCGTTTGACGAACTACCACAAAGTCAAAAATGCAGTGAGAGCGGTGTCGTCGGTCCGGTGGTGGGCACACTTGGTAACTACCAAGCGATAGCGGCAATTCAAAAACTGGCGACGGGAAAGTTTCATGTCGAGACTGCCAAGTTGCATCTGTTTGATGGGTTGAAACTGCAATGGCAAACCATGGTGATAAGCAAAGATAAACAGTGCCAAGTGTGTGCTCAGATTTAGCTTACGAGTAATGGGCAGAATTAAGAGAGTTGGAAGCAATGACGTTATCAGAACAACAAACAACACAAATGACTGCGGCTGCCTTAGATGTGATCACTATTGTCATCAATGACCAGTCACATCAAGTTGCCAGTGAGTCGAATCTACGGCAAATCATTAGTCAATTTGCGCTGCCCGAAATGGGCTGTGTTTTTGCAATTAACAACAATGTTGTGCCGCGCAGTGAGTGGGCTAGCACAGTTCTTTCACAGGGAGATAGTATCTCTTTGTTTCAAGCGATCGCAGGGGGTTAAAGTCGATGCTTAAAATTGGTGATAAACAATTCGAATCAAGACTGTTCACGGGAACAGGGAAGTTTGCCAACAGCCGATTAATGGCAGAAGCGATTCAAGTATCGGGTTCTCAACTTGCGACCATGGCGTTGAAGCGTGTGGATGTGAACGACCAACAAGACGATATTTTGCGGCCGTTAGTACAAGCGGGCGTGAACTTATTGCCGAACACCTCAGGTGCAAAGAATGCTAAAGATGCTGTGTTTGCAGCACAATTGGCGAGAGAAGCGTTAGGTACAAACTGGCTAAAACTGGAAATTCATCCAGACCCGAAGTATTTGATGCCCGATCCAATTGAGACACTTGCAGCCGCTGAACAACTGGTTCGTGAAGGCTTCATTGTCCTTCCTTATTGTCATGCTGACCCGGTTCTGTGTAAACGATTGGAAGAAGTAGGCTGTGCTGCAGTCATGCCATTAGGTGCGCCGATCGGTTCCAACAAAGGGATAGTTTCTCACGATTTCCTAGAGATCATCATCGACCAAGCTAATGTTCCTGTCGTTGTTGATGCGGGTATTGGTGCTCCTTCACATGCCGCGCGTGCGATGGAAATGGGCGCGGATGCCGTGCTAGTTAATACTGCGATTGCAGCTTCGAGCGATCCCGTTGCGATGGCGAAGGCATTTAAGTTGGCGGTAGAGTCGGGGCGTATGGCTTATGAAGCCGGACTTGCTGGTAAGGTTTCTCATGCGGTTGCGTCGAGTCCACTGACGTCATTCCTAGATGAGCTTTAGTCCTAGATTGGTTTAGCTATTAAGCGAGGAAAACATGAGCTTCGTTGAACAATTTAAGCAGCTGAATTGGGATGACATCTCGATGTCGATCTACGCGAAAACGGCAAAAGACGTCGAGCGAGCATTGAATAAACCCAAGCGTGATTTGGAAGACTTTAAAGCGCTAATTTCACCAGCGGCTGAAGCGTACTTAGAGCAAATGGCGCAACTGTCATACTCGGCGACGCGTAAGCGTTTTGGTAATACCATGTCGCTTTACATTCCACTGTACCTTTCTAACTTGTGCGCCAATGCTTGTACTTATTGTGGCTTTTCGATGGAGAACAGAATCAAGCGTCGTACCTTGAATCGGGACGAAGTGGCTGCAGAAGTCGAAGCCATTAAACGCATGAAGTTCGATAGCGTATTGCTGGTGACTGGTGAACACGAAACCAAAGTGGGCATGAAATACTTTCGCGAAATGGTGCCGATGATTAAGAAGCGCTTTAACTATTTGGCGATGGAAGTGCAGCCGCTAGATCAAGACGAATACGCAGAGCTCAAGACATTGGGTTTGGATGCGGTGATGGTCTATCAAGAAACATATCATCCTTCGACTTACGCCGAGCACCATCTGCGTGGCAATAAGATGGATTTCGAATACCGATTGGATACACCCGATCGTCTTGCAAAAGCAGGCATCGATAAGATTGGTATTGGTGCTTTGATAGGGTTGGAAGAGTGGCGTACCGATTGCTTTTATGTGGCAGCGCACTTGGACTATCTAGAGCGCACATATTGGCAGACTCGTTACTCGATTTCTTTCCCGCGTTTACGTCCTTGTGAGGGCGCGCTCCAACCAAAATCAGTCATGACGGATAAGCAGCTTGTTCAGTTGATTTGCGCTTATCGTTTGTTGAATCCAGAAGTTGAGTTGTCATTATCGACTCGTGAATCACCGAAGTTCAGAGACAACGCATTACCGTTAGGTATCACCAGTATGTCTGCTGCATCGAAAACTCAGCCGGGGGGTTATGCGATGGATGATGTTGAACTCGAGCAGTTTGAGATCAGCGATGAACGAAGCGCGGCTTCTGTTGAAGATATGATTCGAGCCAAAGGCTTTGACCCTGTATGGCGAGATTGGCACTCGGCGTATTCCGGTTAAGTAACAAATAAAGCCACTGTCATCGTTATGTTTCACGTGAAACATAAGCAAAAAAGAGGGTTGATGTAAAACATCAACCCTCTACTTTTTCTAGCTTCTAGCTTCTAGCTTCTAGCTTCTAGCTTCTAGCTTCTAGCTTCTAGCTTCTAGCTTCTAGCTTCTAGCTGTGTGCTACTGGTAGCGTTGCTTGACGAAGCCACTCTTTCACATCACCTTCAACCAGCGGGCTGATCTCATCCCATACTTTCTGATGGTAGTCATTCAGCCAAGCAAGTTCTGGGCGAGTTAGCATATCAACGTTGATATTGCGCTTGTCGATTGGACAGCGTGTTAGCGACTCAAATGACAGAACAGGGAAGTCACCGTTAGTTGGTGTTTCAACAACAAGCTCTAGGTTTTCAATACGGATACCAAACGCATCTGCACGGTAATAACCTGGCTCGTTGGACAACACCATACCTTCTGTTAGAGGCACGTCGATTTGCTTCTTCGAAATGCTCGCTGGACCTTCATGAACACTTAGGAAGTGACCAACACCGTGACCAGTACCGTGATCGTAATCGTAGCCTTCCGCCCACAGGTGCTGACGAGCTAGCGTATCGATTTGGTAACCACGTGTGCCTTTCGGGAAACGTGCACGTGCAACACCGATGTGACCTTTTAGCGCAAGAGTGAATTGTTTAATCATCTCTTGTGAAGGCTGACCGATCGCAATTGTACGCGTGATGTCTGTCGTGCCATCTAGGTACTGACCGCCTGAATCCACTAGGTAAAGTGTGTTCAGTTCTAGCTTGCCAGGTTCAGGTTGGTTTTCGTGGTTGTAGTGACACATTGCCGCGTTGCCGCCCGCAGCTGAAATGGTATCGAAGCTAAGATCCATAAGTGTCGGGTCTTCGCTACGGAACGCTTCCAGTTTGTCTGCCAGCGTCGCTTCATCATGCAGGTTACCAGCAACGACTTCAGCATCTAACCAAGATAGAAACTTGCTCATCGCCACGCCATCACGGATATGACATGCTTTCATACCTGCGATTTCAACGGCGTTCTTCGCCGCTTTTGGCATTAGGCATGGATCAGCTTTACTCACCACAGATGCGCCAGCATTTTGTAGAACCAATTTAAACCATGCGTTACTTGTTGCAGGGTCAACCAGTACATTCTTGCCAGTTAGGTTTTCTAGTCGTGCTTGCAATGCTTCTGGGTGATGAACCGTCACGCCGGCACCAACATGAGCGTCAAACTCAGCAGGTAGGCGAGCAGGATCTAGGAAGTATTCCACGCTTGAGTCTGAGTGCAGAATCGCGTGAGAAAGCAGAACTGGTAGACGTGAGACATCTAGACCACGAACGTTGAGCAACCAACAGATAGAATCAAGTGCTGTGATCACTGCGCTGTCTGCACCGGCTTTTTTCACGAGCTCTGCGATTTCTTGGCGTTTGCTTTCACTTGATTGTCCAACTGTTTCTGTTGCCATTAGGCGAACATCAGAAACCACAGGAGCAGGGCGGTCGTGCCACAGTTCATCAATTGGGTTGCTATCGAGAATCTTAAGCTCAAGGGTACCTGCAAGTTTTGCTTGTGCCATGTCTAGCCAAGCAGAGTTGTGCATGCGAGGGTCGATTGCCACAGACGCGCCATTTGCAAGATGGTCTTTAATCCAATCTAGTGCAGGCTCTTCAATCAAGTGACGGTATTCGAATAGATCAGCAGGAACCTGCTTTGTTACTTGTACTGTGTAGCGACCATCAACAAAGATAGCGGCTTTGTCTTTGGTGATTACCGCAGCACCAGCAGAACCAGTAAAGCCAGTTAGCCAATGTAAACGCTCGTTGTGCGCTGGTACGTATTCACCCAAGTACTCGTCTTCATGAGGGACAAGTAGGGCATCAATATTATGTTGTGCTAGCCATTCGCGAATTGCATTCACGCGGCTTTGGGTATCGTTGTGCATCTGTGTTATTCCTTCAAATTACCGCTCCTTCATGCTCAGGTGTGGGAGCTGTTTCCATCTGCTTCATGCAGTTTACGATTCCATTGAGGTTCGCAATCACTTCAATAGAGTCGGAGTACAACTAGGCCATAGATGAGCCAAAAAGGACTACGACAGTTAAGCTACTCATTTTAGCCGCTAAGCGCAAATTGAGCGCGGTGTTTTTATCTAAGGTGATCGGTTTTTTGTGTGATCATCGTACGTAGCCAGCCTAATGCAGGGTCGTTTTCTCTGTCTCGGTGCCAGAATAAAGTGTAAGCCATAGGTGGGAATTCTAACGGTAGTGGCAGCACGACCAAATCAAGCTGTTTGGCCGCAAGTTGCACAAAATGACTTGGTGCAGTAAAGATAAAGTCGGTGTATGAACATAAACTTGCGGCACTGTTAAAGTCGGGCACGGTGACGGCAATATCGCGGTCGGCGCCAATATCTGCAAGGCGGTAATCTAGCAACCAACGGTCGTTGCCATCACAGCGTACTTGTACATGGCGTAGGGCGAGATAGGCTTCCAGATTCCAAGGTTGTTTTAGCGCAGGATGGTTTTTGCGAATGATGCACATTTGGTAATCACGATAAATTTCCAACTCGCAAATGTCATCGGGTGGTTGAAGAGTCAGCTTGGCATCGTTTATATCGATATCTTTTCCAGTTAGGCCTAAATCCAGTTCGCCGCGTTGAAGCATTTTAAATGTATTATCCGACCACGGGTGTGTGCTGATTGTCACGCCAGGTGCTTGTTGAAAAATCGCCGGTAAGAAATGGGGTAGAATGAGAGGGTAGACACTCTCTACCGCTGCTATTTGAAAACGGTATTCGCTGCTTTGCGGAGAAAACTCTTCGGGTTGAGTCAGCACTTCTAACTGATTTATCAACAGATCCAGTTTCGGTTTAAGAAACAATGCGCGCGGCGTAGGTGTTAATCCATGTGAGTTTCGAGTGAAAAGCGGGTCATCAAATTGAATGCGCAGTTTAGCCAGTGATTTACTTACGGCGGATTGGCTTAAGCACAATCGGTGGGCCGCACGAGTAACGTTTAACTCTTCAATCAGCACTTTAAAGCAGACCAATAGATTTAAATCGATACGAGCCAGTTTTTCGACGTTCACAGTGAATTTCCTCTGAGGAATAATGCTCATGATTATACATCATTTCCATTCATATCATCAGATGATTAAGCTTTACCCAAAGTTCTTTATCCAATTCGGAGTGTTGTGTGTCTAGCCAGTTTTCTAATAGTAAAAAACAGATGGCGTTATTGACCCTTTTGGTTCTTTTCAGTCCTTTAGCGATTGATATTTATCTACCTGCTTTACCTCTTATTGCTTCCACTTTTCAGGTCGATAATGCGCTAGCACAAGACACGATCACTTGGTTCTTATTTGCTATGGGTGTTGGTCAGCTATTCGCAGGTCCCTTAGCAGATAAACTCGGACGTCGAACTGTTGCATTGGGCGGTATCACCATTTACGCGATGAGCGCTTTATTGGCGTGGAGTGCTCAAAATATTGAGTGGATGTTGGTTTCCCGACTGCTACAAGGCTTAGGTGCGTGTGCGACATCGGTAGCAGCCTTTGCAACAGTTCGCGATATCTTTGGCCCGGAAAAAAGCGGCAAAATGATCAGCTACCTTAACGGTGCGATTTGTTTCATTCCGGCTTTAGCTCCAATTCTAGGTAGCTGGTTAACTCAGCAATTTGACTGGCGTGCTAACTTTAGCTTTATGGCGGGTTTTGCTGTGGTGTCTGGATCATTGATGTTTTTCATGATGAAAGAGACTAACCCGTCAACAGAAAAGCAAGCGGTGTTTAAGCTTAGTCGGTATTGGGCAGTGCTTAGCACACCATCTTTTGTTTTCCATGCGTCATTATGCTTGATGGCGATGGCGGTTATTCTTGCTTACGTTACCTCAGCACCGTCGGTATTGATGACGGGGATGGGGCTGTCGATGAATGAATTCACTTTCTGGTTTGGTGTAAATGCGGTGATAAACATTGCGGCATGTATGCTGGCGCCTAAGTTTATGGAGCGCGTTGGAACTCACAACACCTTGGTCACCGGGATCTCAACTCTGGGTCTCGCAGGTGTGATCATGCTAGTGATGAATGGTCAGAATACCGCGCTTTCTTTCATGCTACCTATCTTCATGTCTTCTGTAGGTTTTGCATTCATTCTGGGTGCAGCGGCAGGGAAAGCGTTAGAACCGTTTGGTGATAAGGCGGGCACGGCAGCTGCACTGCTTGGATTGTTCCAAATGAGTGGCTCTGGTTTGCTGGTGGGTACACTGCAACGCTTATCTCTGGATCCACAAACCTTGATCGCAATTCATATGTGGGTCCTATTACCTGCGTTGGTCGTTCTGTTTACAAAAGCAGGGAAGAACTGGCACTCGAGCTTTGCGAAAGCGTAAATCAGTGTAATTTAGTATTTTCCAATGTAAGTAAGGCGTGTATATTTGTCACTCAGACTTTTCCTGACACCATAACGGAACTCAAAAAGTAATGTCGTTAACCACGTATGAAATGGCTCGTATTCTAGAGCAAATGGAAGATTCACCAGAAAAGGTGATGTTTGGCAAGTTGCTTAATGAGCTGGGTAATCAAAGCTCCGAGCGTATTCGTAGTGCGGCTAAACAAGTACCTCTACCAATTTTGCGTGATATCGTGTACCAATTTCAGCAAGTGATTGAGTCACGCAAAGATGAACAAGTCGAGCAGATGGCAAAAGACCTCGCTCAGCAAGGTATCTCAGCAGAAGAGCTACTGGCTTACTTGAATAAATAATAAAAAATCCCCGCATGATGCGGGGATTTTTTTAGCTCGTCATTTTCTTTTTCAGGATGTGGTCCAAAGACAGCGGTCCTGGCCCCCATACGATTATGATAAGAATCATCAATCCCCAAAGTTGGTGGTCATAAAAACCTTTCTCCCACAACAGTGGGTAAGAGATCACTGCGATGATGTTGAACACAAACAGCATTGCTGCCATCGGGCGGGTAATCAATCCTAGTGCCAAGAACACCGGTAGAACCAACTCCGCAGCCGTACCTAAATAAGCCGCCAATTCCCATGGCAAGATTGGCACTTGGTATTCCAGCTCAAATAAGTACAGCGTGCTATCCCAAGATGAGATTTTGATTAGTCCTGAATTGAAGAACACCCAAGCAACCCAAAAGCGGCAAAAGAGAAGTAGTAAAGGGACAAAGCCAGCTTGTAAGGTACTGATTAAATCGTCGTACCGATTCACTAAGTTTTTAACCGTATCCGTCATAGAGTGCTCCTTAGATTGATTGCAATGTAAAGCCGTCAACAATATCGAGTGCCATGATGCGATTGAGATGAGCGAGTAAAACTTCAGGTATTTCGCTCAAACTCTGCTTCTGCTCTAAACATTGCAGCAGTTGGAACACATCGGCATCGAGTGCGTGACACAAGGCTTCTCCATTGGCTTGAATCGAGATGACACCTTGCTGTAATTGGTTGATATTAAGTTGTTCGAATTGCCCAGTTTGAATCGCACTAAATAGATCGAATACTGCGTAGTTGGAGTCAAAGCTGCGGCAGCCCTTTTTAAGGTGTAAGATTAAAGCGGGTTGTTGCTCTTCACTCACTTCGCCAAGTAACGCAAGCGGTTTTAATTCCGCTGCATTGGATTGTTCATACTGTGCTTGACGAGCTAGGTCGATATGCCACTCGAAGCGTGCGACTTCAGGGCTGTAAGGTGCTTGTGCGATCACCTGACTGAACTGCATGATGGTGTCTTGAAAGCCTTCGCCATAATGCACCACATTTCCTTCTTCTAATGGGTAAGAAAGAACATGCTGGCGAGCTATCTGTTCAAAGCATTCTTCACCAAGCAGCGCTTCAACCATCGGGTAGGTCGCGGATAACACCTCGCTTAAGCTGACGATAAAGTTATTGCGGTAAATCTGCATGCGTTCATCAGCGGTAAACTCATCACTGGCAATATCGCAGTCTTCACCGAGCGCTTGATAGTGCAGGGCTTTAGCAAACTGGCTTTGTAAGGTGGCTAGATTCATGATGCCTTCCTTGGCTCGCTTTGTTCACTTGGAAGTGTGCCTTGCAACAGTAGTTGCGATGCTTTCTGTGCTTCTCCTAATAAGACTTCTGGCGCGGGGATATCCAAATCCCATTCAATCAACGTATGACGTGGACCGTGTTTTTTTGTCCACTGTGAAAACAACTGCCAAACTTCATCGCTAACCGGGCGGCTATGGGTATCAATCCATATCTCACCTTTGTCGAGTTGTTTGATGATAAAACCTGCCAAGTGAATCTCATCCACTTTGTCGGCTGGAATCGCATCTAGGTATGTGTCGCAATCAAAACCGTGGTTGAACGCCGAAACATAAACATTGTTTAAATCGAGCAATAAACGACAGTCAGTGCGCTTTTGCACTTCGGTAAGAAACTCCCATTCGCTGATGGTCGAATGTTGAAACTTCACATAACTAGATGGGTTCTCTATCAAGATCTCGCGTTGCAAATAATTCTGCACTTCATTCACGTTACGAGTGAACACGTTGAGCGCTTCTTCCGTATACGGAAGTGGAAGCAGGTCATTAAAGTAGTGACCGCCGTTTTCACTCCAACTTAAATGGTCAGAAACAAGGATTGGGTCGATTGAGCCAATCAGTGCTTTAAGTTGCGCAAGATGCTTTTGACTAACACGTTCCACCGAGCCTAGCGACAAACCAATACCGTGGCAGCTAATTTGATATTGCTCGCGAAGCGTTTGTAGCTGATGGCGCTCTGTTGCATTGGGTTGGAAATAGTTTTCACTGTGGATTTCTAACCAAGACAACGCGGGTTGATTTTGGCTAAAGTAATCGAGGTGAGGGGTTCTTAATCCAACTCCAACAAGGTCGTGGAAGGTGTGGTGTTTCACGTGAAACTCCTTTTCAAATCGTGCGGGAAGAGAAGGATGCGTCTTGGCTTTGCGTTGGTTGAGCGTCAACGCATCCTCACAATAGCTAGCGATAAAAGATTATGAAGAAGAAGTGCTACCGCCAGCGAGTTTGTCACAAAGACCTTTTGGTACGACTACGAATGCGTCTTTTTGGTTATCTTCTTTAGAAGTACCAGCGCATGAGCTGCTTTTTGTTGCACAGTCGTTTTTACCCGCTTTAGAAACGCCATAGCACTTTTCTTTTTCAGCTGCGACAGCTGGAGCTGCAGTTAGCATTGTGCCACCAAGAGCTAGAAGACCAGTAACAGCAGCAGTAACAGCTAGATTCGACTTTTTCATAATAAATTCCTCTGAATGATTTCCTTTACTTTAAGTTGGCAAGATGAATCGCCTGTTTTGGCGTTTTTGTTATCAACTTGCTTAACTTAAAAGATAGGAAACTGGCTAAAAAACTTTCAGAAAAATTTACGAAGTAAATGGGTTTGTAGGGTCAAATAGGTATAACTAATTGATGTGTTGGGCAAAAAAACATCGATTTTTTTATCAAGTTTTGTCTAAACAGCACCCGGTTGTTTAGGTTATAATCGGTTTTTATGTATAAATAACCAGTAGCTCTCATCATGATGGATCCATCTCTATTACTCGACGGTTTGAACGATAAACAACGTGAAGCCGTTGCAGCACCTCTAGAAAACTTGCTCGTTCTTGCTGGCGCAGGAAGTGGTAAGACACGCGTTCTTGTTCACCGTATCGCTTGGCTGATGTCGGTCGAGCAAGCTTCTCCGTTCTCAATTATGTCGGTAACCTTTACCAATAAGGCGGCGGCAGAGATGCGTGGACGTATCGAAGAGCTAATGATGGGCAGTGCAGGCGGTATGTGGAATGGTACTTTCCACGGCATTTGTCACCGTATTCTGCGTGCACACTATCTTGATGCCAAGCTACCGGAAGATTTCCAAATCATCGACAGTGACGACCAACAGCGTCTGCTAAAGCGTTTGATCAAAGCGCAAAACCTCGATGAGAAGCAATGGCCAGCACGCCAAGTGGCATGGTGGATTAACGGCAAGAAAGACGAAGGTCTGCGCCCGTCGCACATTGATGCGTACCATGATCCAGTGACCAAGACATATCTGCAGTTGTACACCGCTTACCAAGAGGCGTGTGACCGTGCTGGTTTAGTCGATTTTGCGGAAATCTTGCTGCGCGCACATGAGCTACTGCGTGATAACAAGTTCGTCCGTGAACACTACCAAGCACGCTTTAAGCATATCTTGGTGGACGAGTTCCAAGATACCAACAACATTCAATATGCTTGGCTACGTATGATGGCGGGTCCTGAGTGTCACGTGATGATCGTAGGTGATGACGACCAGTCGATTTATGGTTGGCGTGGTGCAAAAGTCGAGAATATTGAGAAGTTTACGCTCGAATTCCCAAGCGTAAATACCATTCGTCTTGAGCAAAACTACCGTTCAACCAAGACCATTCTGGAAGCATCTAACACCCTGATTGCGAATAACACCGAGCGTATGGGTAAAGAGTTGTGGACGGATGGCGTTGTCGGTGAGCCCATCTCGGTTTACAGCGCTTACAACGAATTAGATGAAGCCCGTTTTGCGGTGAACAAAATCAAAGAGTGGCAAGACAAGAGCGGTGCTCTGAATGACGCTGCGATGCTTTACCGTAACAACGCCCAGTCGCGTGTTCTGGAAGAAGCGTTAATTCAAGCCGGTCTGCCTTACCGTATCTACGGCGGCATGCGATTCTTCGAACGTCAGGAAATCAAAGATGCCTTGAGCTACATGCGTCTGATTGCCAACCGTAACGATGATGCGGCGTTTGAACGTGTGGTGAATACGCCAACGCGTGGTTTGGGTGATAAGACGCTTGAAACCATCCGTTTTGCGGCTCGTGACCGTGGTTGCACTATGTGGGAAGCGAGTGTGGCAATGTTGGACGAGAAGGTGCTTGCTGGTCGCGCTGCTGGTGCTCTGAGCCGTTTTATCGAGCTTGTCACCGCGCTAGAAGACGACACCTTAGAGATGCCGCTGCATCACCAAACTGACCATGTAATTAAATACTCGGGCTTGTTCGCGATGTACGAGCAAGAGAAGGGTGAAAAGTCTAAGGCACGTATTGAGAACTTGGAGGAATTGGTGACCGCAACTCGCCAATTCGAGAAACCAGAAGAAGCCGAAGACATGTCACTGCTGACGGCATTCCTAACCCACGCAGCACTAGAAGCGGGCGAAGGACAAGCGGACGAATTTGAAGATGCGGTTCAGCTCATGACATTACACAGTGCGAAAGGTCTAGAGTTCCCATTGGTGTTTATGGTCGGTGTGGAAGAAGGCATGTTCCCAAGCCAAATGTCGGCAGAAGAAGCAGGGCGCTTAGAAGAAGAACGCCGTCTGTGTTACGTAGGCATGACCCGTGCAATGCAGAAACTGTACATCACTTATGCTGAAATGCGTCGTTTGTACGGTCAGGATAAATACCATAAACCGTCTCGCTTTATCCGTGAACTGCCAGAAACTTGTTTAGATGAAGTACGAATGAAGGCGCAAGTTAGCCGTCCTTCAAGCAGTGGTCGATTTAGCCAAACTGTTGTGAAAGAGAGCTTTAATGAAACCGGCTTTACGCTAGGTTCTCGTGTGATGCATCCAAAGTTTGGTGAAGGCACCATCATCAACTTCGAAGGCAGTGGTCCACAAAGCCGTGTACAGATTGCCTTTAACGGTGAAGGCATCAAATGGTTGGTAACTGCTTACGCACGACTAGAGAAACTGTAAGGCTTGACCAAAACTCATACCAATCGTAGTAAATAACTGGTCATTCTAGCTTGTTAAAATACTCGATAACTGCGTTGCAATTTTTGATTGTAGAATAACTACTTATCGAAAAATTGCGCCTTGTTCTCAAGCATTTTCCCTACGCTATTTCTGATCACTTATTTACTGTGATTGGTATCATCAACTTAAGAGCTGCTTCGGCGGCTCTTTTTGTTTGTGCGGTTTTGGCGTCGATAAAGCAGTAAAAAAATGGAATTCGAAAGCGCGATTTAACGGTGCAGATGAGAAAAACTTTAGGCAAAGAAAAACCCCGAGGGCTTGCGCCCATCGGGGTTATAGTCTTACTCGTAGCAATCCAGCTACTAAGAGTGCTCCATGCATCTAATCCATGATAGTGTGCTGAATCCGTCAGCTTAATCCTTACGTCGCCTTCCTAGCGGTGTCCTTAATGACCTTATCCTGGTCTGCTAACTATCCTCGTTAGCTCTCATCACTTGTTCCCTGAGCGGTGTCCCTGACATCATCCTGATGTTCAAATCCTTGCCTCGTCCAGAGGTGTCCATTTCCCGTCCTTAGTAGCAACCATCCTAGTCACTATTGATTCCGTTCAATGTCCAATTTTGCAATCCATGCCCGACTATTCATCCTGAATAACCGTTTCTTCTTCCTGAAGTTCACCAAGTCCGTGGTGTTTCCTGTTCCGTGTCAGCATCCTTCCGACAGGTTTAATATTACGTGTTTAACGATTTCCAACAACGGGCTAATCTCACATTTTTTTACACTCTTAGCGTTCAAAAAAGATACATAAGTATTAAATTCAATGGCTTATTATCTTTGTTGTACGGTTTTACCATTAAAAAAGAGAGGTTTGCTCAACCCTTTGTGAGAGATCTCGCACAAGGGGTCGAGCGAAAGACTCTTACTGCCCGATAGCGGCACCTTCACGTCTTGGATCCGCAGCGCCTTCAAGACCGTCTTTTGTTATTCGTATCGCATGCAGACCAGAATTCAAATCCCGAACATCGGTTTTAAAGCCCATCTTCTCCAGAGCAGGCTGTAAGCCCTCTGCGGCGGTACCTTGCTCAATATCTAAGGTGCCAAAACGGTTCAGCAATCGTGGCTGATTAATCGCGCTTTGGATGTCCATATCCCATTGCGTGTGGGCGATAATGGCTTGTGCGACGTAACCAATAATGCGGCTGCCACCCGGTGAGCCAATTGCCATGTAAGGTTTGTCATCCTTCATCATAATGGTTGGTGCCATGGATGAACGTGGGCGTTTTCCCGGTTCTAAGCGGTTCGCGATTGGCACACCATCTTGATGCGTGCGGAAAGAGAAATCGGTCAGTTCGTTATTGAGCAAGAAGCCGCGTACCATCAAGCGTGAGCCAAAGGCGTTCTCGATGGTTGTTGTCATTGAAACCACATTGCCTTGCTTATCGACGATATTGAAATGGCTGGTGGAAGGCAGCTCGATCGATTGGTCCATGCTTAAGTTCATGGCGTGCGACCAAGGAGGATTACCGGCTTCAGCCTTACTCAAGGCTTTACCGACTTGAATGAGCTCAGCACGTTGTTTGAGATAATCTTTATCAAGCAAGCCTTCGGTTGGCATTGGCACATAATCTTGGTCAGCCATGTATTTACCACGATCCGCGAACGCAAGGCGCGATGCATCGGCGATCACTTGCCATGATTTCGCGCTTTCGGCTCCCCAACCTTTAAGATCGTATTGCTCGGTGATCGCGAGAATCTGTCCAACCGTCAATGCGCCAGAGCTAGGTGGTCCCATGCCGCAGATATCATAGCTTTGATAAGCCGCACAAACCGGCTCACGTTGCTTGATTTGGAACGCATCAAAGTCAGGTTGTGCCAATACGCCAGGATTGCCCGGTGCATTCTGTACGGTCTTGATGATGTCTGTAGCGATATCGCCTTGATAGAAAGCTTTTGCCCCTTGCTCTGCAATTGCCGTCAGAGTTTGCGCGTATTCAGGGTTCTTCAACAACGTGCCTTCGGTTTTTGGTGAGCCGTCTGGATTGAAGAAGTAAGCCTTAGTCGCAGGGAAGCGTGATAGGCGCTTAGTATCTTTCTCAATCAGACTCGCGAGGCGAGGACTGACTTCGAAACCTTGCTCAGCCAAGGTAATCACGGGTTGGATGATCTTCTTCCATTCCAACTTGCCGTATTTCTGGTGCGTGTCCCACAGCAGTTTCACTGTACCAGGAGTGGCAACGGAGCGCCCGCCGACAACCGCATCGTAAAATTGTAGGGGTTGTCCTTTTTCGTCTAAAAAGAGTTTCGGCGTCGCGGCGAGCGGTGCGGTTTCGCGTCCATCATACGTAGTTAGTTTTTGTTTCTCACTGTCCCAATACACTAAGAAGGCGCCACCACCAATACCTGATGATTGCGGTTCTACCAAGCCCAGCATCAGCTGCACGGCAACCATAGCATCAATAGCATTACCACCTTGGGCAATAACATCCGCACCAGCTTGGGTTGCAATTGGGTTAGCAGCGGTAACCATATAATCTTTCGCTTTGATCAATTGTTTTTGCTCGAAGCCAGTGCTGTGCTCCGGCGCAACCGCATCTGCTGCTTGGTTAGCAAAGACTGAGGTAGATAAGATTAGTGGGGAAGTAAGAAAAAGACCCGTGGTCACGAGTCGGTTGAACGTCCAATGCATGATGACTCTCCATGTTGCCAGTTTTGTGCTTTGAGCTTGGCAGTTATGGAGAGTCACGTCGAGTCAGCAATCTTAGAAATGTCGATTGTGCTACGCTTTTAAATCAGTACTTTATCCGATAAAAGTATTGATAGTTTGGTATAGAATACTGCCGCCCACTAGAGTAAATACCACGCCGCATAGACCGTCGATGTAGATACCCGCTTGTTGCAATTTACGCTGTAAGCGCTGTGTCGACAGCATCCATGCAAGGCTAGAGAACCAGAATAGCGACAAGCCAAACAGGATGACCAGTGCAATACCTTTGCCAGTAATCGACATACCTGCTGGGACTAAACTCGACATCAAACTGACAAAGAACACCAGGGCTTTTGGGTTAAGAATGTTGGTCGCAAACCCTTTAGCAAACGCTTGACGCTTATTGCTGATCACTAGGTTATTTTGCTTCTTAGGTTGATCCGTCTGTGGGTTTTGGATCATCGAGATCACGGCACGCAATGCGCCAATTCCTAAGTAGAGCAGGTAACTACCACCGAGCAGTTGTACCACGGAATACAGCACTGGGTGCTGGTGGACGACAAAACTCACACCTGTCAGGCTGAACAAAGAGTGCAGCAAAATACCGACGGACAATCCCAACGCAATGTACAAGCCAGTTTGACGACCATGACGCGTCGCATTTTGTACGACCAGCGCAAAGTCCGGACCTGGACTCATTAGGGCAATAAAGTGAATGCTGGCGAGTGTCAGCAATATGGTGGATTCATTCATAACACATCTCAAATTTAACCAATGCGGCTATTGTCGTGGTAAGTCACCTGTGGCGCTTGTAAAAAACTGACAGCTTTCTCGGTAAATGAAATTAACGAGCCACTTGAGAAGGGGAAACGCCGTAGGTCTGTTTAAACGCTTTGCTGAAATGCGCTTGATCGTAGAAACCGATCTGGTGGGCGACGTCGGTACCACATTGACCAGCTTGCAGTAACTTCATGCCTTGTTCGAGGCGCAGGCGTGCGAACCATGCATAAGGCGTCATGCCAGTTTGCGCTTTAAAGTGGCGCTGGAACTGCGTTGGGCTCAGTTGGCACAGCTCTGATAGCGAATCCAAACGCACCGCTTGGTCAAGGTTAGCCATTAGATAATCTTTTAACGTCCCAAGCGATTGGTTTCCTAGCGGCACCACTTTTTGTCGCTCAAGCGATCCGTAGCGATCAAAAAGCTGGTTAAATCCTTCAAAAGGAAGGCAATCTTTGGTGAGTTGGCTGAGGTTTTCACGACGAAGTAGCCCGTGTAAGTTACTAAGTTGTGAAAATATCTGTGGATCCGAGATGATCAGCTCGTTGAAGTGTATTATTTGACCGTTTTGCTTAAGATCAGCCAGATCGCTCAATAGGTGAGGCTCGATCGCAAACACATTTACTTCGTAGCCACTTTCGAGCTTAGATTGCCCGTCGTGCAGCTCATCCGGCGGCATAATCACAATTTGCCCGTGACCAACTTGGTGGTTGTTACCTTGATATTGGAACTTCTGCGCACCATGCGTGATCAGGCCGAGATGAAAATCCAGATGGTAATGCCTTTGAAAAGCAAATTTCTGGTATTTCGCCTCTATTAGACTCAAGTTGTCATGGTCGGTTGCGTAGTACTGAATATGTTCCATTAAACAAAAAAAAGCTTGGTCACATTATGACCAAGCTTATCTGGCAATTTCTAACTTGTCTTGTAAAAAACGATCACTGTGGCTGAACGATTCGGCGTGAGCGACGGTTATTACGTAATCCATCAAAGCTAAACACGACTAGTGCTCCCCAAATAAAGACGAAAGTGATCGCTTTATCCATGGTAAAGGGTTCGCCATACATCAATACTGCAAGTAAAAACATTAAGCTTGGGCCTATATATTGGAAAAAGCCCAAAGTCGATAATTTGAGTCTTGTTGCTGCACCCGTAAAGCACAGCAGTGGCAGGGTTGTTATAACCCCAGCAGCGATCAACAAACTATTTAACGTAAGTGGATTCGTAAGCATATTTGAGGTTGGTGTATCGGCAATAAAAAGCAAATAAACAGCGGCCACCGGCAGCAGAAGTAATGTCTCGATAAACAAGCCAGTTTTTGCATCGACACTGACTTTCTTTCTTAATAAGCCATAAAAGCCGAAGCTCATTGCTAACGCCATCGCAACAACAGGTACGGAGCCAAATACAATCAGTTGAACGAGTACGCCACAACCTGCCAATACAACCGCGAACCACTGTAATTTACGCAGTCTCTCTCCCAAAAATACCATCCCGAGTAAGACGTTGATCAGTGGGTTAATGTAATAACCTAAGCTGGCGTCGAGCATATGATTCGAGTTTACCGCCCAAATGAAAATCAACCAATTGCCGCCAATTAACATGGAACTTGCGATCAGGTAAGCGATTTTCGTTTTGTCTTTCGCGATGTGGTAAGCCGAGCGCCAGTGACGGCCAAAATGGAGGAGTGCAGCAAGCAAAAAGAAAGACCATATCACTCGGTGGCTTAGAATTTCCAAAGGAGATACTTGTGCGATGGACTTAAAGTACATCGGCGCAATGCCCCACATGGTATACGCGCCAATCGCTAGCAAGATGCCTTGCCGCGCGCGTTGTTGTTCGTCTTCTGGTGTCATGAAGTGTCACCTAATTGTGTGTTTTATAGAGCAGAAAATCAGTATACGAGTCGTGATGCGAAACACCTAACAATTTGCGGTTTTATTCACCATGAAACCCCATTACAATGTGCCCTCACTTTGTGTGCCAGTGGTATGCATAAGCACCTCTTTTTTAAGACCCAATCTGAGACTTTTCATGACCTCGACCTTGTTAGCCGAACAATCTGATTCGCCTGTAACGCCTCAACGTGTGTTGGAGGATGTGTTTGGTTACCAAGAGTTCCGTGATGGTCAGCAGTTGGTGATTGACGCTGCGGTAGAAGGTCGCGACAGCTTAGTTATCCTGCCTACTGGTGGCGGTAAGTCGCTGTGTTATCAAATCCCTGCTTTGGTTCGCTCTGGCATTACTTTGGTCATTTCTCCGCTTATCTCGTTGATGAAGGACCAAGTGGACCAGCTTAAAGCCAACGGTGTAGCGGCTGAGTGCATTAACTCGACCATGCCTCGCGAAGAGCTGCTCAGCGTGTATAACCGCATGCACACTGGTCATCTTAAGTTGGTGTACGTCTCGCCAGAACGCGTATTGATGCGTGATTTCATTGAGCGCTTGGAAAACCTGCCGTTATCGATGATTGCTGTCGATGAAGCGCACTGTATTTCCCAGTGGGGACACGATTTTCGTCCAGAATACGCCGCGCTTGGTCAACTCAAGCAGCAGTTTTCCCATGTGCCATTTATGGCGCTGACGGCGACGGCGGATGACGCAACGCGTCGAGATATTCTTGAGCGTCTGCAACTGAATAATCCAGAGGTTTATCTAGGCAGCTTCGACCGTCCCAACATTCGCTACAACTTAGTTGAGAAGCACAAGCCGGTTTCGCAAATCGTTCGTTATCTTGAAACCCAAAAGGGGAATTGCGGCATCATCTATTGTGGTAGCCGTAAGAAAGTTGAGATGGTGACCGAGAAGCTGTGCAACAACCACATTCGTGCTGCTGGTTATCACGCAGGTATGGACGCTGATGAGCGCGCTTACGTTCAAGAAGCTTTCCAACGTGATGACATTCAAATTGTAGTGGCGACCGTGGCATTCGGTATGGGCATCAACAAACCAAACGTGCGTTTTGTGGTTCACTTTGATATCCCGCGCAACATCGAGTCTTACTATCAGGAAACAGGTCGTGCAGGGCGTGATGGTCTACCTGCGGAAGCCATGATGTTGTATGACCCAGCGGACATCAGTTGGCTGCGCCGTATGTTGGATGAGAAAGACGATGGTCCACAGAAGCAGGTGGAAACCCACAAACTGAATGCGATGAGTGCCTTTGCTGAGGCGCAGACTTGTCGTCGTCAGGTGCTATTGAATTACTTTGGTGAGTATCGTGAGAAGCCATGTGGCAACTGCGATATTTGCTTAGATCCACCGAAACACTTTGATGCCACGGAAGAAGCGCGTAAGGCATTGTCTTGTGTGTACCGTGTTAATCAGAGCTTTGGTATGGGCTACGTGGTAGAAGTGCTACGTGGCATGCAAAACATTCGTGTACGTGAAAATGGGCACGATAAGATTTCTACTTACGCGATAGGGCGCGATCATAGCCACGATTACTGGGTGAGTATTTTCCGTCAGTTAATCCACAAAGGGCTGCTGTTCCAAAACATCACTCGTAACTCAACGTTGCAACTTACCGAAGAGGCGCGTCCGTTGTTGCGTGGCGATGTGACTCTGGAGTTAGCGGTTCCACGTTTAGACACCGCAGCACGTGCGGCGAAGTCGGAAAAACTGACCAGTAAGAACTACGACAAGAAGCTATTTGCTAAGTTACGCAAGCTGCGTAAATCGATTGCTGATGAAGATGGTTTGCCACCATACGTGGTCTTTAGTGACGCGACTCTGATTGATATGGCGGAGATCTTGCCAACGTCTTACGGCGAAATGCTGGCAGTGAGTGGCGTTGGTCAGCGCAAACTAGAGAAGTACGCCGACCCATTCCTCGATTTGATTCAAGAACACATTACTCACCACGGATAAGGAACCAAGATGCAAAAGGAATTTGGCTTAGCGGATTACATGGCACAAGAAGGGCGCTTAATCATTACCGCGCCGAGCTTTGACCTTGATAGCTTTCCTGCTTTAGGTGAGCGTTTAGTCGGCTTGCTTTCTGCTACTGTGGTGGAAAAACAGTGGGATGCGGACATTCACTCTTGGTTGATTGACTTTGAAGGTTGCCGACTGTTTATGAAAGCAGAGCATTACAGCGAAGCGATTTGGTTTGAAGCTTTAGCGATTGAAGAGAGCAGGGAAGAGCTGAATTATCTCGCAGGATTGTTCCAACGCGGTTTTTAAAAATAGAGTTTTTTTAGAAAGGGTGTTTCACATGAAACACCCTTTTTTATGCTCAAACGTTTGCGTAAGACAGACGACTTGCGGCGAAAAGTGGTTAATGTATAATCGCCCACCGCTTCGCTCGGAATGAGCCAAGCCAGTTTATTTTTCATTTTACATTGTTGGTAAGAGCCACTTTATTCAGTGACTCGATTTGGGTTCCCTCACCCCCAAACCAAACTAAAAAGGTATCGCATGAGTAACTTTACCCCTGCGCAGCAGCGCAACGCCCTTATCTATCTGGCTCTATTCCACCTAGTCATTATTGCATCTAGCAATTACCTAGTTCAGCTACCGTTTACTATTTTCGGTTTCCATACCACTTGGGGTGCATTCACTTTCCCATTTATCTTCTTAGCGACTGACTTAACTGTGCGTATTTTCGGTGCTCAGTTGGCACGTAAGATCATCTTCTTAGTGATGTTGCCTGCTTTGGCAGTGTCTTACTTCTTATCGGTGGTGTTCTTCGAAGGTCAATTCCAAGGTTTTGGCCACCTAGGGGAATTTAACTTATTCGTTGCTCGTATCGCGATTGCTAGCTTCATGGCGTACCTACTTGGTCAGATCATGGATGTGCATGTGTTCAACCGCCTACGTCAAATGAAGCAATGGTGGGTGGCACCAACGTGTTCAACGCTTTTCGGTAATGCACTTGATACCATCGCTTTCTTCGCCATTGCGTTCTACCAAAGCCCAGATCCATTTATGGCTGAGCATTGGACGGAAATCGCGCTGGTGGATTACGGCTTCAAACTGATTATTAGTCTTGGTTTGTTCGTTCCTATGTATGGCGTACTACTGAATTACCTAATTAAGAAGCTGACTGCGGTGAACCCTGACTTTAAGGTGACCACAAGCGTTCAGTCTTAATATCAGTGGGAACCCCGAAAGCCGCTTGCTCAAATCAAGCGGCTTTTTTGTGCCTGTTTACTTGGGGTTAGAGGGTTTTGTACAGCATGGGGAGTAATTAGATCATGGGTGTCCAAAAGCTCCCTAAGCTGTACAAAGGTAAAAATGGAGTAATAAAAAAGGTCCCGAGTGAGACCTTTTTATCGAAGTTACGGAACGTAGAGGAAGCTAGTTGGTGAAATGGCTAACGGAGCGTCTTCTCAATCAAAATGGCTTTTTGCGCATCGAAGGCGCCAAGTTGCAGGCCGTTCTCCCAACTGATGCTTTGATTGAACATCGCCAACATCAAACCGACACTGCGTTGATTGGCGTCCTGCCAGCAATCAGACTCGCTGTACTCTCCATCATTTATCGCGTTGCCATTAACGAGAATGGGCTCGAAACGCCATTTTTCTCCGACACGGTAGTAGCCTTTGCTGGTTAAGGTCTGGTTGGATTGAATCGTTAGATTGTGCTCGATGCCCGGTTCACCTGTTAGTTCAAATACAAACCTTAGCTGGTGGTCGTCACATTGCAGCTCAACGATCAGTTGGCCGTTTTCCTCAACCAGTGTTGATTGAGAGTAGTCTCCGAAGCAATGCAGCAACCAAGAAATAGGGTGGCTAGCTGTCTCAAGAAACCACTCTTTGAGCGTGAAGGTGCCTGGTAGATTAACTTGGGTGACTAGATTGACCACACAAGGTTGGATTTGCGAGGCGAGCCACTTCTCTATCGTCTTGGCGGTCTCTAGCTGAGCAAAGGCGTAATTAACCAATAGGTTGGAGTTCGGTTGCTGCCAGTGAGTGATGTCGGAATTCAATCCCACCAATGGCTTTTCACAAATCAGCTTGGTTGAACCTAACGTCTTTATGATCTCTGCATGAGTATGCGCAGGTGTCGCGATGGTCACGACATCGAGTTGTTTGAGTGCGCTGATGTTCGTTTCTGCCTTTAGGATTGCTTCCTCACTGCACGCTTGCTGAAGCGGTTCTATTTGGTTGGCGCATAACGTTGTGACCGATACACCATTGTTTCGATAGTGGGGAATGTGCGTGCGTCCCCAGTTGATGCCTATGATGCCAGCTTGTTTGATTTGCTCTGGCTTGTTGAAACGTTCACTCAATGGCGGCAAGGCAATTCGTTCATCTGTTAGACGTTGGTCATGGTGATAATCATTGCTTGGCAGCACTTGCCATGGCTTGTTGTAATGCTGCTTGAGTGCACAAACGAGTTCGTAGAAATTCCACTTATCCTTTAAGTTGCTATCAAGATGGTATAAACCGGCTTCGTTCCGCTCAATAAGCTGCAAAAAGGCGAGTGCAGTATCGTCCATATGAGAAGTCGCGGGATACCAAGCTGTGCTAGCGGTAATAACGCCGTACTCTTCATATTGGCGGTCGAGATGCGCCAACATGTTATTGCCTTCTGCTTGGTGATGGAGCTGCCAACCAATTCGAGCAACCATCGCATCTGGATTTGCTTGCCAGATTGCATCTTCACAACGAACTTTGTATTTGCCGTAATCATCTTGGGTGTTTCTTTCTTCAAAGATGCCATAAGGCCCGTTTTTTGTGGCATCAAATACCATTGCTGTGCTGACAAAGAGGTAAGGAATGTTGCGCTGTTTGCAGTGTTCACCGAGCCATGCTGCCCACTCTTCACTTCCCATCGCCATATGGCACACCACATTGATGTGGTGTTGCTGCCAAAATTGTTCACTTTGCTCTGGATCATCTGGTGAGATTTGGTGGTGATTCCACTCCAATATGTTCCAGCCGCGTAGGTGAAACTGATGAGCGACTTTTGGGGCGAGGGTGCCAGTTAAGCCAGTCATTAAAACGGTTTTCATGATGGTGCATCTTGGTTGGCTAAATTGTGTTTATCAATAAAGCATGGCTGTTTTTCGATGTAGAGCGGAGAAGCTGAGATTTTTGCTGGGCAGCACGTTTTGTAGGGGAAGTAGAAGCAAAAAAGCCCAAGCGAACGCCTGGGCCTTAGTATTGTAAGGCAGTGATATTCGCTTATTTTGCTACGATATTTAATGGCCAGCCGATGTCTGTCTGACGGTTGGATTCAATTTCCAACTCAGCCGCAGTCAGTGGGTTTTTCTCTAGCCATTGCGCATCAATGTGTAACGTTAGATCGTCGCCTTCAACCGTTAGAGTCACATTTGGCTCTAGATCAGGATTGCGACGATGGCTGAGTAGAACCGCAAGACGCAACAGTCTCAATACTCGTTTGGCACTTGAGCCTGATAATGCATGCTGCTCAGGTAAAGAAGTGAGCTGTTCGCGATAGCGACGAGCCACTTCACCAATAAAGAACTTCTGTGCGCGCGTGTAACCAGGCAGATCCAAATTCTGCAGCAAGTAAGCACTATGCTCTCCGCCTTTTTTGAAATCGATAGTTAAACCAATTTCATGCAGTTTTGCGGCGGTCTCGAGTAATATCTTGCCCTGAGGCTCTGTAATCCACTCATCGCCCCCAGCTTGCTGTAAAAGCGTGTGTGCCAGAGTAGCGACTTGTTCGCCGTATTGGTGATCGAGCTGATAACGATTTTGTACGCTAGCGATAGTGCGGGCACGAATGTCTTCTTGACGAAGCTCTTCAACCATCTCATACACTAAGCCTTCGCGTAGTGCGCCGCCAGCCAGTGTCATAGCATCGATTTCAAGCAACTCAAAAACGGCAATCAAAATAGAGAGGCCACTAGGGAACACTAATGCACGCTCAAGTGTTAAGCCTTCAATATCGAGCTCTTCTAAATGGTCGGCCAACATGGCTTGCTTCTGTAGACGCTTGAGTTTGGAGTGAGTGATTACTTCGTCCATGCCTTGCGCCAGCATTATCTCTTGCAATGCCTGAACAGTGCCTGATGCACCAACGCACACATCCCAACCAATTTCAGTATAACGTTCTAAAATCGGCTGGATGGTCTGTTTCGCTCCTTCAATTGCCGCGTCAAAGTTACGAGCATTCAATTGGCGATCTTTAAAGAAGTTTTCAAGCCAAGTCACGCAGCCCATTTTTAAGCTGGTCAGTGCTTTGGCTTCGAAACCTTCACCGATAATCAGTTCGGTACTTGCTCCACCGATATCGACTACAAGGCGACGACCACTACCGCCAGAGGTGTGAGCGACACCTTTATAGATCGTGGCAGCTTCTTCTTCACCAGTAATCACTTCGATAGGCTGGCCTAGAATTTGGTTAGCCTTTTCTAAAAACACATCTACATTGGTCGCGGTACGTAATGTTGCAGTACCGACGATGCGAATGTTTTGTTTAGGAATGTCCTGCAAGCGTTCCGCAAATAGACTTAAGCAGTCCCATCCTCGCTGCATAGCTTCCATACTAAGAGAATTATGTTCATCTAAGCCCGCTGCTAGACGAACTTTGCGCTTAATTTTAGCCATTGTTTGAACGCTGCCATCGATGTGACGCACAACGAGCATGTGAAAACTGTTCGACCCGAGGTCGATGGCGGCATATAGCGGTGATGATCCTGCTTGACTCATAAAACGAACTCAGTTTCCTATTACGATTGTTTTGGGGCCGATTGACGCGGTTGGCGTGGACGACGTCCCTGCGGCTTACGGTTACCAGAACGGGTACCGCCAGTATTCGTGCGGCGCTGTTGGTTGCGTGGTGCACGCATACGAATCGGAGCCGGTAGATCTTGAATCAGTGCCGACGAATCGTACTCTGAAACTGGGATTGTATGCTCAATGTATTCTTCGATTGCTGGTAGGTTAACCGCGTACTCTTCACAAGCAAAACTGATCGAATGACCGCTCGCACCAGCGCGACCAGTACGGCCAATACGGTGAACATAATCTTCACAGTCGTCAGGAAGGTCGTAGTTGAAAACGTGCGTTACCTGAGGAATATGCAGGCCACGCGCTGCAACGTCAGTTGCAACTAGGATGTCGACATCACCTTTGGTGAATTGCTCAAGAATCTTCTCACGCTTCTTCTGCGGTACATCGCCAGTAAGAAGGCCTACACGGTGTCCATCGGCAGCCAAATGACCCCAAACCGATTCACACTTATGCTTGGTATTGGCAAAAATGATAGCGCGATCTGGCCACTCTTCTTCAATTAGTGTTTGAAGCAGCGCCATTTTGTCTTCATTCGAAGGATAGAAAAGCTCTTCCTGGATACGGTGGCCAGTTTTTTGTTCTGGTTCGACAACGACATGCTCAGGAGTATTCATGTGTTCGAATGCCAGTTCTTGAACGCGGTAAGACAGCGTTGCTGAGAACAGCATGTTCAAACGCTCTTTTGGCTCAGGCATACGACGGAACAAGAAGCGAATGTCTTTAATAAAGCCAAGATCGAACATGCGGTCGGCTTCGTCCAGAACAACAGCTTGAATGTTGTTGAGGTTAAATACGCGCTGTTTGTAGAAATCGATGATACGGCCTGTTGTTCCGATCAGAATATCTACGCCGTCTTGCAGTTTCGCAAGTTGCTTGTCGTAGCTTTCACCACCGTAAGCTAGAGCGGTTTTTAGACCTGTGCTTTCAGTTAATGATTCTGCATCATTGTAAATCTGAATAGCGAGCTCACGTGTAGGCGCCATAATAATTGCGCGTGGCTGTGTAGGCTTACGACCTTCATGTTCCGGAGTCGTCAGAAGGTGGTTGAACGTAGCAGTAAGAAACGCGAGCGTTTTACCAGTACCCGTTTGGGCCTGGCCTGCGATGTCTTGGCCGGTGAGCAGGACCGGCAACGCCAAGGCTTGGATAGGGGTACAAAATTCGAACCCTTTTTTGTCCAATCCTTCAATAACTTGGGGCTTTAAGCCCAAATCGGCGAACTTTTGCTCTGTGATATGCGTCTTTTTCATGGCTATAGAATATCAGCTAAAGCTTGCAATACGAAAGTAAATACATTCCAATAGGGCATCTAATTACTGGTTATCATCCAACCAGTTTCGAAAAACACATTGGAGTGGAAGATGAGTGATAAGATTTTGCAGCTAACTGATGACGGTTTTGAAAACGATGTAATCAACGCTGCAGGCCCGGTTCTAGTGGATTTTTGGGCAGAATGGTGTGGTCCTTGTAAAATGATCGCTCCTATTTTGGACGAAATCGCAGACGAGTACGAAGGCAAACTCACTATCGGTAAACTAAACATCGACCATAACGCAGGTACACCACCTAAGTTTGGTATTCGCGGCATTCCAACGCTATTACTATTTAAAGATGGTAACGTAGCGGCAACGAAAGTAGGTGCTCTGTCTAAAACTCAACTAAAAGAGTTCCTAGACGCAAACTTATAATCACCAAGTGATTACAGATAAAACCGTGCAAAGTTACAATGCACGGTTTTGTTTTTCTAACTCTGGACTAGAATACTAATTAGTGCTAACTTATCGCGCGTTAATTGAACAAATTTCTCTTCTTGGTCGATCCTGAGACCAAATCCATCTTAACTAGAAAACAGATCTTATTTTGACTAAACAAGAATCCACCACCATGAACCTTACCGAACTGAAGAACAGACCTGTGTCTGACCTTGTAAAACTGGGCGAAAGCTTAGGATTAGAGAACCTAGCTCGCTTAAGAAAACAAGACATCATCTTCGCGATTTTAAAAGCGCACGCTAAAGGCGGCGAAGACATCTTTGGCGATGGGGTTCTGGAAATTCTGCAAGACGGCTTTGGTTTCCTACGCAGTGCAGATAGTTCATACCTTGCGGGTCCGGACGATATCTACGTATCACCAAGTCAGATTCGTCGCTTTAACCTACGTACTGGTGACTCTATCGCTGGTAAAATTCGTCCACCAAAAGACGGTGAACGTTACTTTGCCCTTCTAAAAGTCAATACCGTTAACGACGATAAACCAGACAACGCCCGTAACAAGATCCTATTTGAAAACCTTACCCCTCTACATGCGAATGAGCGCATGGTTATGGAGCGTGGTAACGGTTCAACAGAAGACATTACAGCACGTGTTTTAGACTTGGCATCGCCAATCGGTAAAGGTCAACGTGGTCTGATTGTTGCTCCGCCTAAAGCGGGTAAAACAATGCTTCTGCAAAACATCGCGCAAAGCATCGCGTACAACCACCCAGAGTGTGAGTTGATGGTTCTTCTTATCGACGAACGTCCAGAAGAAGTAACTGAGATGCAGCGCCTAGTTAAAGGTGAAGTGGTTGCGTCGACTTTCGATGAGCCAGCATCTCGTCACGTACAAGTAGCGGAAATGGTGATCGAGAAAGCAAAACGTCTTGTTGAACATAAGAAAGACGTGGTTATCTTGCTTGACTCTATCACTCGTCTAGCTCGTGCTTACAACACCGTAGTGCCTTCATCAGGTAAAGTACTAACTGGTGGTGTGGATGCAAACGCATTACATCGTCCTAAGCGTTTCTTCGGTGCTGCACGTAACGTAGAAGAAGGCGGCAGCCTAACTATCATCGCAACGGCACTAGTAGATACTGGTTCTAAAATGGATGAAGTTATCTACGAAGAGTTCAAGGGTACAGGTAACATGGAACTGCACTTGAACCGTAAGATTGCTGAGAAGCGTGTATTCCCTGCGATTGACTTCAACCGCTCAGGTACACGTCGTGAAGAGCTACTGACGAAGACTGACGAACTACAGAAGATGTGGATTCTGCGTAAGATCGTTCACCCAATGGGCGAAATCGACGCAATGGAATTCCTAATCGATAAGCTAGCGATGACGAAGACCAACGATGAGTTCTTCGATGCGATGCGTCGTCAATAGTCTCAGATAAGTTATTCTGCGAAAAGCCACCGTATATCGGTGGCTTTTTTATTGCTTTCTCCCGATAGAAGTATCAGAATGAAGGAAATGTTATCGGGAGGTTAACATGCAACAAGGAATGTTGTCGTCATTACTCCTGAGCTTGTCACTTATCACTCTACCTGCGACATTATCTGCCAAGGAAATGCATGAGTCTGTAGTAGAGCAGTGGCTTCAGGATACTCAAATACAGGCTAAAGTCTCTGAACTGCTTGATTACGCTGTCAGAGATGAAGTCGACTCGCTTAAATTTGCCCTTGATAGACTTGCTTTGCCTCAACAAGAGGTGGTGCGCTTTCAATTATTGGAAAAGCTTGAAAAGCAAGATGTGATTCTCACGCCTCGAATGGCTCTGTTTGTTGAGTCCCAGATCCGTATGACCCCGACTTATCAAGTGTTAGAGCGAGGTGATGGGTATGAATTTAGTGTACCCGCTTTTAACTTTCCCGTTATTGCGAGTCGCTTGATTAAGCGTTGGAAACAAGACCAAAGTACCTTGGACTTTGTCTTACAAGCTGAACGAAGAGAGCTTAACTTAAAGCAATGGCTTACAGGGCCATCTCAACAAGCTCAAGCGCGTGAAGCGCTTTTGATTCGAGAGTTAGACAGTTTATCACCCAACGCGCTTGCTGCATTAGCGGCCCAGTTAACCAAAGCAAATGTGACCAGTTGGTTACCCTCGACGGCCGTGATAGTCAGGTTGGCACAAGTTAGTCAGGATGAGGAAGTGTACAATTTACTCTGGCGGATGAAAGCCGATTACAACAGCCAGTCCGAACTTGAGCGTTTAGCTGCGGTTGGAGACGTTTTTTCCATTCAGCAATTGATGAATGCCACAGTTAACCCATCACTCAAGCCAGAAGCTATTAGTCTACTTACAAAATCTAACCCTCTATCTCCGCAAGTAAAGCAGTTTCTAGTTAGAAAAATGGCGTTATCAGAAGAAGCAACCATGGTTGCTCGAGAGCTTGCTCAACAAGGGCATCAAACCTGGTTGGAAGAGTTAGTATCTTCGAACCATCAGATAAAGACTCGGCAGATTGAACAAGTATTAAAGTAATCTTGCTCACATACCCACACAAAATAGGAGGATCTTAGCGTCCTCCTATTTGTTATACTGCGGACAGTTTAATCAGCCAGCATGAAGGCCTATGAGTTTTAAGGATTTACGCGAATTTATCGACCACCTAGAACAGAAAGGTCGACTTAAACGCATCACTCACCCTGTCGATCCCGCTTATGAAATGACAGAAATCAGCGACCGCACCTTGCGTGCTGGTGGACCTGCGCTGTTGTTTGAGAACCCAATCGGCTACGACGTACCTGTTTTGACTAACCTGTTTGGTACACCAGAGCGTGTCGCAATCGGCATGGGACGTGAAGACGTTAAAGAATTAAGAGAAGTCGGTAAGCTGCTGGCTTATTTAAAAGAACCTGAGCCACCAAAAGGCTTCAAAGACGCTTTAGAAAAACTGCCTGTGTTCAAACAAGTATTGAACATGCCGGCTAAGCGTTTACGTAAAGCACCATGCCAAGACATTGTTTGGCAAGGTGATGAAGTCGACTTGGATAAAATTCCGGTAATGAGCTGCTGGGCAGAAGATGTAGCGCCGCTGCTTACTTGGGGCTTAACCGTAACCAAAGGTCCAAGTAAGAAACGTCAGAACCTAGGCATTTACCGTCAGCAGAAAATTGCCAAGAACAAAATCATCATGCGTTGGTTAGCCCATCGTGGTGGTGCGCTTGATCTGCGCGATTGGATGGAAACCAACCCAGGTAAACCTTTCCCAGTTTCGGTCGCGTTTGGTGCAGACCCAGCAACCATTCTTGGCGCAGTAACACCAGTGCCAGATACGCTATCGGAATACGCATTTGCAGGTTTGCTACGTGGAAGCAAAACGGAAGTCGTGAAGTCAGTCAGTAATGATTTGGAAGTTCCAGCGAGCGCGGAAATCGTGATGGAAGGCTATATCGACCCGAATGAGTTTGCTGATGAAGGCCCTTACGGTGACCACACTGGCTACTATAACGAAAAAGAAAAGCACCACGTATTCACCATTACGCACATTACTATGCGTAAAGACCCTATTTATCACAGCACCTACACAGGTCGTCCGCCTGATGAACCAGCTGTATTGGGTGTGGCATTAAACGAAGTGTTTGTGCCGATTCTGCAAAAGCAATTCCCAGAGATTGAAGACTTCTATCTACCGCCAGAAGGTTGTTCGTACCGAATGGCAGTCGTCACCATGAAGAAGCAGTACCCAGGACATGCCAAGCGCGTAATGATGGGTGTGTGGTCTTTCTTGCGTCAATTCATGTATACCAAGTTTGTTATTGTGTGCGATGAATCGGTAAACGCACGAGATTGGAATGATGTCGTGAAAGCCATGTCAGAGCATATGGATCCTGTACGTGATACCTTGATGATAGATAACACGCCAATCGACTCGCTCGACTTTGCTTCACCAGTGGTTGGGCTTGGCTCCAAAATGGGCTTGGATGCGACCATTAAATGGGATGCCGAGCTGGCGACGCGAACCGAGGTCACTGAGCGAGACAGCAAAGCGATTACCGAAGCAGAACTAAATGAGTTGAAACAGCAACGCCCTGAGATTGTTGACGTCTATCTTCCAGTTACAGCAAACGACCAATTTGCTGTCGTGACTATGAAGAAAGACCAAGCTGGTCAATCCCAAGAATTGATGGAACATCTATGGGGCTTCTTTGCTCAGTACACGGATAACAAATTCATCATTTTGTGCGACGATGACGTTAATGCACGAGATTGGAATGACATCATTTGGGCGGTGACAACTCGAATGGACCCAGATAGAGACACGATTCAAGTGCTTGGTAAGACTGAGAGTTCATCCAAATTAGGACTGGATGCGACCAACAAGTTCGAATCTGAAGTCACGCGCGAGTGGGGTACGCCTATCAAAAAAGATCCTAAACTTGTGGCTAAAGTCGATGAGATTTGGGACCAGTTAGGTATTCTATGAGTCATCAAGTCCACCTTCTACCAATGGACGTTAGGTTCCAAGTAAAAGAAGGGGAGACGGTGTTGGAAGCTGCGCTCAACAACAATATTCGCTTCCCACACCGTTGCCAAGTTGGCGCTTGCGCCATGTGTATGTGTAAAAAGCTAACGGGCGAGGTGAGTTACCACCTCGAACCGATGCTAACCGAAAAAGAGCAACAGCAAGGTTGGATATTCCCTTGCCAAGCCTATACAGAAAGTAATTTAGTGCTTACTTTTGATGAGTAAGCGAGAGGAACACCATGACCATCCAATGTAAAGTAAAGTCTATTCAGCCGTTAGCTTGTAATACTTACCAAATCCTTCTTCATCCAGAATCACCAGTGCCTTTTAAAGCGGGTCAGTACCTAATGGTGGTGATGGGTGAAAAAGACAAACGTCCTTTCTCTATCGCAAGCAGCCCTTGTCGTCATGAAGGTGAACTTGAACTGCACATCGGTGCGGCGGAACACAACGCTTATGCACAAGAAGTTGTCGAAGCAATGCAAGCGGCGCTTGAAACTGATGGTCAGATTGAAATTGATGCGCCACATGGCGATGCTTGGGTTCAAGAAGAAAGCGAACGCCCATTATTATTAATTGCTGGTGGTACAGGCTTCAGTTACGTTCGCTCGATTCTGGATCACTGCGTAGCGCAGAATAAAACCAATCCTATCTATTTATATTGGGGGGCGCGCGATAACTGCCAGCTTTATGCTAAAGACGAACTGGTCGAGATTGCCGACAAGTTTGCCAATGTTCACTTTGTGCCAGTAGTAGAAGAAGCTCCTGCAGACTGGCAAGGTAAAGTTGGTAACGTGCTACAAGCTGTAGCTGAAGATTTCGAAAGCTTAGAAAACTACGATATCTATATTGCAGGTCGTTTTGAAATGGCTGGCGCAGCACGTGAACAGTTCACTCAGAACAAGAAAGCGAAGAGCGAACGTATGTTCGCAGACGCGTACGCATTCATTTAAATACGGCTTTTAAGGCAGAAAAAGAGGGTTTTTTACCCTCTTTTTTGCTTTTTTGATGAAATAGTCATCGAACAGTCATTTTTTTCCATTTTTTTTCAAAAAAGGGTTGCGAACGGATCTGAGTTCCCTATAATGCGCATCCACCGACACGGCAGACGCGATAAGGCTTCAGCAGGGTCGGAGAGGTGAAAGCTTCTACGAAAAATAAATTGAAAAAGTGTTTGACACTGTCAATTAAATCGCTAGAATGCACCTCCGCTTTGAGAGAAAAACTTCTCGTAAAGCAAGCTCTTTAACAATATAGACCTATCA
>NZ_JAWOWK010000020.1:0-51644 GCF_033340375.1 Vibrio sp. 1167 | reverse complement strand
TTTGAATTGACTGTGCTGAATCCGAAGATTCAATGGTCACTTCGTTTCATTGAAACCTAATTTGATACCGAAGTATCGAATTGGATTATCATCAACGAGTGCCCACACAGATTGATAGGTCTATATTGTTAAAGAGCAACTCTTCTTTGTGATTGACATCACTTCGGAAGAGGCGGCCATTCTAGCGAGATAATTTATTGTGTCAAACACTTTCTTCAAATTATTTCGTTTTTCTTTTCAGCCTTATCAACTTCGCTTAAACCCTTGTGAGGCCTTGCCCTGTCGACGAGGAGGCATTATAGAGATCGCGCTCACATTGGCAAGTGTTAT
Source organism: Vibrio sp. 1167 (assembly GCF_033340375.1). Taxonomy (NCBI): domain Bacteria; kingdom Pseudomonadati; phylum Pseudomonadota; class Gammaproteobacteria; order Vibrionales; family Vibrionaceae; genus Vibrio; species Vibrio sp. 1167. Next base: position 51,314 of record NZ_JAWOWK010000020.1, on the reverse strand, counting down.
TTTTCAAAAATTGCGAAAATAATGGTTAAACGATGAGTTTTCGATCAAACCTTTATTTATTCAACTTTACCCCAAACTCTCACACAACTTATCCACAGAGTTGTTCTTTGAGGCGTGTTTTTCAAGTACCATAAATAAAGAAAGCTGCTTTATTGCAGCTATCTTTATTAAACTTAACCTAAACTCTATTTAAAGAGCATTATGGCTATATGCCAGACCCATCTTGTTCAGAGCCATCATCTTCGTGTAGGCCACATTCTCGCTTTAAGCCAAAGAATCGAGTTTCTTCCTCTGACATTCCCGGCTCCCATTTACGAGTGGTATGTGTATCACCAACTGAAAGGTAACCTTCATCCCACAATGGATGGTATTTAAGGCCGTGTTGTTCTAAGTAGTAATGAACGTCTTTATTAGTCCAATCAATTACTGGTAGAAATTTAAACACACCGTTCTGAATTGATAGAATCGGTAAACCTGCACGAGATTTACTTTGCTCTCGACGCAGTCCAGAGAACCACGTTCCTACATTAAGCTCTTTTAACGCTCGACGCATCGGCTCAACTTTATTGAGCTTGTTGTATTTTTCAATTCCCTCTACGCCCTGCTCCCATAATTTTCCATATCGAGCTTCTTGCCAATTCGCACTTTCTTTGGCTCGATAAACTTTTAAATTTAGGTTGAGAGCATCTGTCAGCTCATCGATAAATCGGTACGTCTCAGCAAACAGGTAACCAGTATCGGTTAGAATGACGGGGATGTCCGCTTTGGCGCGAGTAACTAAATGAAGCATAACCGCGGCTTGAATACCAAAACTAGAAGAAACCGCGAACTCGCCTTCTAGATTATCTAAAGCCCACGCTACTCTCTCTTGTGCTGAAAGCTTTTCGAGCTCGACATTAATTTGAGCAAGACGGAGGATTTGCTCCGTCTTTGTTAATGTCAGTAACTCTGTGAGCTCCAGCTTGGATGCTACAGAATCAAGCATGAAAGTCCCTCTTTGATACGAGCACTTCTTGGATAATGCCAGCACGAATAGTGAAATCGCCAAAGGCTTCGCCTTCTTCACGCTCTTTCGACCATCGAGCCACCAGCAGATCAATCTCTTCTAAGATTTGCTTATCCGTGATGTTCTCTTTATACATTTTAGGTACTCGAGTACCAGCACGGTTACCACCTAGGTGCAAGTTGTAACGACCCGGCGCTTTGCCAACTAGACCAATTTCAGCCAACATTGCGCGACCACAACCATTTGGACACCCAGTTACACGCAAAATGATGTTGTCATTTTCTGGTAGGTTGTGCTTCTCCAGAATTCCCTCCACATCAGTAACAAACTGAGGAAGGAAACGTTCAGCTTCTGCCATCGCTAGCGGACAAGTTGGAAAAGCAACACACGCCATTGAGTTCTTACGCTGTTCACTTACGCCGTCGTCCATTAAGCCATGTTCACGAGCGATCTTTTCAATTTTCGCTTTTTCGTTTTTAGGTACACCCGCAACAATTAGGTTTTGGTTCGCTGTCATGCGGAAATCGCCTTTGTGGATTTTGGCAATTTCAGCAACACCCGTCTTAAGTGGTTTACCTGGAAAGTCTAATAAGCGACCGTTTTCGATGAAAAGCGCTAAATGATATTTACCATCAATTCCTTCTACCCAGCCAATACGGTCACCACGTTCTGTGAATTCATATGGACGGCTTTGCTCAAACTTAACACCAGCACGTTTCTCGACTTCCGCTTTAAACACATCGCTACCTACACGATCTAACGTGTACTTCGTTTTCGCATTTTTGCGGTTTGAACGGTTACCCCAATCACGCTGAGTTGTTACTACAGCTGCGGCAACATCAAGTGTCTTGTCCAGCGGAATAAAGCCAAAGTCGTCAGCGCGGCGCGGATAAGTTGATGTATCGCCATGCGTCATCGCTAAGCCGCCGCCGACCAGGACGTTAAAACCAACCAGCTTGCCGTTATCTGCAATCGCTACGAAGTTGAGATCGTTAGCGTGTACATCTACGTCATTTTGCGGTGGGATAACCACTGTGGTTTTAAACTTACGTGGTAAGTAGTTCTTGCCTAGAATCGGTTCGTCTTCTTCCGTGCTTTCTACTTTTTCACCGTCTAGCCAAATCTCTGCATAAGCGCGTGTTTTCGGAAGCAGGTGTTCACTGATTCTCTTCGCCCATTCGTAAGCTTCTTGGTGTAACTCTGACTCCACTGGATTAGTGGTACACAACACGTTACGGTTTACATCACCCGCGGTTGCAATCGAATCAATACCAATACTGTTGAGCGTTTGATGCATCAACTTAATATTCGGTTTTAATACCCCATGAAACTGGAAGGTTTGGCGAGTCGTCAGACGAATACTTCCATATAAAGAGTGCTCCGTTGCGAACTTATCGATCGCTAACCATTGCGTTGGCGTGATGATGCCTCCAGGCATACGAGCACGAAGCATCACATTATGTAATGGTTCCAGTTTTTGCTTTGTGCGTTCATTACGGATATCACGATCGTCTTGTTGATACATACCGTGGAAACGAATTAACTGGAAGTTGTCGGCAGTAAAGCCACCAGTAATACGGTCTTGTAAATCTTGCTCAATGGTGCCACGTAATAAGTTGCTTTCTCGCTTCAGGCGCTCGTTATCAGATAGCGACCCTAACTCTTCACCTAATACAACCTGCTTATTATTGTCCGTAGAAAAAGTCATTAGTACACATCCCTCTGATAACGTTTCGCTTTACGTAGGTCATTAATAAATTGTTCTGCATCATCACGCGGCATCTTGCCTTCTTGTTCAGCAACGATAACCAATGCGTCGTGCACATCTTTTGCCATACGCGTTGCATCACCGCAGACATAGATATAAGCGCCTTCTTGGATCCACTGCCACACTTGAGCTGCGTTTTCTAAGATGCGATGTTGTACGTAAACCTTTTCTACTTGGTCACGACTAAAGGCAACATCCAATCGGCTTAGTACTCCTGACTTGAGATACTTTTGCCATTCCACTTGGTATAAGAAGTCTTGAGTGAACGTGCGATCACCAAAGAACAACCAGTTTTTGCCTTCAGCATCACGGTTTTCACGTTCCTGAATAAAGCTTCGGAATGGTGCGATCCCTGTGCCAGGACCAACCATGATAATTGGAGTGCTATCATCTTCCGGCAGTTTAAAGTTGTTGTTATGCTCAACAAATACTTTAACTTCATCTCCCTCTTCGAGACGCTGTGCTAAGAAACTAGACGCTCCACCATATCGTTTTTCGTCGTTTTGTTCGTACTCAACCAAAGCAACCGTTAGGTGTACTTCTTCATCGACCTCTTCTTGGCTTGATGCAATAGAGTAAAGGCGTGGAGTAAGACGACGAAGCAAACCAATCAACTCATCTGCGGTTAACTTGGTTTTCTTTTCTGCCAGTACATCAACGATTTGAGTATTTGCAGAGTACTCGCGAAGCTTATCTTTATCTTCAACTAACTTTTGTAGCTTCTTGCTACCGGATAACTCGGCAAACTTTGTGATGAGCTGTGGGTTAGATGTTGTGATTTCATATTTACTCACAAGAGCACTGTGGATTGACAAGCTTTCACCATCAACGTCAACAGTCTCAACCCCAGACAAACCGACCTTACCAAGAATGGCATTTGCAAGTTCCGAGCTATTTTCAAACCACACACCTAGTGCATCACCAGGCTGATACGTTAAGCCCGAGCCTTCTAAGTCGATTTCTATATGACGAACGTCTTTTCCAGAGTCACGGCCCGTGATTTTTTGACTGGTCAGTAACGTCGCAGTGTACGGATTCTGTTTATTGTAAGGAGAGTGCGCAGTCGCAGCTTGCCCCACAGGAAGTTGAACCACATCCGCTTCAGAGCCAGAAGACAGTGTATCTTTTACCTTGTCTAACGCATTCTTACGCCATTCAGTTGCAGGAGCCTCATAATCCACATCGCAATCAAGACGCTCGATAAATGGAGTCGCGCCTAGCTTTGATAGGTAAGTGTCGAAGTCTTTACCGGTCTGACAGAAGAATTCGTAGCTAGAATCTCCCAATGCAATAACACCATATTGCAGGTTTGGCAGCTTAGGGGCCTTCTTCGATTGCAAAAACTCATGTAGCTCAATGGCATTGTCTGGCGCTTCGCCTTCGCCGTTAGTCGATGCCACAATAATGACATGCGTTTCTTTGGCTAAGTTTTTACCTTTGTAATCGCTTGCATCAAAAAGTTCGACTGCAATTCCTTCTGCTTTTGCTTCCTGCTCCAGAGCTTCAGCAACACCTTTAGCATTGCCCGTTTGGGAAGCAAAAATAATACTCAACTTACCTGCTGGCTTCGCTGATACGGCTGCCGTTGCTTGTGCAATTGGCGTTACCGCTGTGTTTGGTTGATTTTGAGCTAATCCCCAAAAATACCCACTGACCCAAGCAAGTTGCTGTGAAGACAACTCAGAGACAGTTTGTTGGAGTGAGCTAATTTGTTGGTCATTCAGAGGGCTTGCGATTGGAGGATTTCCTCCTTGCCCATTATTATCTTCAGACACATTCTTGTGAGAATACTCATTCTTTTGAAAAGACATTATCACGACATCCCTATTCATTGCGTGACGATAGAGTACCCACTCTCCTTAATAACAAGAAAGAATAGAAGTGAATGTTTTATAACTTTTTGGAAGTAAGAACGGCTTACTTTTTGCTCATCGATCTTCAATGCGGACTTGTTGAAAGCCTACTGCCATTGCCGATTTTGACGCAGTATCCAAATCTTCATAAAGACATTCTTCGCCGTGACTGTCCGTTAGAAAAACAAAACCACCGCGCGCATGTCTGAACTCTACAACCCAACCACCCTCTTGGATTGCAGGCTCAATAATCGCTTCGATAAGCTGATTTTCACGGAATAGATGTCTTAGTTCATTTATTGTCATCGCTATCCCTGCTTTAACTTTCACATTGCTCCTAGGTAAGCATGGTCTAAGTCAGCCAAATAGGGAGAAATTTCGATTAGATATAATGAAGTGATATAAAAAAACGCCGCTTATAAAGCGACGTTTTAAGTAAATCGAATATCTAACATGGCTGAATTTAGAACGCGTATTCCGCACTCACAAAGAAGCCGTTAGCAAAAATAAACTCTTTCCCTAGATCCGACATGAATTTATCGGACTCTAAATCAATCACACGGTAACCTCCACGAAAAGCCAGTCGAGCTTTTTCGAGCGGTACATTGTATTGAACACCTGCCATGAAATCGGTGCTTTTGATACCTTTGTTGTCACCAAAGTTTATCTCACCAATCACATCAAAGTTTGTATCCGGAACTTGAATTTCTGCGTAACCATACCAAGCCCAAATCAGCTCATCAAATTCTTCTACACGCCTGCTTGAGCCAGCATCAATGTATTTAGTGTCACTTAAATTACTGAACGTGAGACCCGCATCAAAGTGCAATAAATCATGCTCTAGAACGTGGTAATACAAGGTTAAATCGAGCTTATCGAACCCCATGTAATCCGCATCAACACTTGAGTAACGAAGGCGCGCATTAGGGACATATTTAACATCATGTTCAATCGCCGCGTAAAAAGTGCCTGCGGTACTGCTATCTCGTCTCACTTCATTAACTTTAGTGTCGGCAGCCCATACCTCTGCGCCGACTTTTGTCGATACAGAGTACTCTGCAAAAACAGGAAAAGATACTGCCAACGATAATGCCGTTAAAGCGATGTTCGCTTTATTTGTCATGTAGTATTTACTCCGAGATAGCTGATATTCACGTAGAGGACGTGAGAGGAAATATACCATATTCTCACGCCTCTCCATCAACTAAATGATGTTACTCATTATTTATAGCGGGGCTGAGCGACGTAATTCTTGAAGAACCAAATACCCAATGCAATCACGATTAACCATGGTAATAGTTTAAGTACCGCTCCAACCATTCCCAGTAAAAACATCACAACTAACGCAATACCAGTTGCTGCGAATACGGTCATCATTGTGATACCCGTAACCAACAAGGCCGCCGCGAAGACTAAAATAAAGATTAGCTCCAACATAATCACTTCTCCATTTGTTTTCAATAAACAGAGCAGTTTCCATACCAACTTACAGAAACGAAGTTAAGATTATGATTTTTAATAAGAAAAACAAAGCCAGAGGCATTTCTGCACTCTGGCTTTATCATTCTTTAGTTGGTAATTTTAGCCATTCACTGGCGAATTTTACACATTCAATTCTTTTGGAATCTTAGCTAGCGCGTCTTGCAATACTTCTAGACCAGAACCTGGTTTGTGCGCATTTTCACTGATATGACGACGCCATTGACGAGCACCGGGCATGCTTTGGAACAAACCTAACATGTGGCGGGTAATATGACCAAGGTACGCACCTTTCGCTAATTGCGCTTCAATGTATGGATACATCTCTTCAACAATTTCGCTGCGTTTCTTCACTGGAGCATTAGAGCCAAACAACTCTTGATCTACCGATGCCAGTAAATATGGGCTTTGGTATGCTTCACGACCAATCATCACACCGTCAAGATGCTGAAGATGTGCTTTTGCTTCTTCTAATGATTTCACGCCACCGTTAATCGCAATCGTTAGGTGTGAGAAGTCTTGCTTCAATTGGTAAGCGCGTGGGTAATCCAATGGTGGGATCTCACGGTTTTCTTTTGGGCTTAGACCACTTAACCATGCTTTACGTGCGTGGATAGTGAACTGCTCACAGCCACCCTTTTCTGAAACAATAGAAACGAAATCCGTTAGGAATTCGTAAGAGTCTTGATCATCAATACCAATGCGAGTCTTGACTGTTACAGGGATATCGACCACGTCTTTCATTGCTGCGACACAATCCGCAACTAACTGCGGTTCAGCCATTAGGCAAGCACCGAAGCGACCATTTTGTACGCGGTCAGATGGACACCCCACATTTAGGTTAATCTCATCGTAGCCACGCTCTTGCGCTAGCTTGGCACACGTAGCCAAATCTGCTGGGTTTGAACCACCAAGTTGAAGGGCTAACGGATGCTCTTCTTCGTTATAAGCCAGGAAATCTCCTTTTCCATGAATGATCGCACCTGTCGTCACCATTTCAGTGTACAGCAGGGTTTCTTTGGTCATTAAGCGATGGAAGTAGCGACAATGACGATCAGTCCAATCTAACATTGGTGCTACGGAGAGCCTGCAAGAATGAGTCATGATATAAACACCCGTTTTTATGTTGCCAAGGTCGAGCGCAGCAGTACGCTCAAAAAATAAGTCGGGTATTGTATACCCAAGCACCTCTGGGTGCTAGTTTCAGCGAGAATGATTTGGTTGGCTGACTAGCCAAGTGCTTAGGAATACGCAGAAGTAATACGAATCTGTCATTCGTTGATTCATTCTGTGATGATTATTCCGCCTTCACACCACCACCGACTTGCTTTAATTCATGATTTTCGTTCTGATAGTGGGTAAAATGAAGCATTTCTAAACGAACTTCGTATAGAAATGATTTATCATAGAGCACGTCCGATAGTTATGGTGAAAGGTTTGAACCCAACAATCATTGAACAAATTGAAAGTATCTGCGCAGAGCGTGGAGTACGACTGACTCCGCAACGCCGACGCGTATTTGAACTCATTTGTTCTAATCGCCGCGCCTCAAGTGCGTATGAGCTATTGGAGCAACTAAAAGAGAGTGAGCCTCAGGCTAAGCCGCCCACTGTTTATCGAGCATTAGATTTTCTCCTAGAGCAAGGCTTCATCCACCGAGTGGAATCGACAAATAGCTTTATTACTTGTTGTTCTTTCAATACTCAGCAGCACTTTTTCCAATTACTAATTTGCGATAAATGTGGTGATGTCGTTGAACTCGAAGATGAGACGCTGATATCCTTGTTAGCCGAAAACGCCGAGAAGCATGGATTCAAACTGACCAACCAAGTTATTGAAACTCATGGTGAATGCCAGGCCTGTTCCTCCGAGACGAAAGAAAAAGTATAGAAGAACGTTATGCGCGCTGAATTTGTAAACCCGTTTTTAGCTTCTTTAATGAACGTGCTAAAAACTATGGCTTCTCTTGAGCTGAAGCCACAAAAACCGCGAATCAAAAAAGATGAGATCGCACGAGGTGACGTTTCTGGTCTGATTGGTATGGTAGGCCCACAAACTCGTGGTTCAATGTCGATCACCTTTGATGAAGCACTCGCCCTAGAAATCATGCAGAACATGCTTGGTGAACGTCCAAATGGGCTCAATGAAGAAGTGACCGATATGGTGGGTGAGATCACCAACATGGTTACTGGTGGTGCGAAACGCATTCTGGCAGAAAGTGGTTTTGACTTTGATATGGCAACACCGGTTGTGGTTTCGGGCCGAGGTCATACGATTCGCCACAAGTGTGAAGGCTCAATTATTATCATGCCTTTCTCTTCCCAATGGGGAAATGCCTTTATCGAAATTTGCTTCGAATAAAAGAGAAAAATAGGTTGGCACTGGCCAACCTATTTTGTTTTTGCCTCAGGCAATAAAAAGGTCAGCATTTGCTGACCTTTTCTTTATCTATTCAAACATTAAGCTTTGAACGCTTTAAATGCGTTGATTAGACCGTTTGTTGAGCTGTCATGCGAGCTGATTTGAGACTCATCTGCAAGCTCAGGTAGGATTTGGTTAGCCAGTTGTTTACCTAGCTCCACGCCCCACTGGTCAAAGCTGAAGATATTCCAGATAACACCTTGTACGAAAATTTTGTGTTCGTACATTGCGATCAAGTTACCTAGCGTACGAGGCGTGATTTGCTTCACTAGAATAGAGTTTGTTGGACGGTTACCTTCAAACACTTTGAATGGCGCAATCGCTGCCACTTCTTCAGCATTCTTACCAACTTTCACCAACTCTTCTTTCACGGTTTCTTCATTTTTACCAAACGCTAGAGCTTCAGTTTGCGCGAAGAAGTTAGACATCAGTTTTTGGTGATGATCGCTAGCTGGGTTGTGGCTAATTGCAGGTGCAATGAAGTCACATGGGATAAGCTTAGTACCTTGGTGAATTAGCTGGTAGAACGCGTGCTGACCGTTGGTACCTGGTTCACCCCAAATGATTGGGCCAGTTTGGTAAGTTACAGCATTGCCGTCACGGTCAACGTATTTACCGTTTGATTCCATGTTGCCTTGCTGGAAGTATGCTGCAAAACGGTGCATGTATTGATCGTAAGGTAGGATAGCTTCTGACTCCGCACCGTGGAAGTTGTTGTACCAAATACCAATCAAAGCAAGAATCACTGGAATATTGCTTTCTAGATCTGTTGATACGAAGTGCTTGTCCATCTCGTGAGCACCATCAAGCAACTCAACAAAGTTGTCGAAACCTACTGCTAGTGCAATTGATAGACCGATCGCAGACCATAGTGAGTAACGGCCACCAACCCAGTCCCAGAATTCAAACATGTTCGCTGTATCGATACCAAATTCAGACACGGCTGTCGCGTTTGTTGAAAGCGCAGCAAAGTGCTTAGCCACATGAGCCTGATCACCCGCCGATTCTAGGAACCAATCACGAGCAGTGTGCGCGTTAGTCATGGTTTCTTGTGTTGTAAACGTCTTAGACGCGATCAAGAATAACGTCGTTTCTGGGTTAACTTTCTTCAACGTTTCAACGATGTGTGTACCATCAACGTTAGATACGAAGTGAAGGTTTAGATGATTTTTGTATGGCGCTAGAGCTTCCGTCACCATGTAAGGGCCAAGGTCAGAACCGCCGATACCGATGTTCACAATATCGGTAATTGCTTTGCCTGTGTAACCTTTCCATTCACCGCCGATAACGCGCTCAGTGAATGATTTCATTTTTTCTAGAACCGCGTTCACTGCTGGCATTACGTCTTCGCCATCTACCATAACTGGAGTATTAGCGCGGTTACGTAGTGCAGTGTGAAGAACAGCGCGACCTTCTGTTTGGTTGATCGCTTCACCACTGAACATCGCTTCAATTGCAGATTTCAGCTCGGTCTCTTTCGCAAGAGCAAACAGGTGCTTCAGAGTTTCCTCATTGATGAGGTTCTTTGAGTAATCGACTAGGATGTCTGAGCCGAAACGTGCAGAGTATTTGTCGAAACGCGCTGCGTCTTGAGCAAACAGCTCTTTAAGATCCATATCTTGTGCAGATTCGAAATGCGCCGTTAGCGCTTTCCAAGCTTGTGTTTGCGTTGGATTGATATTTTTCAACATGGTCTTTATCCCGATGTTACAGTAGGTTCCATTCCTTACAGTCTAGCGAAAACTGTGGAATCCCCGATTTAGCAAATAGAATATAAATTAGATGTTTGGGCAAATTGCCACAAAACAAGTCTTTGTAATTTTTTTTCAGGCGCCAATTATGACCGAGAGCTTTTACACTCACATTGAGTTAGGTCACGTTCCCTGCCCTGAAATTGAACATTCATTTACGATGACAAGAATCATATCATTTACTAATGACAGGCTCTAATTGGAATAGGATAGACGCCAATTTATAAATTTCCAAAGGAACACGTATGTGGGCACAAAAAACACTGCAATTAAAAGCGAGAAGCCGCGGTTTTCACCTGATAACTGATGAAATTGAACAACAATTACCACAAATAAACGAACTTTCAGTAGGTTTATTACACTTATTTATTCAGCACACCTCCGCCAGTTTGACCTTAAATGAGAATGCTGATCCAACCGTGCGTATGGACATGGAAGCGCACTTCAATAAGTTTGTGCCAGAGCGTGCTCCTTATTATCAGCACACCTATGAAGGTGACGACGACATGCCGGCACATATTAAAGCATCACTGCTTGGCAGTAGTGTGACGGTACCAATCCAAAATGGTCGATTAGCTTTAGGAACATGGCAAGGTATTTACTTGGGTGAGCATCGAGACTTTGGTGGCGGCCGCCGCGTTATTGCTACGATTAACGGTGAGTAGATAAAACAAAGGCTAACCTTGGGTTAGCCTTTCGTTGTTTATTTGGAGTATTCCATCTCGACGCGAGGCGTTAGCTTAGTCACGAGTTCATACGCAATCGTACCAATGTGACCCGCCACTTCTTCTACTGGGAGCTCTTTCCCCCAAAGAATCGCTTCGTCGCTGACTTTATCCGTTGCGTCTGGTCCCAAATCGACCGTCAGCATATCCATGGAAACTCGACCTGCAATAGGTACTTTACGGCCATTAACCCACACCGGCGTACCGTTTGGAGCACTTCTTGGGTAACCGTCGCCATACCCTACAGCGATGACCCCAACTTTTGTATCTCGCTCACTGGTCCAAATACCACCATAGCCAACACTTTCGCCCTTCTTCACTTCACGTACCGCAATAAGGTGGGATTTAAGTGTCATGACAGGCTGATACCCAAGATCTTGCGCCGTTTTGTCATCGAATGGCGACACACCATACATGATAATACCCGGACGAACCCAATCTAAATGGCTTTGAGGCCATGCCAATAACCCCGCAGATGCCGCCAGTGAACGTTCCCCTTGGCAACCAGAAGTCAACGATTTAAACAGCTCAATCTGTTGTGGGGTAATATCGCTATCCAGCTCATCTGCACAGCCAAAGTGGCTCATGTAACGCAACGGTTTCGCTACATTTGGACACTCCTTCAGCCGCGTTACAAAGTCGTCATATTGTTCAGGACGAACCCCAAGGCGGTGCATGCCACTGTCAATCTTCAGCCACACGACAACCGGAGTTTCAAGGTCTGCTTGCTCCAAGGCGATAAGCTGCTCTTCACAGTGCACCACGGTTTGGATGTTGTTCGTCACAAGAACAGGTAAATCACCAGGAGAGTAAAAACCTTCTAGCAATAGAATCGGCTTTACTACTCCACAAGCGCGCAGTTGCAATGCTTCTTCAATGCGAGCCACGCCAAACGCATCCGCATGGTTAGCATGTTTTGCGACATGACGTAATCCGTGACCATAACCATTGGCCTTGACGACAGCCATCACTTTACTTTGTGGCGCTTGAGCTTTTACGCGCTGTAAGTTGTGCTGCAACGCAGACAAATCAATGCACGCCTTGGCCGCTTTCATATAGCTCATGGAATTACTCATCATCAATATCGAATGCAGGACCCGCGTAGTTGTCGAAACGCGAATGTTGACCTTGGAAAGTGAGGCGAACAGAGCCGATAGGACCGTTACGCTGTTTACCAATAATGATTTCGGCCGTACCTTTGTACGGACTATCTGGGTGATAAACCTCATCACGGTAGATGAACATGATCAAGTCGGCATCCTGCTCGATGGAACCGGATTCACGCAAGTCCGAGTTTACTGGTCGTTTATCCGCACGTTGCTCTAGGGAACGGTTTAGCTGCGACAGTGCCACAACAGGCACATTTAGCTCTTTTGCCAGCGCCTTAAGAGAGCGAGAGATCTCAGCAATCTCAAGAGTACGGTTATCGGTTAACGAAGGCACGCGCATCAACTGAAGGTAGTCGACCATGATCATCGATAGACCGCCATGTTCACGAGCGATACGGCGAGCGCGCGAACGCACTTCGGTCGGAGTTAGACCAGAGCTATCATCAATGTACATATTTTTCTTCTGCATCAGGATACCCATAGTAGAAGAAATACGCGCCCAATCTTCGTCATCTAGCTGACCCGTACGGATCTTGGTTTGGTCTACACGAGACAAAGAGGCCAACATACGCATCATCAACTGTTCAGCTGGCATCTCTAACGAGAAAATAAGTACGGGCTTTTCTTGTTGCATGGCCGCATTTTCACACAAGTTCATCGCAAAGGTCGTTTTACCCATCGATGGACGCGCTGCGACAATCACCAAATCAGAGCCTTGCAAACCTGCGGTTTTCTTATTGAGATCTGTGAAACCGGTATCGACCCCCGTAACACCATCTTGTGGCGTTTTATACAACAACTCGATACGTTCTAACGTCTTTTCGAGGATGTTGTCGACGTTTTGTGGTCCTTCGTTTTCACTAGTTCGAGACTCGGCGATAGCAAAAACTTTACTCTCCGCCATGTCTATTAAATCTTCAGAACTGCGACCTTGAGGGTCATAGCCCGCGTCCGCAATTTCATTCGCGACACCAATAAGGCCACGAACAATCGCACGCTCAGCGACAATATCAGCATACGCATTGATGTTAGCTGCACTTGGCGTATTCTTCGCCAAGTCAGCGAGGTAAGCAAAACCGCCTACATCTTCTAACAACTCGTGACGCTCTAGATACTCCGATAAAGTAATAAGATCGAGAGGTTTACCCGCTTCAAGAATGGTTTTTACACCTTCAAAAATCAGGCGGTGTGGACGACTATAGAAATCACTGCTCACAACACGTTCGGCAACGGTGTCCCAACGTTCATTATCCAGTAAAAGACCACCAATTACTGATTGCTCGGCTTCTAGTGAGTGAGGTGGCACTTTGATTGCGTCGACCTGACTGTCTGAAGGTTTGCGATTTCTGTTTTCCGCCATGACTTTGCTCGATAACTACTATTGACCCACGATTATAACCTTAACCTAACTGAGATGCTTCCCCGAAGCGACAATTACTTGTTAAGAAATCATCATGTGAACCACCCAGGTAATAGCCTGGTTCTTCCGCCTAGCTCTAATAAAAATTAACCTACCATTGACCCAACCAAATATCTGTATCAGTATCATGCCCCTCCTTTTTGATTACGTTCGAGGTTGATGTGTCCCGATACTGGTTACTTAGCTTTAGCCTACTGTGCGCTAGTGCATCGTATGCTGACGAATCAGTACAGCCAGAGCAAAATATTGATGTACCCGACCCACTAAAAACCGAGGTGGAGTTCGGCTATCAAGCTCACACAGGTAACACGGACTCTCGTTCCCTGAATGCTCGTTTGAGTGCTGAATATACGTCAGGTCGACACCGTTCTAATGGTGAATGGAAGTACTACAACTTGTACAAAGACGGTGAAGAAGACAAACGCTCATCCACCTACTCCCTACAGAGTGACTACAAGTTAGGCCCTAAGACATATTTGTATGGCAGCTTTAAAGGGGTGGATTCTCGCTACAGTGCTTATTTTAAAGACTATACGTTGTCAGGTGGTTTGGGTTACCAGTTCTCCTACACTGAGAACTTCATTTTAGAGGTAGAGGTAGGCCCTGGTTTTCGCTATCAAGAGCCAAACTTAGACGAAATAGATGATGACGATATTGTCTTTCCCGATATCGTTAGAGAAGGCATTTTTCGAGGAAATATCAACACAACTTGGCATGCGTTGGATAATTTAAGTTTCGCAGCTGATATTACGTTGGTAACAGGTAGAAGTAACACACGTACTGATAGTGAACTCAGTGTAACCAATGATATTACTGAAGATATTGCACTGAAACTGGCGCACTCTCGTCAGTATCACGATAAAGTGCCTGAAGGCTTAAGCAAAGCAGACAGCGTATTTTCCGTTAATTTACTTTTCGCTTTTTAACCCTTTTTCTCTCAGTTTTAGAAATAAAAAAAGCACCTCCAAGGAGGTGCTTTTTAGTATTTCGTCTTGATACTGAATTACTCAGCAGCAACAACTTGTAGGTTCACAGTTGCGAAAACTTCAGAGTGAAGTTGAACGCTGATCTCGAACTCACCAGTTGTACGTAGAGCACCTTCAGGAAGGCGAACTTCGCTCTTAGCAACTTCAACGCCTGCAGCTGTGATAGCATCAGCGATGTCACGAGTACCAATAGAACCGAATAGTTTGCCTTCGTCACCAGCTTTAGAAGCGATAACTACAGCTTCTAGAGCGTTAACTTTCTCTGCGCGAGCTTCTGCAGCAGCTAGTTGCTCAGCAACTTTAGCTTCTAGTTCAGCACGACGAGCTTCAAACATTTCAACGTTAGCTTTAGTTGCCATAACTGCTTTACCTTGTGGGATAAGGAAGTTACGAGCGTAGCCAGATTTAACGTTTGCAGTATCGCCAAGACCACCTAGGTTACCAATTTTATCAAGTAGAATAACTTGCATTGCTTAATCCTCTTTCTTAATAAAATGAACCGATTACTGATGCTTGTCAGTGTACGGTAGTAGAGCTAGGTAGCGTGAACGCTTGATAGCACGTGCTAGTTGACGCTGGTACTTAGCGCTTGTACCAGTGATACGGCTAGGTACGATTTTACCAGCTTCAGTGATGTAGTTTTTAAGAGTTGCTACGTCTTTGTAATCAATCTCTTGTACGCCTTCTGCAGTGAAACGGCAGAATTTACGACGACGGAAGAAACGAGCCATGGGCTATCTCCTGATCTTAAATTTGAGTAATGTTGTCGGCGTGTAACACTAATTTTCCCACGCCATTTCGGCCGGTTTGATAAGTGACAAAACCACTTACCTTAATGTTACTGCCTTGAACTAAATTCTGAGTTAGTGCTTGTGACCCAAGCCCGCTGACGACTACCGGCATACGACAATAAACTTGTCGAGGTAAGTCAGCTTCGATAATAGTAGAGCGATGCTCCAGCCAAAACCGACAGTGTTCAATGCCACCAGGGCTTTTACTACGAATGGGCGGTTTGGCAATGGTGCCGCTCAGCTCCATTCGATTGGCCATAAGAAAACTTACTCAGCAGCTTCTGACTTAGCTTCAGGCTTAGCTTCAGAACGCTCTTCACGACGTGGAGCACGCTCTTCTTTTTGCTTAAGCATGATAGATTGCTCAGTGATCGCTGCTTTAGTACGCATGATCATGTTACGTAGAACTGCATCGTTGAAACGGAAAGCAGTTTCTAGCTCATCAATTACAGCTTGGTCAGCTTCAACATTCATAAGAACGTAGTGAGCTTTGTGAAGCTTGTTGATTGGGTAAGCCAGTTGACGACGGCCCCAGTCTTCTAGACGGTGGATTTTACCGCCAGCTTCAGTGATTGAACCAGTGTAACGCTCGATCATGCCAGCAACTTGCTCGCTTTGATCTGGGTGCACCATGAATACGATTTCGTAATGACGCATTGGTTGCTCCTTACGGATTATTCAGCTTCCACAAATGGCTCAGTCGTCCAGAGGAAGCAAGGAACTAAAGATAATTGACTGAGTTTAAGGAGCACGAATAGTACAGAAAGGGCGTAAAATAGGCAAGTGATTATTTGCTCATCGCAGCGGATATTTAATTTCTTCTAATACTAGAAAACACAAAGGCTGCCAACAACATGGCAGCCTTTAAAATCAGTGTGTTATTGCGCTGGCTTATCGGTGCTTATTTAACTTCAGCCAGTTCAGCGCGCATTTGATCGATCACTTGTTTGTAATCTGGCTCACCGAAAATCGCCGAGCCTGCGACAAACATGTCTGCGCCCGCTTCTGCAATTTCACGAATGTTGTCAACCTTTACACCGCCATCGATTTCTAAGCGGATATCACGACCAGACTCGTCAATCATCTTACGAACGGCACGCAGTTTATCTAGTGTATGAGGAATGAATGATTGACCACCAAAACCAGGGTTTACCGACATCAGTAGAATCATGTCGACTTTATCCATAATAAACTCAAGACTTGCAAGTGGCGTTGCTGGGTTTAGTACCACACCAGCCTGACAGCCGTGCTCTTTAATTAACTGCAGTGTACGGTCTACATGATCAGAAGCTTCTACATGGAACGTAATCATCGACGCACCCGCTTTTGCGAAATCAGGAATAATACGGTCAACGGGTTTCACCATTAGGTGAACATCGATTGGCGCCGTGATGCCATAATCGCGTAGTGCTTTACACACAGGCGCACCAAAAGTCAGGTTTGGTACATAGTGGTTATCCATAACGTCGAAATGCACCACATCCGCACCCGCTGCGAGTACTTTTTCTACATCTTCACCGAGACGAGCAAAATCTGCCGATAAAATGGATGGAGCAATAAGAAAATCTTTCATACCTGACCTCAGTAGTAATGAGCAAACAATCTGCGCGCAATTCTACCGAAGCCAGTGGGGAGATCCACTATTTAGATATAATAGTGTGAGAATTAAGAGTTTGATTTATCCATGTCTGGGGCATGAAAAAGCGCAAGTAGCTCATCAACTTTATTACGACCGTTACCATTACGGCTAATGGTACGCTTTACTTTAACCACATTAAGATCCGCACCGTGATACAACCGACGTGTCAAGGTAGTGTCGTGGTTAGAAATCAACACAGGAATGCCACGTTCAGTCGCTGTTCTTTCAGCAATGTCGGCTAATGCAGCTTGGTCGTCCAACGTGAAACCATTACCTGCGTATGAGGTAAAATTTGCCGTATTTGAAAGCGGCGCATAAGGTGGATCGCAATACACGACGCTCCCTTTGCGCGCACGACGAAATGTTTCAGGATAACCTTCACAAACGAACGTAGCTTTTTTGGCTTTTTCTGCAAAAAACTCCAATTCCGCCTCAGGGAAATACGGCTTTTTGTAAGAGCCAAACGGTACATTGAAGCCACCTTTTTTGTTGTAACGGCATAGGCCATTAAAACCAAAGCGGTTCATGTACAAAAACGCTAAAGAACGGTACATCACGTCATCGGTTTTATTAAACTCAGCGCGAATGTGTAGGTAGGCTTCTTTGCGGTTGTTCTCAGCGACAAACCAACGCTTCGCTTCAGAGATATACTCTTCAGGGCGTTCTTTCAGCAGGTTGTACAGATTGATCAAATCTGGATTGATATCTGCAAGTAGATAATGGTCATAATCGGTATTCAGAAACACTGAGCCCGCACCAACAAAAGGTTCAACTAGCTTTCGAGCCGGCGGCAAATGACGTTGGATGTCTTCAACCAGTCCGTATTTTCCTCCTGCCCATTTAAGAAAGGCTCGTTGCTTTTTCATCTACTGCTCTATCTATCGACCAAAAATTAAGGCTGCGGAATGTAACATATTTTTCAGGGAAGCTCAGGTTTATTTCACTCGTTCAATTTCACGGTGAACCTGACGGAGTGATTTTGCCCAAGGACTCACCGACTTAACCGAATCTGGCAAGCTTGCGACGGCATCACGAGCCATTTGAATTGTCGGATAATCTTGATATGTGATGATATACCACTCGGTGTCATTACGAACGGTAGGATAAATTCGCACTTGATTATTCAGTTGATGCTCATTGAGAAAGGATTGTACATCTTCCATTGAGGTCATAGCTGCGAGTTGTAAAGTATAAGCTCTTGGCGATAGCGCTTTTAGCTCTTCACGAGCAAATGAAAACTTCACAACAGGTTGGTTTGCCTCACCCTCTTCTGACTGAGCAGGTGCTTGCGTCATATCTTGATTCGGTTTTACGACTTTAATCAAAGGAGAGCTAGTTTCATCGGCGGTTTCTGTCTTCTCAGTACCTACGACATCATCAATCGCTTTTGTGTCTGCTGAATCAGCTTTACCTTCAAGCAATGCATCGACCACATTCGACTCAATCACCACTCTTTGTTGATTGTCATCACTGCCTACGCTCGCTACTTCTTCTGTCACAGCTGGCGGTAATGAATCAGAATCATCAACCGCACCAGACTTATCAAGACTGCTAGAGCCATCGGTTACAGGTTGCAGTGAAGACTGCGCTGCACTGACTCCTGACTCTTCAAAAGTTGGAATAGCCGTTTGCTCTAAACTGCCAGCAATTTGCTGCGCTTTATCATCAGGACTTGGTTGACTAAGCATCCACCAATAGCCACCAGCAGCAAGCAACAGTAAGACTAATACCACCAACGCAATATTCAGGGGTGAACCGACAATCGAGCGGATAATGATCCTTTTTTCCACTTTCATCTCTCCTAACGCCATGATGTCACCCGGTACTGGGTCGACTTTTTTAAATGCATCTCGAACCCGTTTCTCAGACTCATCATCGACGTAGCGCGCAACAAGTGACTCAAAGAAACGACGAGCTTCCACTTCGGACAACATATCAATATCAAGCTCAACAGGCTTTATCTCTTGTCCATAACTGAGACGTGCTAGCAAACCGTCTAAACGTCCAGACTGTGTAAACAGTAAGACATTGATGGTCCAATTTGGCTTATGGTGCGCCTCTAAGACCAGCATCCAAAGCTCAGAGATAAGTGTCTCACTCAATAAATGCGCATCATCGACAACAATTGCAATGTCACACGCCTCATCACCTAAAAGCCTTTCAAGGCTATCAAGTAAAGGCTCTTGCTGATTAAACAATGCGTCTGAAACCAGTTGACTCAAAATAAGGACGCGATGCTGCACATCGTCTTGATTAGAATGACAAAGTAACAAACATTGATTCTTGTTACTGGCACCCACTTCAAGGTATCGCTGCGCTAACCAAGATTTCCCGTACCCATCATGACCATTAATCGCAATGAGATTGGAACCAAAGTTAGTCAGTAGACCTAATCTATCAAGCAACTCGATTTGAGAATCTAATTCCAGTACGTGAGCAACACTCATCTAATAACCTTAATACACTACAAGAATGACGCCCAAAGGCGCCATTACAAGGTTAAATATCGCGACCGAAGTCTATTGCCTGCTTGAGTACGTCTTGCGTCGTATCAGCAATTACCTCGGCAGTGCCAATGCCTGTAGGCAAAACCAATCGTAATTGACCAGAGAGGACTTTCTTATCTCGCATCATGTGCTTGATGAAGTCATCGAAATTCATACTGTCTGGAGTATGCACAGGCAGTTTTGCACGACGCAAAATCGCAACAATACGCTCAAATTGCTCTTCCGAGATCAGACCGCGTAGATGCGACGTTTTGGCCGCCATAACAGTGCCGGAAGATACCGCTTCACCATGCAGCCAATTGCCATAGCCAAGTTCCGCTTCAATCGCATGACCAAAGGTGTGACCTAAGTTAAGCAAAGCACGGATGCCCGATTCTTTCTCATCCTGAGCCACCACTTCCGCTTTTATTTCACAGCAACGTGCGATCGCATAAGTTAGTGCTTCTTCATCCAACGCATACAAGCGCTCAAGATTGTCTTCTAA
Organism: Vibrio sp. 1167; assembly: GCF_033340375.1. Classification (NCBI taxonomy): domain Bacteria; kingdom Pseudomonadati; phylum Pseudomonadota; class Gammaproteobacteria; order Vibrionales; family Vibrionaceae; genus Vibrio; species Vibrio sp. 1167. Next base: position 31,375 of record NZ_JAWOWK010000020.1, on the reverse strand, counting down.
CCATACAAAAAAATCTGTATCGTAAATAATGCCGTACTTAATGACTTCGGCGATACCCGCAGCGAACTCACGTTCAGGCAACGTCGACAGGCAGTTGGTATCAATGATCACGGCTTTAGGTTGGTAAAACGCACCTATCATGTTCTTACCCAACGGATGGTTAACCGCGGTTTTTCCACCAACCGAAGAGTCCACTTGGGATAGTAATGTGGTCGGTATTTGAATAAAGTCGACCCCACGCTGGTAACAGGCAGACGCAAAACCCACAAGGTCGCCAATAACACCACCACCTAACGCGATGATCACAACATCACGAGCATAACTCCCTTCCAGTAAGAAGTTCATTACTTGATTAAATACATCCAAGTTTTTGTACTGTTCACCGTCAGGCAATTCTAACAAGGATGCACTACAGCCGAGCTGCTCGAGTTGCTTTAAAATTTTGTCTGCATACAAAGGCGCCACTGTGACATTACTGATCACAACAACTTTTTGTTTTGCATTTTTGTTTGAGAGAACTTGAGAGAGGTACGCCGGGTCCTCAAATAACCCGGCGCCAATAGAGATTGGGTAGCTACGCTCAGCTAGGTTGACCGTAATCCGTTCCATCGGTTTGCTCCAATTAAAAAAAAGATAAAGACTTATCTCTCTTCTAGCATTTTTACGATCTGGTTGGCTACCACTTTTGCACTTTGATCGTCAGTGCGAACAGTGTAATCCGCTACTTCTTCATATAAAGGATTACGTTCTTCAGCTAATTGCTCCAGTACTTCGCGAGGGTTATCCGTTTGAAGTAAAGGACGCTTCTTGTCGCGGTTTGTACGCGCAAGTTGCTTTTCAATCGTCGTTTCTAAGTAAACAACAACACCACGTGCCGAAAGACGATTGCGGTTTTCTTTGCTCTTAACAGAGCCACCGCCAGTCGCAAGCACGATGCCTTGCTCTTGTGTTAGGTCTTCAAGTACCGCTTCTTCACGCTTGCGGAAGCCTTCTTCACCTTCTACATCAAAAACCCAAGAGATGTCTGCACCAGTGCGTTCTTCGATCACTGTATCGGAGTCAACAAACTCCATATGCAGTTGCTGTGCTAGATGTCTACCAATTGTACTTTTGCCGGCGCCCATTGGGCCAACAAGGAAAATATTACGTTTCTCAGCCATGTTTAGCAGTAATTTACAACATTGATTCAATAAGATCGCCACAAGAAAACACAGCTAAACTGCTGTTCTACAAGGCTTGTGGCACCAGTTCCTCACAGATAATTCGTGATAAGACCCGAAATTATCCAAGCATGGTGCCACTATTGCAACTTTATTTTTGATTTAATCAGTTTTTCCCGAGACAGAACTACTGAATCACCACCTTAGGCGTGACGAAAATTAACAGCTCACTTTTGCCAACATTCTCATAGCTTCGACGAAAAAGCGCACCTAATAGCGGCAGATCGCCCAACAAAGGCACTTTGTCCACCGAGTTAGTAATGCTGTGCTGAAAAATACCACCAAGAACGACCGTTTCACCGTTATTCACTAACACTTGCGTCCCGATACGTTGAGTATCAATCGCAACAGCTTCACCAGTGCCTGTCTTCACGACTTGTCCAGGTCTATCTTGCGTGACACTTAAATCCAACACTAAGCGGTTATCCGGTGTGATTTGCGGGGTCACCTTCAAACTTAATACCGCCTTTTTGAACGTCACCGTCGTTGCACCACTTGATGATGACTCTAGGTAAGGAATCTCTGTACCTTGTTCGATATAGGCTGGTTTCTTATTGGTAGTGATCAAACGTGGGCTCGAGATAATCTCAGCTTTAGACTCTTGTTGCAGCGCAGAAAGTTCCAAATCAAGTAGTGTGTCTGATCCTAACTTCGCAACTTGGAAAGCAAGACTGGTCGCATTCGGGCTGGTTGCAGCTAAGTTTACATTAAGGAAGTCATCGATCCCCACTCCATCAGCGTCACCACCGTCGTCGTCCCCTTCTCCATTATAAAGACCGATCGTGGCGAGGTTGTTCTCAATAGAACCGCCCACTGTATTACTGCCATTAATAGATGTAAAACCCCAACGAATCCCTAACTCGTCCATGTTACCTTCATTGATGGTCACAATACGCGCCTCAATTTGAACCTGTTTAACTGGAATATCCAAAGACTCAATAATTTCTCGAATCACCTCGATGTTTTCAGGTAACTCTCTAATCAATAACGAGTTAGTTCGCTCATCAATGGTCATACTGCCGCGCTCTGACAGCATGCTGATATTTCCTTCACCATTGATCATCTCCGCAATGTCTGATGCTTTAGCAAAATTAACTTTGATGATTTCAGATGAAAGCTCTCCCATTTCTTCCGTCAGTTTTTGTTTTTCTAACTGCTGCTTCTCACGCAAGTCCAGCTCATCAGTCGGAGCAACTAAAATCACGTTGCCATCAACACGCTTATCTAACCCCTTAACTTGCAAAATAATATCCAGCACTTGCTGCCAAGGGACACCATCAAGACGAAGCGTGAGGTTGCCTTCTACAGAGTCGGAGACAACCAAATTGAATTGGTTGTAATCAGCAATAAGCTGCAAGACGTTTCGCACAGGAATATCTTGGAAGTTAATCGAAATAAGCTTACCTTCTCTTTCTAAAATGCTTTTATCTGGGGCTTTCTCATTGGGTTTGATCTTCGCTACTTTGATTTCCAAAAAACGCCCCGTTAAACGGTAATCATGCATGTATTCTTCATTGATGTGCGCAACCAAGCGCGTCGTCGAGGTGTCGCGAAACACTTCTACGCTCTCAACCACAGTCGAAAAGTCTTTCACGTCTAGGAGATACAATTGCTCGTCTTTTACTGAAGTGTTAAGCAAATCGATACTTAACCCTTCCTGTACACGCTTGATATCTACAATCGCGGCCGGTGACGCCAATTCGACGACAATCACGGCGTCTTTATCTTTATTAGTTCGAAAGTCGATACTTTTTAGGGCATTGGACGAAACTTCTTCAGCTGCCGCTAAAGGGGCTAAAAATACAAACAACCATAAGGAGAAGAGCCCAGTAAGTATCCTTGGTGTACGTGTTAATCCTTGTCTCATTTTCATTACTCAATATCAAAAATAAATGGGGCTATCTCAAAGCCAACTTAACTTTACGTTTTTGCCAACATCCTAAGCCGTCGGGCAACGTTTCATTAATCAACAAGTAGGAGTGGCTGACATGGGTCACTTTGCCATTATTGCGTCCGAGGTATTGACCCGGCTTAACTTTATAGACGGTGCCATTGGGAGCCTGAACAAGGCCAGAAACCGTGTTATCCATGCCCATGACACCTTTCAAACGTAATTGGCTTAATGGGAATTTTTCTAATTTACCAGTTCGCCTTCTTGAGGGCGGTTGCCAACAATCTTTTCTTGCAACTGGCTGAGTCGCGATAGTGGCTTCTTTGGGTAATTCAAAGGGTGCACGCTGTACTTCCGGTGCGTACGTGACTGCAACATATTTGTCTGCGGGCTTAAGCTTCTCGACCTCTCGACGCGCCTGTGTTTCCACTCCTCGAATAAAATCCGTCAATGATTCATCATTCGCCTGGCAACCCATCAATAGAGAACCCATCAGTACCAGCAACAAAGACTTACTTGTCATTTTTCGTCTCCTCCGGCTTAAACTGATAGGTGTTAGCGCGCACCCGAAAGTGCAGGGTTTCACTCTCTTGGCTGACACGTTGCCAAGTCACATCTTTAAACGTGATGATTCGAGGTAGCGTCGCTATCGCCTGAGAAAAATGGCCGATGTCATGAAAGTCGCCCGTTAACTCTATGTTTAAAGGAAGACGATAAAGGAAGTGCTCTGATTGTTTTTCGCCCCAGTCGATTCGGGTGAAAGTCAGCTTATTGTCGATGCCAAGCTCATTCACTGAAGCGAGCATTGTAGCCAGCTCTTTTTGCGCAGGCAGTTGTTGCAGTAATAACTCGTAACGAGTGGTAAGTTCATCCAATTGAGATTGAAGCTGAGGCAACGCTGCCACTTTGTTCGCTTTGATCTTCAATGCCACCTTGAGTGTCTGCTCCTGCTGGATCAAGTGATTCAACTGTTCTTCTTTCGGTTTAAGGTAAAACCAATAACCTAAGCCTTGAATCGCCATGATCAGAAGCGCGATTACTACAATCTGGGGCAACAATGGCCACTCGGCCATTTCATCTATTTCGAGATCCTGCCAATCAACCACGTTGAGCCTCCAATTTCTTCTCCGTTACTTTGAACATGAAAGACACTTTGAATGTTTGAAACTCTTTCCCAAAACGGGCTTTGCCGTGAACGATGGAATGCATTTCTACGTCGTTCAACTTGGCCGAGCGCTCCATGTTGTCCAGCATCGTGGCAAGTTTTGGAGTGCTATCTGAGATCCCAGAGATCTCAATTTCCAGATCATTCATTTTGATCTTGTCGACATATACACCTTCAGGGATAACGGCAGGCATTAAGTTCATGAACTCGGTCGTTTTGTTTCGTCCGTTTTGTAAACCTTCAACGACCTTTAGACGTTCGAGGATTTTGCTGTGCTCTTGCTCTGCAATTTTCATTGCTTCAATACGCTGGTCGAGTTCGGCAATGTAGTGAGTGAGGTAATCGAGCCGCTCCTGTTGTTGATCTTGTTGGTACTCAAAAAACTTTCCAATACCCCACTGGATGCCAACAGCGACCAACATGCCTAATGCGACCAAACTGATGAAACGACGTCGGTGCTCTTCTCTTTGCTTCTCTCGCCAAGAAAGTAAATTAATGCGATAAAGCACGGGCGCCTCCTAGCCAATGAATGCCACGAACGGCCAGTCCGGCTGCTGTTGAGAAATGCTGCCAATCCACAGCACGACGCTTACGCTTAGACACCTTCATCTCAAATAGCCCTAGCGGATTTAGCAATTCACACTCTAACGACAATTGTTGAGACAACTCCTCTGCGAGCATGGGAGTGGAGGCCCCTTCCCCTGATAACCAGATACCCTTGATGTTTTGTGAGCCATTGATTGAGGTATAGAGCTGCATCTGGCGCTTTACTCGCTCTACGATTTGACGGTTAAACAGCTCTGTTTTCTCCTGAGCATCATCGGACAGAAAATCGACTGGAGAAGCGCTGTTTGCTCCGCGTGTGCCGTAAGCAAACTCTTTGTGAAACAGTTCACCTTGTTCGGTAAACATGGTGAAGGAGCTCGATAAGGTGCCAATATCGAGTAAGCAGTATTTGTTTTTGTCAGGAAAGCGATCGGCGGTGAGCTTCCAGATATGACCAAGGCTTTGCGAATGCACGTCCACTAAAACAGGTTTTAGTCCGGACTTTTGTAATGCATCGACTCGGCCTTCTACCACATCTTTTCTTGTCGCAAACACTTGATAGCTATCACTGCCACTCTGCCCGCCCTCAGCGCGAAGACGAACGAAGTCTAAACTCAGCTCTTCGACAGGGAATGGCGATTGATGAGAAAAGGCTTGTATCACTGCAAACTCAACTTCACTCTCTTCAAGATTTTGTTCTATTTGCAGTTTCTTGCTAATTACCGAGTTATCAGGAACTGAAATCGCAACTTTTTTAGCGCCAAAAGGCAGTTCTTTTTTTATCTGCTTGAGGGTCTTTACAATTTCTTGATGATTTATGGTGTTATTTTCAGCGACAATACCTTCCTTTAGTAATATTTCTTTGTAACCCAACAGAGCGTAATTGTTGCCTGTGGGTTTAAGTACTACGGCTTTGAGGCTGTTATGGCCTATATCGATGCCGGTAACGATTAGCTTATCCATCTCTTACTCTCGCTCCGAAATTTCTTCGTGCAAAGGTTGTTATTAGCATCCAAATAAGAGTTAATATCTCTTATGTGCTAAATTTTTGACCTAAGAGTACAAGGGTTTGCCGTTACACAGCCTCAACCAATCAGGGATTCTCCGGTGAAGTTCATAAAGCGTTTATTATTTTTAACATTGATTTGCATAATTCTTGGAGTCACCACAATATTTGGCTTCTATCAGTATGTGAAGCCTGAATTGCCAGATGTTGCAACTCTAAAAGACGTTGAATTACAAACACCTATGAAGGTGTTTAGTCAAGACGGGAAGCTGATCGCACAGTTCGGTGAAAAGCGTCGTATTCCTGTTACTTATGACGAAATTCCTCAAGACTTAATTCACGCGCTCATCGCAACCGAAGATAGCCGTTTCTACGAGCATCCTGGTATCGACCCTATCGGCATCACTCGTGCAGCTGTTGTTGTTGCGGTTTCAGGCTCGGCTAAACAGGGTGCAAGTACGATTACGCAACAGCTAGCTCGTAACTTCTTCTTATCTAATGAGAAGAAGATCATGCGTAAGATTAAAGAGATTTTTATTGCTATCCATATTGAGCAGCTTTTAAGTAAGCAAGAAATCATGGAGCTTTATGTCAATAAAATCTTCCTTGGTTACCGCTCATATGGCTTTGGTGCTGCCGCTCAAGTGTATTTTGGTAAGAGCCTTGATGAATTGACGTTAAGTGAGATTGCAACACTCGCTGGTATGCCAAAAGCGCCATCAACCATGAACCCAATTTACTCTCTTGAGCGCGCAACAAAACGCCGTAACGTTGTATTAATGCGAATGCTTGATGAGAAATACATTACACAAGAGCAGTATGACGAAGCACGCAATGAACCTATCGTGGCGCGTTATCATAGCGCTGAGATTGAGCTTTCCGCACCTTACGTAGCAGAGTTGGCTCGTGCATGGGCAGTAAAAGAGTACGGTGAAGAAGAAGCTTACACCTCTGGCTTGAATATCTACATGACTGTGGATTCTAAACTGCAAGATGCTGCGAATACGTCTGCGGTAAATAACCTCTTGTCATACGATGAACGTCACGGCTACCGTGGTGCAGAAAGTGTGCTTTGGAAAGAAGGGGAAGCGGCCTGGGGCAATGAGCAAATAGAAAAGCACCTGAAGAAACAGCCAACTTATGGTGACCTTTACCCTGCGGTTGTGACGAAAGTCGATGATAAGACGGCGCAAGTATGGGTTAAGAACCATGAAGAGCAAACCATCCCTTGGACTGGAATGCACTGGGCGCGTAAGTACATTACTGATAACCGCCAAGGCTCAACACCAAAGTCAGCGCATGATGTGCTAGCGACAGGTCAACAAGTTTGGGTTCGCGAAGTAAGTGAAACCGATGAAGATGACAACACAACACTGAGCTGGAAACTGAGCCAAGTGCCGACAGCAAACACCGCGTTTGTTGCGATGAACCCAGAAAATGGCGCGATATTGTCGCTGGTTGGTGGTTTCAACTTTGTTCACAGCAAGTTTAACCGTGCAACCATGTCAGTGCGTCAGGTTGGTTCAAGTATCAAGCCTTTCATCTACTCGGCAGCAATTGACAAAGGGCTGACTCTAGCGACTTTGATTAACGATGCGCCAATTAACAAGTGGGATGCAGGTTCTGGTTCAGCTTGGCGACCAAAAAACTCACCACCAACTTATGGTGGCCCAACGCGTCTTCGCCTCGGCTTAGCTCAATCAAAAAACGTCATGGCAGTGCGTACACTCCGTGAAGTTGGCCTCGAGGAGACACGTCAGTACCTTACTCGTTTCGGTTTTGATATTAACCAAGTACCACGCTCTGAGACCATCGCACTCGGAGCTGGCAGCTTAACACCAATGAAAGTGGCACAAGGTTACTCTGTGTTTGCAAACGGTGGTTATTACGTTGAACCATTCTATGTAGAACGCGTGGAAGATGCATTCGGTGAAGTACTGTTTAAAGCCAATCCAAAGAGTGTTTGTCATAAGGATTGTCCGCAAATGAGCGAGCAGCCAGAAAATCGCTACGCTGATGAATTTGGCGAACAAGACGTCGCGATTGATGGCCTAGCAACAGACAATGCCCTTGAAAATGATGAACCTCAATATGCACCGCAAGTTATCTCCGAACAGAATGCATTCTTAATGCGTGAGATGATGTACAGCAACATTTGGGGTGGCGGTAACTGGCGTGAAGGCACAGGTTGGAATGGTACAGGCTGGCGCGCGCAAAAACTTGGTCGTCGTGATATCGGGGGTAAAACGGGTACAACGAATGATTCCAAGGATGCTTGGTACAATGGCTATGGACCTGGTGTCGTTGCGATAGCTTGGGTTGGCTTTGATGATCACTCACGTGCACTTGGCCGCACCACTGTTAACAGCAACCTAGGGCAAGGCCAAATTTCTGGTGCCGAGTCGGGTGCGAAAACCGCAGAGCCTGCTTGGATTGACTTCATGCGTGTTGCGCTAGAAGGGACGCCGGAGCAAGGTAAAAATATTCCAGAGGATATTATTCGAGTTCGTATTGATCGCAACAGCGGTATGCTAACGCACAAGGTAGATAGCACATCAATGTTCGAATACTTTGAAAAAGGCACGGAGCCTACCGAATACGCTGGCGACCGTTTAGAAGATAGTATTTACTCTTCAGGCTCTGGCGCAGAAGAACTGTTCTAAATCACAAAAGCACAAGGGAGAGCATCAAGCTCTCCCTTTTTTATGTCGGCTTTTACGCCGCGGCGTTCAATGAAGGATAAGAAGCCAATACTTCTTTAATCTTCGCCGCCAAAGCTTCAAACCTAGCTCGTAATGGTGAGCCCGGACGGTATACGAGAACGATATTACGCGAGGGGGTTGGGTTAACAGCTGGTACGTAGCATACGCCATCTTTTTGCTTCTCATTAGGGATAGAAAGCTGAGGCAATAACGTAATCCCCGCACCGGCAGCAACCATGTTGCGTAACGTCTCCAAGCTGGTGGCTTTAAAACGCTCATCGTCTTTTGCACCAGCGGCAAAACAAAAACCTAACGCTTGATCTCGCAGACAGTGGCCGTCTCCCAACGCTAAAACGGTTTTACCATTCAGCTCCAACATATCAACATGGTCGAGAGAGGCCCACTCGTGGTCACATGGCACTGCGACACTTAATGGCTCTTGATACACTTCGATCTCTTTAAATGGCGCAGTTTCATCAACCGAAGCTAAAACTAAGCAATCTAGTTTGCCTTCTTCCAATTGACGCACTAATTGATGTGTCTGAGCTTCGTGCAGAAATAGCTCCAGCTCAGGAAATGCTTCTTTTATCTGCGGCAGAATTTTGGGTAATAGATAAGGCCCAACCGTCGGGATGAAACCAATATGCATCGGTCCAGTCATGGCTCCGCTTTGACCGCTTGCCATATCTCTGAAGGTTTTCACTTCACTTAAGATGCGTTTAGCCTGCTCCACCAGCTGTAACCCTGAATCGGTAAACAAAACACGTCGGCTGCTTCGCTCTAAAAGCGTGGTCCCGAGTTCATCCTCTAGTTTACGAATTTGCCCACTCAATGTTGGCTGGCTAACAAAACATGCCTCTGCCGCTTTGCGAAAGTGCTTATGTTCCGCAAGTGCAACTAAGTACTCAAAATCTCGAATATTCATAATTCACGCTTCGCTTCTTTAACAATAGCTAATGCCTATCAAAACCATAACACCAAACGATTAGAGCTATCAAAGGATTTTTACAATAATGGGCTCAACAAAACGAAACAGAGCGACGAAAAACGCTAAGCTCTATACGCATAATTTAAAATAGTTAAAGGAAATCATTATGTTTGTATCTAAAGAAGGTCAACAAGTCCCTCAAGTTACTTTTCCAGTTCGTCAAGGTGACTCTTGGGTGAATGTAACGACCGATGAGCTATTTAAAGGTAAGACCGTTATCGTATTTAGCTTACCGGGTGCATTTACTCCAACCTGTTCATCAAGCCATCTACCTCGTTACAACGAATTGTTCCCTGTATTTAAAGAGCACGGAGTGGATGAGATTATTTGTGTCTCGGTCAATGATACGTTCGTGATGAATGCATGGAAACAAGACCAAGAAGCAGAAAACATTACCTTCATCCCGGATGGTAATGGTGAATTCACCGATGGCATGGGTATGTTAGTGGATAAAAACGACATCGGCTTTGGCAAACGTTCATGGCGTTACAGCATGCTAGTAAAAGATGGCGTAGTGGAAAAAATGTTCATTGAGCCAAACGAACCAGGCGACCCATTCAAGGTGTCAGACGCAGATACGATGCTGAACTACATAGCGCCTGACTACAAAACGCAAGAATCCATCACGGTGTTCACTAAACCAGGCTGCCCTTTCTGTATGAAAGCGAAACAAAATCTGATTGACCACGGTCTTCAATATGAAGAAGTGATTCTGGGTAAAGACGCAACAACAGTTAGTCTACGAGCTATATCTGGTCGCACGACTGTTCCACAAGTCTTTATCGGTGGCAAGCACATCGGCGGTAGCGAAGAGCTAGAAGCGTATCTAGGCTAAGCTGTCCAAAGCCTACACCCTCGGTCTCCGGTGCCTTTGGCTCGGAGGCCAACCCTAAACCACTTCTTCTACTAGTCTAGATAAGTAGTCATCTGCCAATAAGGTGACTACTTATCCAGATTCAACTATCCAATTCACTCTCCAAGCTCAATGTAGCTAGCTTGGCTTAAAACAAAAGCGAGAGTTCACGATGAAACAAGTTAATGTCGACGTAGCGATTATTGGTGGCGGGACGGCTGGTCTTGGTGCTTATCGAGCAGCAAAAGCTCATACCAACAGCGTGGTAATGATTGAGGGCGGTCCCTACGGAACAACCTGTGCTCGTGTCGGATGCATGCCGTCTAAGCTGTTAATTGCGGCAGCAGAAAGTGTTCATCAAATCGAAAAAGCACCTGGATTTGGGATACACCCGCAAGGTGAAGTACGAATTAACGGACGAGAAGTTATGGATCGTGTAAAGCGCGAACGCGATCGTTTTGTTGGCTTTGTGCTTGAAAGTGTCGATGATATTCCCGCTGAAGACAAACTATCGGGCTACGCGAAGTTTGCCGATGACCACACTCTCATCATAGATGATCATACTCAGGTCACCGCACAGCGCATTGTTATTGCGACAGGATCTCGTCCGACATATCCGGCAGCTTGGAATGAACTGGGTGATCGCCTAGTGATTAACGATAATGTATTTGACTGGGATGACTTACCAGAGTCCGTGGCAGTATTTGGCCCAGGAGTCATCGGCCTTGAATTGGGTCAGGCTTTACACCGCCTAGGAGTGAACGTGAAGCTCTTTGGCCTTGGAGGACAAGTGGGCCCACTGACAGACCCAGAGGTGATGGCGTATGCAGATAAAGCCTTTAAGGAAGAGTTCTACCTTGATGCAGATGTAAAAGTCGAAAGCATGAAACGCATTGCTTCGTCAGACAAGGACGGCGAAGACAAGGTCGAAATCCAATTCATCAACCATGATGGCGAATTAGAAACTTTCGTTGTCGATTACGTATTGGCCGCAACGGGTCGTCGTCCAAACGTCGATAAGCTGGCGATCGAGAACACCAATGTGGCGCTCGATGAACGTGGCATACCAACGGCAGATCACTATACATTGCAAACTTCGGTAGAGAGCATCTTCATCGCAGGTGATGCAAGTAACCAAATTCCACTGCTGCACGAAGCCGCTGACCAAGGCCGGATTGCTGGAGACAACGCAGGCCGTTTCCCAGATATTCGTGCGGGTCTGCGTCGCTCACCAATTTCAGCCGTGTTCTCCGACCCTCAAATTGCTATGGTTGGAGAAACATATAAACAACTAGAAATACGTCTAGGCACATGTGGATGTTTCGCAACCGGTGAAGTCTCGTTTGAAAATCAAGGACGTTCGCGCGTCATGCTTCGTAATAAAGGCATTCTGCATGTCTACGGAGAGCAAGGCACTGGACGTTTTTTAGGTGCAGAAATGATGGGCCCGAATGCAGAGCATCTTGCTCACCTTTTAGCATGGGCGCACCAAAATAGGATGACGATTTCTGAGATGTTAGATATGCCCTTCTATCACCCAGTGATTGAAGAAGGCGTCCGCACCGCTCTACGTGATTTAAATGCAAAACTACACTTAGGGCCAGAAATGGTGAAACATTGTCTTGACTGCGGCCCAGGCTGCTAACGCTTTCAGGCTTCTATCTAAATATAAAGCAAAGCCTCGTCATCAACGAGGCTTTGCTTTACTACTTTGGCGCAATGAAATCTCTCTTACGCTGCCATCATTGCATAGCGACTGACCATACAAATCGCGACAACACCGATCATACAGAACCCACCAGCGATACTCAGCGCAAGTTTCAACTCTGTCGACATCATTATATTTCCTGTTAAAGACTGACAGCGCACCATACATCAATTACGTGCCACAAAGCTTTTACAAAGCTAACTTTCCATTTTTGGTTGTGTCATGGCGCTCTAAGTCCGGTACAAGAAACGCTTTCCACCATATAGTTAGATATATAATCTGAAGCAACACTAATGGTTTGGAAAACACTATGACTTGTCGCCGCTGCGAAGAACATTGGTTTTGGAAAAAACTTGGACGTTGCCAACGATGCTTGGATCAATTGACGGTACTTTCTGTACTGTGTTGGATTGTATGGTGGTTTACGCTCAAAGATGATCCACAAAGCATCGAGTCGATCGCTTTGATCTTTGCCGGCTTCGCTTTCAACGTTTTGTTGTTTCTACACTTATGGATGCGTTTTGTCATCTTGCCTTGGCAGCGTCGAAAGGGACAAAAAAAGGCGAATAAAAAAGAGAAAAGTGACAGATAGAAAAAAGCCCCAAAACCAATGTCAGTTCTGGGGCTCTCTTAGATTCTTCTAAGAAAAAGCAGTGGTACTTTAATAGACCGGGCTTCCTCTCAAAGGTTCCAAATTTTTTCGATTTTTTTAGCGAATACTGATGTAAGTAAACAGGAAAATGACTATGTCATTGAATGCTAATAAAATCACTCCACAACTTCAGTTCATGCCACATGCGTTTTTTGGATCACTTGCTCCATTAAATTGATCTCAAGCGCTACCTCATCACATGCATGTTGACGTGGGCACTGATCGCAATCTTTCAGAACTTTCTCCGGCAGTAATGACTTCGATGTAGGTAAAAAGCTTTGCTTCATAAAGAACTCAGGCGTTCGCGTTAGAACAAAGACTTTCTTGATCGCCATCTGGCGCGCTTTCTCAACCAAATAGTTCACAATCGCACTGCCCTGCCCTTGGCCTTGCCAGCCCGCTTCGATACCAAGAGAGCGTATTTCTGCCAACCCTGAGTCATACACATATAGAGAAGCGCAACCCGTCACTTCACCATGATGCTCAGCCACCGCAAAAGAGCCAATATCTCTCACGAGCTCATTACGAGAGCGCGGAAGATTCTCACCAAGGTTCGCCCAGTAAGCAACCATACCTTCCAACGTTTCAATGTCCGTCAAACGTGCAGGACGCACTTTCACCGCCGAGCTGTCACGCTGGCTCAGGCGCTTATCCGCTTGTTCTACCGCGTAAGCGACCTGGTGAGGCGAAACACCCCCCAAAGCACAACGCTTTTCCAAACACGAATCGATAGTCAGAATGTCATACACATCCGCTTCAATGACTTCTGAGAAGGCTTTTAACTCTTCGATAGACAGCTCTTCTAGCGCACAACCTTTAGCAATAGCACCAACGACCGCGACACCGACGATGTGGTGAGCTTCACGGAATGGGATGCCTTTCGCCACTAGGTAATCAGCTAACTCCGTCGAGTTTGCGTAACCTTGTTTCGCCGCTTCTAGTGTGCGCTCGCCATTCACTTTAATACCGTCAAAACACAGAGCTGCCATTTCCATGCAGTCGTTCCATGTATCTAAAGCGTCAAACAACCCTTCTTTATCTTCCTGCATGTCTTTGTTGTACGCCAATGGCAAAGCTTTAACTGTCATCATCATGCTCGATAATGCGCCATAGACACGCCCTGTCTTACCACGGATCAACTCAAGTGCATCTGGGTTTTTCTTCTGTGGCATTAATGACGAACCAGATGTCACCGTATCCGCTAACTCAATGAAGTTTGACTCGCCTGAATTGTAGAAGATCATATCTTCTGCAAGACGAGAAAGGTGAAGCATAGAAATCGACGCCACCGACATCAGTTCCATCACATGATCACGATCTGAAACCGAATCTAGTGAATTACGCGTAGCACGGTGGAAACCGAGATTATGTGCTAATTGTTCGCGATCAATCGGATAAGCCGTTCCCGCTAAAGCACCCGAGCCAAGTGGACAAGTGTCGAGACGCTGTAAGGCATCATTCAGACGAGAGTAGTCACGCTCGAACATTTCAACATAAGCCAAGCACCAGTGAGCAAAGGTTACAGGTTGAGCACGCTGAAGATGAGTATAGCCTGGCAATACGGTGCTTTGGTGCTGTTTAGCAACATGGACCATTTGTGCTTGTAGGCGATCTAAAGCAATCAACAATTGCTGACCTTGCTGACGACACCAAAGTTTCAAGTCTGTGGCGACTTGGTCATTACGAGAACGCCCAGTGTGGAGTTTTTTACCTAAATCTCCCACTTTACTGATTAGCTGCTGTTCAACCCAAGAGTGGATATCTTCTGCATCAGAGCGAAGAATTTGGTGAGGGTCTTCCATCACTTCTAACTTCAGCTCATTTAAAGCAAGTTCCAGTTTTTGCTGTTCTTCTGCCGATAGCACATCAACAGAAAGCAGAGCTTTAGACCATGCGATTGAACCTACGATGTCTTGCTCAGCCAATCGGTAGTCAAAACGCAACGAATCATTGAACTCTTTAAATCTGGTGTCTGCCGCTTGGGTAAATCTTCCGCCCCATAATGCCATTGCGTCTCTCCTGATGACTATTGCTTACTCTAACGTTCTCGAATGAGTAGTAACCAATTTGATGGTCATTTGCTCACTTTTTCTTATGGGTCAACGTTACGGCAATTTCGATAAAAAATAAAGTATAAATTCAATATTTTTACATATATATTCAAGCCAAATTTAGGTACCCGCTTTTAGAAACCAAAAGACCCGCCTATAAATGGCGGGTCTTTATTCAATCCAAGATGGATGTTAAGGGATTATTTCTTCTGGCTGTTCAATGCACGAATACGGCTTGATAGCGAGTAAAGACGGATGAACCCACCTGCATGGCTTTGGTCGTACACTTCATCTTCACCAAAAGTCGCGAACTCTTCTGAATACAAGCTGTTGTCAGAACGTTTTTGCGTGACTGTCGCTTGACCTTTGTAAAGCTTAACAACCACTTCACCGTTAACGTCTTGCGCTAGCTCTTCTGAAGCAGCAAGGATCGATTTACATAGTGGCGTAAACCAACGGCCATCGTATACAAGGTGAGACGCTTTTAGACCTAGCTCCTCACGGAATTCGAATGATGATTTGTCTAGCACAAGCTGCTCTACAGCACGCAGCGCTTCCATCATGATGGTGCCTCCCGGTGTTTCATAACAACCACGAGACTTCATCCCAACAAGACGGTTTTCCACGATATCGATACGGCCAACACCGTGCTTAGCGCCCTTCTCGTTTAGGTAAACCAGTGCGTTGTATGGTGTCATCGCTTCACCATCAACTTCGACCACTTCACCTTTTTCTACTTTCAGCGTGACGTATTCCGCTTCATTTGGCGCTTGCTCTGGGTCGACAGTCCACACCCAGCAGTCTTCGTTTGGTGCGTTCCACGTATCTTCTAAAACGCCGCCTTCCGTCGAAATGTGCCATGCGTTTGCATCACGTGAATAGATCTTAGTAAGAGACGCAGAACAAGGAATATTACGCTCAGCGAGGTAATCCAAACACTCTTCACGGCTCACTAGGTCCCACTCACGCCAAGGTGCAATCACTTGTAAGTCCGGTGCTAGTGCTGCAAATGCACCTTCGAAACGCACTTGGTCGTTACCTTTACCTGTACAGCCATGACACAGTGCGTCCGCGCCCACTTTACGTGCCACTTCAACCTGCGCTTTAGCAATGATTGGACGCGCCATTGATGTACCTAGCAGGTACTTACCTTCGTAGTACGCGCCGGTTTTTAGTGTCGGGTAAATGTAGTCTGCGACCATTTCTTCTTTCAGGTCAGCGATGTAGCATTCAGAAGCACCAGAGGCTTTTGCTTTCGCTTCAATGCCTTCTAGCTCTTCGGCACCTTGACCAACATCGGCAACGAAAGCCACTACTTCACAGTCGTAGTTCTCTTTTAGCCACGGGATGATTACTGAAGTATCTAGACCGCCTGAGTATGCGACTACCACTTTATTTACGTTCACTTTGCTCATGTTTTTTCTCCAAACTTAACTGGCGCTGCGCTCGGCGGTCAGTGCCAACTACGACTTCCTAATATTGAATTCTTTTGCTGATGCTTATTGAGGCAAGAATTGAGTACCAATACTTTCACCAGCGAATAACTGTGCTAATTTTTCTGGGTAACGCCAGGTCGCGACTTCAATTGGACGGCCAAGATCATTGGCGGCCTCCAAAGCAGCTTTAACTTTGACGATCATGCCATCGGTGATCACATGTCCATCGATCAACGAGTTAGCTTGCTGCTCTGACAGGGTTTTGATCAAATGGCCTTTTCCATCTAATACACCACTCACGTCTGATAACAGGACTAACTCCGCATCTAATGCGCCCGCAACCGCGACTGCTGCTTGATCAGCATTCACATTCATCATCTGGCCATCTTTGGTTAAACCAATTGAACTGATGATCGGCAGTGCACCTGTGTTTAGCACCGCTTGTAATAGTGCTGAGTCACCCGGTGATGC
Organism: Vibrio sp. 1167; assembly: GCF_033340375.1. Classification (NCBI taxonomy): domain Bacteria; kingdom Pseudomonadati; phylum Pseudomonadota; class Gammaproteobacteria; order Vibrionales; family Vibrionaceae; genus Vibrio; species Vibrio sp. 1167. Next base: position 14,686 of record NZ_JAWOWK010000020.1, on the reverse strand, counting down.
TTTGCCTACAGCGCCGAGTTCTGGGTCAAGTTCTTCAACAAGACACAAACCACCATCCGCAAGGCTAAGGCCCACAGCGTTAAGACCGTCCGCAATCGCTTGACCTTGAAGTAACTTATTCGCAGTGCCTGCAAGCGCGCCTGCAATCACAGGAATTTGATCGTAAGGCGTTACGCGTAAACCGTTTTTCTTAACGGTTTCAAGCTGAAGCTTTGCCATCAACTCATCAACTAGGTAGCCACCGCCATGAACGATGGCGATTTGTCGCTGTGCCGATTTTTGGTAAGCCGCAATGGCACCAAAAAGTTGGCTTAAGGTTTGAGTGCATGATAGAGCTGCACCACCTAGCTTAATGACTAAAGGAGCTTGATTGGTTTGCGTCATCGCATTTCCCTCTTTCAACGACTACAGCAACGCTGTCAGTTCTGGGTAACCGTAATGAATATTGAGACATTGCATCGCTTGACTCGATGCACCTTTAAGTAGGTTGTCGATAGCTGAAATCACAATGATGTGTTCGCCTTGTACCTTCCAGCCGATATCACAGAAAGGGGTATTTTCGACATCCTGAATACGTGGAATACCGTCGCCTTTAAGACGCACCGCAGGCTTGCCTTGATAAGCTTGTTCAAACGCCTGTGCCACTTGTGCTTCTGTCACACCTTGCGCAAGCTTCATGGTGATAGTGGCAAGAATGCCGCGTTTAAAGTTGCCGAGGTGCGGAGTAAAAATCACATCGCAACCCAAGTGCTGAGCAATCTCTGGCTGGTGACGATGGTTAAATACACCATAAGGTTGCAAGCTCACTTCACAGAAGCTGTTAACCATGGAGGCTTTACGCCCTGCACCTGATACACCACTGGTTGCGTTGATCACTGGCCATTGGTTGGTATCGAGCAACGCATGTTCTAATAAAGGTTTGATTGCAAGCTGTGAAGCGGTTGGGTAGCAACCTGCTACTGCAATCAAAGGAGTGGTTTTTATTGATTCTTGGTTCCACTCTGCTAAGCCGTATGCTGCTTTATCTAGCCAGTTGTTATGTTGATGTTCGAAGCCATAAAAAGTGTCGTAAAAGCCTTCACTTTTCACACGGAATGCACCCGATAAATCGAATACTTGACAGCCTGCCTCCAAGAAAGTTGGGGCTAAATCATGGCTGACTTCGTGAGCCGTTGCCAAAAACACCACGTCCGATTCTTGAGCGATTTGCAGTGGATCCGTTAGTGGTAAAACTGGCATATCAATGATGCCCGCTAGCTTACCGTGCAGCTGCGCGATGCTCTTTCCCGCATCAACACTGTTGGCGGAAACGTATAAACCTGATAGCGTGAGTTGTGGGTGTTTATTAACCATTAACGCTAACTCTGCGCCGGTGTAACCGCTGGCTCCAATAATCGTGGTTTTTAGCATTGTGTAACATCCATATACTTAAAGGCTCAAATGACTATTCATATTTAATTTTTGCTTTATTTTGATTTTTTATTCATTAAATATGATTTAATATGTGTTTTACATTTTTGTGGTCTGTCTGTCAACAGGAGATTTGAAGAATCCATGCAATTACCAACTTTTCTAGAGGTCTATGAAGGACTCATCAGCACCTCTTCTATCAGCTCCACGGATCCGAGCTGGGATCAGGGCAATGCAAAAGTCATCGAAAAACTCGCATCTTGGTTTAAAGATCTGGGTTTTAGCGTTGAAGTGATCGAAGTCGAGCCAGGCAAGCACAATATGATCGCACGTATGGGTGAGGGTGAAGGTGGCCTTTTACTTGCTGGCCATAGCGATACCGTGCCATTCGATCAAGGGCGATGGAATTTTGATCCGCATAAACTGACGGAAAAAGACAACCGCTTCTACGGTTTAGGCACAGCAGACATGAAAGGCTTTTTCGCCTTTATTTATGAAGCAGTGAAGAAAGTCGATTGGAGCAAGCAGAGCAAACCACTTTACGTATTAGCCACTTGTGACGAAGAGACCACCATGTTGGGCGCGCGACATTTCACAGCAAACGCCCCATTTAAGCCGGATTACTGCATCATTGGTGAACCCACCAGCCTTGTGCCAATTCGAGGTCATAAAGGGCATGTGGCAAATGCCATTCGCGTAACAGGCAAGTCCGGTCATTCATCGGACCCAGCGCTTGGCGTTAACGCTATTGAGATCATGCATGAAGTCATGTTCGCCATGATGCAACTGCGTGACAAATTGATTAAAGAATATCACCATCCGGGTTTTGCCATTCCAAGCCCTACCCTAAACCTTGGACACATTCACGGTGGTGACAGCGCTAACCGTATTTGTGGTTGCTGTGAGCTGCATTACGACGTGCGTCCTCTTCCTGGCATTAGCCTTGATGGTTTAGAGAACATGTTGCGCGGAGCATTAAAAGAAGTCGAAGCGAAATGGCCAGGGAGACTGGAGATTATTCCATTGCATGAGCCTATTCCGGGTTACGAATGCCAACATGACCACCCATTTATTGGTGGTGTTGAAGAGATTTGCCAAACCAGTTCAGAAACCGTGAACTACTGTACTGAAGCACCATTTCTACAGCAGTTGTGTCCAACCTTGGTGCTCGGCCCTGGGTCAATCGACCAAGCCCATCAACCGGATGAGTTTCTATCCTTCGACTTTATCGACCCCACAATTGATGTGCTTTCAAAGGCGATGGTCAAGTACTGCTGTTAATACGCGTTTAAGCTCGAAAGTCTGTGCAGCTCGATTGAGCTGCATCTTTTTATCTTCACAATTTAGCGCTAGTCTTAACACTTATTTAACTTGTTATTTTGTAATTAATTTTCACTTCTTACTCTATGGCTGCCGTAAATTTGCTCTAAATCAGGAGACAGCGGAATAATTGCAAACTTAGTCTGCTTTATTTGACTATAACTGGTGCTTTTCGCTAGATTGGAGTCTTAACAAGGACAATGGATGTAGTTTTTTTACGAGGCAGGACGACAATGAACGAGAAATACGCCGCACTCAAAAGTAATGTGCGCATGTTAGGCCACTTATTGGGTAACACCATTCGCGATGCCCATGGCGAAGAAATCTTCGAGAAAGTGGAAACCATTCGTAAATTATCCAAATCAGCTCAAGCAGGGAATCAAGCAGACAGGGACAGCTTGATCGAAGAAATCAAACATCTACCTGATGAGCAGCTAACGCCCGTTACTCGCGCGTTTAACCAATTTCTAAACCTCACCAATATCGCTGAGCAATACCACACGATTTCACGCCATTGTGAAGAGCACATTTGCGAACCAGACGCGATTAACTCGCTGTTTTCTAAACTGGTACAAAACGATGTGAGCAAACTGGACACTGCCCAAGCGGTTCGTGATCTAAATATTGAATTGGTATTGACGGCTCACCCAACAGAAATTACGCGCCGCACGATGATCAACAAACTGGTCAAGATAAACGAGTGCTTATCAAAGTTGGAGCTAAGCGATCTTTCTTCTAAAGAGCGCAGAAAAACCGAACGCCGCCTAGAGCAACTGATTGCCCAAGGCTGGCATTCAGACGTGATTCGACAACAACGCCCAACTCCGTTGGATGAAGCAAAGTGGGGCTTTGCGGTCGTTGAAAACTCGCTATGGGAAGCAGTACCGGACTTCCTACGTGAGATGAATGACCGTCTAAAATCTTACCTTGGAGAAGGTTTACCCATTGATGCTCGCCCAGTGCACTTCTCCTCTTGGATGGGCGGTGACCGTGACGGTAACCCGTTTGTTACTCACAACGTTACGCGTGAAGTCTTACTATTGTCTCGTTGGAAAGCCGCCGATCTTTATCTCAATGACATCAACGAGTTGATCAGCGAGCTGTCTATGACAGTTTCAAACGATCAAGTCCGTGAACTTGCTGGCGAAGATCAGCACGAACCATACCGTGCGATCCTGAAGCAATTACGCACTCTGCTCAATGAAACCAAAGATATTCTCGATGCTAAGATCCACGGTCAAAAACTGGCCGTTAAAGCCCCACTGCAAAAAGTCGAGCAACTTTGGGAACCGCTGTATGCCTGCTACCAGTCCCTAAACGAATGTGGCATGGGTGTAATAGCCAACGGCTCACTACTGGATACACTACGCCGCGTAAAAGCATTTGGTATCCATCTTGTACGTCTTGATATCCGCCAAGAGAGCACGCGTCACTCAGACGTCTTGTCTGAACTAACTCGCTACTTAGGTATTGGTGATTACGAACAATGGAGTGAGCAAGATAAGATTGCTTTTCTAACTAACGAGCTGGCATCTAAACGTCCGCTTCTCCCTCGTGATTGGGAACCGTCTGAACCCGTCAAAGAGGTTTTGGATACCTGTAAGATTGTTGCAGCACAACCGCGTGAAGCGTTTGGCGCTTACGTTATTTCAATGGCACGTACCGCTTCTGATGTACTAGCCGTTCATCTACTGCTACAAGAAGCAGGTTGCCCTTACCGCATGGATGTGTGTCCTCTGTTCGAAACGCTAGACGATTTGAACAACGCAGAATCGGTCATCAAGCAGCTTATGGGGATTGACCTTTACCGTGGTTTTATCCAAAACCACCAGATGGTCATGATTGGTTACTCTGACTCAGCGAAAGATGCAGGTGTTATGTCTGCTGGTTGGGCTCAGTATCATGCGATGGAATCGTTAGTTAAAGTGGCTGAAGAAGAAGGCGTTGAGCTAACTCTATTCCATGGTCGTGGGGGCACAGTCGGTCGCGGTGGCGCACCTGCGCATGCTGCGCTTTTGTCGCAACCACCAAAAAGCTTGAAAGGCGGTTTACGTGTAACAGAGCAAGGCGAAATGATCCGCTTTAAACTGGGACTCCCAGATGTCGCAGTAAACAGCTTTAACCTATATGCAAGTGCGATTCTGGAAGCCAACTTGTTACCGCCACCGGAGCCAAAACAAGAATGGCGCGACTTGATGGAAGTGCTATCAGAAGTAAGCTGTGAGTCTTACCGAAATGTGGTTCGTGGCGAGCCAGATTTCGTGCCTTACTTCCGCCAAGCAACACCAGAACTCGAACTCGGCAAGTTGCCACTTGGTTCTCGTCCTGCAAAACGCAACCCTAAGGGCGGAGTAGAAAGCTTACGTGCAATCCCGTGGATCTTCTCATGGAGTCAAAACCGTTTGGTACTTCCTGCATGGCTAGGCGCAGGTGAAGCGATTCAATACTCGATCGATAAAGGCCACCAAGCATTGCTCGAAGAGATGTGCCGCGAATGGCCATTTTTCTCAACTCGTCTCGGCATGCTGGAAATGGTGTACTCGAAGTGTAATATTGATATCTCTCGCTACTACGATGAGCGATTGGTGGATGAGTCGCTCCGTCCACTCGGTGAAAAACTTCGTGCTCAGCTTCAAGAAGACATCAAAGCGGTACTGAATGTAGAGAACAATGAAAACTTGATGCAGCATGACCCTTGGGGACTCGAGTCGATTCGCTTACGCAATATCTACGTTGAGCCATTGAATATGCTACAAGCAGAGCTACTATACCGCACGCGTCAAACCGAAGAAGCTTCTGCAAACTTGGAAGAAGCGTTGATGGTGACGATTGCTGGTATTGCTGCTGGTATGCGCAACACAGGCTAATCGTTTCATTTTTAATAAAAAGCTGGGCAAATGCTCAGCTTTTTTTTATCACAGGATAATCGCACCAAAACAAAGGCAGTTAAATATACCACCAAAGACCCAAAAAATACCAAAATAAAAGAATAAAAAACCACAAGTTAACACTATTGATTATTATGTTAGTTTTTTAGGGTAATTTTGTCCTACTATTCCACTTCATGCTTATTATTTATATACTACTTGCCTGCTGAGAGCTCATAAATCCAATCATACCTGCTCCAGCCTTGATGGGACTCCCCATCTCTCTAGGTGATAAACGGCTTTAAGGTGACAGGACCAACATTGTTGGTGCTACTTATACATTAAAAAACTCAAGTGCCAGTAAGAGCGCAGCTGAAAGTATAAGTAGCTTGTTTACAAGTTTATTGACCATTTGGATTGAAGACATGTCATTACCACACGTAATCTTAACTGTTCTTAGCACTCGCGACGCAACCGGTTACGATATCACTAAAGAATTCTCTGCTAGCATCGGTTACTTCTGGAAAGCAAGCCACCAACAGGTGTACCGTGAACTCAACAAAATGGCTGAGAAAGAACTGGTTACTTGCGTATTAGAACCCCAAGAAGGCAAACCAGACCGCAAGGTTTACTCCATTACAGACGCTGGTCGCAGCGCTTTAGGAGAGTGGTTTGATCAACCAACTGCACACCCAACAGTTCGTGATGAGTTTTCAGCGAAATTGATGGCATGTGCCGTTCAACCAGCGGCTCCATTCCGTGACCAACTCGCCGAGCTAGTTGAAGAGTCTCGCAAACTGGTTTCTCACTACAAAGAAATTGAAGCGGCTTACTACGCAACGCCGTCAACTTTAGATAAACAAGCTCGCCTAGAACGTCTAACGCTTCGCCGTAACCTACTGTTACGTGAAACTTGGATCACTTGGGCAGAAGAAGTTCTAACTGAACTTGAAGTGATTGGTTAAACTCCTTTTGCTTTGATAAAACGAAAAAGGCTTGCCACTTGGCAAGCCTTTTATCTTTTTGAAACTAGGTTTACGCACCGACTACTGCGCGAGGACGAACACCCAACGTATGACATAACGCGTAAGTCATCTCTGCACGGTTTAGTGTGTAGAAGTGAAAGTCCTTAACCCCTTCACGACTCAGTACACGCACCATATCAATAGCTTGGCTAGCTCCTACAAGCTGGCGAGTCACCGGATCATCATCCAAGCCATCGAATTGTTTGCTCATCCATCCTGGTACTTTCACATTGTTCTGTGCCGCAAAGCGAGAAGCTTGCTTAAAGTTCGATACAGGCAAAATTCCTGGCACAATCTCTACGTCAATTCCTGCCGCTACACAACGGTCACGGAATCGCAGGTAAGACTCAACGTCAAAAAAGAACTGAGTAATAGCACGGTTTGCACCTGCATCTACCTTACGTTTTAGGTTCAATAAGTCAGACTGTGCGCTTTTAGCTTCAGGGTGAACCTCAGGGAATGCAGCAACGGAGATATCGAAATCGTGGCGTGATTTCAGCAGCTCAACCAAATCCGAGGCATACATATCAGGCGCACCGCCACCTGGAGGAATATCACCACGCAGAGCGACGATATTTTCAATACCATTGTTCCAATAATCATCGGCAATATTAATCAGCTCTTCACGAGTCGCATCAATACAAGTGAGATGGGGAGCGGCAACCAATCCGGTTGTTGCTTTAATTTCTTTAATGATGGAGTGTGTTCTGTCACGCTCGCCGGAGTTCGCACCGTAAGTCACAGAAACAAATTTAGGTTGAAGCGTTTTAAGACGGTGCACTGAATTCCAAAGTGTTTCTTCCATCTTAGCGCTGCTTGGCGGAAAAAACTCAAACGATACATTGATGTTATCTGATAACTCAGCAATATTCTGGTTCAAGGCGTCGATATGGCCTGCGTGCGTATATCCCATCTTACTCTCCCTGCGGCACTCCGCCACGAAAACAAATCCTTAGAATCGACGTTTAGACGTCTATATGTCTACAGAATGTATTGAATACGATTTAATGTCAACCTTGTAATTATGAATTTTTCTCAAGTTAATAATGAAGATAGTTCAAGTTTCTACTTGAGCATCATCTCGCCATTTTGCACGGGTTATGACTTCAGTATGGCACTGATAGGGGAATAAAAAACCCTGGATTAATTCCAGGGTTTTTAGGTCAATCGCAACTTTAAAATAAACCAGCCAATCGGTTGAGGTCGGATTGAATAGCGCCGGCTGTCACTTCTCTGCCTGCGCCTGGTCCTCGAATGACCAGAGGGTTATCTTTGTACCACTTGCTCTCTATGGCAAAAATGTTATCGCATGGCAATAAGTTGGCGAGCGCGTGCTCACGAGATAACGCTTCGACTCCCACCGTTGCTTTACCATTTTTTTCTAAACGCGCCACATAGCGAAGCACTTGATCGTTTCTCTGTGCTTTTGTCAGACGCTCTTGAAGTATTTCACTCAACAACGCTCCATTATCGAAGAAATCATCTAAGCTCAGTTCTCTTAATTCTTCTGGCACCAAAGACTCAACTTTAACGCTGTCTGGTTCTATATCTAGGCCCGACTCTCGAGCCAAGATGACTAACTTACGCATTACATCGGAGCCATCTAAATCAGAACGAGGGTCAGGTTCGGTTAACCCTTGCTGCCAAGCAAGATCGACTAAATCATTAAATGGCACAGAACCATCAAACTGTTGGAACAGCCATGATAACGTCCCCGAGAAAATACCCGATAGAGCGACGATTTCATCCCCACTTTCACGAAGATCTCGTACGGTATGGTTTATCGGTAACCCAGCACCAACCGTTGCGTTGTATAGCCAATGACGACCAATTTTAGCGAATGCATCTTGAACCTGATGATAGTACTGGCTATCTGCGGAACCGGCCACTTTGTTAGCGGAAATCAAATGAATGCCTTGCTGTGCGATTTCTACGTAGCGCTGAGCTAACTCTTTACTCGCGGTAACATCAAGCACGACGGCTTCATCATAGCTTTTAAGCGCTCCCAAACGTGCCAGCCAATCCCCATTGTTGGCTATGCTTTCATCATCAAATCGTTCAGCAACACTCGCCGCCTCAATACCTTGCTCATCGAACCAATAGGTTTGGCTATCCACAACCGCGACAAGATCAAAGCTCATACCATGACGTTTTTCGAGCTCACTTTTTTGCGTCGCAAATAAATTTAACCAACTAGAACCAATATTACCCTTGCCACATAAAGCCACTGCCACGCGTTTTTGCGCTTGGAACAACTGGCTATGAATCGTTTGAACCAACGCCTCGGTATCAGTACGGCGCAAAACAGCGACTAGGCTCAGCCCTGAGTCTGTTTCAGAGATAAATTCTACCGGAGAGTGCTTTAGCTTCTGATAAAAGCCAAAGCAATGATTGGCGTTTTTCGTAACGCCTGCACCTACCGCAGCTAAGAGCGAGTAACCTTCTTTTAGCTTAATTTCTGCCTCTACCGCAAGCTCTTGCAAGTGTTTCAATGCACCACCGGCGATTTCTGCGGTGTAAGCCAAGCGTAGCGTATGCTGATCGGATTGAGCTTCAAATGCCAATGGCTCTAATTGCGCGCGCTGTAACGCTTGTAATACATCACTCTGTGTTTTTTCGAAGTCGTGCCCATGCATGAAAGACAACTGCACCAATAAAACATCATCCAGTGAAGTAATAATTTTAGCGCCACGACCAGATGCCAATACACGCTCAATACGAGTAGAACCCGACTCTGGCAGATAGCTACACTTGAGATTAAGGTCCATGGTACTTTGCGCCACAGGCTGAAGCGTACGACTGTGTAGCACTGGGGCAGCTAAGCGAGCAAGTTCACTGGCTTCATCCAATCGAAGTAACGGTAATAAACAAGCGTCAGACACCAAACGTGGATCGGCACTATAGACACCAGCAACATCACTCCAAATCGTGACAGTACTGACTTCAGCAAGCGCGCCTATGACCGTTGCAGAATAGTCAGAGCCGTTACGACCAAGTAGAATGGTTTCTCCTGCCTCGTTCTGAGCCATAAAGCCAGTAATTACCACACGTTTATGGTTATGCTGCGCGAGGATCTCTTTAATTAAAGGGTATGAACGAGCGCGATCAACCTCTGGTTGAGTTCCCGCTTCTGCACGTAAAAACGCTCGTGCATCTTGTGCAACCGCAGGGATAGAACGTTGAGATAATAACGCGGCCAATAGGCGAGCAGACCATACTTCTCCGTGTCCCAGTACCGCAGCTTTTTGCGCATTAGTGAGTGGTGCAGTCAGCTCCGAGAGAGTACTGAACTCATCATGTAATAAAGCTAACAGCTCTTCTTTTGCTTCACTCTCCAACAAGCTTTCTATTAGCTCGGTTTGGAACTGTCTCAAGCTTTGAAGCGCTTCATGCGCAATTCGGCCATCTTTATTTAACCCTTCCAAAAACTCAATCAAGCGATTAGTGGTTTTTCCTGCAGCAGAGACGACCACAAGATCATTTTCTGTCGAATACTCTTTGAGAATACCCACAACGCGTAAGTAGCATTCTGGGTTTGCTAAGCTACTGCCACCAAACTTATGCAGCTGACGTTGTACAGTCATTGTTATCGTCTCCTATTACTGGGTAGCTTTAGCGAACGCTTGTTCTAAATCTGTGATGAGGTCTTGTGCATCTTCCAAACCGACAGACAAACGCAATAGTTGATGAGAGACCCCAGCCTCCGCCAGTGCCTCCTCACCCATTGCACGGTGAGTCATGGATGCCGGGTGGCAAATCAAACTTTCTACACCACCTAATGATTCAGCTAATGAAAACAGTTGGAGCTCTTTCACAAACACCTTTAGCTGCTCAAACGAACCAGCAAACTCAAAACTCAACATAGAGCCAAAGCCCGTTTGCTGCTTTTTAGCAATGTCGTGACCTGGATGTTCCGGCAGGCTTGGATGATAGATAGTTTTAACTAACGCTTGTTTCTGTAGGTAAGCCAGTACCTGCTGTGAGCTCTCTTCATGTACTTTCATACGAGCACCAAGCGTACGAATACCTCGCAGTGTCATGTAACTATCGAAAGGTGTGCCCGTTGCACCAATACAATTGCCCCACCATGCAAGCTCTTCTGCATGCGCTTCTGTGTTGGTGATGATTACCCCACCAATTACGTCCGAATGACCGTTGATGTACTTTGTTGTGGAGTGGATAACAAAATCCGCACCTAGCTCTAAAGGTTTTTGGTACACGGGTGTCAAAAAGGTATTGTCCACCGCAACTAACGCGCCGACTTGTTTCGCTTTTTCACAAGTAGCTGCAATATCCACTACGCGAACCAGAGGGTTTGACGGAGTTTCTAGCAAAATGAGTTTTGGTTTTTGTGCCAATGCAGCATCTAAAGCCTGTTCGTCTGATTGATCGACAAACTGAACCTTAAAATCGCCTTTGTTAGCTCGGGTATTAAAAAGACGATAGGTACCACCATAACAATCGTGAGGAGCAATAATGAGATCATCTGGGCCGAGAAAAGCGGAAACCCATAAATTTAATGCCGACGTACCGCAGTTAGTAACAACCGCTCCTTTTCCAGACTCAAGTTCAGATAGCGCACTTTCCAACAGTCCGCGGTTTGGATTACCAGATCGTGTGTAATCATACTTGGGCACTTCACCAAAAGCAGGAAAACCATAGTTAGTGGAAAGATAAATAGGTGGAACGACAGCATGATATTGGCTGTCTGATTCAATACCAGTGCGTACTGCAATGGTCGCAGGTTTGCGAGTGCTCATGGGTGTATCCTTTCACGGGTAATGACTTCTAAATAGGAATGCGCTATATCTAATGAGTAACATAAAGTGATCAACACGCTTCCTTTGCTGTTATGTTCACTTTACTCGTCAAAAAATGAGACGTCAACACTTCTAGACGTCTATATGTCTTTGCTTATGGCGGTAAATGCAGCTAAAATCAGCACCTAAATTATTTTTAACCGATTACATAAATGAAGGTGTGCAATGGCTGACTGGAATGGCGAATACATTAGCCCATATGCAGAGCACGGCAAAAAAAGCGAACAAGTAAAAAAAATTACCGTCTCTATCCCGCTAAAAGTTTTAAAGGTGCTAACTGATGAGCGTACTCGCCGTCAGATCAATAACTTACGCCATGCAACCAATAGCGAATTGCTATGCGAGGCATTTTTGCACGCGTACACAGGTCAGCCACTTCCGACAGATGAAGACCTTCGTAAAGACCGTCCTGATGATATTCCAACAGAAGTAAAAGCGCTGATGACGGAAATGGGCATCGAATTTGAGTCATTCGACGAAGAATAAAAAAGCCTGATAAAAGGTTTCAGGTAATAACTCTTGCCTCGAGCCAAATGGATGACATAAAAAATGGGACGCAATAGCGTCCCATTTTTTGTGTATCACATCTGAAAGATATATTACTCTGCCATGTAGTTTTCAGGCATCTCGATACGAGCTACACCTGAATTAACCGCCGCCTGAGCAACCGCTTTTGCAACACGTGGTAGCAAACGTGAATCCATTGGTTTTGGAATAATATAGTCCGCACCAAACTCTAGCTTATCAACACCGGCAGCCTTCAATACGGCTTCAGGTACAGGCTCTTTTGCTAGCTCGCGAATCGCCTCAACGGCTGCAAGTTTCATTTCATCATTGATTTCACTTGCACGCACATCAAGAGCACCACGGAAAATGAATGGGAAACACAATACGTTGTTAACTTGGTTAGGATAATCACTACGGCCAGTACCCATGATCAAGTCATCACGAACTGCGTGAGCAAGTTCCGGCTTGATTTCAGGATCCGGGTTAGAACATGCGAATACGATTGGCTTATCAGCCATCAACTTCAACGCTTCCGCTGGCAACAGGTTTGGACCAGATACACCTAGGAACAGATCTGCACCTTCAATTACGTCTTCTAGTGTGCGCTTATCTGTATTGTTCGCAAATAACTGCTTATATTCATTAAGGTCATCACGACGAGTGTGAATCACACCTTTGCGATCTAGCATGTAGATTTTTTCGCGCATTGCACCGCATTTGATCAGAAGCTCCATACACGCTACAGCGGCAGCGCCAGCGCCAAGACAAACAATTGTTGAATCTTCAAGTTTCTTACCTTGAAGTTCGATTGCATTCAGCATACCCGCTGCCGTTACAATAGCAGTACCATGTTGATCATCGTGGAATACTGGTACATCACAACGCTCAATCAGACGCTTTTCAATCTCAAAACAGTCTGGTGCTTTAATATCTTCAAGGTTGATACCGCCAAAAGTGTCTGCAATGCTCGCAACAGTATCAACAAATTCATCGATCGTGCGGTGCTTAACTTCAATATCAATAGAGTCAAGACCTGCGAAACGCTTAAACAGTAACGCTTTACCTTCCATCACTGGCTTAGATGCAAGTGGACCTAGGTTACCTAGACCTAGAATAGCGGTACCGTTAGAAATAACAGCAACCATGTTCCCTTTTGCAGTGTACTTGTACACGTTATCCGGGTTTTGTGCGATTTCACGCACTGGCTCTGCAACACCAGGGCTGTAAGCAAGGGCAAGATCACCCGCCGTTTCCGCAGGCTTTGTAAGTTCGACAGCAATCTTTCCTGGAGTTGGATAAGCATGGTAATCCAATGCTTTTTGGCGATGTTCTTCTTCTGGAGTGGCTGCTTGGTGGTTGTCTTCAGACATGGACGTTTCTCTTTTTTATTTTTAGGTAAGGGGGCATAAATTCTATCGGATAGAAATCAAACTTCATAGGCAAGATTGCGAGCAATATCCTTAAAAAGCCGATAATAAAAGAGATTAGACCAGATAACGGGGTTAAGCACCTGATTTTCGAGTCAGGTGCTCTTTCTTCTTACTATTATTGGAGTATGCAAACTCAGAAAGTATCGTTACTCTTCGTCCACGTATTGCGCTTGGAGATAATTCTCAATACCAGACATTTCAATCAAGCCAAGTTGCGTCTCTAGCCAATCAACATGTTCTTCTTCATCTTCAAGAATATCTTGGAAGAGATCTCGAGACACATAATCTCGAATGTCTTCAGCGTAGGCAATCGCATCTTTTAAATCTGGAATAGCCGCCATTTCAAGCTTTAAGTCACACTCGAGCATTTCCTTGGTATCTTCACCAATCATCAACTTACCTAAATCTTGTAGGTTCGGTAGGCCTTCAAGGAACAAAATACGCTCAATTAGATGATCGGCATGCTTCATCTCATCGATAGATTCGTGATATTCCTTGTCTGCTAGGTGCTTTAAGCCCCAGTCTTTATACATTCGGGCGTGAAGAAAATACTGATTAATAGCGACGAGCTCGTTACCGAGCACTTTATTGAGATGTTGAATGATGATTGGATCGCCTTTCATGACAAAACCCTCCTCTTTGGCTTCATTTAAATGTAGAAGCAAATGAGAAGGTGTCAAAATGTAAGGCAAATAATTACTGCATACTTACAGCAATTAGCTGGCTTGTTTAAATTCCGTGTAACTAGTTTCCGCTAAAATTTCCTTGGCCTGTCTGATGCACTTACCACATTGGCTGCCCAATGCCGTGCACTTTTTGATTCCTTTAATATCTGTTACGCCTTCATCTATCGCCAACTTCCTAATTTTTTTGTCGGAGACACCATGGCAAAGACAAACGTACATACTCAAAAAACCTATAAAACTAATCTGTGACAAACAATATAAACAAGAATAGTTCTTGTTACCAGTCGCATTATGGTGTCCGCTCAGAATATTTGGTTATAAAGATTTTACCGCTGCAGGAAAAGATCAAAGGGTTAAGAGGGGTGAGTAAAAGCGTTAAGAAACAAAGCCGGTAAAACTCTGTTTTTAAATCGAAAAAGTGACGTCTTTTATTTCAACACTTATAACTAAATGTAATCTAGAAATGAAAAAGGGAAGCCTAAGCTTCCCTTTTCGATGCGCTTTCTTCAAAAAGAAGAACAGTGCAAGATTTCGTTTAATTCGTTATGAATTAGTCGAAGATCTTAGCAACAACACCAGCACCTACTGTACGGCCACCTTCACGGATCGCGAAACGTAGAC
>NZ_JAWOWK010000019.1:0-54855 GCF_033340375.1 Vibrio sp. 1167 | reverse complement strand
GCGGGGTGGAGCAGCTTGGTAGCTCGTCGGGCTCATAACCCGAAGGTCGTCGGTTCAAATCCGGCCCCCGCAACCAAATACAAGACGATAGATTGAGTACTTATTTAGTATACAATTGTTAAGTCGTCTACGGATGCGCCGCTTGATTCAACGCCTGCTTCTCGCAACCAATCACATCGCTCTTTTCATAATGCTGCGAAGCATGAATCCCCAAAAGCTAAACTTTTATCCGCATCATATGATGTCGGACGATTTCGTTTGTGTTTAAAACACGATATGAATCGGCTGACGTACAAGTATGATGAGGCTTCGCGTGTTTTATCTACTTTAATTAACAGAGTTATCCACATACGTCGTTCTGTGGATAAGTTGGTTGATAAAGTGTTTTTAGCTTGACTTTTTATGATGGGGAAGAAAGATCTTTTCTCTAAAATGAAGTTGAAACAACAAAGAAATACCAATTAAATCTTTGTTATATAAAGAAAAAATAAGTTTTTTGTCGGATCGAGTACGTTAAAATACGATCATTAACTGGTATTTTTTTGATCCTAGTCATTTCTCCGAGCTGTGTTTAACTTTTTTCTGCTAGCTTGTTTTTCTTGAATCTCAAATTTTTTTCCACATTACAAAATTGAGAACAAGGTCATGAATTGAACATGCAAAAGTACTTTCAATCTCTTGCATATAGACTACGCTCTATGCGTCTCTCGGCAGTCCCTTCTCGACTATCCTTATTAAGCGTTGCTTTTTCGTCTCTATAGATGAATTACTCTCAGTGGGGAGTTGATTCAGTTGCTCTGTCAAAGCCCATTTAATGTGCTCATCAAGTAATTTATTTTCACCTTGCCGACTTTCCAGCGCATCTATGATTCGCTGACTATATTCTGCATTACCAAGTGCGACAGCGATGTTACGTAGCCACTGTATATGACCAATACGACGGATAGCGGAGCCTTCCATATTTTTTAGAAAAGTCGCTTCATCCCAGTTAAACATGTCGACGAGGTCAGGGTTTTTGAAACTGTCACGACGGTGGAAATCATCTTGCTCCGTTATGTCGGCGTAGCGGTTCCATGGGCAAACCAATTGACAGTCGTCACAACCATAAATGCGGTTACCCATTGGCTTTCGAAACTCTTCAGGAATCACGCCACCGAACTCGATGGTGAGATAAGAGATACAACGCCTGGCATCGACAATTTTGTCTTCAACGATGGCTTGTGTTGGGCATGATGTAATGCATGCTTTGCATTTACCGCACTGATCAACACTTGGCTCATCTACGGGTAGTGGTAAGTCGATAAGTAGTTCACCTAAAAAGAACCACGATCCACAGTCTTGATCTAAAATCAGGGAATGTTTCCCGGTCCAACCTAAGCCCGCTTTTTGGGCGAGAGGTCGCTCTAATATTGGTGCGGAATCAACGAAAGGTCGGTAACCATATTGACCAACCTCTTGTTCAATAAGTTTGCCGAGCTTATTTAGCTGCTTTCTGACGAGCTTGTGATAATCGCGCCCTAGTGCGTAGCGGCTAATATAGGCATGACTTTTATTCGCGAGGTTCGAAGCGAATTGAGCCTCTGGTGGCAGATAGTCCATCCGGACGCTGATAACACGAACGGTTCCCGGGAGTAGCTCATGGGGTCTAGCACGCATCATACCGTGACGAGCCATCCAATCCATTGAGCCGTGATAGCCTGCATCAAGCCATTTTTGTAGTGCTGCTTCATGTTCACTCAGATCAACGTCGCAGATCCCAACTTTTTGGAAGCCGAGTTCTTTTCCCCAAACTTTGATTTGTTGTGCGAGTTGTTCGTAGTTCATATTAACCACCGGAATAAAGGGGGGCGGATCTTAACGGATCTCTGGCTTTGGTGCTACCCAGTTAGGTACGTTTTTGATGTTGTGAATACTGCTTATTGAAGTCATTTGCATATATTCTAAATCTAGGTCGATACTAAGATGATTAAGATACCGTTTATTGGATACTTTTTTCGCACATATGACATTTGAAAGCTTGTCTCTCAAAACCAACACGGTTTACTATTCCTGTTCTTTTGATTTTTATATAGTCAACGATCATTAGTTAGAGAAGCATCAATGAGCACGAAACAATTCAATTTAAAAGATGAGCATGAAACGGTTGCACTAGGCACCGCTTTGGCTCAGCTTTGTTCCCAGCAAACCACAATTTATCTGCATGGTGATTTGGGTGCAGGTAAAACAACCTTTAGTCGTGGTTTTGTCCGTGCTCTTGGTCATCAAGGTAACGTGAAAAGTCCAACTTATACTCTAGTCGAACCGTACCAGTTGGATCAGTGGCAAGTATATCACTTCGACCTTTATCGTCTTGCGGATCCTGAAGAGCTTGAGTTTATGGGGATTCGAGACTATTTCACAGACGATGCGATTTGCTTGGTTGAATGGCCTGAAAAAGGGCATGGCTTACTGCCACAACCGGATCTTGATGTAAACATTCGCTACCAAGGTGAGCAACGTGTAGCCGAACTAACAGCTAATAATGATTATGGTGTGCAGTTACTCAGTCGATTGGAGCTATGTTGAGTTTTTCTAATTTTAGAGTAGTGGCGACGTTTGTCGCCACTTTTCTCCTTCTCATCCCCAATTTAGCATTTGCTAACGTCGTTAAGAGTTTTCGAGTTTGGCCTTCACCTGATGAAACACGTGTTGTCATCGATTTAGGCTCGGAAGCTGACTATTCCTATTTCTCTTTATCAGGGCCGGATCGCCTTGTCGTGGATTTAAAAAGCACGACGATGCAGGCCAAACTGCCTGTTACTGTTACGGATAGCCCTGTTTTAAAACTGGTACGAAAAAGCTCGCCTCCAGAGAAGGGCACTTATCGTTTGGTGTTTGAACTAAAAAAGAGCGTTCAAGCGGAATTATTTAAATTAAGCCCAACACCAGGTGGGCAGTATGGTCACCGCTTGGTGATTGATTTACCGCACGGTAAGAAGGCATCGACCTCTAAACCGAGTAAGCCAGCGGCGGCCAGCAAAGACATGAGTTCAGTTCAACGAGCTCAAGAAGTGTTAATTGTTATCGACCCTGGTCACGGTGGGGAAGACCCTGGCTCTATTGGCCCTTCACGTCGTAAGTACGAGAAAGATGCGGTATTGAGTATCTCAAGAAAAATTGCTGCTCAGCTCGATGCGACTCCTGGTATTAAAACGCGCATGACTCGTACGGGAGATTATTTTGTAAACTTAAACCGTCGTGTCGCGATTGCTCGTGAAAATGATGCGCACTTGCTGATCTCCATTCACGCAGATGCGTTTACTTCACCGAAGCCTCGCGGTGGATCGGTCTTCGTACTAAATACTCGTCGTGCAAATACCGAAATTGCTCGTTGGGTCGAGAACCATGAGAAACAGTCTGAGTTATTGGGCGGCTCGGGTAATGCGTTCTTCACGAAGACAAAAGATCGTAACGTGAACCAAACTTTGTTGGACTTGCAGTTTAGTCATTCACAAAAAGAAGGTTATAAGCTGGCAACAGAAATCCTAGGTGAGATGGGACGTGTTGCGCACCTGCATAACACCAAACCGATCAACACCAGCCTTGCGGTTTTACGCTCTCCACAGATTCCGTCTGTGCTAGTGGAAACGGGCTTTATTTCTAACCCAACAGAAGAGCGTTTACTGTTTCAACGAGCGCACCAAGATAAGTTAGCTCAGGCTATCACTAAGGCGGTCGTCAAGTACTTAAAAGATAACCCACCAGAGGGTACGGTGTTCTCGCCTTCAGCGAAGCCAATGGTACATATTGTAAAGCGTGGCGAGTCATTATCGGTGATCGCGAACAAATATGGGCTTAGCTCTAAAGCGCTGATGTCGGCAAACAACTTGAAGTCGACAGGCTTGGCAATTGGTCAGAAGCTCAACATTCCTTCTGCTGGTACGATTAAAGTGCCAAGTAAACCGATTACTGTTGAGACAGAAACCATTACGCACAAGGTTAAGTCTGGTGAGTTCTTAGGTAAGATTGCGAATCACTATAAAGTGAAGGTTTCAGATATCCGCCGAGAGAATAACTTGAAGTCAGATACCTTGTGGGTAGGGCAAAAGTTGAAGATAACGGTCGCGGTAAAAGATAAACCGATTCGTAAGCACAAGGTTTCTCGGGGTGAGTTCCTTGGCAAAATAGCGTCCAAATACGGCGTTAGCGTATCGAGCATTCGTAAAGCGAATAACTTACGCTCTGATCAGCTAGCGGTTGGGCAAGTCCTGATCATTCCAAACAAGTAGGTGAGCTTCTAACTCATTATGACGATTAAAATTTTGCCAGCCAGACTTGCAAACCAAATCGCCGCAGGGGAAGTGGTCGAAAGACCTGCTTCTGTGATTAAAGAACTGGTTGAAAATAGTCTTGATTCTGGCGCAACTCGAATCGATATCGATATCGAGAAAGGAGGCGCAAAGCTGATTCGTGTTCGTGATAACGGAAAAGGTATCGCGAAAGATGAACTTGGCTTAGCGCTCAGTCGTCATGCGACATCTAAGATACATACCTTAGATGATCTCGAAGCCATTATGAGTCTAGGTTTTCGCGGTGAAGCGTTAGCCAGTATTAGCTCAGTCTCGCGTTTGACGCTCACGTCGCGTCCTGCGGCACAAGAAGAAGCCTGGAGTGCCTACTCCGAAGGGCGTGATATGCAGGTGAAGCTTAAGCCAGCAGCGCACCCGATTGGCACGACTGTTGAGGTGTTGGACTTATTTTTTAATACTCCAGCGCGTCGCAAGTTTCTTCGTACGGAGAAAACCGAATTTGCTCATATTGATGAGTTATTGAAACGTATTGCGTTAAGCCGCTTTGATGTCACCATCAATGTGCGTCATAACGGCAAGATCATCCGTCAATATCGCGCGGCGAAAAATCAGCTTCAAACCGAAAAGCGTATTGCTGCTGTCTGCGGTAATGCGTTTGTGCGGCATATGCTCAGAATCGAGCTTGAGCATCAAGGGTTAAAGCTACATGGGTGGATTACCACGCCAGAGGGAGCAAGGCAGCAAAGCGATTTACAATATTGCTATGTGAATGGCCGAATGATGCGTGACAAATTAATCAATCACGCGATTCGTCAAAGCTATGAAATGAGCTTAAAGCCAGATCAGTTTGCTGCGTATGTGCTCTTTATTGAGCTAGATCCGCACCAAGTAGATGTGAATGTTCACCCTGCTAAGCATGAAGTGCGTTTCCACCAAGCTCGTTTGGTGCATGATTTCATCTATCAAGCTTTGACGGATGCACTTGCGCAAAGCGCCGTGATTGATAAACCACAGGTGAATGAATCGGCATTTCATCGCGTGGAACCGACTGAGTCCGAAGAGATTGAGCATTCGCCAGAGCCTGAAAATGTACAAGAGCCAGCATCTTCACCAGTACCAGAGCGGGTTTATCAAGCGATAGAGAGTACACCGGCTTATCCTGGACGCAGTGATTATGAAGTGAAGCCTCGTAATAGCGGTCCTAGTGAAACCTCCGTGCGAGAGGCGCGCGTAGTGGAGTCATTCAAACGTAATGATTGGGTGGAATCCAAACCTGCACCAAAGCCAAGTCACAGTAAAGAGCGCCACGTAGAACCAGCGCCAACTAAACAAGAAGTACGCGCTTATCACGAGCTGTTGAAAACGCCAGAGTTTGAGGCTCAGGCAGTCACTCCAATAGCGCCCCAAACGATAACTTCGCACACATCAATGCCATCGATTACTGCATTGGGCAAAGCGCTGATGGTGGTCGATGAACAATTTGTTTTGATGAGCAGTGACAGTGGGGCGGCGTTAGTCTCGTTACCTAGAGCAGAATTTTATCGTGTAAAAGGCCAGCTTTCTCCAAGCGATGGTGCACTCAAGGCACAACCTCTGCTTGTTCCTCTATCTATTAAGTTAGAGGCCGAATTAGTGAGACTGGCCCAAGATTATCAACAAGATTTGGCATTGCTTGGTATTCAATTGAAAGCGAGAAACGAGCACGCCTTAATGGTGATGGGCGTCCCAGCTCCGCTGCGTCAACAAAACTTACAAAATTTAGTACCAGATCTGTTATCTTACGCGCAATCTTGTGTGAACGAAGGTATAGCAGCGGCTCAGATGCTGTCTGAGTTGATAGATTGGCTCGCATTACAGGTCACGACAGTGAAGAGTCACTATACTTTTTCTGAAGCCATTCAAATTATTGCGGAACTTGAACAGCTAAGACATGGTCAATTGCCATTAGAAGATACAAAATTCGTATCCGCTGTTGATTTCTCTGCCACGATAGCCAAATTAAAACCATGACAGATAAACTACCTTTGGCGCTATTTTTAATGGGGCCAACTGCATCAGGCAAAACTGAGCTGGCGATTCGTCTTCGTCAAAAATTTCCGATTGAGATCATCAGTGTTGATTCTGCTTTGATCTACAAAGGGATGGATATCGGTACGGCGAAACCGGATGAAAAAGAGTTAAGTTTGGCGCCTCATCGCTTGATAGATATTTTGGATCCAAGTGAATCTTACTCTGTCGCCGACTTTCGTCGAGATGCATTGAAAGCGATGGATGATATTGTTGCAGAAGGAAAAATTCCACTTCTTGTGGGTGGAACAATGCTGTATTACAAGGCGTTACTTGAAGGTTTATCACCACTTCCTGCTGCAAATCCTGAAATTCGTCAGCAAATTGAACAAGAGGCATTGACTAAAGGTTGGTCAGTGTTGCACGATGAACTCAAAGAGGTTGATCCTGTGTCAGCCGCGAGAATCCATCCCAATGATCCCCAACGTTTATCTCGGGCATTGGAAGTTTTTCGCATTTCAGGTAAAACTTTGACTGAATTGACTCAAACGAAAGGTGAAAGCCTACCATACCGAGTCAAGCAGTTTGCAATAGCTCCCAAGGATAGGGCAGAACTTCACCGTCGGATTGAACTCCGTTTCGAGAAGATGATGGAAGCGGGCTTTGAAGAAGAAATGAAAGCGTTACATTCGCGAAAAGATCTTCACCCCGATCTTCCTTCCATACGATGCGTCGGTTACCGACAGATGTGGGAGTATTTAGATGGGGAGTGTACACGTGACGAAGCGGTATTTCGTGGCGTATGCGCGACTCGTCAATTGGCCAAGCGTCAAATCACCTGGTTACGCAGCTGGGATGATTTAACTTGGTTGGATAGCGAGAACATTGAACAGGCATTAGAAACGATGTCGGAAGCAATAGCATCTGATTGACATAGCTGTGTATAATGTGATCGTTTTTGCGTGAACGCACTCTCAAAGGATCTGTTGTTGGCGGTTTTTATACTATGCTGCTAATTACTTAGAGTGCATTTTTGATTCGTTTAGCTCAGATGCAAAAGCCGTATCTTTTGCATTGCACCACTAGCTAAATAATTACAACTACAAATTAAATAAGGAAAATAAAAATGGCTAAGGGGCAATCTCTACAAGACCCATTTCTAAACGCGCTACGTCGTGAGCGTATCCCGGTATCTATCTACCTTGTGAATGGTATTAAACTACAAGGTCAGATCGAATCATTCGATCAATTTGTGATCCTGCTGAAGAATACTGTTAACCAAATGGTGTACAAGCACGCGATCTCAACAGTTGTGCCGGCTCGTCCAGTGAGCCATCACAGCGGTGAACGTCCACAAGGTGAGCGTCCACAAGAGAAATCAGAAGATTAATTCTTCATCGAGTATTTTTAAAATAAGGAGTTGATTGCTTGTTTGACCGTTATGAATCCGGTGAGCGAGCCGTACTTGTTCATATCAACTTCACGCAAGAAGGTGAATGGGAAGATCTGGCTGAGTTCGAAATGCTGGTTTCTTCTGCTGGGGTAGAGGCGCTACAAGTGGTAACTGGTAGTCGTCAATCCCCACACCCGAAATACTATGTCGGAGAGGGTAAGGCCCAAGAGATTGCTACAGCGGTACAATCAACGGGTGCCGAAATTGTGATTTTTAATCACGCCCTCTCTCCTGCCCAAGAACGTAACCTCGAAGCACTGTGCCAATGTCGAGTTCTCGACCGCACTGGTCTTATTCTCGATATCTTTGCTCAACGAGCTCGAACACACGAAGGTAAGCTACAGGTAGAGCTGGCTCAACTTCGTCATATCTCTACTCGTTTGATTCGTGGTTGGACGCACCTTGAAAGGCAGAAAGGTGGTATCGGTTTACGTGGCCCGGGTGAAACCCAGCTGGAAACCGACCGTCGCTTATTGCGTGACAGAATCAAAGCCATCCTGCGACGCTTAGACAAAGTAGCGAAGCAGCGTGAACAAGGGCGCCGCGCCCGAAATCGAGCTGAAATCCCAACGGTTTCACTTGTGGGTTACACCAACGCGGGTAAGTCGACACTCTTCAACCGTATTACAGAAGCTGGCGTGTACGCGGCTGATCAATTATTTGCTACTTTGGACCCGACTTTACGTAAGATAGAGTTAGCAGATGTTGGTCCTGCCATCCTGGCAGACACGGTTGGTTTTATTCGACATTTGCCACACGACTTGGTTGCGGCCTTCAAGGCAACCTTGCAGGAAACGCAAGAAGCTGACATTTTGTTACATGTTGTTGATGCCAGTGATGAGCGTTTTCGTGAGAATATTCAAGCTGTTCATGAAGTACTAGAAGAGATCGATGCGCATGAAGTGCCGACTCTGGTTGTCATGAACAAAATCGACAATCTAGATTCGCAGAAACCACGTATAGAACGAGACGAGGAAGGCGTACCTCGCGCAGTTTGGGTTTCAGCAATGGATGGGTTGGGCATTGATGTCCTGTTTGAGGCGCTGACGGAACGTCTGGCGTCACAAATGGTCGAGCATCAGTTGCGAATTCCTCCACAGTATCAAGGACGATTCCGTAGTACCTTCTTCCAAATGAAGTGTATTCAACGTGAGGAATATGACCAGGATGGTAACTTGTTGATCGATATTCGAATGCAGCAAGTAGATTGGTCTAGACTTGAAAAAAGAGAAGGGGCAGTTTTGACTGGCTTTATAGTCACTTAAAGGACTGCTACAGTATAACGTCATATCAAATGATGGAGCTTTCTAATGGCGTGGAATGAGCCTGGAAATAACAACGGCAACAATGGCCGCGATAATGACCCTTGGGGTAATAATAATCGTGGTGGCCAGCGTCCTGGTGGCCGAGATCAAGGTCCGCCAGATTTAGATGAAGTGTTCAACAAACTGAGTCAAAAGCTGGGCGGCAAGTTTGGTAAAAAAGGCGGCGGTGGTTCTCCAATCGGCGGCGGTGGTGGTAGTGCAATTGGCTTTGGCGTGATTGCTCTGATTGCTGTTGCAGTTTGGTTCTTCGCTGGTTTTTACACCATCGGTGAAGCAGAGCGTGGTGTTGTACTGCGTTTAGGTAAATACGATCGTATCGTAGACCCAGGTCTTAACTGGCGTCCTCGCTTTATTGATGAGTACGAAGCGGTAAACGTACAAGCGATTCGTTCACTACGTGCATCTGGTCTAATGCTGACTAAAGATGAAAACGTTGTAACAGTTGCGATGGATGTTCAGTACCGAGTGACTGACCCATACAAATACTTGTACCGTGTAACCAATGCAGACGACAGCTTGCGTCAAGCAACGGATTCTGCACTACGTGCAGTAATTGGTGACTCATTGATGGATAGCATTCTAACCAGTGGTCGTCAGCAAATTCGTCAAACTACGCAAGAAACACTGAACCAAATCATTGATAGCTATGATATGGGTCTGGTACTTGTTGATGTGAACTTCCAGTCTGCTCGTCCACCAGAGCAAGTGAAAGATGCGTTTGATGATGCAATCGCAGCACGTGAGGATGAAGAGCGTTTCATTCGTGAAGCTGAAGCATACAAGAACGAAATCTTGCCTAAGGCAACGGGTCGTGCGGAGCGTTTGAAGAAAGAAGCACAAGGTTACAATGAGCGTGTCACTAACGAGGCTCTTGGTCAGGTAGCACAGTTCGAAAAACTACTACCAGAATACCAAGCAGCGCCTGGTGTAACGCGTGATCGTCTGTACATTGACGCAATGGAAGAGGTGTACTCAAGCACTTCGAAAGTGTTGATTGACTCGGAATCAAGCGGCAATCTTCTTTACCTTCCAATTGATAAGTTGGCGGGACAAGAGGGCAAAGCAGATACCAAACGTAAATCGAAGTCATCTTCAACCTATGATCAAATTCAACTTGAGTCTGATCGTACACAAGAAGACACTTCGAACTCGCAGTCTCGTTCAACAGGTTCACGTCAAGGGAGATACTAAGAATGCGTAAGTTAATGATCCCTGTACTGGTAATCGCACTGGCATTAATGTTGATGTCTTTGTTTGTGATTCCTGAAGGTGAGCGCGGTATCGTGGTTCGATTTGGTCGTGTCTTGAAAGACAACAACGACATCACTCGAATTTACGAGCCTGGTCTGCATTTCAAGATGCCTTTGTTTGACCGTGTGAAACAACTTGATGCACGTATCCAAACAATGGATGGCCGTGCAGACCGTTTCGTAACGTCTGAGAAAAAAGACGTTATCATTGATACCTACGTGAAGTGGCGTATTGAAGATTTTGGTCGCTACTACCTCGCGACTGGCGGTGGTAACTCGCTAACGGCAGAGGCACTACTTGAGCGTAAAGTGACGGACGTGCTTCGTTCTGAAATCGGTGCTCGTGAAATCAAACAGATCGTATCTGGTCCACGTAACGATGATGTGCTACCAGAAGACGCAAGTGCCGATGTTGTCGCAACTGAAGCGGCTCGTGAGGCGCTTGAGATTGATGGTGAACGCGACCTAATCATGTCCGAAGTATTGAAAGACACGCGTGAAAGCGCAATGAAAGACTTGGGTGTTCGTGTCGTTGATTTCCGAATGAAGAAAATCAACCTGCCTGATGAAATCAGTGAGTCTATCTACCGTCGTATGCGTGCGGAGCGTGAGTCCGTTGCTCGTAAGCACCGTTCTCAAGGTCGTGAAAAAGCGGAAGTTATTCGTGCTCAAGCAGAACTAGAAGTAGCAACTATTCTAGCTGAAGCTGATAAAACTGCGCGTGTGACACGAGGTGAGGCGGATGCTGAAGCTGCGAAGATTTATGCTGAAGCATACAACAAAGACCCTGAGTTCTTTAGCTTCCTACGTTCGCTACGTGCGTATGAGAAGTCCTTCAGCTCTAAGAGCGATATTCTGGTGCTTGATCCGAAGAGTGAGTTCTTCCAATACATGAACCAGTCGAAGGGCAGCATGGAGAAATAATCTCCGCGTCTCATTGAAATAAAAGGCTCCTTAGGGAGCCTTTTTTGTATCTGATGCTAAGTGCTAGCTCATCATGATGGCGATGACGGCTCCAGCAACTACTAGGCAGCCACCGATGCGTCGTAGCTGATTGTTGGGTTGTTCACTTAATTGAGCCACCATATTCCGCCAACCGTTAGGAGCAATCAGTGGCCCAATGCCTTCCACGATCAAGACGAGCCCAATCGCCAACCATATGGATTCAGACATAGCGCTTTCCAGTCGAATAGAGAAAGCTAAATACTATCAGTGATATGCTGATTTCAAAATGAACAAAGCGGCAAGATGACATTCTGGTAGCAACTCTGTGAACAAAAAATGACTGCAAGAAGCGTGATTCGGTGCTAGAATCCATTTTTAACTAGCAATCAGACTTGGAAAGATGGGAAATAACGTAGTCGTTCTAGGCACCCAATGGGGTGACGAAGGTAAAGGTAAAATCGTAGACCTTTTAACTGAAGATGCAAAATACGTGGTACGCTACCAAGGCGGTCACAACGCAGGTCACACTCTCGTAATTGACGGTGAAAAAACCGTTCTTCACTTAATTCCATCAGGTATCCTTCGCGATAACGTAAAATGTGTTATCGGTAACGGTGTTGTACTATCACCTGAAGCTCTACTTAAAGAAATGAAGCCTCTTGAAGAGCGCGGTATTCCAGTACGCGAGCGTCTTTTCATTTCTGAAGCATGTCCGCTAATTCTTCCTTACCACGTTGCAATGGACCAAGCTCGCGAAATCGCTCGCGGTAAAAAAGCTATCGGTACTACTGGTCGTGGTATCGGTCCAGCATACGAAGATAAAGTTGCTCGTCGCGGTCTACGCGTTGGCGACCTATTCGATATGGCGACTTTCGCAGAGAAGCTAAAAGAAGTCATGGAGTTCCATAACTTCCAACTAGTTAACTTCTACAAAGCGGAACCAGTAAGCTACGAAGAAGTACTTGAGCAAGCGAAAGGCTACGCTGAACTACTAACGTCAATGGTTATCGACGTAACTGACGAACTAGACGCAGCACGTAAGCGCGGCGACAAGATCATGTTCGAAGGTGCACAAGGTACACTACTTGATATCGACCACGGTACTTACCCGTACGTAACGTCTTCTAACACGACTGCTGGTGGTGTTGCTGCAGGTTCTGGTTTTGGTCCTCGTCACATCGGTTACATCTTGGGTATCGCAAAAGCGTACTGTACTCGCGTTGGTGCTGGTCCATTCCCGACTGAACTATACGACGGTTTAGATAAGCAAGATCCAATTGGTAAGCACTTAGGTGAAGTTGGCCACGAGTTCGGTGCGACAACTGGTCGTCTACGTCGTACAGGTTGGTTCGATGCTGTTGCTATGCGTCGTGCAATCCAAATCAACTCTGTATCTGGTTTCTGTCTAACTAAACTAGACGTACTAGATGGTCTAGAAGAGCTAAAAATCTGTACTGGTTACAAGATGGAAGATGGCTCTGTGCTAGAAGTTTCTCCGATGGCTGCTGAAGCATTCGAAAAAGCAACGCCAATCTACGAAACAATGCCTGGTTGGTCTGAGAATACATTTGGTGCTAAGTCACTAGATGCTCTACCACAAGCAGCTCTTGACTACATCAAGCGTATTGAAGAGCTAACTGGCGTTCCAGTAGACATCATCTCTACAGGTCCTGACCGTAACGAAACTATCATCAAAGTTCACCCATTCGAAGCTTAATTGATAGCCGTTAAAGATTGCAAAAGCCGACCTTATGGTCGGCTTTTTTGTATCTGAACAAAAACAGCGTGACTCTCATATGGCAAGCTTTTGCCTCTTAGCCTAAATCAGAGGCAAAAATTGTCTAAAGCTTAGCTGTTTTTTGCCGATAAGGTTATCAAGCAGAGGAGATCCTTCACCGATCTTTGGTTTCTTAGATACCTTAAGGGTACGTTTATGAAGTTACGAACAGTGGCTGCTTCACTGTTGTTGACCTTGGTTGCTACCACAGTGAAAGCCAATGTTGCTGATGTGGGGGCACCAGTTCCGATCTATACCGAAGCAGAGCTGATAAAGCTTATTGAGCAAAATAAGCACTTACAACGTGTGCGCGCTGATAACTGCCAGCTGGTGGAGGATATCGTAGCTCGTGCGACTCGAATTAACTTACCCGCTTATGAATTTCTGTACGGAGATATGTTGGCTTGGGGTGTGTGTGTCGAGCAAGATGTCGAACTGGGTCTTTACTACATCGAAAATGCAGCGCATCAGGGGTTACCAGCTGCACTAGAGCAGATTGGCCGATACTATTCGCGTGGCACTTTAGTACAGCAAGATAAAGAACGTGCAATTCCATATTTGCGAGAAGCTGCGTCAATGGGAAACCTAAACGCGCGTATTCATCTGGCCGAGTTGCTTTTACGTGATTATGGCAGTCCACTCGATTACGAAGATGCGTATCGTTGGTTATATAACTCTGTCACAGCAGATAAGCGGCAGCATAAGCGCATAACTGTATTGAGAAACGGCCTTGAACAGCGCATGCCACAAAACGTTATTGCTCGAGCTAAACGGCGAGACACCTTTTGGTAACGCTTCAATATTGCAAACAACTTCATACAACAAAGCCCACGTCACGTGGGCTTTGTTGTTTTCCCGATAGCTGATAGCGCTTAAACCACTTTGTGTGGACCGAAGCATTCGTAATGGAATTGCTCTTCTGGTACGCCAAGTTCTAATAGCTGTTTCGCTATGTGCTGCATAAATCCTACAGGGCCACAGAAGTACACCTGCACGTTATCTTGCTTTAATGCAGCTTCAATTTCATACAGATTGACAAAGCCCGTGAAGTGGAAGTCTTCACCTAGTTTGTCTTCTGCCGTTGGTTGGTTATACCAAATGAGCGCGTTCATATTTTCTTTTTCTGCAACGAGTTGGTTTACGTGTTGCTTGAAAGCATGCTGTTGGCCATTTTCGGTTGCATGAACCCAGGTTACAGGTGCTTGATGTGCTGAGAGACTTTCTAGCATTGACAGCGTTGGAGTAAGTCCCACACCAGCAGATATTAGAACAACGGGTGTTTGTGGTTCGGCATCCATAAAGAAGTCACCGGCAGGGGCCGCAAGCTGCACTTTTTCGCCAATGTTCAGGCTATCGTGCAGGTAGTTCGACACTTTTCCGCCTTCTTCACGTTTTACCGAGATACGGTAAGTGTTCTCTTGGACCGCAGAAGACAGACTATATTGGCGAATTTCTTGGTTTTCTAACTGGTCACTGTTGATGTAGATGCCAAGGTATTGTCCCGGTTTATACGGCGCCACTTTTTGACCATCGGTTGGCTTGAATACAAAGCTGCAAATGTGTTCGCTCTCAATCTTTTTATCGACTAAT
Source organism: Vibrio sp. 1167 (assembly GCF_033340375.1). Taxonomy (NCBI): domain Bacteria; kingdom Pseudomonadati; phylum Pseudomonadota; class Gammaproteobacteria; order Vibrionales; family Vibrionaceae; genus Vibrio; species Vibrio sp. 1167. The sequence continues at coordinate 40,219 of NZ_JAWOWK010000019.1, read as the reverse complement.
TCAAATTCGCGTAGACCGCGCCAGCCGCCTTCCAAAGCTTCATTTTGTTGGTAAATTTGTTCTTCGCGCTGAATAAATACATTCGCAAGTACGCCGTAAGCCTCAGCCCAAGCATCCAACACCTCTTGACCTGGATTAAAAAGCTCATCGATTGTCGCAAGTAAATGCTTACCAACGATTTGGTACTGATCTTCTGTGATCAAAAAGCTCGTGTGCTTATGCGCAATTTTCTCTACTGCGCCAAGCAGAGCTGGCAAATTTTCAATATTGGCAGCATAGGCACAGATAGCGTTGAATAATGCTTCACGCTGATCGCCGTTACGCTGGTTACTCATGTTAAAAATATCTTTCAACTCAGGGTTATGAGTAAACATACGCTCGTAAAAGTGCGCGGTCAGTTTTGGTCCTGTTTCGGCGATGAGTGGTGCGGTCGCTTTGACGATCTCGATAGTTTGATTGCTGAGCATAAGGGCTTCCTACTTTAAGTTGTATTTATAATGCATGTTTAAAGTTGTATCTCAAATGTATCTTTCGATCAAGAAAAGATTTACACTTTTATCGATAGCTCAAGTTTGGGGTTTTAGCATCACCAGCGGGTTATTGAGTCGCACTTTGGGAGAGAATATGCAGTTAACTAGTTTCACTGATTATGCGTTGAGAACCTTAATTTTCTTGGCTTCGTTGCCGGAAGATGAGTTAACCAGCATTACCGAAGTGACGGATTTATTTGGTGTGTCACGCAACCATATGGTTAAAGTTATCAATCGGTTAGGGCAGTTGGGTTATGTCCATACCGTGCGCGGAAAAAACGGTGGTATCCGGCTGATGAAGCCAGCGTCTGAAATCACAGTTGGTGGTGTTGTGCGCGATTTAGAGCCGTTAGATTTAGTCAACTGTGGTGTGGATTTTTGCCATATTACCCCTGCTTGCCGCCTCAAAGATAAATTGGCGAAAGCAAAAAGTGCCTTTCTGGCGGAGTTGGATAACTGCACGATTGAATCCTTGCTCAGTGACAATTCTGAACTTTTGATCTTGCTGGCTCGTCCTTAACTCATTTGCATGCCTAGAGTCGATCTCGATCATTCTTTTTTCAAAGCAATTCTGTAGCTTATCGAGAGACTCAGATATACTAGCCATATACCTTCCTTGCTAGATAGGCGTGCCTATGTCAGACAATATTCCAAACGATCCTTTTGCAGATCGTGAATCCAAAAATTACGAAAATCCAATTCCAAGCCGAGAGTTTATCATCGAGTTTCTAGAGCAAGCGGGCGTTCCAATGAATCGTAACGACTTGTTTGAGGCACTAAAGCTTGAGGGCGAAGAGCAATACGAAGGGTTGCGTCGTCGGCTACGTGCGATGGAGCGAGATGGCCAACTGGTGTTTACCCGCCGTCAGTGCTATGCATTGCCTGAAAAACTTGAAATGGTGAAAGGTTACGTGATTGGTCATCGTGATGGCCATGGTTGGGTACGTCCAGAAGGCAGCGTCGGCAAGGATGATGATATTCTGTTACCGCACCATCAGATGAAGAACATCATCCACGGTGATTTTGTCTTAGTGCAACCGACAGACAACAGCAAGCGCGGCCGCCGTGAAGGACGTTTGGTGCGTGTGCTAGAGGAGCGTAATGATCAAATCGTCGGTCGTTTCTTCCTTGAATATGGATACTCCTATGTTGTCCCAGATGACTCGCGTATCAGCCAAGATATCCTGATCCCAAATGAGCACAAAGCGGGTGCACGCATGGGTAACGTAGTCGTAATTGAAATTACTGATCGTGGCTCACGCTCACGCGGCATGATGGGTAAAGTGGTTGAAGTCCTTGGTGAAAATATGGCACCAGGTATGGAAACACAAATTGCGATTCGTACACACCAAATCCCTCACGAATGGCCAGAAGCCGTCGATAAACAAATCGAAAACTTAGGCGAAGAAGTACCAGAAGAAGCGAAAGTTGGTCGTGTGGATCTACGTGATTTGCCACTAGTGACCATTGACGGCGAAGACGCACGAGACTTTGATGATGCCGTTTACTGTGAAAAGAACAAAGAAGGTGGTTGGCGTTTATGGGTAGCGATTGCTGACGTCAGTTACTACGTTCGTCCTGACTCTGCGTTGGACAAAGAAGCGATCAATCGTGGTAACTCAGTATATTTCCCGTCGCAAGTTGTGCCGATGTTGCCAGAAGTACTATCGAACGGCCTATGTTCGCTCAACCCGCAAGTAGATCGCTTGTGTATGGTGTGCGAAATGACCATTTCCGATACAGGTAAGCTGTCTGGTTACAAGCATTACGAGGCGGTGATGAACTCGCACGCTCGTCTCACATATAGCAAAGTGAGCGCGATTCTAGAAGGGGATGAAGAACTACGTGAGCGCTACCAGCCGCTTGTTTCTCATCTAGAAGAGTTGCACAAGATGTACAAAGTGCTGAAAGAAGCACGAGATCAACGCGGTGCAATCGAATTTGAAACCGTTGAAACCAAATTTATTTTCAATGCGGAACGTAAAATCGAAAGCATTGAGCCAGTAATTCGTAATGACGCGCATAAGATCATCGAAGAATGTATGATTTTAGCCAACATTGCTTCGGCATCGCTGGTAGAAAAAGCGAAAGAGCCCGCGCTTTATCGTATCCACGAATCTCCAGGTGAATTACGCCTTCAAGGTTTCCGTGACTTCTTAAGTGAACTTGGTCTTGAGCTAAAAGGTGGTTTAGAGCCTTCACCAACGGACTATGCTGATCTCGCACGTCAAATCTCCGGGCGTCAAGATCAAGAGTTGATTCAGACCATGCTGCTACGCTCAATGAAGCAAGCGGTATACAACGCAGATAACGCGGGGCACTTTGGGTTGGCATTGAAACGCTATGCGCACTTTACGTCGCCAATTCGTCGTTACCCTGACTTGTTACTTCACCGTGCAATCAAGTATCTGATTGCTAAAGAAGAAGGTCGTAATCAAGATCGCTGGACACCAACAGGTGGCTATCATTACTCGTTTGACGACATGGATTTTTACGGCGAACAATGTTCGATGACAGAGCGCCGTGCTGATGATGCAACACGTGATGTTGCGGATTGGCTGAAGTGTGAATATATGCAAGACCACGTCGGTGACGAACTAGACGGTGTTATCGCTAATGTCACTAGCTTTGGCTTCTTTGTACGTTTAACGGATTTGCACATCGATGGTTTGGTACATATTTCTACCCTTGCGAACGACTACTATCAATTTGACCCGATTGGTCAACGACTTATTGGTGAAAGTTTCGGTAACATCTACCGCTTAGGTGATGCAGTAAAAGTAAAAGTACTGGCTGTTAACCTCGATGATAAGCAAATTGACTTTGAATTGGTCGAAACAAGTCGTAAGCTACGCGGCGAAGGTAAGACTGCGAAGAAACGCGCAGCGGAAGCAAAACGCAAAGCGAAAGATAAAAAACGCGCTGCGACTCGCTCTTCATCGAAAGAAGGTGGCGCGGCTCGTGTAATTCCTGCGATAGAGCCAACTAAACGCCCAGAAGAAACGGGCGCAACGAGTAAGCGTAATGGCCCAAAACGTGGTGACGCCGAAGGCAACGAGAAGCCTAAAGTGAAAAAAGCACGTAAAAAGAAGCCGCACAGTAAGCCGAAGAAAACCAAGCGCACTAAAAAAGAAGCGCAGTAGGTTGAAGCGCCAACTTAGTTCAAACTTGGTTGGCGCAGGCAATACGACCAGAACAACAGGTTAAACAATGAGTAACGAATTTATCTACGGCATTCACGCAGTGAAGGCGGTATTGGAGCGCGAACCAGAGCGTTTTATCGAGGCGTACGTTTTAAAAGGTCGTCAAGATGATCGCCTAATGCCAATCCTAAATGATCTTCAGGTTTGTGGTGTTTCTATTCAGCAGATGACACGTAAAACCTTGGATGACAAAGCACGCGGTGCAAATCACCAAGGCATCATCGCTCGTGTGAAACCAGCGAAGCAGCTGAATGAGAACGATATTGATGACATCCTTGCAAAGCACGAATCACCACTGCTCTTAGTGTTAGACGGCGTGACCGATCCACACAATCTTGGTGCGTGTTTACGTAACGCAGATGCGGCAGGTGCTGCGGCGATCATCGTACCGAAAGATCGTTCTGCGCCAATGAATGCGACGGTAAGTAAAGTCGCTTGTGGTGCAGCTGAAGTCGTACCATTGATCCGAGTGACTAACTTGGCTCGTACTATGCGTACATTGCAAGAGAAAGGCATCTGGTTTGTTGGTACTGCGGGTGAAGCAACGCACGACATCTACCAAGCCAAACTGACTGGACCTCTTGCTATCGTAATGGGGGCTGAAGGTGACGGTATGCGTCGTCTGACTCGTGAAACCTGCGACGATTTGATTAAGATCCCAATGGCTGGTAGCGTTTCAAGCTTGAACGTATCTGTGGCATCCGGCATCTGTTTGTTTGAGGCAGTTCGTCAGCGTATTGCTGCAAAGTAACGACGAAACAAACAGTTACTGTAGAATCAGACATAATGATAAAAACAAAGGATGGGGTGCCATCCTTTGTCGTTTTCACCGATTTATAAATAAAAATCCTCAGGGAAGTTATGACTCAACAAGACATTAAATTCATCGCCTTCGATCTAGATGGTACTTTGCTTGATAGCGTGCCAGATCTAGCTGTCGCGGCAGACCAAGCAGTACAGGCGCTTGGCTTTCCATCGGTTTCAGAAGAACAAGTTCGTGATTATGTGGGTAACGGCGCAGACGTGCTTATTGGTCGCTCATTAAGCCAAAGCCTGACCATCAACCCAGAGCTGAGTGAAGAGCTTCGTGCTAAAGCGCGTGTATTGTTTGATGATTACTACGAGCAAAGTGGTCACAAGCTCAGTCACCTATACCCAACGGTAAAAGAGACACTAGCAGAGCTGCACAAAGCGGGCTTTGTTATGGCGTTGGTGACTAACAAACCTTCAAAGTTTGTGCCTGACGTTTTGGAAAAGCACGACATCGCAAAATACTTCGTTGATGTCCTTGGCGGTGATGCATTCCCAGAGAAAAAACCAAACCCAGTAGCATTGAACTGGCTAATGGAAAAGCACCAAATCCAACCAAGTGAAATGCTGATGGTTGGCGACTCGAAAAACGACATGCTCGCAGCAAAGAATGCAGGCTGTGCCTCATTTGGTCTGACATATGGTTACAACCACGGTGAACCTATTTCAGCATCAAATCCAGATTTCGTCGCTGACAGTTTGGCAGAATTATTGGACGTTGTAGCGGTTTCTGCATAACGGCTACAAAAGAGCTTCCAAAATACTCGTTAATGAGTACACTGAGTAAACCGTGCACCTATTACTGCACGGTTTTTTTCATTTAATTAGATTAAGAAGTCAAAGGAATCATTCTAATGAGCAAACCCATTGTATTGAGTGGTGTTCAACCTTCAGGTGAACTAAGTATCGGTAACTACTTGGGTGCTCTACGTCAATGGCAGCAGATGCAAGACGATTATGATTGCCAATATTGTGTGGTAGACCTTCACGCGATTACGGTTCGTCAGGACCCTAAAGCGCTGCATGAAGCAACTCTAGACGCACTGGCAATTTGTCTGGCAGTTGGTGTTGACCCGAAGAAGAGCACGCTATTTGTTCAGTCACATGTACCAGAGCATGCTCAATTAGGTTGGCTTCTTAACTGCTACACTCAAATGGGTGAGCTGAGCCGTATGACTCAGTTTAAAGACAAATCGGCACGTTACGCGAATGACGTAAACGTCGGTCTATTTGACTACCCGGTGTTGATGGCGGCTGACATTTTGCTTTACGGTGCGCACCAAGTACCTGTAGGCAGTGACCAGAAGCAACATCTAGAATTAGCGCGCGATATCGCAACGCGTTTCAACAATATTTACTCGCCAGAGCAGCCAATCTTCCAAGTTCCAGAGCCTTACATTCCGACAGTAAATGCGCGTGTAATGAGCCTTCAAGACGCAACGAAGAAGATGTCTAAATCTGATGACAACCGTAAGAACGTTATCACGCTGCTGGAAGAGCCTAAGTCGATCCTTAAGAAGATCAACAAAGCGCAAACCGATACCGAAACGCCACCAAGTATCCGTCATGATATCGAGAACAAGGCGGGCATTGCTAACCTAATGGGTCTGTACTCTGCGGCGACAGGCATGAGCTTCGAAGAAATTGAAGCGAAGTACCAAGGCGTAGAAATGTATGGCCCATTTAAGAAAGATGTTGGTGAGGCAGTTGTAGCAATGCTTGAGCCAATTCAAGCAGAATATCACCGTATTCGCGCTGATCGTGCTTACATGGACGAGGTAATGCAGCAAGGCGCTGAGAAAGCCTCGGCACGAGCGGCTGAAACGCTTAAGAAAGCATACGAAGCAGTAGGTTTTGTAGCTCGCCCATAGTCGCTAAGAACGAATACGAAAAAGCTCCACTTTGGTGGAGCTTTTTTTATGCCTGTATTACTGAAATGGTGTGTCTTTCATACAGCGTTCCATGTCGTAATATTCAACACGTCCTCGAGCCCCTAGAAAGGCAGACTTCACAACCATGCCTCTATCAATGAAGTAACTAAGCTGTACGCATGATATATCGTAGCTGAGTTCTTTAATTCTCGCTGGAATCCAGTAGGTTCCTGGCGTTCTTAGACGCTGAGTAAAGGTAATAACACCCTCGTCACTGACTTCTAGCTCTTCAATACCATCCAGTTCATTTTTGGCTGATTCGATGATGTCTTGATTCGCCGTAGGTTGAAGTGGCTCACTGGCGGTCAACTGACACCCCGCTATCAAGCCAAGTAGGGAGAGAGCTAGCACACTGCGTTGAATTTTTTTCATTTGTCGTTCCTGGGTTTACAGCTAATGAGATCTTATTGTCTCGCGCAGGTGTTATATCTTTTGTGTATGTTTTTGGCTAGTGAGTAATGAAAAGTTATTGAATAAATCATGAAAACTTTGAAGTATGAGGGGCCTGTATAAGAGAGAACGAAGCGAGTAATAGATTCTTGGGCTTGAACAGTGATACAAGTGAAAATTAAAGCATTCTAAATTAGTGACTAATTATATTTTTTATTTGTAACGGAACGGTTGGGTTAATAAGCCACTCAACAAGTGATGTATTTTCTACTCCTTAACATGAAGTGAAAAAGTAAACTGAGTAATCAATCTAAATTCTGACTTGTTTATCAATAGCGCTCTGTATTTATTACAAAAAATGTTTGAATGGGATGCTCTGGCATATTTTATTATATTCACATGTGATTCATTTCACGGCTTTAATTACTCATTCTTATTTATTTCATAAATAAACCTGATAGTAGACGCAAATGGCAGGCTCTAACCAGAGCTAAGTTTGCATTTACATAAATATCAGGTATGACAATGGACACGTTAATCAAACCCTCAATACTCGCATTAACCATCGCCAGTGCACTTAGTGCAAACGCGAACGCAGAGATTATTATTTCCCAATACGTAGAAGGCGGCGCTTATAATAAAGCGGTAGAGATCGCTAATACGGGTGATACTGCGGTGACACTCACTGGCTACGAGTTGGCGAAATCATCAAACGGTGGTGGTACTTGGGGTAGCACATTCGACCTTAGCCAAGTGACGCTACAAGCTAACCAAGTGTATGTACTGGCGCATGGTGACGCGAGCGATACCATCAAAGCTGTCTCGGATATCACAGATAAAAGCGTTGCGAACTTTAACGGTGACGACCCGATCGCACTGCTTAAAGATGGTGAAGTGCACGACATCATCGGTGTGATGGGTGACGTAGATTTTGGTAAAGACACCACATTAGTTCGTAACAGTGATGCACTAACCCCTTCTGCTACTTATGATGCATCTCAGTGGACGGCATTTGAGAAAGACAACATTGACGGCCTTGGTGAGCTAAATGCGACTGAGCCACCAGCACCATTCGCTTGTGAAGTCGACGGTCAGCAACCTAACTTCACTACCATCCAAGATATTCAAGGTGAAGGCGATACGTCTCCATTCATTGATGGTTACCCATACATTACTGACGAAGATCATTTCGTAACGGGTGTCGTGACTGCTGTTACCACTGGCCTAACCAAAGGTTTCTACCTACAAGCATTAGAAAGCGACAACAACGACAAGACCTCAGAAGGCTTGTTCATTCATACTGACGCGGCAGACACGGCGCTGAAAGCTGGTGATGTTGTTTGTGTGAAAGGTAAAGTTCAAGAGTATTACAGCAATACTCAGCTTGCTTCTGATGCTAACAGCTATGTGAAAACAGGCACCTCTGAAACCCCTCGAGTTACCGATCTTGTTATCAAAGAAGGTGAGACACTACGTGATGCGCTTGAGCGTCATGAAGGGATGCAAGTTGAGTTAACCTCGGCAAGTGACTTGTTTGTAACTCGAAACTTCTCTTACGACTACGATTCACGTCGTAACAATATGATGCTCTCTCATGAAGCGCCATTGTTAAAGCCGACTCAATTACACGCGGCAGAGAGCGATGCAGCCGTTGAGCTAGCAAAAGACAACGCAGCGAACCGCGTATACTTAGAATCAGATGGCAAAGCACCAAACGGACAAATCCCATACTACCCAGATTTTGCTAAAGATGCAGACCAAGATGGCTCTTCAGAGCAGCACATTCGCCTTGGTTCTCGAGTAGAAGGTCTTCAGGGTGTCGTGGCTTACAGCTACAACGAATACCGCCTGATTGCGACCAATGAAGTCGATAACACCAACTTTGTGACTTCAGGTGAAGGCTTCGATGTGGCTCGTAAAGATGCCCCAGCGATTGCGGACTCAGATTTGCGTATTGCAAGCTTCAACGTACTGAACTACTTCAACTCCGTGGCTGACAGTGGTCATGAAAACCCAACCGGACAAAACCGCGGTGCGACTAATCTAGACGAATTCCTGATCCAGCAAGCGAAAATCGTTGCGGCGATGAACAAGATGGACGCAGACGTTATTGGTTTGATGGAAGTGGAAAACAACGGCTTTGGTGATGGCAGTGCTATCCAAAACTTAGTTGATGCCCTAAATGCTGAGATTGATGACGCTGAAGATCATTACACGTATGTCGAAATCGAAGAGCAAGACAAATACCAAGACGAATACTTTGGCAGTGATGCGATCATGGTGGCGATTTTATATCGTGCTAACGCAGTAACGCCAAAAGACGCTGCAAAAGTGATCATCACGCCAGAGCAGCACATTGCAGAAAACACAATTACTCGTAAAGAGGGCACAGAAAGTAACCCTGCTTACGATAAGTACCAACGCCACAGTCTACTTCAGACCTTTACGGTGAAAGAGACGGGTGAAGATTTGTCTATTGTCGTAAACCACTTTAAGTCGAAAGGCTCTGAGTGTATTGAAGAGTGGATTGCCGGTGTAGAAGATTCTGAGCCAGCGGATCTGCAAGGCAACTGTAACAACTTCCGCGTTTCTGCTGCGCACGCAGTGGGTGAAGCGTTGAAAGAGGTGAAAGGCGATGTATTGCTCATGGGCGACCTCAATGCTTATGGCATGGAAGACCCACTTCTGACACTGACTGATTACTCGAAAGAGAAATACGGCCGTGACATTTATACTGCTGCTTACACAACCATTGGTGATGGTGAACTTCAAGTAGAGAAGACCAAAATTGAAAAAGGTTACGGTCTGCACAACTTAAACACGTTGCTGCACGGCACTGATACGTTTTCTTACACCTATTCGGGCGAGCTGGGTAATTTGGACCACGCATTGGCAAGCAGCAGCCTAGCGCAAAAAGTGGTAGCAATTGAAGATTGGCACATCAACTCACTAGAGAGTAACTTGTTCGAATACAGCAGCAAGTACACAGGTGATATGCCGAAGTACAAAGATGCGTTCTCTGCCTCTGACCACGATCCAGTGATCATCGCGATTGATTTACCAGATACAGATATCGATCTACCAAGCTCAGGTGAAAACCTAGCAGTGGAAGTTCGTCTACCACCAAACGCAGTTGTCGGTGATATCGTGACGGTAAGCCTAACGGAAGCAACTCAAGCGGCGTCGTCAACGTCTGATACTGATGGTTACGAAGCGAGTGCAACTCTGACACAAACAGACATTGATGCTCGTAGCGTGAGTGTGGAATTCGACAAAGCACCAACGGAAGGTCAGTACGTTCTAGAAGAGAAAGTGACAGATTCTACCGGTAACACGGTTAAGTTCAGTGATTCTCGCGATGTTACGCTAGAGCCGTCGAGCACTAACCCATCAGACGATGATGATGATGGTGGTTCATTTGGCTTTGGCGCGCTATTTGCGCTGCTAGGTCTCGGCTTATTCCGCCGTCGCCGCTAAGCGAATTTACTTCCTGACAAACAGTTCCTAAATAGCTGTAAAGACCAAAGGCCAGCCTATGCTGGCCTTTATGTTCAGAAAAAATATAGAAATGGATAATCATATTGACGTATTAGTTACCAAGTTTGGGTATACTTTTTCAGCAGAGCAAAGGGTGAGACTACTAAATGGACATTAGCTATCGTCAGCTCAAAGCTTTTATCGCCTTGGCTGAGGAACAAAATTTTACTTATGCCGCTGAAAAGGTGCACATCACCCAGTCTGCGTTGAGCCAGATGATGAAAAAGCTGACCCAGCAACTTGCCAGCGAACTCTATCAGCGCCAAGGCAGGAAAATCATACTCACCGAAGCGGGCGAGCAGTTGTATCAGGAAGCGCGATTTATCGTTAATCGCTTGGATAAACTAGTTCAGCAAAACAAAGACCGCCAGCACGGCTACAACAAGTCGCTGGTGGTTTCGTCGCTATATACGTTGTGTGCATCCTTAGCGCCGAAAACCCTCAATGACCTGAAAAAGCGCTATCCAGATTTTACTTTTCGCTTAATTGAAGAACGGGTTGATGACATTACCCATTCAGTACTACAAGGGCAGGCAGACATCGGCATCAACACCAATCCGAATCACCCAGAATTGAACTTTGATTTACTGTTTCGCGATTACCTGTGCTTTGTTTGCCGGCAAGACCATCCGCTCGCCGAGCATAAGCAAGTCAGTTGGGAACAAGCGCATCAATACGCGTCGATTGGTGTCAGCCCCGGGAACAGTTTACGCACACTTGCCGACGAAGCGTTTCAACGCATTGGTTTAACCTATGATCCGGAGTTGAGCGCTTCGCATACCTCAACGCTATTAGGGATGATTTCCAGCGGACTAGGTTCGACGATTCTGTCTTCCACTATCGGTGAGTTGAGCAACAACGTGGAAGTTCGCTTTATTCCGGTTGTTCAACCGGTTCAGTACCGCTCAGTAGGGCTCATTACACGTAAAGAAACTCATCGAGAGTTAGTCGATGAGTTCAGTTTGATTTTGAAAAAGCATGTCAGCGACTGGGGCTTTGCTGAGTTTATCCCCAGTCGTTAAGCGACGTTACATTGGCCCGACGGGTAAACCTGTCAGCATGTAAATCAGGAATAGCCCGCCCCAAACACTAAATAGCACCAGAGCGTATGGCACCATCATCGCGAGGAAAGTACCAAATTTCACTTGCGGATTATATTTGGCGATCAGCGCCAGTACCATCGGAATATATGGATTGGTCGGTGAAATGATGTTGGTAGTGGAGTCGGCAATACGATAGCCCATTTGCGTAATTTGCGGGTCTACGCCAAGTAACATAAAGAGTGGGATAAATACCGGGGCCATGATCGCCCATTGCGCCGAACCACTAAACACAATCATGTTCATCACGCCAGCAAGCATCATAAACAGCGCCATCATCGCCAGCTTTGGCATCTCGACAGACGAAATCCATTCCGCACCATTCACCGCAATAAAGATAGCTAAATTAGACCACTTAAACCAAGCAATGAACTGGGCAATCACAAATACCAAGACAATGTAGCCGCCAACGCCCTTGAGCGCTTTGGACATCAAGTCAGGAATATCACTGGCTTGTTTGATCGTACCCGCTTTGACGCCGTAAACCACCGCATTCATAAAGAAGAATGCCATGATGATCGGGATAATCCCTTTTAGGAAAGGTGAAGGTACCAAACCGCCGTCTGCATTACGTAGAGGTGAATCGGCTGGCAGCAGGGCGGCCAAAAGCAAAGCGATAAACACCAAAGACGCTGCTCCAGCCCATTTCAACGCACTCTTTTGCTTAGTGGTAATTTCAAAAGACGGTTCACTATCGGCGTGGTTGGTTGTCACTTTATGCGCGAATTTAGGCTCGATGTATTTGTCGGTGATGAGCGTCCCTGTGACGACTAAAATCGGAACGGAAAGCAACATAAAGTACCAGTTTGCTGCCGGGCTAACTTCGACGTGTTCAACGATGGCAGACGCTTCGGTTGAAATACCGGAAAGTAATACATCGGTGCCAGCAATAAATAGGTTGGCGGTAAACCCAGCCGCGACCGCGACAAAACCTGCGGCGATGCCGACAATTGGGTTGCGGTTGGTTGCCGCAAAAATCAGACCTGCGAGAGGGGGAACCAAAATGAACGCAGCGTCTGAGGCGAGGTTACCGATGATACCAGTGACGAAAATCGACGCGGTGACAAACTGACGCGGCGCGTTGAGCAATGATTGCTTGATTGCACTGTCGGCCAAGCCTACTTCTTGCAATAGCCCCACCGCTAGCATCATACATAAGACCAATCCGAGTGGTTTAAACGAGACGAAGTTATTCACCGTCGATTGCAGGATGTAAACCAGACCTTCACCACTGATTAGGCTCTTAACGTGCACTACTTCACCCGTAGATGGATGGGTCACGCCGCCGCCAATAAACGAGAATAGGCAAGAGAGCAGCATGACGCTGAGGCACAGGAAGATAAACAGATAGAAGGGATGAGGGACTTTATCGCCCAGTCGCTCAATGCGGTCGATCATTGACGCGCCTGAACTCGATTTTTGCGTAATTGCAGTCGACATTGTTAGAACACTCCTTTGTGTAAAAAGGGGAGTCACTTCCCCTCATTTGTTGTTATTGCTGTTCAATCAAATTGATAAAGTAAGCGGCGCCAATCGGCAGCAGCCGGTCGTTAAAGTCGTAGGCTTTGTTGTGCAGGCCAACGCTGCATCCTTGCTCCTCAGTGCCGTTGCCGATAAAGCCGTAGCAACCCGGTACTTTGTTGAGGAAAAAGGCGAAGTCTTCGCTGGTTAGCATAGCTTCACAGCTTGGGTTAACGCGCTCAGCTCCAACGGTTTGAGCCGCTGCGTCGATCGCTCGCCGAGTTTCGTTTTCGGTGTTAACCGTCGGTGGGTGAGAAATTGGTCCGAGTTTAAATTCTGCTTGCATCCCGTGCGCCTTGGCGCTGTGAGCTACTAGTTGCTCGAGTCGTTCAACCAAGCTATCTCGTGTTTGTTGAGACAAAGTACGGAACGTACCGCTCATATGAGCTTGGTCGGCGATGGCGTTGGTTGTTTCTCCACAATGCAGCTGTGTGACCGAAACCACTAGTGGATCAAACGGGTCGTAGTTGCGGCTGACCATGCCTTGAATACCTTGGTAAATATGGGTCGCGACAAGCAATGGATCTTGGGTTGTGTGTGGTAAGCCAGCATGACCACTTTTTCCGTCGACAGTGACAAACAGACGGTCAGAGCTCGCCATTATTGGCCCCGTCTTAAATGCGAAATGCCCTTCAGGAATGCCCGGCATATTGTGCAGAGCGTAGCATTCGTCGATCGGGAAGCGCTCTAACACGCCGTCGGTGATCATGGTCTCGGCGCCACCGCGACCTTCTTCTGCCGGTTGGAATATCAGCACCGCTTTGCCTGCAAAGTTACGCGACCGGGCCAAGTAGCGCGCAGCGAGTAGCAACATAGTGGTGTGACCGTCATGGCCACAGGCGTGCATTTTACCGTCGCGGCACGAACGGTGGGCAAATGTGTTGGCTTCATGGATGGGTAGCGCGTCCATGTCGGCGCGAAGACCGATGCTCTTTCCGTCCCCGATCGAGCCGTGAATCACACCCACCACGCCCGTTTTGGCGAAATCAGTACAGATTTCATCGACGCCGTACTTTTCGAGCTCGGCAACCACTAACGCTTGAGTGTTATTTTCTTCAAAACCTAATTCTGGTTGCTTATGAATGGCATGACGGATACTAATCGCGTCGGCTAACCAAGGTTCTAAGACTTCAATAATGTTCATACATCTCCCCTTTAATTGAGAGTGATTTAACACTATTGAAACAATTCAAACAAACCGGATTTCTACTGAAACTATTAGCGTTGCTAATAGTTGCTTGGAGAGAGGTTAAACTAAAAGCCGCCCAATACTGAGCGGCTTGAATGACGATTACATCCCATAGGTAAATGGTTTACCGAGCGGCAGCATGTCCTGATGCACTGGTGCTAATGCGCTCGCGTAGCAGCTGAGCAGTTTCAAAGTGTATTGAGTGCGAGCGACAAAGTCACTGTCATCGCTGTGCGCCTCTTGATCAATGAGTTTATCACTGTCACGTACAATGAGATGGTCAGGCAAAAAGCACACATGGTTATTTTTGCTGCCAGTCATGCGTAATTCGCTGATCGGGTAAACACCGTTGATACTGACGCTAACACTCACCAATAGTGCTGGTTTATGTGCCAGTTCGTTTGCGGTCGTCAGCAATAGGAAGTTTTTCAGCGCTGGGGTCGCCATCCCGTGCCATTCCGGTGTGATAAAGACAAACGCGTCAGACTCTTTCAGTTTTTGCGCGATTGGCGTCCAGACACCCCACTCTTCGCTACCTTGCCAAACGCCTTCATTCCAAAATGGCAGGTTCAGTTCATGCAGATCGAGGATTTCCACTTGATCGAATTCTTGCAAACCGTGCTGTTTGATAAAACGAGCTACGTTGAGACTTTGTGAATTTGCCCTTTGGCTGCCAGAGACAATCGTTAGTTTCATAATCATTTCCTTTTGAATTTTATATCTTGTTTATTGGAGTTATGCATTTGCAGCTTTAGGACTATGGGAGGCCAAAAAGATCGAAACCAGTATTGCTCCTGCACCTAACAATTGCAGTGGTGTGAGTATTTCATCTAAAAATACGTAGCCCAACACGCTCGCCGAGACGCTACTCAGAAATCCTAGAAACGCGACGTTTGTTGCAGGAAGACGCTCGATTCCTTTAAACCACAGTGCGTAAGCGAGTACCGCGCCCACTATGGTTAGGTAGCTGTATCCGGCCAAGTTTTTTAGCGAAATGGTCTCCGGTAGACCTTCAAACCATAGCGCTGCAGGTAATAAAAGGATGCCTCCGACGAGGAGTTGCCAGCCAGTGAACGCCAATGTCGACATATCCTTCGGACGTCCCCAGTATTTGGTTAGCACCACGCCACTTGCCATGCTTAATGTGCCTAGTACCGCCAGAGCAATTCCTTGCGCGCTGATCTGCACCGTTTCGTTGATGACGATAAGCGCTACACCGAGCACACCGAATATTGCTGCGATGCAGTGGCTCAAAGCGATCTTACTTTTTAATACCAGCCCACTGAGCAGCATCACGATGATCGGTTGGCTCGACATGACCAGTGCCGCGGTTCCTCCAGGTAGGTAACTTGCAGCAAAAAACAGGCAGTAAAAGAACAGTCCGATGTTGAGCACTCCAAGGCATGCGAGTTTTCCCCACCATTGCTGGTTCGGAAAGCACCGCGTATAAGCGATGAGTAATAATCCCGCCGGAAGTGCGCGTATCGCAGACGCGAGTAGGGGACTATCTGCGGGTAGCAACTCAGTAGTGACGATGTAGGTGCTGCCCCAAACGATGGGAGCAATCGCGGTGAGCAGTATTGCTTGAATCCTTTCTGCGTTGGTCATGATACCTCTTGTAAAAGTATCTTTTGTGAAAGATTGTTTTTTAAAAGTAATGGCGTTTTTTCTTTTGGTCAAGTATCTTTTTGAAAAGATTTTTAGTTGGTGATGATAATGGGGATGATGTAATGGACGGTGTAGATAAGATTCTTCAGCAGTGGCAGCAAGCACGACCTGACTTAGATTGTTCTTCGATGGGCGTGGTTGGGCGCATTCGTCGCGCGGCAAACTTCTGGGAACAGGTCCATGGCCAAGTGTGCGGTGATGCTGGGATCAGCGCAATTGAGTTCGATATTCTGGCCACGCTAAGACGTAGCATAGACCCCGTCACGCCGACAACGTTGTACAAAACGTTGATGATTTCGTCTGGTGCAGTGAGTACACGCTTAGAAGGCTTGGTACAAAAAGGTTGGGTGCACCGCGTAGCGAGCGAAAGCGACCGCAGAAGTAATCGAGTGACATTGACGGAAGACGGTGTTGCCTTTTTAGATCAGGTGCTTGAAGCGCATGTCGCGAGCATGGAACAGCACTTAACTTGTCTCGACTCTGAAGAAAGAAATGCGTTGGAAAGCCTGCTGAGTAAGTTCCTGCAAGCCGAGGTGGAATAACTGATCGTACTTGCGTTTAGATAAAAAGGCGGCACAATACTCGCTTTCAGGTTTCCACGATGTAGTCCCATGCTGTTAATTATCGATAATTATGATTCGTTTACCTACAACCTTTACCAATACTTCTGCGAGCTTGGTGCAGACGTAAAGGTGGTGCGTAACGATGAAATCGATATCCAAGGCATTGAGGCGCTCAACTCAACTCATTTGGTGATCTCGCCAGGGCCATGTACGCCGAACGAAGCAGGTATTTCACTGAAAGCGATAGAACACTTCGCTGGTAAGCTTCCAATATTGGGTGTTTGCCTTGGTCACCAAGCGATAGCGCAAGTGTTTGGGGGCGAAGTGGTACGTGCACGACAAGTGATGCACGGTAAGACCTCACCGATTCGTCATAACGGTCGTAGTGTGTTTAAAAATCTGAATAACCCACTCACGGTAACCCGTTATCACTCTCTTGTGGTGAAAAACGGTACTTTACCCGACGTGTTTGAACTGACCGCATGGACAGAACTGCCTGACGGAAGCATGGATGAAATAATGGGTTACCAACATAAAACCTTGCCAATTGATGCGGTGCAGTTCCACCCAGAATCAATCAAAACTGAGCAAGGTCACGAGTTGCTTGCGAACTTTTTAGCACGCAAAGCGATCTGATCGCGATCACTTTTCTTAACAAATCATTCATCTTTTTGCTGAGGTGAGCGGATTGCAAAACTATGCGATTCTCTCGAGTCTCTTTGTCTATTCATGTCTTTTTAAACCTTCTATCCCCTGTATTACATAACATTTATAAAAAATCACTTCTCTATTTTACTTTCTTGATGCATAAATAGTCATAAGCAGTGATTAATGGAAGTTGCTTTCGAGAACGAAAAGAATAAATCACTATTGAAATGGTTAATTAAATGTAAATACAATGCCGCAATAGCTTAAATGCAAAACATTATTTGCTGGCAAAGAGAGCCGGTTAAATTCGCTTATCTGCTACGCATGCGGTATCAAGAAGGAATGTGCAATGACAACGGAAATTAAAGTAGAGCGCGGTTTATTCGATGAGGTAATGGTACCTTGCTATAACCCGATGGAAATGATCCCTGTTAAAGGTGAAGGTTCACGTGTTTGGGATCAGGAAGGTAATGAATACATCGACTTTGCTGGTGGTATTGCAGTGAGCTGTCTTGGCCATTGTCATCCAGTAATGGTAGACGCACTAACAGAGCAAGCTAACAAGCTTTGGCACTTAAGTAACGTTATGACGAACGAACCAGCCCTTCGTCTGGCGAAAAAGCTAACAGAAGTGAGTTTTGCTGAGCGAGTGTTCTTTGCTAACTCTGGCGCAGAAGCAAACGAAGCCGCTTTGAAGCTGGCACGTCGTTATGCAGCAGACGTTCATGGCACTGAGAAGTCTGAAATCATTGCATTCAAACAAGGTTTCCACGGTCGTACATTCTTTACCGTAACGGTTGGTGGCCAAGCTGCATACTCTGACGGCTTCGGTCCTAAGCCAGGCGACGTGACACACCTTCCTTACAACGATATCGAAGCTTTACAAGCGCACATGTCTGATCGTACTTGTGCGGTTATGATGGAGCCACTACAAGGTGAAGGCGGCATCGTGCCACCAACGCCTGAGTTCGCTCAAGCGGTTCGCGAGCTGTGTGACAAACACAACGCCTTACTGATCTTCGATGAAGTGCAAACTGGTAATGGCCGTACAGGTAACTTCTACGCTTACCAAGGTTTAGGTATCACGCCAGATATTCTAAGTACTGCGAAATCACTTGGTGGCGGTTTCCCGATCGGTGCAATGCTAACGACAGCAAAATTGGCAGAGCACATGAAAGTGGGCACTCACGGTTCTACATATGGCGGTAACCCACTAGCGTGTGCGGTTGCAGAAGCGGTTGTAAATGAAGTTACCAAGCCAGAGGTGTTGGCTGGTGTGCTAGAACGCGAAGCAATGTTCCGTGAAGGTCTAGAGAAGATCAACGCGAAGTACAACATCTTCTCAGAAGTGCGCGGTCAAGGCCTATTACTTGGCGCTGCACTAAATGAAGAATGGCAAGGCCGTGCGCGTGACGTGCTGGTTGCTGCAGGTAAACAAGGTCTCATGGTATTGGTTGCGGGTGCCAATGTCGTACGTTTCACACCATCACTCGTTATCACACAACAAGAAATTGAAGAAGGCTTGGCGAAACTGGATAAAGCGATCGCGACTTTAGTTTAAGCGCGATATCAGTTTAAACGTCAACGCAGACACCCCCGTCAAGGATCTCTGATGGGGGAATTGTTCCTACAATATAGTTAGGATCTTCTTGCATCTGGAGGGAGTATTGATGCTAGTAGTTCGCCCTATCGCGATGTCGGATTACGACGCACTGCACACTTGTGCGGTGGAGTCTGGTCACGGATTTACATCTCTACCGGTTAACGAAGAACTGTTAACCAATCGAATCAAACATTCAGAGTACAGCTTTGGTAAGCCAGATGTGGCAGAACCAGGCGATGAAGGCTACCTGATGGTTGGCTTTGACTCTGAAACGGGTGAGGTTGCGGGTACCACCGGAATCGAAGCATCTATCGGCTGGGATGTCCCATTTTACTCATATCACATTAGTAAAGTCGTGCACTCGTCGCCAAAGCTTGGCGTTAACAACGTCGTTAAACTGCTTACTTTTGGTAATAACTACACGGGTAACAGCGAAATTTGTACCTTGTTCTTGCGTGAGAAATTCCGCCAAGGTCTGAATGGTCGTCTAATGTCGAAGTGTCGTTTCCTAATGATGGCAGAGCACCCAGAGCGCTTCTCTGAAACGATCTTTGCGGAGATGCGTGGCGTTTCAGACGACGAGGGTAATTCACCATTCTGGCAATGGCTTCAAGAGCATTTCTTCTCTATCGATTTCACGCTTGCAGATTACCTGACAGGTATCGGCAAGAAAGGCTTTATCGCCGACTTGATGCCGAAACTGCCTATTTACATCAACCTGCTCAGCCCAGAAGCGCAAGCCGTGATTGGTCAAGTACATGACAACACGCGTCCAGCGCTGAAGCTGCTTGAGCGTGAAGGTTTTACCAACCGAGGCTACGTCGACATCTTCGATGGTGGCCCAACGGTTGAGTGTGATCTGCGTAATATTGAGTCGGTACGTCATTCATTCCGCGCGCAAGTCAAAATCTCTGAACATTCCAGCACACAAGACTTCTTGATGTGTAATTCATCTTTCGAGAACTTCCGTGCGACAGTCACTAAGGCGGCGTATGACGCAGAGACACAGAGCGTAATGATCGCACCAGACGTTGCGGATGCACTTTCGGTTGAAGAAGGGGATTTCGTTCGCCTTCTTCCGCAGTAACAGACGACAGAATTTAAGGATAGAAACAATGACACATTGGATTGCAGGTGAATGGGTACAAGGTCAGGGTGAAGCATTTACGTCTCTGTCGCCGTACAACCAAGAAGTGATCTGGCAAGGCAAAGGTGCAACGGCAGAGCAGGTGAACCAAGCGGTATCTGCAGCGCGTGAAGCGTTTATTGACTGGAAAAAGCGTTCATTTTCAGAGCGTGAGGCAATCGTGTTGGCTTTTGCGGAGAAAGTAAAAGAGAACAGCGAAAAAATCGCCGAAGTGATTGCCAAAGAAACCGGTAAGCCGATTTGGGAAACGCGCACTGAAGCAGCAGCCATGGCAGGTAAAATTGCCATTTCGATTCGCGCTTATCATGACCGCACTGGTGAGGCGAGCCGTGAAGCAGCAGGCAACCAAATCGTATTGCGCCACCGCCCATTGGGCGTGATGGCGGTGTTTGGTCCTTACAACTTCCCAGGCCACCTACCAAATGGTCACATTGTGCCTGCGCTACTGGCTGGTAACACGGTAGTCTTCAAACCGTCTGAGCAAACGCCATGGACGGGTGAATTGGCAATGAAGCTATGGGAAGATGCCGGTCTGCCGAAAGGCGTGATTAACCTTGTTCAAGGCGCGAAAGAAACTGGTATCGCCCTCGCTGACGCAAAAGGCATTGATGGCGTACTGTTTACGGGTAGCGCGAATACGGGGCATGTATTACACCGTCAATTTGCGGGTCAACCAGGCAAGATGCTCGCACTAGAAATGGGTGGTAATAACCCGATGGTGATCTCTGATAAATATGGTGATTTGGATGCCACGGTTTACACCATCATCCAGTCAGCGTTTATCAGTGCTGGGCAGCGTTGTACGTGTGCTCGTCGTTTGTATGTGCCATTGGGTGAAAAAGGCGATGCGCTTATCACCAAGCTCGTTGAAGCGACACGCAATATTCGCGTAGACCAACCATTTGCAGAACCTGCGCCATTTATGGGACCGCAAATTTCGGTCGTGGCAGCCAAGTTTATTCTTGATGCACAAGCTAATCTACAGTCTCTTGGCGGTGAAAGCTTGATTGAAGCGAAAGCAGGAGAGGCGGCGTTTGTTTCTCCTGGAATCATTGATGTAACGAACATTGCTGAGTTACCAGATGAAGAATACTTCGGCCCACTTCTGCAAGTGGTGCGTTACGAAGGGTTAGACAAAGCCGTGGCGCTAGCAAACGATACGCGCTTTGGCTTATCTGCTGGTTTGGTCTCAACCGACGACCAAGAATGGGAATACTTCGTTGACCACATTCGTGCAGGTATCGTGAACCGTAACCGCCAGCTCACTGGTGCAAGCGGTGATGCGCCATTTGGTGGTCCGGGGGCGTCGGGTAACTTGCGCCCAAGCGCTTACTACGCAGCAGATTACTGTGCGTACCCAATGGCATCAATGGAAGGTCAAGAGACTGTCTTGCCTGCAACATTGAGTCCAGGTGTAGCGCTATAAGTTTTAATAATAGAGTCGCAACTATGCATTGCGGCTCACCTTGCCGGCGCATCATTTAGGTATGGGTTGTAGTGATCGTTGGCAGAACACGAAAAGTGAGCAAAGACTCGGAAAAGCGTGTTGACTGACTGGCATTTACCGTCACAGGTTGATGGTTGCTCGTTCATTATTCTGGACAACTTTTGTTGTGAACGAGCAGCCAACTTCCGCTTACCTTTAAACTCTACATCTCGTAACAAGGAGTCGTTATGACGCCCGATGTGTTATTTGAATCGCTATGGCAAGATTACATTCAACGTCTTTGCCCTTCGGCGGCTAAAGTGCATCAGCTGCTTCAAGAAGATGAGCCTCTGATTAATGATCATATAGCTTTACGTACCTTCAATATCGCGCCTCTTGGTATTGAAACTCTAGCTAAGCCATTTGTAGCTATTGGTTACAAGGCGTGTGGTGATTACGTTTTCGAAAGCAAAAAGCTGGTTGCTAAGCACTATGAGCACCCAGATCCGAAGCAACCTAAAGTATTTATTAGTGAGCTAAAAGTTGAAGAGTGCTCGCCTGAGCTACAAGAGATTGTGAAAAATTTGGTGGCACAAGTCGATGCTGACAAGCTGAACGATAGCGCATTCTTACATGGTGGACGCTTGTGGGATTTAAGCTTTGCTGATTACCAAACGTTGGCTAAAGAAAGTGAGTACGCATCTTGGCTTGCGGCGCATGGTTACGGAGCAAACCACTTCACGGTGAGCGTTAACCAACTCAATGAATATGAAGAAGTGAAGCAGGTAAACGATCATCTGCGTACCGCTGGGTTTACCATTAATGAAAATGGTGGTGAAGTGAAGGGCACTCCTGAGGTGTTGCTAGAGCAGTCATCGACCATGGCAGATAAAGTAGCGGTTCGTTTTAGCGAAGGCACTGAAATTATCCCTGGCGGGTTTTATGAATTTGCTAAGCGCTATCCGATGGAAAATGGTGATTTGTACCCAGGTTTCGTGGCCGCTTCAGCTGACAAAATCTTTGAAAGTACGAATGGCTAAGTTTTAGGGTTAACCTGTTAAGCTTACTCATTAGTGTTCGCTGCACCCTATCTTATTTGGTCATGAGTAAATAAAAAGCCACCAATGTTGCCATTGGTGGCTTTTATAATTTTGTTCGTGTCACTCTAGTTTGAGATTAACGAGTACCGTAAACCACGATGGTTTTACCGTGAGCAGAGATTAGGTTCTGCTCTTCTAGCATCTTCAAAATACGACCTACTGTCTCACGAGAACAGCCAACAATTTGACCGATTTCTTGACGAGTGATCTTGATTTGCATGCCGTCTGGGTGAGTCATTGCGTCTGGTTGTTTTGCAAGGTTCAGAAGCGTCTGAGCGATACGACCAGTTACGTCTAGGAACGCCAGGTCACCCACTTTTTGGCTAGTTACTTGAAGACGACGAGCCATCTGCGCAGAAAGACGCATTAGGATGTCTGGGTTTACTTGGATAAGCTGACGGAACTTCTTGAAAGAAATTTCAGCAACTTCACAAGGAGATTTAGCACGAACCCAAGCTGTGCGCTCTTGGTCTTCCTCGAATAGACCAAGTTCACCAATAAAGTCTCCTTGGTTTAGGTAAGAAAGGATCATCTCCTTACCTTCTTCGTCTTTGATAAGAACCGCAACAGAACCTTTAACGATGTAGTACAAAGTTTCTGCCTTTTCGCCCGCGTGAATTAGCGTGCTCTTTGAAGGGTACTTATGAATATGACAGTGTGAAAGAAACCACTCTAATGTTGGGTCGGTTTGAGGTTTACCTAGAACCATAATATCTCACTTCCTCTGCAGGGTACGCTTGCGCTATCCATATTTTAGCTAAGCCTGAATTAGGCCTACTAGAATAAGAGCACTTTTTATATGCTGCAAGCTCTCTTGTGTTTCGGTAAGAAATAGTATCCTTTTTCGAAAACGATTTCTTGATTTTAATCGTGCCATGATTGAGATTTTGTAAGCAAAACTGTGCACATGATCACGGTATGAAAAGTAAACATCTTCGCTGGCAGGTTTTTAGCCAATTTTCCCTGTTTCGATGAGCTGTTGTAGGATAGGCCGAACTATGAGCTCCATTGCAAAGCTCATCTTACCGCCGGGTACGACAATCGTGTTGTGGCGTGACATGAATGAGCCATCAATCATGGCCAGCAGATATGGGAAGTCGACATTCTTGATACCGCGTAGGCGAATCACCACAAAACTCTCATCCAAACTAGGGATGCCTTTTGCATTAAGTGGGTTGGAAGTATCAACGGTCGGTACGCGCTGGAAGTTGATGTGAGTACGAGAAAACTGAGGAGTGATATAGTTGAGGTAATCGTCCATGGATCGCACGATTGAGTCCATTACCGCTTCACGCGAATGGCCGCGATCGCGAGTGTCGCGTACGAATTTTTGTATCCACTCTAAGTTCACAATCGGCACCATGCCAATTAAGAAATCCACATGTTGAGCAACATTAACATCGCCATCGACCACGCCACCATGTAACCCTTCATAAAACAGAACGTCGCTGTTTTCGGGTAAGTCTTGCCACGGTGTAAACGTGCCTGGCATTTGATTGTAGGGAACCGCTTCGTCAAACGTGTGCAGATAACGGCGCACGCTGCCAGTGCCGTCATGCCCGAACTTACGGAAAAACTCTTCTAATCCCGGGAAGTCATTAGCTTGTGGGCCAAAGTAGCTAATGTGTCGACCTTGCTCGCGGGCTTTGCGGATTTCGATGTCCATTTCTGGGCGAGTAAAGCGATGGAAGCTATCGCCTTCAACCCATGCGGGTTTAACGTTCATCATATTGAACATTTTACGGAAGGCTTCAGATGTAGTGGTCGTGCCGGCACCGGACGAACCAGTAACCGCAATAATTGGGTGTTTAGCTGACATGACAAACCTTGTCGAAAATTACTTACCTGTAATGTGCAGTAGAGTTACTACTGCACGGTCGATATCCCACTATAGCACGTAACAATACCTTGTCATCGAGTGGGATACGGTAAAATGTGAAGGGTCTAAAATTTTGTTTTATGCTGAATATCGACGGTTTCGTGTAGCTCAGAGAACACGATAACCGCTTCACCTTTTTCCAATTGAGCTTTAACTTGATCAATTTTGTCATGCAAAGAAACCTCGACGGTTCCGTAATCCGTTCCTTCGCGTAAGACGAATTCACGAATTAAGTTTTCCAATGTTTCCGGCGCAATGTCTTGCCATGGAATGATCATAAATACCTCTAACTTTTATGATGAGCGGCTAGTTTACTGCGTTCGTTGCTTGGATACAGCAGAAAGGTAATCTGCGGCGATACTTTCGTAATACGCGGGCAGCGCTTCCTCCAACCAAAACTTAGGTTTTAACGCCGTTCCTGTCAGGAAGCCAACATGGCCACCGTGCTCAAAGAGACGGTAATCAATATTATCTGGCAGAACAAACTTCGGTATCACATCATCGGTCATGAACGGATCGTCTTTGGCATGGATGATCAGTGTGGGTAGCGTGATTTGCTGTAGTTTACTTAAGCCAGAGCATTGGTCGTAATAATCTTGTGCGTCTTTAAAGCCATGCAATGGTGCGGTAATCAAATCATCGAATTCATACAGCCGTGTGACACGTTTGATTGAGTTGTAGGACAGCGCCAGCTCGCCATGCAGTAGATGATGCTTTTGTAACGCGTTACGTTTCAGTGAAGAAAGCAGATAACGGCGATACACTTTTGAAAAGCCTTGTTCTATACGGTTCGCACACGCCGCTAGGTCTAAAGGCGCTGAGATAATAGTCGCTGCATTCAAAATAGGGTGGTCTTTATATTGGGCTAAATAATTCGCCAACATGTTACCGCCAAGAGAAATACCAACCGCAACCTTGGGGTTATCAGGAAAGCGTTGCTCAAGGTGCTCTAAGAAGTGGCGGGCGTCAGTCACTTCACCAGAATGATAGGCGCGAGCTTTCTTGTTTGGCTTACCGCTACAACCGCGGAAATGCATCATCACCGACAGCCATCCAGATTGAGCAAATGCATTCATTAGCCCATTGGCATAAGGGCTATAGAAGCACCCCTCTAATCCATGAAATAAAACAAAAATCGGCTTTTTTTGTGCAGGCTCTTGGGTTGGGTCCTCGCTCCACGCGAGATCGAGAAAGTCGCCATCGGATGTATCGAGGGTTTGCCAAATCGGCGTAAACAACGCTTTTTTGCGAATAAAACGCGGCAAAAGCGTTTGGAGATGCGGGTTTTTGATCCCGGCGGCTGCGAAAAATTGTGTCATACCTAACTGCTCTTATGCGGTCCTTCGGTGTCCGTTGAAGAACTTATTAATATAATCCTTTATAAAGATTATAGGTATTCTACAGATTTATGGGCGTTTTGGTGGTTGAATGTTTGGCACCGGAATAGCAAAGGCTTGCTGCAAATGTTCCCCACCGAGTTGACGACAGTATCTCAACGTCAGTGGGTCATCATCATTTTTGAGTAGTGCAAGTGAGTTAATGCAGTCCACCAAATCCGCTTGTTGCTGCTTTTCTAGTTGCAGCTCAAACTGCAAGGTCTCACGATACAAAGCGTCATTGACTTGAGACTTAAGGTGGCGACGAAGGTCGCGAAAGGAGTGAAGTAAAGTTTCGCTCCTACCTAGACAGTCTTGCACCAAGGGCCAGTCTTTTTCTTGGAAAATGAGTTGCTGCTCATCGAGCCATCTGAGCAGCAGGAGTAGGTTCACGTTGCCGTGATAATTGTTCTGCAATGATAAACACGCTTCTTTCACTTCTCGCACACCATAAAACTGCAGACTGAACTGCCAAAGGTGTTCTAGGGTGAGTGTGTATTCAGCGTGTTGATTACTCATTGATTAAACTCTAGCTCCATCTGCTCCAGTTCTTCCTGAGCAGACATCCATTCCATTTCAATTTCTTCGAGCTCAGCTTTACTGGAAGCTTGAAGTGCCAGCACTTGGTTAAGTTTAGCTTTATTTTCGGCCGCATACAGTGAGTTGTCCGCCAATTGTTCTTCAGCTTCGGCCAGTGCAGCACCTAACTTATCCATTTTACTTTCTAGTTGTGTCAGCGTTTTGCGAATTGGCGCTGTCTGTTTTCGAAACTCTGCATCGCGACGTTTTTGCTCTTTCTTCGCAGCTGCGCTGTTGGCCGTATCTTTGCTTGGCTGCGCAGCCTGCGCTTCTTTGCGTTCCGCTCTTTGTTGTTCGGTTAACCATTTATAATAGTCATTTAAATCACCGTCGAACGGAGCAACTTGTCGATCATGCACTAAATACAAGTCATCGGTCGTAGCGCGCAGTAAATAGCGGTCGTGCGAAACAATCACCATCGCACCTTCGAATGTTTGCAGTGCCATCGTAAGTGCTTGGCGCATGTCCAAGTCTAAGTGGTTGGTCGGTTCATCAAGTAGCAACAGGTTTGGCTTTTGCCACACAATTAAAGCCAATACCAAACGGGCTTTTTCGCCACCAGAAAACGGCGCAACTTTTTCTAGTGCTTTGTCACCTTGGAAGCCAAAGCTACCTAGGTAATCACGTAGCTGCTGTTCGGTTTGATCGGGTGCGATTTGCATCATGTGTTGCAGCGGCGTTTCTTCAGGATGAAGCGTTTCTAACTGGTGCTGAGCGAAGTAACCAATTTTCACGCCTTGTGAGTAAGTTAGGTCACCACCTTGCGCGTTAAGTTCACCAGAGAGCAGCTTGATTAAGGTCGATTTACCCGCACCATTACGGCCGAGTAGACCAATACGACTGCCAGGAACCAAGTTTAAGCGGATCTTCTCTAAGATGAGGTTGTCACCGTAACCTGCAGATACTTCATCCATCATCATGATTGGGTTTGGCAGCGCAGCTGGCTCACGGAATTGAAAGCTAAATGGGTTATCGAATTGAGCTGGCAGTACTTTTTCCATGCGCTCCAAAGCTTTGATACGGCTTTGGGCTTGGCGTGCTTTTGATGCTTTGTAACGGAAGCGGTCGATGTAGCTTTGCATGTGCGACATCTGCTTCTGTTGCTTTTCAAACATCGCTTGTTGCAACACCATCTTTTGTGCGCGTTGGTTTTCGAATGACGAGTAGTTACCCGTGTATTCGTTCAGCTGCTGATTCTCGATGTGAATGATGCGACCAACAATTGGATCAAGGAAGTCTCGGTCGTGCGAGATCAGAATCAGCGTGCCAGGGTAGTTTTGTAGCCAACGCTCTAACCACATTACCGCGTCCAAATCCAAGTGGTTGGTTGGTTCGTCGAGTAGCAGTAGATCAGAACGACACAATAGCGCTTGAGCCAAGTTAAGACGCATACGCCAACCACCCGAGAATTGGGTCAAACTCCAACTCATTTGCTCTTGGCTGAACCCTAAACCATCGAGCAGTTCTGCCGCGCGAGCGCGAATGCTGTAACCACCAATGGTTTCAATTTTACCGTGTATCTCGGCAACTAGGGTTCCGTTGTCTTGTGTTTCTGCTTCAGCTAACTGCTTTTCGAGAGCGCGGTACTCGCGATCACCATCAATGACGTATTCCAGTGCAGTGCGCTCTAGCGCAGGCGTTTCCTGTGCGACCCAGGCCAACTCCCAGTGTTGAGGTTGGCTAAATGAGCCAGCATCAATTGACAGTTCATCTTTCAGTAGGGCAAACAGCGTTGATTTACCGCAGCCGTTTTTGCCCACAAGACCGACTTTATCGCCAGGGTGAATAGTCGCAGAAGCTTGGTCTAAAAGAGGTTTACCGCCACGCAGTAACTGAATATCAGAGAAGGTAATCATAAAGTTTTCATTCACTTTGCGCAGTGCGCGTTGCTTGGTTACATAGCGAAGTGGTTTCAATCGTTTTTAAAGCCACTTGGGTATATATCTAGCGGTGAATAGTAGGGGTATTGGCCGGAAAAGTCGATTGATTCGCTTTAATTGCATTATGCTGTACAAAAAAGTATAACAATTTGATAACGGATAAAAATAACCACAAGGACGACCATTTGGCTGTTGCACCGTCTATTCTCCCAAAAGTTCTGGTCATTTATGCTCATCCAGAGCCACATAACTCGATTGCCAATCAAGTGATGATAAAAAAAGCTCAGTCGCTTGATCACGTCACTGTGCACGATCTTTACGGTGTTTACCCTGATTTCTTTATTGATGTGAATTACGAACATGAGTTGTTGCTCGCTCACGATGTGATTGTATTTCACCACCCACTTTATATGTATTCATGTCCAGCCCTATTAAAAGAGTGGCTAGACCGAGTGTTAGGTAAAGGCTTTGCGTTTGGCGGAGGTGCGGCGCTAGAAGGAAAATACTGGCGCAGTGTCATTACAACAGGTGGTAAAGAAGAAGCCTTCAGCGCGAAGGGGTACAACAAATACCCACTTGAGCAAATCTTGCAACCGTTTGAACTGACGGCAGCCCTATGCCAAATGCACTGGATTGAACCTCTGGTGTTGTATTGGTCAAGAAATGTTTCAGATATTGAACGCTACGAACATGCTGAGTTATACCGTGGATGGCTGAGTAACCCACTTGAAAACTGGCAAGCGGCAGATCGAGGAGGTCAGTATGGCGATCACCAGTGAGTTTCTTCAAAGCAGTGTGGTCTTTCTTTCGGCTGCGGTTATTGCGGTGCCGATTGCTCAGCGCCTTGGGCTTGGCTCGGTTTTAGGTTATTTACTCGCTGGTGTGTTGATTGGCCCATGGGGGCTTGGCTTAATTAGCGACGTTGATGCTATTTTGCATTTTGCCGAGCTTGGGGTTGTGTTGTTACTGTTTTTGATAGGGCTGGAATTAAACCCTAAAAAATTGTGGCAGATGCGAGGGCCGATTTTAGGTTTAGGCGGTGCGCAGGTTGTGGTCACGACCGCCGTGATTGGTAGTGTCGTCAGTATGTTTGGCGTAAGCATGCAAGTGAGTTTAGTGATCGGGATGGGGTTGGCGCTGTCCTCGACGGCGATTGCGCTTAAAGTCATTGAAGAGCAAGGGCTTAATGGTACCGAAACGGGGCAATCTGGTTTTGCGGTGCTGCTCTTTCAAGATATTGCAGTGATCCCGATGCTGGCGATGTTGCCCTTGCTAGCAGGCGGGCATAGTGGTGGAAGTTGGTTGGATGTCTTCACTATTTTAGGCAGTGTGGTAGCACTGTTGATTGGTGGTCACTTTTTACTACGTCCGCTATTTCGTTTTGTCGTGATGAGCGGCGTTCGTGAACTCTTTACCGTTGCTGCACTTTTAGTCGTGCTTGGCATTTCGGTCGTGATGCAAAAGCTCGGCCTTTCGATGGCATTGGGGACTTTTTTAGCAGGCGTTTTGCTGGCAGAGAGTGAGTATCGCCATGAGTTGGAAATCGCTATCGAGCCATTTAAAGGTCTGTTGTTGGGGTTATTCTTTATTGCGGTGGGCATGGCGGTAAACTTGGGGTTATTGGCATTACATCCTTTAGAGATTCTCGGTGCGGTGGTGGCTTTGGTCGTGGTTAAGGGTTTGGTTTTGTATGCATTGGCGAGAGCTGCCCGTGTCGGAGCCAAAGCGAGAAGCCGTATGGCTGCAATTTTGAGCCAAGGCGGTGAGTTTGCCTTTGTCATATTTACCGCGGCGAGCCAAGAGGGCATTTTGTCCAAAGAGCAAGTGGCGTTTCTGTTGGTGGTGGTCAGTCTATCCATGGTGACGACTCCTCTTTTGCTGATGGGACAAAAGAAGTGGTTTGCTCATACCCTGAATCAAGAAGAAGAGGGCATGACCACGAAAGTCGTGGATCGCCGACCACGCGTTATCATTGCAGGCTTTGGACGTTTCGGTCAGATCGTCGGACGTTTAATGTATGCCAATAAAATCAAAGTGACAGTATTAGAAAGTGATGCCAGCCAAATCCACCTATTACGTAAGTATGGTTACAAAGTGTTTTATGGCGATGCTACACAAATTGACCTATTGAGGGCTGCTGGCGCTGATAAAGCGGAAGCATTGATTATTTGTACTGATTCACCTGATGAGGTGATGGCCATCGTGGACATTTGTCGCGTGCACTTCCCGAAACTTAAGTTGTTAGCCCGAGCAAGAAGCCGTGTCGAGGCTTACCAGTTAATGAGTCATGGTGTAGAGAATTACTCTCGTGAAACATTTTTAGGGGCGCTAGATCTCGGTCGCCAAGCGCTCGTAGAACTGGGTATGCATCCTTATCAAGCAAAGCGGGCAGAAGCACATTTTCGCAAGTTGGATAATGCTATGCTTAAGGACTTATTGCCTCAACACAATGAAGATAAGAAATTAGCTCAAAGGGCGAAAGAGGCACGCAAAGAGCTAGAAGAAATATTTGGTCGTGAAATGGAGAGCGACCATCAGTCACCTAATCATTGGAAGTAGTACTTGAGCCAAGACTCAAGCTAAGGAAATAGCGTGAAAATCAAGAAACGTTTTATTGCAGGCGCTAGCTGCCCAAATTGCAGCCAGCAAGATACCCTGCGCTGGTGGATTGAAAATAACATCGAGTTAGTTGAGTGTGTCGAGTGTGAGTTTACAGAGCAGCGCAAACCACAATCTGTAGAGAAAAATAAACACTCAGATCAGGAAATGATCGGAATTTTTAAGCCGGAATAATTGAACTTCGATAATTGATCCCCATAATACACCCAGATATCTCAGTACTTAACCCCATTCAGGTTAAGTCAATTAATCTCCCTGGAGTTAGTATGAAAATTGAAAAGAACGTTGTTGCAAGCCTTGCATACAAAGTAATGATGGAAGACGGTGTCGTTGTTGATCAATCAACAGCAGAAGCACCCCTAGATTACCTTCACGGTCACAACAACCTAATCACAGGTCTTGAAAAAGAACTTGAAGGTAAAGTGGCTGGCGACAAGTTCTCAGTAACGGTAGCTCCTGAAGAAGCTTACGGTGAGCACAACGATGCGCTAGTACAGCGCGTTCCTGCGGACGTATTCCAAGGCGTTGAGCAAATCGAAGTGGGCATGCGCTTCCTAGCTGACACTGACCAAGGTCCAATCCCTGTTGAAGTAACAGAAGTTGACGGCAACGAAGTGGTTGTTGACGGTAACCATATGTTAGCTGGTCAAACACTAACTTTCGAAGTAGAGGTTATGTCTACACGTGAAGCAACAGCAGAAGAGATCGAACACGGTCACATCCACCAAGGTGGTGGCTGTTGTGGTGGTCACGATCATGACCACGATCACGAAGAAGAAGGCGGCTGCTGTGGCGGCGGTAGCTGTGGTTCTCACTAATCATAAGCTCCTTCACTAGATAATCTTATCTAGCAAAGCTTTGAAAAGCGCAAGTTGAGTTTTCAACTTGCGCTTTTTGTTTATCTAAGGTGTAGTGCCAACCATACAAGGAATAACAGTTGGACAAAGTGATGACGAAACCTTTCTCGATTGCCATTCATGGTGGTGCGGGCACCATCTTGCGTGAACAGATGAGCGATGAGCTGCAACAATCCATCTTGGCGGATTTAGAAGCTGCGGTAAAAGCGGGACATCAAATTCTAGAAACGGGCGGTGAAGCCTTAGATGCCGTCGTAGCGGCAGTGAAAGTATTGGAAGACTCTCCTAACTTTAATGCGGGTAAAGGCTCAGTGCTGACCAACAACGAAATGGTTGAAATGGACGCTTCTGTGATGGATGGGCGAAACCTTGCAGCAGGTGCGGTCGCAGGTGTTCGTCATATTAGAAACCCAATTGAGCTCGCTCGTGACGTGATGCGAAACAGCAATCATGTGTTGTTGGTGGGTGAGGGCGCAGAGAAGTTTGCTTTTGAGCAAGGCCATGAGTATACCGAGCAAGATTACTTCTTTACTGATCGCCGTTATGAGCAGTTGCTGTCTATGCGTGAGAAAGGACTGTTTGCTTTGTCGGAATCTCGTTACCCAGATGACCGTAAGCACGGTACGGTTGGTGCGGTAGCGTTAGATCAACAAGGCAACTTAGCCGCTGCCACCAGTACGGGTGGCGTGACGAATAAGAAATACAACCGAGTCGGAGATTCGGCTCTGATTGGTTGTGGTACGGTGGCCGAAAATGGCGTTGTGGCAGTTTCCACTACGGGTGTCGGTGAGTTCTTTATTCGTAAACGTGTTGCGGAAGACGTTGCAGCACGTATGCGTTACTTACAAGAAGATATTCATACGGCTTGTGAACACATTATCCAAGGTGCTCTCAAACAGATGGGCGGAGAGGGCGGTTTGATTGCCATTGATGCTAAAGGTGAGATGCACTTTGCGATGAACAGTTCTGGCATGTACCGAGCAGGCATTAATACGCAAGGCGAGCTGAGCGTTAAAATCTACGCCGACGAATAGCTTCTTCTTGAGTACCTTCTTAAGTAATTAATACAACAAAGCCCAGAACATGTTCTGGGCTTTATGCTATTTGAGCCTGCATTTTAATAATGCGGTGGTGGGGTTTCTTCTGACGGATCGGCTAAATTCGACGAGTCCATATTTTTTACTTTACCTACCACATATTTCATCTGATCGAGCATCTTGGTAATTTGCAGTTGTTGCTGCGATAAAGCGCCGTTCAGATCTTCAATAGTCTGTTCTTGGAACGCAAGCTGACATTCTAAGTCATTAATGCGTGCTTCCAATTGCTGAATGATTTTTTCTGTCATGATCCGTTCTCTAACTGCCAAGCTTGGGCAATACCTGCTGAAGTAGCAGTAATTACGCGTTGTTTTGAATCAAAGGCTGCATCATACACGACCGCACGGGGAGGGCGAGTGTCTTTTTTGGGCTCCACTTCAAATCCACTCATTCGTTTTCCGGTTTGAGTATCCCATATCGACACACGGCCAGAAGGGCTTCCTGTGACTAGTTGAGTCCCGTCGTCAGAAAATCGTGCGGTAGAGAAAATTAATTGGCGTGACCAACTGCTCAACTGTGTGACTTCTTGTCCAGTTTTTAAATTCCAAACAATCGCTTGGTTTCCGCCATCAGATGTCATTGCTAATTTTCCATCTCTTTGCAGGGCCACGCGAACAATTCGTTGTTCATGTTCGAAGGTTCGTAGTACTTGTCCGGTTTCGGTATCCCACAGATACGCTTTATAGTCATTACCTCCGGTTAGGGCGAAGCGCCCATTAGGAGAAATGGCCACGGAATTGACTTTTTCACGATGCGCAAGGAACTCCATGCGACGCCCGGTGACTAAGTTGACATAAATTGCTTTACCGTTGGATAACCCAAGCAGAACTTGTTCACCATTACTGGTGATATCAACGTCGCGAATGAGCGCATCAGAGATAGACCAAAGGCCTTCGGATTGCGTCCAGCCTAGGTCCCAAACTGCGAAGTTCATTTGGCTTGCTGTAATTGCGTAGCGACCATTGTCAGATATGCGGATATGGGAAACCACATTGGCATCGGCATCGAGTTCACCCAGATTGGCTAGTTGTTCATTTTGCTCTAGGTCCCACAACATCAAATGACGTTGTTGAGAATAGAGCAGAGCAAACCGTCCATCTCTGCTAAGTGCGAAGCTCGTCGCACCTTGAGGTTCTATCGGCCAACGCTGCACTTCACGCTCGGCGAAAAAGCAACCATTTAACGTGGTGATGACAATTAAATATAGGAATAAATGAAAAATTCTTTGCATCACATCTAATAATCCGGTTTGTGTCTTAAGACATATAGCTAGTATATTGGTATAACGATTGTCTTCACTAGTCTCATAGAAGATTTGTGCACAACAACCAATGGCAGAGCCATTATTGGGAGAATTTAATGAAATCAGTTTTAAAAGTGTCGCTACTTGCTGCAACAGTTATGCTAGCGGTAGGTTGTCAGAAAGAAGAAACTAAAACAGAAACCGCACCTCAAGCAGAACAAGTTCAAGCAGAAACCGGCAAAGCGGTTCACTTTAAAACCGACGACGACAAAGCGGCATACGCAATCGGTGTTTCATTTGCTAACTACCTAAGCACAAGCATCGACAAGCCAAGCGAAATCGGCATTAATCTTAACAAAGATTTGGTACTAAAAGGTATCGAAGACGTCTTCAAAGGCAATGCTGAATTGAATGAAGAAGAAACACGTGCAGCACTAGAATCTCTAGACAAGCGTGTTGCAGAAAAGATGCAAGCACAAGCGGCTGAGAAAGCAGCTGAAGCGAAAAAAGCTGGCGATGACTTCCGTGCTGAGTTTGAGAAGCAAGAAGGCGTAGTGAAGACAGATACAGGTCTTCTATACCAAGTAATGACACCAGCTGAAGGTGAGAAGCCAAAAGACACTGATACGGTTCAAGTACACTACAAAGGTACTCTGATCGACGGTACTCAGTTCGACAGCTCATACGATCGTGGTGAACCTGCAACGTTCCCACTTAACCGTGTAATCCCAGGTTGGACAGAGGGTGTTCAGCTAATGCCTGTGGGTTCTAAATTCAAATTCGTTATCCCGCCAGAGCTAGCATACGGTGACCAAGACACACCAAGCATTCCTGCTAACTCAACGCTAGTATTTGAAGTTGAGCTGCTAAAAGTTGAGAACGACAACGCAGAGCAATAACAATAAGCTGCGATAAGTTATTGAAAAAGGTCCGTTTAACGGGCCTTTTTTGTTCTAGGTCACTAGTTGGTGAGTTTGCTAGGTTGCTTTTCAAATTTTCTGATAAACTTACACCAATTTGTTGATTTTTCGCTCGAAGGCTTATGACAACTACAGAAACAATAAACGCGGAGATGTTGCTCGAAATGGAATCCGTTAACGTGATGCCGTTTACCGAGCACGACAAAATCATTTTAAGATCTTATGAGGCGGTCGTGGATGGTATCGCCAGCCTGATAGGTCCATTTTGTGAAATCGTTCTTCACTCTCTAGAAGACTTAAATACCTCTGCAATTAAAATCGCTAATGGTGAAAACACGGGGCGCCAAGTCGGTTCACCAATCACTGATTTAGCGCTTAAGATGCTAAAAGACATCGAAGGCTCGGAGCGCAACTTCTCACGTTCGTACTTTACCCGTGCAAAAGGTGGCGTGTTGATGAAGTCGATTACTGTCGCCATTCGTAATGGCGAAAATCGCGTGATTGGTTTGTTGTGTATCAACGTCAACTTGGATGCGCCTTTCTCGCAAGTTCTTCAGTCTTTCATGCCGACGCAAGAAGCGAAAGAAGCGGCTTCCTCGGTCAACTTTGCTAGTGATGTAGAAGAGCTGGTGGATCAAACTGTTGAACGCACCATCGAAGAGATCAATGCGGATAAGTCCGTGTCTAACAACACCAAAAATCGCCAGATCGTGATGGAGTTGTACGACAAAGGTATCTTCGATATTAAAGATGCCATCAACCGTGTCGCGGATCGCCTTAATATTTCAAAACACACCGTTTACTTGTACATTCGTCAACGTAAAACCGAGGATGATGAAAGGTGAGCAAACTGACTTACACGTTAGTGGTGAATGGTCCCGTTTATGGCAGCCAGTCAGCGCGCAGTGCTTATCAGTTCGCCAAAGCGGTGATAGAGCAAGGCCATCAGCTAGTGAGCGTCTTCTTTTATCAAGATGGTGTGACTAATGGTACTGCTTTGAGTGTGCCAGCCAACGATGAGTTTGATCTCAATAAGGCGTGGCAGTTTTTGGCTAAAGAGCATGGTGTTCGCCTAGAAACTTGTGTCGCGGCCGCTTTGCGTCGCGGGATTGTAAGTGAAGAAGAAGCGAATCAACATGGTTTGGTTCAGAACAATCTAGCCGATGGTTTTGAACAAGCAGGCTTAGGTAGCCTAGCTGAAGCGATGTTAACCCAAGACAGAGTGGTACAGTTTTGAGTCAGTTAACTTATCTATTTCGTAGTGCGCCGCATGGCAGTGCAGCTGGTCGTGAAGGTGTGGATGCACTGTTAGCCGCGTCGGCTTACTGTGAAGATATTAGCGTCATTTTCATGGGTGACGGGGTATACCAGCTTCTACTCGGACAAGACCCCAACAATATTTTGAGTAAAGATTACGCGCCGATGTTAAAGCTTTTCGATTTATACGACATCGAACAAGTCTTTGTGTGTTCAGAGTCGTTAACCCAGCGAGGTTTGGCGCAAGCGGATTTAGTCATTGAAGCCCAAGCGTTAAGCTCAGAACAGCTCAAAGATAAGTTACAACACGCTGGCAAGCTACTGTCTTTTTGAGGAAGTTATGTTACACATCATAAAAACAGTCTCTGCTCTAGAAGACGCTATGCCTTTATGCAGTGAACAGGATGACATCTTACTTATAGAAGATGCAGTGTACGCTGCTAACTCGCAACATAAAGCATTTTCCCATCTAAAAAACCGCAGCGTATTTGTGTTAGAGAGCGATGCACAAGCTCGCGGTATTGCAAATCGTATCAGTCCATCGCTGACGATTGTGAATTATTCAGGCTTCGTTGAACTAACAGCAAAACAGGATAAATCCCTAACTTGGGATTGAACAAGATTTGCTGTCGACAAAGCTTTACGGATGAATTGTTCTAATTGAACAAAAAAGATCCGTATATTTCTTGACACACCTCTCACTGCTGCATAGAATTTTGCGTCCCTAACTGCATTGGCAGTTGGGGATAGATTTTTCACAAAGCTTACTTTCAAGTAAATCAGGAGCTAGTTAATGGCAACTATTAACCAGTTGGTACGTAAGCCACGTGCAAAGCAAGTTGTTAAAAGCAACGTGCCTGCACTAGAAGCGTGCCCACAAAAACGTGGTGTATGTACTCGTGTTTACACTACTACACCTAAAAAACCTAACTCAGCACTTCGTAAAGTTTGTCGTGTACGTCTGACAAACGGCTTCGAAGTTACATCGTACATCGGCGGTGAAGGTCACAACCTTCAAGAGCACTCAGTTGTTCTAATCCGTGGTGGTCGTGTTAAAGACCTTCCAGGTGTGCGTTACCACACTGTTCGCGGCGCACTAGACTGTGCTGGCGTAAATGACCGTAAACAAGGTCGTTCTAAGTACGGTGTGAAGCGTCCTAAGTCTTAATGGATTCCGTTAAGTAAGGCCAAACACTAAATTATTTTTAATTTTTTGAAAAAACTGAAAAGTTTTGGATAAAACCTGAAGAAGACAACGGAGATAAATCCATGCCACGTCGTCGCGTCATTGGTCAGCGTAAGATCCTTCCAGATCCAAAATTCAAATCTGAATTGCTGGCAAAATTCGTTAACATCCTAATGGTTGACGGTAAAAAATCTACTGCAGAGAAAATCGTTTACACTGCACTAGATGCTATGGCTGAAAAGTCTGGTAAAGACCACTTAGCTATTTTTGAAGAAGCTCTTGAAAACGTTCGCCCAGCGGTAGAGGTTAAATCTCGCCGTGTTGGTGGTTCAACTTACCAAGTACCTGTAGAAGTACGTCCGGTTCGCCGTAACGCACTTGCTATGCGTTGGTTGGTTGAAGCTGCGCGCAAGCGTGGTGAAAAATCTATGGCTCAACGCCTAGCTGCTGAAATGCTAGACGCGTCTGAGAACAAAGGTACTGCGGTTAAGAAACGTGAAGACGTTCACCGCATGGCTGACGCAAACAAAGCGTTCGCTCATTACCGTTGGTAATACCTTCTGTGCTGCGAGGTTCTCTCGCAGCACTTTTCTATACTCTAAGGTACACCTTAGTAAGAGGATACAATCGTGGCTCGTAAAACTCCTATTGAGCTATACCGTAATATCGGTATCTGTGCTCACGTAGATGCAGGAAAAACAACCACAACTGAGCGTATTCTGTTCTACACTGGCCTTTCTCACAAAATCGGCGAAGTTCACGATGGTGCAGCAACCATGGACTGGATGGAGCAGGAGCAGGAGCGTGGTATCACTATCACATCCGCTGCGACTACTACATTCTGGCGTGGTATGGAAGCACAGTTCCCTGAGCATCGCGTAAACATCATTGATACCCCTGGACACGTTGACTTTACTATCGAAGTAGAGCGTTCTCTTCGTGTACTTGATGGTGCTGTGGTTGTGTTCTGTGGCTCATCTGGTGTTGAACCTCAGTCTGAAACTGTATGGCGTCAAGCAGACAAATACCACGTTCCACGTTTGGTATTTGTAAACAAGATGGACCGTGCGGGCGCAGACTTCCTACGCGTTGTGAACCAAATTAAGAATCGTCTTGGTGCGACTCCTGTTCCAATCCAGCTGAACGTTGGTGCGGAAGATGAGTTCAGAGGTGTCATCGACCTTATCAAGATGAAAATGATCAACTGGAATGATGCCGATCAAGGCACTTCGTTTACTTACGAAGACATCCCAGCTGACATGATTGAACTTGCTGAAGAGTGGCGTAACCACATGGTTGAATCCGCTGCTGAAGCTAGCGAAGAGCTGATGGACAAGTACCTTGAAGAAGGTGAATTGACTGAAGCTGAGCTCAAACAAGCTTTACGTACTCGCACACTAAATAACGAAATCGTACTGGCTACTTGTGGTAGTGCGTTTAAGAACAAAGGTGTTCAAGCGGTACTGGATGCAGTAGTTGAGTTCTTGCCATCGCCAGTTGACGTACCTGCAATTAAAGGTGTCGACGAAAGAGAAAATGAAGTTGAGCGTCATGCTGACGACAACGAACCTTTCTCTGCGCTAGCGTTTAAGATTGCGACTGACCCATTCGTGGGCACGTTAACTTTCATGCGTGTTTACTCCGGTGTTGTAAACTCGGGTGACGCTGTTTACAACTCAGTAAAAGAGAAGAAAGAGCGTTTCGGTCGTATCGTTCAGATGCATGCGAATAAGCGTGAAGAAGTGAAAGAAGTTCGCGCTGGTGATATTGCAGCTGCTATCGGTCTGAAAGATGTAACAACAGGTGACACACTGTGTGATCAGAACCACAAAGTGATTCTAGAACGCATGGAGTTCCCTGAACCAGTTATTCAGATTGCTGTAGAGCCTCGTTCTAAGGCAGACCAAGAGAAAATGGCTATCGCGCTAGGTAAACTAGCAGCGGAAGATCCATCATTCCGCGTGGAAACGGACGACGAATCAGGTCAGACTCTGATCTCAGGTATGGGTGAACTTCACCTAGACATTATCGTTGATCGTATGAAGCGTGAATTCAGCGTTGATTGTAACGTTGGTAAACCTCAGGTTGCTTACCGTGAAACCATTCGTGGTAAAGCGGAAGTTGAAGGTAAGTTTGTTCGTCAATCAGGTGGTCGTGGTCAATACGGTCATGTTTGGGTCAAACTTGAGCCTTCTGAGCCTGGTGAAGGTTTCGTATTCGTAGACGAAATCGTGGGCGGTGTGATTCCTAAGGAATACATCAGTTCGGTATCGAAAGGTATCGAAGAGCAAATGAATAGTGGTGTTCTAGCGGGTTACCCTGTACTAGATATTAAAGCTACACTATTTGATGGTTCTTACCACGATGTAGACTCAAGCGAGATGGCGTTTAAGATCGCTGGCTCGATGGCATTCAAGAAAGGTGCACTAGAAGCACAACCTGTGATTCTAGAACCTATGATGAATGTCGAAGTAACCACTCCGGAAGACTGGATGGGTGACGTTGTTGGTGACCTAAACCGTCGTCGCGGTATCATTGAAGGCATGGACGAAGGTGTGGCTGGTCTTAAGATCATCCGTGCTCAAGTACCACTATCCGAAATGTTCGGTTACGCAACTGATCTACGTTCTGCAACTCAAGGCCGTGCGTCTTACTCTATGGAGTTTCACGAGTACGCTGAAGTGCCGAAAAACTTCGCAGATAAAATTATTGCAGAGCGTGGTTACTAATTGACGATTGAACTGCAAAAAGTTTACGACTTTTTGCGAGATCAGGGCGTCCAAATATTGCGCTAACGGGCGTTGGCGCATAAAATAACAATTTCTGGCGCGTCGTCGATCAATAATGATCACGACGAATCATAACTAGGAAGGAACACGATCGTGTCTAAAGAAAAATTTGAACGTACGAAACCGCACGTTAACGTTGGTACTATCGGCCACGTTGACCACGGTAAAACA
>NZ_JAWOWK010000018.1:0-56494 GCF_033340375.1 Vibrio sp. 1167 | reverse complement strand
TTAGGTGACTTTGACCCCGCGGAGAAAGTGTTGCTGTTAGATGACTTTGACCCCACGGAGAAAGTGTTGCTGTTAGGGGGGCGACTCACATCGGCCCGACAACACCTCACAACGGCCCGATTTTTTGTATTTTTAGCAGGATACTCAGGATATTACAGGATGTTCAGGCAGTGTTAACGCCTGGATAAAACAATCCTTTCTTGGAGTACAACTCGACCGAAGGGAGCTAATACCTTAAAAAGCATCACGGTTTGCTCACGGAGAAAGTGTTGCTGTTAGGCACGTTCTGACCTACGGAGAAAGTGTTGCTGTTAGGCATGTTCTGACCTACGGAGAAAGTGTTGCTGTTAGGTGACTTTGACCCCGCGGAGAAAGTGTTGCTGTTAGATCTATTAACACCGGAAGCATTACACTAAAGCAACAAAGCAGCTTTAGGATCGTACCGCAGTTTAAGAGTTACGTGCGTGTACGCCCTTCCCTTTCCTTCACGAGTCAAGAGAAAGCCCTTCTTTTCTGGATCAGTAGGGACCCAGCAACCTTCTGATTTCTCGATAATATCCGATATAGGTTTCTTGATGGTTTTTCTGACAAGCGCCTCAGTCCGTTGATATTCACCATCTTCAAGCCCTATATAATCTCTATAATCCTGGATTTTAAATTTAACCTCTTTACTAGGGTTGTGTTTCCATTGAGACAGCGCTTTTAGCAATCTCCTTTCATAACGACCACTAAGAGAAACGAACAACTTAAAATCTATTTCTGAAAAACCAGCTTCAACATTTTCAGCAAGCAATTCAGCAACACTAGGGGCCATTTCTATAAAGAATGGTTGTCCCATATTATAACGAGCTCGCGCTATAGGAGAAAAAACGTCAAAACCTCGCTCTGATGAGTACGAAACCTCACGCTTTACCAGAGATTTGGCAGCTGGCTCTATTGTCTTGCGCAAATTATCAACGGAGCATTGAAACAACGTTGTCAGTTCTTCTTCTGAAAACTCAAACTGATAAGGTATCGGTTTCTTTTCAAAATCATCACATTGCTTTATTTGAGTGCTATTAAAACCCACTACTTTTGATATTTCACACAACACTAGGGCGAATACATCTTGTTCAGCAGCCCCAAGAGAAGCAGGAAACACATTGATTGGTTCCCTGAATTTATTAAGCTTTTTCATAACTAGACCTAACCAACAAATATTTTTCTTGTGCCTTGAATGATTACAGCAACAACTAAAAAAGTAAAGTTGCTATTTTGCTTTTTTGGGATACTGGTCAAATCTTATCCACACTATCTGTTGATAAGTTGTTGACCCCACGGAGAAAGTGTTGCTGTTAGCACGGAGAAAGTGTTGCTGTTACCGGAGAAAGTGTTGCTGTTTAAAGGGGTTTTACGGAGAAAGTGTTGCTGTTACCGGAGAAAGTGTTGCTGTTTAACCCGAAAAACCTTTTAAGTACATAATGTTACAAGCCCCTAAAAAGATCTAAAAACTCTTTAAAAACCTATAAAAACTTTATTATTAAAAAGAAAGTGATCCATTGTGAATAACTCGATATTGGTGCTTGTCTGATGGAAAAGCTATTGATGCAAAGAAACGCATCAATAGCTTTACCACAGCCAGCACGAAAGCTCTTTGCTCGCTTCGAGTAACGCTCCGCTATCAATAAATTTTTTTATTTTTTTTTTTTTTTATCGTCTCACGTAGATTCTGAAATAGCTCTCTAAATCCTTAAATTTCACGCCAAAGAATAGTATTTGTAACTCGCTGTATTAATTAACATAAACAGGTAATAAAACTGTTCTTTTCTACATTTACAGCTTGACTAATTAGGGCAAATTGCCCTAATATATATCTCGAAGGCCGGACATATCGTCAAGGTCAAAACCGGAGAATTTCCGATGAATTCAATTAATGAAATCACCCTTATTGTTGCTTCTAAGGTCGCTCTTTCAGACCGTCTAAGTTTCTACCCTACTTTCTTTGGATCTCGTTTCATGATGCGAGGCGAAGCCTATGTAATGGGCTACATGACTAAGTTTTCAGAGGATTATGACGGTGGATATTGGGACTTCTATTCCCTTTCAAATGGTGGCTATTACATGGCGCCGAATATGGATACATCGCTTTTTCTTGAAATTTCTAGCAACTGGTTTTCGGGTGAAATGTCAGCTGATGCAGCTGGTATCATTGCAACCTTGTTCGCTCTTGGTCAATTGGCAGGAGAATCTGAGGGGACTGCGCTAGGTGATAGGTTTATAACGCTCTACCACCTACTGAGAGACTTTGCTAAAGAGCATAAAGAGTCATCTCTCATTCTACGCGCTATCGACTAATAAAGTATGCCCTGGTAATTGCCAGGGCAATTTTGCAGGTTCTAATTATGATGTATGAAATGAACGAACGTGAAGAAAATGCAGCTAAACTAGCCGCATCTATGCCAACTGACCGTGATGATTTGCTAAATCTAGCTGTCAAATTTGTAGATGAAATTCATGGTTCTGTTTTGGCGTCCAATATAGATTTGGCTAAGCAAGCGAACGATAAGTACCAAGCGATTATTTGGAAGCTCAACGGCGGGCGCTTTTTTGGTAGTGCTAATGGTGATAATTCGCCAGCAAACATTGTTGATAATTTTTGTAGTGCTAAATCTGGCGATATTCCTAAATGGGGGCAGTCAGGTAAATTTGTTGTGGTTGTGGATGCGATTAGAGTTCTTGTAGAGTTTAGTAGTTTGGGAGGTTGGGGAAATACGCATTTTGAATTCAGACCTGTAGATTTGGATTCATGGTTTATTTCAGCAACCGGTTATCGTTCGCATATTGGTGAACTGTGCTACGGATTGACAGTCGATGAAGCGGCCAAAGCTATCCTATCTGACTACCTAAAAGATAAACGCCACGACATAAAACCAGAGTATAGAGACGTTCTGGCTAAAGCGTCATTTCCTAGTTTTGTTGATACGCTCACCCCACCTCCTAGACGTTCTCCGGCAAATGTTAACGTTCCGAAAGGGTTTGTTTTGGTTGATGTGGTACTGCCTTCACAAAAGGCATACATCGCGAAAAAATGGGCTAAAGAGGCTCAACAAAAGCTAGAT
Organism: Vibrio sp. 1167; assembly: GCF_033340375.1. Classification (NCBI taxonomy): domain Bacteria; kingdom Pseudomonadati; phylum Pseudomonadota; class Gammaproteobacteria; order Vibrionales; family Vibrionaceae; genus Vibrio; species Vibrio sp. 1167. Next base: position 53,396 of record NZ_JAWOWK010000018.1, on the reverse strand, counting down.
AAAATAGAGAGTGAATGTAATCTACCGGAAGCGACTCCAGTCGTTTCCAAACCTCAACGAGAGGTTGAAAAACACAAAAAAGTAACGCCAGAAAGTAGGCAGTTCATTCCTGGACAGCGTTGCCAGGTTATAAGTGTTCATCATCCTGTTTTTGAAAGTGACGTTGGTAAGTTTGTAATTATAACTTCGGTAAGTTCTTCTTCTTCTCAGGTTTGGGCGCATGATGACAAGCCAGAAACATATCGGATCAACAGAAAGGGGAGCCGAGTTCTTGAAAATGATCCCAAGGCAGTGCAGTCGATTTATGCTTTTAATCAATTGCGTTTAGTATCTGATACGGAGTAAACAGTTAATGAATAATGTAAATATTAGACTAGAGTGTCTTCGACCTGCTGAACAATGGTCACGACCAACAGGTGAAGAAATTAGAGAGGTTTTGCGTTTAGCTGGGCTTACTGGTAGCCAAGCGGCGAAAAAATTAGGGTTGGGGCCTAGTGGCTCGCGAACGGTTCGACGTTGGACCGGAGAAGAGTCAAATATTCCATATTCAGCTTGGGGGCAACTTTGCTACTTGGCTGGACTGGGAGTTATTTGGAAATAATCGTAATTAGCAGAATCACATTTTAGCGGCTAAAATTTATTTCGATTTACCGAAAAATTTAACTTGACTTGTTAGGGCAATATGTCCTATCGTGCAGGTTAAGGCCGGATAAATCATCAAGGTCATAAACCGAGATATGTCGATGACTATAAATAGAATTGCGTTGGGTTGAGATTAAATAGATAACGCCTCGGTGATAACCGAGGCGCTTGGTCCGGCGCTGTCACACCAAACCTGTTGCTCGTTAGGGTGTGGTCCCGAATAGTGAGCAATAGATAATTGGAGCACGGATAGCGTGGAGGGTCAAGAAAATGTCAAACGTAGTGAAGTTTCCCAAAGTTGGGCCTACGGGTTCCAATTCCCCACCTGAACATGAACAACAAGTTAATAAAGTATCAGATACTAAGCCGCAGAAACCCGCTAAGAAAGGGCGATTCTTTGCGGCCATTGTACGTTGGATCTGGATTACAACTGTTTTGATTTGGCCCGTTCTTAAATGGATTGTGTCCATTAATGTGTTTTTCCAGGCTATTCGAGCCTTTTATTATTGGGATAATCCAGAAGTTCACGCTGGATGGACGTTCTTCGCGCATTTTCTCGCGCTAACACTACTTACTTACTTTGTCTCGATATATAGGCCAAAAGATACGTAATTTTAGCCGCTAAAGTATTGACCCTATAATAAAGTTTAGCTATACTTTTTTTGAGTTAGGCGGCTGTCACCGTCAAATTTTTACAATTAGGGTGTGGGGTTTATATGGGTGCAATCCATGAAGAAAAGGCTAACAGAGTCTCAATTTCAGGCTGCAATCAAGAGTTTGGAAGTGGGACCTCAAACACTACAGATAGCGCACGGGGTCTTAGTAGAGGGAAAACCTCAAACCGAATTTGTGACGTTGTTGGGAGTGACGAAGGGGGCGGTATCACAAGCCGTCAAGAGGGTATGGGAAGCTCACACGGCACAAGCGCCGGAAGGATACGAGCGAATAACGGCAATACTGCCGGAACATCAAGCGTTCATCGTCAAGAAGTGGGCCGAGGACGCAAAAAAGAAAAGGGGAAACAAGGGATGAAATCAGCGGTCGTAGCGAACCAAAAAGGCGGGGTTGGTAAATCTGCAACCGTCGTGCATCTTGCTTTTGATTTTCAAGAGCGAGGAAAGAAGGTCGCTGTGATCGACCTTGATACTCAGGGTAATGTTTCTTACACATTGGATCAATTCTGTGTTGAAGGAGTTACCGCAAGTAGCTTTGTTAGTGGTGGTTCCATCAATATCACCAACGCAAATGAATCGGGGATTCATTTGTTTAAAGCTGACTCCGCTTTGGCAAACATGGAAAAAATGTCACTGGCCGATGCAGGTCAGAACCTTAAAAAAGGTTTGGCATCCTTGGAATCTCAAGGTTTTGATATTTGTTTGATTGATACAGCTCCCTCTCTTGGGGTATCACTGGCCGCGGCACTCTTTGCAAGTGACTATGTAATATCTCCTATTGAGCCAGAAGTTTATTCTATTCAGGGTATTAAGAAAATGAACGCTGTTATTTCTAACATGCGTAAAGTAAACCCTACCCTTTCATTTTTGGGAATGTTTCCGAGCAAGGTTGATAATCGTAAGCCTCGCCACCGCCGTAACCTGGAAGCTCTCCAGAACGCTTTCCCTCAACTAATGATCCCGCACACGGTTGGAGAACGCGACAGCATTGCCGAGGCATGTGCAATTGGTACTCCTGTATGGGGGATAAAAAAATCAGCTGCTAGAGTCGCAGCAAAAGAAGTTAGAGCCTTGGCTGAATACGTGTTTAATAAGATGGAGATTACAGCATGACCGCAAATAACAATGATATGACAGGATTGGGCCTTGAAGATATTGGCGACCTATCTGGTTTGCTAAACGAGCCTGAATCTAATAATGGCGGTTCTGGTCCTTTGATGCTGTCTTTGGATTTGATTGATGAAGATCCAAATCAACCACGGAAAGATGATAGCCCTGGCTTTAGTAAGGATAGTCTAGGGGAGCTGGCTGCTACGATTCGTCACCGTGGCGTTAAAACTCCTATTTCAGTTCGTGAGAACCTTGAACAACCTGGGCGTTATATTATTAACCACGGCGCTCGACGTACCAGAGCATCTAAGATTGCAGGAAAGGATGTTATTCCAGGCTTCATTGATAACGACTACAACGAAGCTGATCAAGTGATTGAGAACCTACAACGTAATGACCTTACTGCCCGCGAGATTGCTGATTACATTGGTCGTGAATTGGCTAAGGGTGTTAAAAAAGGTGAAATAGCTGAATCACTTGGTAAATCAGCCGCGTTTGTTAGTCAGCATGTGACTTTGTTGGACCTGCCAGAGCCTATAGCCGCTGCGTTTAACTCTGGTCGAGCAAATGACGTAACAGTAATTAATGAGCTTGTTAAAACGCATAAGAAGAACCCTGATGAAGTTTCAGCTTGGCTGGAAGATGAAGATCAGGAAATTACCCGTCCAGCAGTGAAGCTTCTACGAGAATATTTGGATGATAAACGTCATCATGCCGAAGAAGAAGAAGATGAATCAGCCTTTACTGGTGAAGATGAAGAAGAAAATCAAGATCAGGAAGAATCAGGCAATAACGACCCTAAGCCACCTAAAGAAGTTGATCCAAACAAATTGAAAAAAGCGATTGTCATGGTGGTACATGATAGCCGTTCGGCTCGTTTGGTCCTAGACCGCCGCCCTTCTTCTGATGGTATGGCTTGGTTGAAGTATGAAGATGACGGCCACGAATTTGAAACTGACTTGGGGGATGTTCAGCTTATGTCCTTGATTGAAGGCTAGGTTACATCGTCACGAAGTCTGAAATTTCTCACTCCTAACTACCCCGCTCTATGCGGGGTAATTCTTTGCATGTTTGATTAGGTTGAAGGTTTTAAAATTGCCTTAACTTCGTGCAATTGAGCTACTTCTCATTAAAAACAACCTGATAAATATAAGGTTTTGTCATAATATTAGAGTGTCCTTGAGAAAAAAATATCGGTTATCGTTGGAACCGATCTCGATTGGTTGCCGAGATCGGTTTTTTGTGGCTGATTGCATTGCAACCAAATGCATTATGTAGAAGATAGGAGCGCCGCAGATGAAACAACGCTTATTGGTTATGAATGGCCAGCGAATCATTCAAACTGATAACAGTGGCGCATGGACAAATCAAAAGGTTGAAAAAGCAGGTGCGTTAAAGCCTGGTATTTACAATCTCTACATGGCGAAAGAGGCTGATAAGTCAAAAAGCCATGACGGCATGATAGTCCATGCTGACACCAATAAGGTTTATCAACAAATTGGTAAAAATTTTGTCATGCACTCTAAAGAAAATTTCGATATAGTACCTGAAGTTGGGAGTGTAAAAAGCATCAATTATGATGCTTCGGGGAAAGCTGTAGTTACCCAGGCCGTGAAGCTTAGTAGAGGTCGCTCCCGATAGTTTTAGCCGCTAAAACTGGAGGTGATTTTTGAATAAGTTAGGCATTGGAGAGCGTTCTCCTTGGGGAGATTTTCCAAAGTTAATTAGAAATGGTGATTTAGGTGCGTTAAAAAACGAACCTGAATACCAAGCGGCCAAGTCAGGAGACATGCCCGCAGCTATTGACCTGGTAGATAGATTGATTACTGATGAAACAGTGAAATCTATTAAGGAGTACATAGGGGAAAGCAAGCCCCGTATATTGCCTGTTTTGGCTGTGGAGTCAGCTGGCAATAATAAAATACCGTTGGCTATGGCTGAGGTTTTGGCAGATCGTTTGGGGTTGGATGTTGAATTAAATATCGTTCAGCGTGACAAGGTTGGTCGCACTGATACGGGGGCAGATCATCGCCTGGCGTTTAATCCAACTTTTGACGGAAATGTCAAAAAGGGTGAACAATACTTAATTGTAGATGACACTCTAGCAATGGGTGGAACCGTAGCCTCTCTAAAAGGCTATGTAGAGAATCGAGGTGGTCAAGTTGTGGCTGCGTCTGTTATGACCGCTCATGAAGGTGCGCTTAATTTACCTGTTAAGCCTGGAATGTTAGCGGCCATTAATAGTAAACACGGCCCAGCAATGAATCAATTTTGGAAGGATACTTTTGGTTATGAACTCGACAAACTCACACAAGGTGAAGCCGGACACCTCAAATCAGCCAAGACGGTTGAACAAATCCGAGATCGAATCACTAAGGCAAGATATGGCAACAGCGAGCGAGTGGGCCAGAGCGGAACTGAAACGCCGCAAGGCAGAGCGAGCACAGACCGTTCGGTCTTAGCTGGTAGTGGCTTACTTTCGGAGGCTGAAAGATTAGAATCTGAACAGTCTTCGATGTTGGATAGTGCTACAGTCGAGCAAAGCTATCAAGAGACATTAGCAACGTATGCACAAGCTAAACATGATCAAGTTGAACGTATCGAGGACCGTTTAGAAAATTTGATTAGTCGTCAGCAAGCTCGCTTACAGCAATCTCAACTAAGTAAGCCTGGGTTTCTATCTATGCCAGGAACAAAGAAAAACTGGATGGTTAGTCAGTCTCAACAGCAGTCGCGCTTACAAACGTTGCATGTTCGCCTAGAGGCTGTTCGAGAGATTAAAGATGGTATGGGTGTTCATTCTCCCCGTATTGATGAGTTAGCAACAAGGAAGATGAGGGCAGAAAACCCTGAACTAGCTGCTGATTGGGATTCAATGAGACAAGCCCAAAGGCATCACCAGGCGCTAGTTAAGAAACAAGAATATGAAAGGAAGCAAAACCAAGAGCGTTGCCGTTCGCATACTCTTGGGATAAATAAACCCTACTAACTAGAGAAAAGCCTGGGTTATCACTCCAGGCTTTCTTTTTTTCTACAGCGATGCCCATAACGCTATGCCTGCTGCAAATACTGTCATTCCTGCTGCTATTAGGTTCATCCTAGCTACTTGACGAGTTTCCTTATTCAAAGGGGCTACCTGCTCTTTTATTGTTTTCTCAATTTCACTCCTAGCAGCTTCTGCGGCGAGTTTTGCGCTTTCTTGCATCGAAGTCGCCATAGTTTGCTTACTGGCTGTCAGAGCGGCATTAAGCGTTCTTTCTGCCTTATTTTTAGCATCTTCCCCCCATCGGTGCGCAATTTCTTCTAACTCGCTTTTAAAGGAGTCTAGGATAGCTTGCTGAGCTTCGGTGCTTTCCTGCATCAAGCGATCATTGATCGTCTGCAAAATCAATATAGGGTCATCGCGACCAACGGCAATGCCGTGTTTGGCCGCGATTTCCTTTATGGTTTCTTCAACCTTGTCTGTCATTACAATACCGCCGCATTATCCAGTAGACCAAACACTTGACCGCGAACAATTTTCAATCGTTGTCGAGACATGATCGTCAAATTGTCATCGGCCAACGCTTCATCAAATGTTTTTCTGTTTTCAAGCATTTCAGAGAAATCACGGCCATAGGTTTCATCTTTTAGTTTTGGCAGGTCAATAATTGCTGAAACTCGATCTTTATTATTCGTGTACGCCTTCATTTGCTCGAACGACTTCCCTTGGTGCTCGATTGGCCCCCAATATGGATTCAACCACACAACAAAAAGAGCTTCTTTTGGGAACTGGTCTGCCAGTTGTGAAAAACCATTCACCGTGTCTAATAGTGATTGGCTACCAGCAATAACGGTATGAACTACAATCTCATGCCCCATTTCGTTTAGTAGGGCAGGGACTTCATTAGAAATTAGGTAGTGTGATAGCGGCACAAAAGAACTCGCACCATTATCAATAATGACGTCATTCTCGGTTGTCGCTATTAGCTCAACTAACGAGTCAAAATTGCGAGTATTAATTTCGTCGTCAGTCATAATATTTAGCCTGGTTACGTTCAGATATTTATAACCTTCGAACGTAGAATTTACAGGGTCAGTATCTATGCAAGTTGGTTCCTGACCTTTACTTTTTTTGTATTGAGCGACGATAGCTGCGATCACGGATTTACCTACACCGCCCTTACCTTGCAAAATGATATGTACTTTAGCCATTAGATTAGATCCTCTTTATTCGGTCTTGAATTGAAATTAAAGCCAGTAATTCCTTTTGGCTTATCTTTATTTTGAACTTGAGCAGAATCACTATTTTTTTCTAGTGACTTTGTTTCTGTCGGTTTTTCTGGCCCCTTAGTTGCGGGGGTTTCGTGTGTAACTTCTTCGGTTTTTTTAGCGGCTAAAAAATTTGAGCTGCTTTCCTTGTTCTTAATGTGACGATTAACATGCTTAGTGAAAGTCTCATATCTGCAATGAATCTTCCCTTCTTCTAACATGTGCTCCCAAATGGTTTTTACTGAGTAACCAGCGGCTATCGCTTCTTCTATATCCTTTTGTACAGCAAGAAATGCTACGACATTTTTATCCTGGCGCTTTCGTTTTTCGTCTCTCTTCTTTACCCATTCAGCAAGTTGATCAGTATATTTTTTTGCTTTCCCCATAATCACTTATCCGTCTTATCTCTTTCGTGATCACAAATCTATCACGTTGTGATCTTTCATTATATCGCTATAAGCTCGCTATTTTATCGCTATATATCTGCTACTAACCGCCATTATAGGGGGTTTTGGCAAAATTTCACTATATCGTTTGTGCTATAGCGCAAATTTAGTGCAAAAGCTGCGGATAAATCGAAAAGGTTGGTGTACACTTTTCTTGGAGTTATTAACGCCGTAAGGCGGGCAGGATAGGTGAAGTAGCCCCACCAACAAGTTGGTGGATGCTACTTCACTCTAACCCTTATTCGCGCCTTCGGGCTCAACGGGAATCCTGCTCTGCGAGGCTACCGACTACCGTCGGAAAAGAGGAACAGCAATGACAGAAGAAAAAAAAGTAACTAGGAAAAACAGCACACCAATCAAGGTGTACTGCTTACCCGATGAAAAGGAATTAATTGAGGCACAGGCTGCGCGAGCTGGTATGAGTGCAGCAAGATACCTTCGAGAAGTCGGGCAGGGTTATCACATTCAAGGTGTGGTTGATTACGATCAAGTGCATGAGCTAGCGAAAATTAACGGCGATTTAGGCCGCTTAGGTGGTTTGCTAAAACTTTGGCTTACAAACGATGTCAGGACCGCTCAGTTTGGCGAATCAACGATTAGAGCTGTTCTTAGCAAGATAGAAGCTACACAAGAAGAAATGGGCGCCGTGATGACAAAAATAGTTATGCCGCGATCAGAACAGTGATTTTAGCGGCTAAAAATTTCAGGGGTCTATTTTGATAATTAAACACGTTCCGATGCGCTCTGCTAAAAAATCTGACTTTTCTGGTTTGGTGAAATATATCACCGATGAGCAAAGTAAGACTGAAAGGCTTGGTCTAGTCAATGTGACAAATTGCCATGCTAATACAATGCAGGCGGTTATTGGTGAGGTGCTTGCAACTCAGCATACCAACACCCGCGCAACGGGCGATAAAACTTATCATCTAATCGTCAGTTTTCGTCCTGGCGAGAAGCCTGATAGTGATGTTCTAAAAGCCATTGAGGAAAGGGTATGTTCTGGGTTGGGTTTCTCTGAACACCAAAGAGTAAGTGCTGTACACCATGATACCGACAATGTGCATATTCATATAGCTATAAACAAAATTCATCCTACCAACAAAACAATGCACGAACCCTTTCAGGCTTACCGCAAGTTTGGAAGCCTCAGTGATATTTTAGAGAATGAATATGGGCTTGAAAAAGACAATCACCAAGGTTTTAAAACCGTATCAGAAGGTAGAGCCTCTGATATGGAAAAGCACGCTGGTATAGAAAGCCTAGTTAGTTGGGTTAAGCGTGAGTGCTTAGAAGAAATTAGGGCCGCTGAAAACTGGCAGCAACTTCACCAGGTGTTAAGTGAAAACAGCTTAGAAATTCGCAAGCAAGGTAACGGCTTTGTTGTTGAATCTGCTGATGGAACTCAAGTGAAGGCAAGCACTTTAGCTAGGGATTTATCAAAGCAGCAGTTGGAAAAGAAATTAGGTGAATTTGAACAAATAAACAATCCCGTTCCTCCCCAAGATAAACGCCGCCGATATGAAAAACGACCTACGAAATTCAAAGTAAACACGACTGAGTTATATGCGAAGTATCAAGAAGAACAAAAACAACTAACCGCGGCAAGAAAGATTGAATGGATTAACGCCAAGGGAAGAAAAGATAGTCGCATCGAGGCTGCTAAGAGAAAAAACAGACTCCGTAGAGCTGCGATAAAGCTAATGGGTGAAAGTCGTCTAAATAAGAAAATACTTTATTCCCAGGCGCATAAAGCACTTAAAGCTGACATACAGGCTATCAATAAGGCCAATAAATTAGAGCGCCAAGCGTTGTATGAAAAGTATAAACGTCGAGCGTGGGCTGACTGGCTTAAACAAGAATCTTTGAAAGGTAATAAGACTGCTTTAGAAGCTCTGAGAGCGCGTGACAAGGCTAAGGCACTTAAAGGCGATGTGATTAGCGGGAAGCAGAAAAAAAGCTCCCCTGTCAACTTAGAGGGCCTTAACAAGCCTAATGTTGCCCCAATCGGGAAAAAGCCTCCTGCATTTGCTAAAAATCGTCTCCGTTCAATGTCTTCACTTGGAGCTGTTCACTTTGAACACAAGCCAGGTTACGCCCCTGTCATGGATAACATTACCAAGAAAGGCACGATTATCTATAGAGCAGGTAAAAGTGCTATTCGTGACGATGGGGAGAAACTTCAAATCTCAAGAGAAGCTACAAATGAAGCGCTCAAAAATGCTTTGTTGTTAGCTAAAGAACGTTATGGCAGTCGAATTACTGTTAATGGGTCAGCTCAGTTTAAAGCCCAGGTGATTTTTACTGCCGCCACTTTAAATCTACCAATCACTTTTGCTGATGCGGGCATGGAGCGCCGCAGGCAAGACCTATTGAATCAGGAGAATAATCATGACCGACGAGAACAAACAACCGGAAGAACTGAACGAGGAAGATCTGATCGACCAAGCACTAGCCGCCTTGGACGAGGAATTACCGAGCACACCGACTCAGGAACCAGAACAACCATCGCAAACGACGACCGAAGCAACACCAACGGAGCAGATAGCGCCCCAAGTACAAGCAACTCAGTCGGTGGAGCCAACGCCGGAAATGATGGCGGCAATGTCCTCAGAAAGCCAAAGCCCAACGTTACAGGCATTGGACGAAACCCGCCGTCCATCGCAAAAAACCGTCTGCGAACGTTGTCCTCACTCAGTGTGGTTCGCTTCGCCCGAAGAAGTGAAATGTTACTGCCGAGTGATGTTTCTGGTCAGTTGGAGCACCAAGGAACCAAACCAGATAACCAATTGCGATGGGGAGTTTCTGGGGGGGGACGACTAAACCCTGGCGAGGTCGCTGTAAATAAATATTTATCTGAACGCGAGTCAAAACGTGCAAAAGGTTTCGATATACCGAAGCATTCACGCTATAATAATCAACCAGGTGCATTTACTTATGGCGGCATCCGTAACGTGGAGGGACAGGCTTTGGCCCTCTTAAACAGAGGTGATGAAGTTCTAGTGCTTCCAATTGATAAGGCTACCGCTCAGCGCATGAAGCGTGTGCGAATTGGTGAAGCTGTGACAGTTACCCCTCAAGGTTCGCTCAACAAATCAAAAGGAAGGAGCAGATGAATCCAAAAATAAACAATGCAGTTGGTCCTCAAGTCAGGGCAAAAAAAACAAGCAAAAATCGCACATTGCCCGCTTTGGGAGCCGTGTCGATTGCTGTTGGCTTACAGTCAGCGACCCAATACTTTGCACACTCTTTTAATTATCAAGAGTCGCTAGGGGCAAATATTAATAATGTATACGCACCCTGGAAAATTTTAAATTGGGCGAGTGATTGGTATAGCAATTACCCCAATCAGTTTATGGAAGCGGCCAGCGTTGGGATGGTTGTGACTTCGGTTGGTCTGTTGGGTGTGACTATCACAAAGGTAGTCACCAATAACAGCTCAAAAGCAAATGAATATTTGCATGGTTCCGCACGTTGGGCGGGTAAGAAAGATATTCAATCTGCGGGTTTATTACCTCGTAACCGTAATCTGTTGGAAGTTGTGACAGGTAAAGACGCACCAAGCTCAACGGGTGTTTATGTTGGGGGTTGGGAAGATGAAGAAGGAAACTTTTACTACCTGCGCCACAATGGTCCAGAACACGTTTTAACATATGCGCCAACACGTTCGGGTAAAGGTGTCGGTCTTGTTGTTCCTACATTGCTTTCCTGGGCGCAAAGTGCCGTGATTACAGACCTTAAAGGAGAACTTTGGGCTTTGACTGCGGGCTGGCGTCAGCAGTACGCAAACAATAAAGTTTTGCGTTTTGAGCCTGCATCAAATTACGGCGGTATTCATTGGAACCCGTTAGACGAAATCCGAATAGGCACTGAATACGAAGTAGGGGACGTTCAAAACTTAGCAACGCTGATTGTAGACCCCGATGGTAAAGGCATGGAATCACACTGGCAAAAAACCGCCTTTGCACTTTTGGTTGGTGTAATTCTACATGCTTTATACAAAGCTAAAAACGAAGGGACACCCGCGACCCTTCCTGCGGTTGATGCAATGCTTGCTGACCCTGAGCGCGACACAGGCGAACTTTGGATGGAAATGGCTACCTATGGTCATGTGGACGGTCAAAACCACCCTGCGGTTGGTTCTGCTGCGCGTGACATGATGGATAGACCAGAGGAAGAAGGTGGCTCTGTTCTATCGACCGCAAAATCATATCTAGCTCTTTACCGCGATCCAGTGGTAGCTCGAAACGTGAGTGAGTCTGAGTTCAAGATTAGAGATCTGATGAACCATGATAACCCTGTCAGCCTTTACATTGTTACGCAACCAAATGATAAAGCCCGTTTGCGCCCATTGGTCCGAATATTGGTAAACATGATCATTCGCCTGTTGGCTGATGAAATGACGTTTGAGAAAGGCCGACCTGTAGCCCATTACAAACACAGACTGTTGGCGATGCTGGACGAGTTCCCAAGTTTAGGGAAGCTAGAAATATTGCAAGAATCACTAGCTTTCGTTGCGGGCTATGGGATTAAGTGTTACTTGATTTGCCAGGACTTAAACCAACTTAAAAGCCGTGAAACAGGTTATGGCCCTGATGAAACCATCACATCTAACTGTCACGTTCAGAACGCATACCCGCCAAACCGAATCGAAACCGCCGAACACTTGTCTCGATTAACGGGCCAAACAACTGTAGTAAAAGAGCAGATTACAACCAGTGGGCGCCGTACTTCTGCGCTACTAGGGCAAGTATCTCGAACTATTCAAGAAGTACAACGACCGTTGTTAACGCCAGACGAATGTTTGCGTATGCCTGGGCCAGTTAAAAACGCCAAGGGTGATATTGATACCGCGGGCGATATGGTTGTGTATGTCGCGGGTTATCCCGCGGTTTATGGCAAACAACCTCTTTACTTCAAAGACCCTATTTTTCTTGCTCGCGCCCAAATTGAAGCGCCTAAAGTTTGCGATAAGTTACGAGTCGTCGAGCAAGTAGAGGAAGGGATTCAAATATGATGAAGCGAATTTATTCAGGTGTCGCAATTGTTGGCGCGTCTCTTATGGTGCTCGGAGCAACCTGTTATTTCTCTGGTGCTCGAATCAACACAACAAAAAGCATTCCTGTCGGCCTGTATTGGACCACTGACGCACCAATAGAAAAAGGGGCTTATGTTCTTTTTTGCCCGCCTGAAATTGGTGTGTTTGCTACTGCAAAAGAACGTGGTTACATCGCCGCCGGATTCTGTCCAGGTGACTATGGCTACATGATGAAGCGAATTTTAGCGGCTAAAGGTGACACCGTAAAAATCACTGATGAAGGGGTTTTAGTTGAAGGTAGCTTGCTGAAACACAGCAAGTTAAAAACTACGGACCCAGCAGGGAGAGAATTGCCTCGATACCAAACAAGTCAGTACACGCTTGGTAACTCTGAATTACTGCTTATGTCGGATGTTAGCGGAACCTCATTTGATGCCCGTTATTTTGGGCCTGTTAATCGTTCTCAAGTGAAAGCGGTTATTCGTCCAGTATTCACTTGGTAAGGAAAAGGTATGAGATTATTTATCGCAGAAAAACCCTCAGTAGCAAAAGCCATTGCCGCAGAGCTAGGAGTAACAGGTAAGGGTGACGGTTTTATTGAATGTGGCAAGGATAGAGTTACCTGGTGTTTTGGTCACATGCTGGAGCAAGCTGGGCCGGATGAATATACACCGGACGATGTACCTACGAATGACAAAGGCCGAAAATTATGGCGTGTTGAAGAACTCCCAATTATTCCTCAACAATGGATTTTAAGACCCAAAGACGACGCCAAAAAACAGGTGAAAACTATCGGCAAGTTGATCAAGTCTGCCACTCAAATTGTGAATGCTGGGGACCCTGACCGTGAAGGGCAATTGCTTGTTGATGAATTGCTAGTGCATTTCAATAGTACACAGCCAGTTCTTCGCTATTGGGCTAACGCTATTGACTCCGTATCTGTTAAACGTGCGTTAACCAACATGAAAGATAACCGCGAATTTCACGGCTTCGCCCATGCTGCGGAAGGGCGAGGTAAAGCTGATTGGTTGATAGGTATGAATCTATCCAGGGCGTACACTTTGAGAGCACAAAGAGGCGGCTCAAGAGCTTTATTGACAGTAGGCCGCGTACAAACACCTTCCCTTGCTCTAGTAGTGAATAGGGACCGTGAAATCGAATCTTTCAAGTCTATACCGTTCCATACTATTCGAGCTGAAATTAAACATGAGTCCGGCAGTTTTTGGGCGGGTTGGAAAGCGAAAGAAGATCAGGAAGGGCTAGACGAGGAAGGCCGTCTAATCGACACACAGATTGCTGATAAGCTAGTTGAGTCCCTGAGCGGTAAACCTGGAACAATCACAGATTATATCCAACAAGCCAAGAAGCAAAATCACCCGCTTACTTTTAGCTTGTCTGATATGACCGCCTTGGCATCAAGAAAATTTGGGTTCAGTGCTCAAGATGTACTAGATACGTGTCAATCATTGTACGAAACACACAAGTTAACTACTTACCCAAGAACTGACTGTGCGTATTTGCCAGAATCTCAGTTTGAAGATGCGCCCGCGGTTCTAGCAGCAGTGAAAGCGGTAAACCCTCATTTATCTTCCATCATAGACCGAGCAGATACGGGAATAAAATCCCGCACTTGGAATGATGCGAAAGTCTCGGCACACCACGGCATCATTCCCACGATGCACAAAGGAAATTTGAACAAACTTAATGACAAAGAAAGAGCTATCTATGACCTGGTTGTAAGAGCCTACCTTGCGCAGTTTTATCCAGTGCATGAGTTCCTAAGTACAACCATCACTGTTGACGTTCAAGGGGAAACGTTTGGGGCTAAAGGGAAGGTTGTCACGTTTGGTGGTTGGCATGATGTGTATTTGGACGAGTCCGAAGAAGACGAAGGCGATCAAGATGGTGATGAACAATCATTACCAAGAATGACAAAAGGCGATGCTATTGATTGTGGACAATCAGTCAGACGAGACGCCAAGACGAAGCCGCCAGCAAGGTTTACAGAAGGTACGTTAATCACTGCGATGGTAAATATCCATCGGTTTGTGACGGACCCTCAACATAAAAAAATGCTACGTGAAGGGGATGGTATTGGGACAGAGGCTACACGAGCTTCGATCATTGCTGAACTGAAACGCCGTAATTACTTGGAAACGCAGGGTAAGCGAATTGTGAGTACCACTTTAGGTCGAAGCATGATTGATGCGTTGCCAGAAGTGGTAAAAAGTCCGGTTCTAACAGCTCTTTATGAGCGTATGTTGCAAAGTGTTGAATCCGGAAAAACAGAACTGAGTGCCTTTATTACCAAACAAGAGGCGTTTATCAAAGACCAGGTTGCAAAGGCCAATAATGGAGCTGTAGCAATCGCTGGAGGTAAAGAAGCGGCTGTAATCTCGGATGTATTCAAATGTATGTCATGTGGAGCAGGGTTATCGCGCCGTCCTTCACCAAGGAAGAAAGGGCAGTATTGGTGGTCCTGTTCAAACTTCCCTACTTGTAAGCAATCTTATCCAGATATGAAAGGGCGCCCTAATTATAGCAAGGGCCGTAACAATACTGACAAGGAGTAACCCCAATGACGAATACAACTAATCAACCTGCCGCAGATGCAGCCCTACAAGAAAAGTTAGAAGACGCAATGATACCTGGCTATCAAGTGGAGTTTGACCCACTTGAAGCTGAAAAAGCTGGGGCGTTTTTTGAAGATGCTCTATCAGAACAAGACGCCGAAGAAAGTACGGCTGACCTGCTGGATCTCGTTGCCCCTGATGATACTAAGGAGGGTTAACCAATGGCTGAAAAGAAACCCCCATTTCATGAAACGGTTGCTAATAATCTAATAGAAAAACTAAAAGCCGGCACTGCACCCTGGCAAAAACCTTGGGACCCTGGGGCGCCAGGGTTCATGCCAACAAACCCGCTTACAGGCAACCGTTACAAGGGCATTAACGCGATTCACCTAATGTCTCAGGGACGAAGTGATAACCGTTGGATGACGTACAAGCAAGCTAAAGAACTCGGTGCTCAAGTTCGCGGTAAAGAAAAAGGGACAGGGGTCCAATACTGGAAGTTTACAGAAGAACGGACCAAGCTCGATGATAACGGAAAGCCTGTCATTGATGAAAAAGGAAAACCAGTAAAGGAAACCATCAAGCTAGAACGCCCGCGGGTGTTCTTTGCTACGGTATTCAATGGCGAACAGATAGACGGATTGCCTCCTTTAGAGCGTAAAGAGCAAACTTGGGATGCTTCTGAGCGAGCTGAAAAGATACTCAATGCGTCTGGTGCTGATATTCGTCACGGTGGTGATAGAGCTTTTTACCGTCCGTCTTCTGACCATATTCAATTACCCGATAAAGGACAATTCCCGACCTCTGACAATTATTATGCTACAGCGTTACATGAACTCGGTCATTGGACTGGTCATAGTTCGCGTCTGGACCGAGATTTATCAAATCCATTCGGTTCAGAAGGGTACGCCAAGGAAGAATTGCGCGCTGAAATAAGTAGCATGATCTTAGGTGATGAATTGGGTATCGGTCATGACCCTGAACAACATGCCGCTTATGTCGGCTCTTGGATTAAAGCACTTCAAGAGGACCCTTTAGAAATATTCCGTGCCTCTGCCGATGCTGAAAAAATATGCGGGTATGTGATGGACCTGGAACAGAAACAGGTGATTGAGCAAACCCAAATCCAGAAACAAACCTCTGAGTTAAAACCTAGCGAGGACAATAAAGATCAGGATTTAGATATGCAGCTACCAATTCAAACACAGCCAATACGTGATCAGGTGTTATCAACGCTTTCACAGGAAGATTTACGCGCCCTAACTCTAGTTGCGGAAGAACGAAAGCGTTTAGCTTCTGGTGAGTCAGAACCTCAATCTTTCGAAGAAGTGGCAAAGGAGAATCTTGGATTTTTACTACCTGCTGATTGGTCTGGTGATATTCAGTTACAAGGTAACGTTATATACACCGATGAAAACGGCGAAAAGTTTGTAGAACCTGCTGAGGGAGTTACGCCTGAATTTTGGGGTGTGTATGCGCAGCATGAAAAGGGAATGCATCAATGGGTCGCTGATCTCGATACTCAACATCAAGCCGAAGAACTTGCGAATTTGCTTAGTGTGGTAGATGCCCTGTCAGAACCCAATGAGCATGAACAAGCCGCTAAATTTGCTCGTATAAATGAAATTCGTGTTCGTTTAAACCCTAACAGCTCGGATGATGATATTTTAGCCGCTAAAGAAACCCGTAAATCAGCAGAAATGGCCGCAACGCTCAACGATGGTGATTTACAACAGCGTATTGCTGAATTTGAGCAACAGGAACGGAAGCCCCAGCAGCAACCAGACTCAGTTCCCACTCAAGCCGAGGGAGAAAAAACGTATATCAACGTTCCGTTTAAAGAGAAGAACGAAGCTAAAGGACTTGGTGCAAAATGGGATGGTGAACAGCGCTCCTGGTATGTTCCTCCTGGCGTTGATGTTAACCAGTTTTCCAAATGGGCCACGGAGGGCAATGATAATCAGGAATCGGTACAAGCTAATCAACAAATCCAATCTAAACAGGTCGAGCAATCCCGCCAATATCTAGCTGTTCCTTACGGGGAAAGAGCAGCAGCAAAAGCCGCGGGTGCTGCTTGGGATGCAGGCGCTAAATCTTGGTATGTAGGTCCTAATGGTGATAAGGAACGTTTGAGCCGTTGGTCGCCTGATAGGGTCCAAACCCAACAAGATCCAGCGATGACGCCTAAAGAGGAATTTGCAGAAGCTTTGCGGTCTGTAGGTTGTGAAGTGGATGGAGAGCATCCCATTATGGACGGCAAAAAGCACCGTATACGTACCACTGGTGATAAAAATAGTTTGAGCCATAGTGCTGGTTCAGGTTTCTATGTCGGTCATCTTGACGGCCACCCCGCAGGTTATATCAGGAATAATCGAACGGGCATTGATATTAAATGGAAATCAAAAGGCTATGCCTTATCTCCAGAAGAAAAGGCAAAGTTACAAGCCGAGGCCGCAGAGAAATTAGCTGCTAGAGAAAAAGAGCAAAAACGCTTACAAAATGCAACCGCTGATAGAGTTAGCCGTCAAGTCGCTTCCCTGGTCCCTGCAACGCAGCAAACCCCTTACCAGGAGCGCAAAAATATTCAGCCCCTTCCTGGCGTTCTAACTGATTCCGAAGGAATAAAAACTTACATTCCTTTGAGTGATGTTCAAGGCAAGCAGTGGACGATGCAATACATTCAAGAGGACGGTACAAAACGCTTTGCAAAAGACTCCAAGAAAGAGGGATGTTTTCATATCGTCGGCGGGGATATGAAGTCTTTAGAAGATGCTCCGGCCATTGTTTTGCATGAAGGCTATGCAACCGCAGCAACCAATACCGAAGCCTTGGGTTTTCCAACTGTCGCAACTTTTGATGCAGGCAACTTACCTGTAGTAGCTAAGGCACTACAGGAAGTATTTCCAGATAAGCCGATGGTGATTTTTGGTGATGATGACCGTCATCAAGAGTTAATGACAGGTGTTAATCCTGGTAAAGAAAAGGCAAGTGAAGCGGCTAAAGCTGTAAGTGGAACAGCTGCCTTTCCAATCTTCGCGCCTGGTGAAGCTGAGTATCCAGTTGACCTACCAAAAGTTACCCCTCAAACGTACCGAGAGCATTGTGCAGCAAAGAGGGTATTGGAAACGGCCCCAGAGGATAAGCATACAGAGCTTAAAAAGTCATTACTGAGTGATGAACAGTTGTCAGCCATTGAGAACTTATATCGCCACACCGACTACAACGACTTAGCTAATAACAGTCTTTTAGGCAAAGAAGGGGTCGAACGCCAGGTAAGGGCTACGGTAAGTAAGGCTATTCAGGATTCAGAACGGAAGCGCGAGGATAAACAAGTGCTCCATCAAGAACAAGTTCACAAGCAAAAGCGGGCAGCCCGCGTTAGTTAAGGAGAAAGTAAGTAATGGCTTTTGAAATTAAAATCCCTGGCTCAGAAAAATCTTATGATAGAGCTGTCAAAAAAGATGGTGAGTGGATCGGTTTG
Source organism: Vibrio sp. 1167 (assembly GCF_033340375.1). Taxonomy (NCBI): domain Bacteria; kingdom Pseudomonadati; phylum Pseudomonadota; class Gammaproteobacteria; order Vibrionales; family Vibrionaceae; genus Vibrio; species Vibrio sp. 1167. Next base: position 35,184 of record NZ_JAWOWK010000018.1, on the reverse strand, counting down.
TTTTCTGGAGAGAAATTCACGGACATTCAGAAGAAACACCCAAAGGCTGAGATAGTACCCAAACCCATGAAAAAAAGTCGAAGTCGATAACGTTTGGCAATGAAGAAAGAAAAAGGGATTCGCGATGAATCCCTTTCTATTTGTTCATGGCAGCTTTTACACGCTTCACGGTTGAACGTCCCTTACCTGTAAACTCTGCGGTTTGGTTGATAGAGCGTCCACGTTCTAAACTGGTGACAATATCAGAGTGCTTTATCAGAAAGTCATCAGTGTTGGTCGTAGAGCCTTTAGGCCGACCAAACTTACCACTTTCGCGTTGGGTTAGCTCGATGCCGCGTTTAGACGCTGCGAGGCGTTTTTCTTCATACTTCCAACGGCCTGTAACAATGAATCGTTCTGCTTTGTTAAAGGGTTCTAGGTTGTTGGTCAGCTTGGTAAATTCCGCTTTCAATCGCTTCAATGATTTGGCATCAAGTACCAGGTATTCCGTGTGTGAGCTAATGTTAGCTAACTGATTGTTGTAACGATGAAAAACATACTTTTCAACGTGACCACAATTCGCAACTTTACGCAAAACCGTGCTTTTTATTACGGCTTTTTCTGTGGCTTTTTCTAGATCGAGTACCGTTTCTTTCAGGCGTTGTTCTGGCGCTCTCGATGTTCTCCCAACTTTATGAATCACGGTTTTATCCGCTAGTTGGTATTCAAACAGATAGAGCGATGCTTTGAGAATAGCTTGCTGACGGTGCGCCTCAATTTCAAGCCACGCTCGATGCTTTGTACCTTGATCTATTGCTTCGCGCAAGGTGTGAACGCGCATTTGTAAGGTGTTACGCATCCACTGGCTAAACCCTAGTAGCGGTAAGCTGCCAAGGATGGTTCTAGCTGTATCGGTAAAGGTGAGATTATCTGTCCAGTCGTCACGGCTAAACAGTTCTTCTTTGGCCGCACGTGGAAAGCGATGTAATCCAGACTTCCAGTGTTGAAACACGTTTGGTGACTTGCTATCCGCTTGATAGCCGTCTTTTAAGGCGTCGATGATCTCTAGTGGATAGTTGAGGTGGAAGTGATGCCAAGCGGGGATTTGTGGAATTTCGTTGAGGGATTCATTGCATGTTTCACCGTCGTGTCGAAAGTGTGCGGCCTTGACCCGCCCTTTTGCTGCTATTAACGGGGGAACCGCAGAATTCGGAAAAAATCGTACGCTAAGCTAACGGTGTTCTCGTGACAGCTCTTTGACTAGGCTTTCTAAGGCCATTCTGATAGCCCTGACTTCCTGAAAAGCCATGGCTAAAATTTGTGCGGCTAAAAGGGATAACCGATGGTAAAGTAAGTTATCCCTGTCGAGATACTGAAAAGCGTTATCCTCGTTTTTCCCAAAACTGTTTTGCCAGTTCGCTCAGAGCGCTAGTTAACTGAGCGACAGATTTCGCACTTTGCAAATTATTCTGCCCGGTCTGTACATTGGTATCAGCAGCATCGCGTATATTGATAATACTGCGGTTTATGTCTTCACTTACTGCTCCCTGCTGCTCGACCGCAGTCGCTATTTGCGCGTTCATGTCGGTAATTTCGTTAACGCGTTGGCCAATTCCATCAAGAGCTGTAGCTGCTTCCTCTGCGTGAGCTACACTCGTGTGCGCTTGCCGACTACTTTGCTCCATGACTGTAACAGCGGATTGCGCTCGCTCTTGTAGAGCGCTGATCATGCTTTGAATATCCGTTGTCGATTGCTGTGTGCGAGCAGCAAGACTGCGAACCTCATCGGCGACAACAGCAAAACCACGCCCCTGCTCACCAGCACGCGCGGCCTCAATTGCTGCGTTGAGTGCCAACAAATTCGTTTGCTCGGCGATCCCTCGTATAACGTCAAGAACTTTTGATATCTCGTTACTTTGACCTTCAAGCTCATGAATAACCTGAGTGGCTTGCCTAATTTCACCTTCAAGGGCAGTGATTGACTGGCTTGTGTGGGCTACCAGACGCTGGCCAGATGCCGTCTCAGTGTCTGCTCTTCCGGCCGCATCTGCAGCATGCTGTGCATTGCTCGCAACCTCTTGAATGCTTGCCACCATTTGGTTTACTGCCGTTGCTATTTGATCTGTCTCTGCCTGCTGCTCAACTGTAAGTACATTGCTTGACTCAATATCCTTTAGTAGGCCTCGGGTGTGTTCGCTAAGCCGATTTGATGCATCACCTATGCGACCTACTATGGCGCCTGTTTCAGCTTGCATCATTCGTAAAGCAAACTCTATTTGGCCAAACTCATCGGTGCGCCCAGTGTAGAGGGATTGACTTAATGGGTTATTGGAAATATTCCTGGCTCTTTCAACCAGTCTTCCAAGAGGAGAGAGAATAGCCAAAACACTAACAGAGCTTAAGCTTCCTGACATTAAAGTGGCTAACACCTAGATTCTACGTCAGTACTTCAAAAAGCATAATCAAAGCCTTGATAAATATGCATTCCTTCGAAATTCAGCTTTCACCCATTGGGTGAAAGAAAAGTGCTCAAAAATATGTTAAATTATCAGCTTTTATGACTCGATATATGGTAAAATAATAGTAAGAAAAGTAGTAAAAAGGGGTTCTAATTATGATTAATAAAATTGATTTCAAAGCTAAGAATCTAACATCAAATGCAGGTCTTTTTCTGCTCCTTGAGAATGCAAAAAGCAATGGGATTTTTGATTTTATTGAAAATGACCTCGTATTTGATAATGACTCAACAAATAAAATCAAGATGAATCATATAAAGACCATGCTCTGCGGTCACTTCATTGGCATTGATAAGTTAGAACGTCTAAAGCTACTTCAAAATGATCCCCTCGTCAACGAGTTTGATATTTCCGTAAAAGAACCTGAAACAGTGTCACGGTTTCTAGGAAACTTCAACTTCAAGACAACCCAAATGTTTAGAGACATTAATTTTAAAGTCTTTAAAAAACTGCTCACTAAAAGTAAATTGACATCCATTACGATTGATATTGATAGTAGTGTAATTAACGTAGAAGGTCATCAAGAAGGTGCGTCAAAAGGATATAATCCTAAGAAACTGGGAAACCGATGCTACAATATCCAATTTGCATTTTGCGACGAATTAAAAGCATATGTTACCGGATTTGTAAGAAGTGGCAATACTTACACTGCAAACGGTGCTGCGGAAATGATCAAAGAAATTGTTGCTAACATCAAATCAGACGATTTAGAAATTTTATTTCGAATGGATAGTGGCTACTTTGATGAAAAAATTATCGAAACGATAGAATCTCTTGGATGCAAATATTTAATTAAAGCCAAAAGTTATTCTACACTCACCTCACAAGCAACGAATTCATCAATTGTATTCGTTAAAGGAGAAGAAGGTAGAGAAACTACAGAACTGTATACAAAATTAGTTAAATGGGAAAAAGACAGAAGATTTGTCGTATCTCGCGTACTGAAACCAGAAAAAGAAAGAGCACAATTATCACTTTTAGAAGGTTCCGAATGATGATGCTTTCATATAACCTATTTTTGTTGTTCAAGTTTGATTCCTTGGACTCTTCAGAATACAGACAGCAAATAAAGACCTTTCGTTTGAAGTATGTATTTCTTGCAGCAAAAATAATCAAAACCGCAAGATATGTAATCATGAAGTTGTCGGAAAACTATCCGTACAAGGGAGTGTATGAAAAATGTCTGGTATAATAAGAATATCATCAATAAAATTGAGTGTTGCTCTGTGGATAACTTGCAGAGTTTATTAAGTATCATTGCAGCAAAGATGAAATCAATGATTTATCAAAAATGATTGAAAGGTGGTTGTAAATAATGTTACAATGTGTGAGAAGCAGTCTAAATTCTTCGTGAAATAGTGATTTTTGAAGCTAATAAAAAACACACGTGGAATTTAGGGAATACTGATGTAACACGGATTGACCGTATTGGGAGTTTGAGATGGTGACAAAGAGAGTGCAACGGATGATGTTCGCGGCGGCGGCGTGCATTCCGCTGCTGCTGGGCAGCGCGCCGCTTTATGCGCAGACGAGTGCGGTGCAGCAAAAGCTGGCGGCGCTGGAGAAAAGCAGCGGAGGGCGGCTGGGCGTCGCGCTCATCGATACCGCAGATAATACGCAGGTGCTTTATCGCGGTGATGAACGCTTTCCAATGTGCAGTACCAGTAAAGTTATGGCGGCCGCGGCGGTGCTTAAGCAGAGTGAAACGCAAAAGCAGCTGCTTAATCAGCCTGTCGAGATCAAGCCTGCCGATCTGGTTAACTACAATCCGATTGCCGAAAAACACGTCAACGGCACAATGACGCTGGCAGAACTGAGCGCGGCCGCGTTGCAGTACAGCGACAATACCGCCATGAACAAATTGATTGCCCAGCTCGGTGGCCCGGGAGGCGTGACGGCTTTTGCCCGCGCGATCGGCGATGAGACGTTTCGTCTGGATCGCACTGAACCTACGCTGAATACCGCCATTCCCGGCGACCCGAGAGACACCACCACGCCGCGGGCGATGGCGCAGACGTTGCGTCAGCTTACGCTGGGTCATGCGCTGGGCGAAACCCAGCGGGCGCAGTTGGTGACGTGGCTCAAAGGCAATACGACCGGCGCAGCCAGCATTCGGGCCGGCTTACCGACGTCGTGGACTGTGGGTGATAAGACCGGCAGCGGCGACTACGGCACCACCAATGATATTGCGGTGATCTGGCCGCAGGGTCGTGCGCCGCTGGTTCTGGTGACCTATTTTACCCAGCCGCAACAGAACGCAGAGAGCCGCCGCGATGTGCTGGCTTCAGCGGCGAGAATCATCGCCGAAGGGCTGTAACTGGTTTTGTTGAATAAATCGAACTTTTGCTGAGTTGAAGGATCAGATCACGTATCTTCCCGACAACGCAGACCGTTCCGTGGCAAAGCAAAAGTTCAAAATCACCAACTGGCCCACCTACAATAAAGCCCTCATCAACCGTGGCTCCATAACTTTCTGGCTGGATGATGAAGCTATTCAGGCCTGGTATGAGTCAGCAACACCTTCTTCACGAGGCAGACCTCAGCGCTATTCTGACCTTGCCATCACGACTGTGCTGGTCATTAAACGCGTATTCAGGCTGACCCTGCGCGCTGCGCAGGGCTTTATTGATTCCATTTTTTCTCTGATGAACGTTCCGCTACGCTGCCCGGATTACAGCTGTGTCAGCAGGCGGGCAAAGTCGGTTAATATCAGTTTCAAAACGCCCACCCGGGGTGAAATCGCACACCTGGTAATTGATTCCACCGGGCTGAAGGTCTTTTGAGTTAACGAATGATTTTAAGTTCTCTAAGTTCTCAAGATAGCTACGCGCACCTTCTTTGATTGTTGTACCTTCAACTGAACCTAGACCTAAAGCAAAAGAAAAAAACGTTGCTTTCCCCTCAGCTTTTTCTTCCAATTTTCGTGTTAGTTCAATAGTTTTTTCTGGCTTCAAATCGCCAGCCACATGACCTAAAAATGCCAGAAACTCGCGCAAAACCGCAATCTTTTGCTCATCAAAATCAGAATTGTTTTTAACTATGTGCTTGGCTAAATTAATGTAAATCATCCATTCAAATATTGGCACATACTTAGTAGTTGAAATGTCCGCTCCCTGAAAATGGATAAGCTCATGAAACACAAAGTCTTTTAGTGATTCGACCTCAGCTATTAATGATTGCTCTCTGTTTCGTTCACATACAACGTGTGCGAGGAGGGTCTTTCCTGTTCCTTTACGCCCTATGACTACAAATTTTTTCTGAGACTGTATCTTTTCGATGCAATTCCCGATGTTATAAAAGTAATCTTTGTAGTCTTTCAAGTATAGAATTTCATTCTCAGCGTAAACATCGCCAAAATGTATTGCATTAATTTTTGGTTTTAACATCGTGTTCCTACCCAAACATAAAAGCGATGAAATTATATGCTTATAGTGGCACTCTTTCCATGGACAAGATCATTATATTAACAGCTTATTTGCATTTTGATGTCGTCGATTTCTTTTCTTTCATGCCTCGACCACCTCGAAAGAGGAATACGTTTTACAGCGAACCTTGATAGTTCAGTACAATTTACGCCGCAATACAGCACAGGATTTTCAACGAACACAATTAGATGAATGGATAACTTTTAATAGGGGGAAATCTCATTAACAGGGTGTGAATGAGTAAAGGGTCTAACGCATAAAGGGGCATTTTCGTGCCAGCTAAGAGCAAGCTGACACGTTGATGGACAAAAGCACGTTAGAGTATGGGTTCTAACGCGCGAGATTTGGATTAGAAAAAGTATCTTGAAACCTTAAACGTTAGGCTTATGTGTGTGATTCATAGAGGTGGTTTCAATTTTCTTAGCTGAAGATCGAGCTTGTAATTTTGCTCTTGAAACCGCTCTTTCTGCACGCCACCTAAATCACTACACTTACCGTAAACTACAAATGCCACGCGTTGCGAATCCGTCTTAAAGCGTTTGTTATGGTTCATTTTCATCCATAAGACCTTTAAGCTTTTTCTTAGCAAAATTCGCAGCCAAATCTTTTGCAACTGCTATAACAGTTGCCACACTATCGTCCTTGAACTTAGTTTTGATAACATTCCATACATCTTCTTGGCGCAAGTTATCTAAAAATTCATGCCCAGCCCAAGTCATACTAGTTATAACAAACCTTGCAGGAGCCATCGATGAGGAGGAGTGACTTCTAACGTAATCACCTTCCAATAATCCGGCATCAATTAACAAAGCAACATGATAATTTATGTCCTCTGGCTTATAGTTTTCAAAATTAAAGCCAGAAATTCGGTCAGGATGCTTCTCAATAGAAAGAAGTAATCTTCTGATTAAAGCCATATCTCTTTTCAATCTGCTAATCCTCCAATGAACCATGTAGCCTTGTTAAGGTGTGAGGCGCGCAATACCGAAGATCCCGCATGCCACCTTGACCACTAAAAACAACGCATAGTAAAAATGCCACGCGTGCCGAATCACTCTTGAACAATTTGTTATGCAAATTTTTAGAGCACCCTAGCCATAAGCATTTTTTGCAATTTATCTGGAAAGCTATCAGCTGGAATAAGATCATCAAACAACCATTCAAAATACTCATCGAGAATATCGACCAACTCTCCAATAGTGTAATAGGGGTAGACAGGGAAAACGGAAAATATCCTACGCTAAGCACGTGGCCACCGGTATTCTCCAGTCAGAGTTATATGATCCCATCCGAGTGGCGAGATATGTTGTAGCAGGTCTTCATTAATATCAGTGCCTTGGTCTTTGAGTGCCTGGACAGCTCTCTCCAGATAAGTTGTATTCCATAGAACTATAGCCGCTGTTACTAAATTCAGGCCACTGGCACGGTAACGTTGTTGCTCAAAACTGCGATCTCGGATTTCTCCAAGGCGATTAAAGAAAACCGCACGGGCCAAAGCATTACGTGCTTCGCCCTTGTTCAGCCCCACTTGAACACGCCGCCGTAACTCGGTGCTTTGCATCCATTCCAACATAAACAAAGTACGCTCGATACGCCCTAATTCCCTCAATGCGAGCGCTAACCCGTTCTGTCGAGGATAACTCCCCAGTTTGCGCAACATTAACGAAGCCGTGACAGTACCTTGTTTGATTGATGTCGCCAGACGTAATATTTCGTCCCAGTAAGTTTGAATCAGCTTTATATCGAGTTTGCTACCAATTAGGGAGGATAATGCAGAGTGACTTTTCTCTCCTGGAGGAATAAACAACCGTTTATCGTGAAGATCCCTGATTCTGGGTGCAAAGCGAAAACCCAGCAAATGGGTTAAAGCAAATACGTGATCGGTAAAGCCAGCGGTATCGGTGTAATGCTCTTCAATTCTCAAATCCGATTCATGGTATAGCAAACCATCCAAGACATGTGTTGAGTCACGTATTGCGGTGCTAATATTTTGTACATGATACGGCTCGTATTGGTCTGAAATATGGGTGTAAAATTGCACACCTGGTTTTTGTCCATACTTCAGATTGACTCGCCCAGAAAAATCGCCGCGTGCACCAACCTTAAAGTTTTGTCCATCAGATGATGATGTTGTGCCATCACCCCAGTTTTTCGCGAATGGATGCTGAGATTGTGCATTAATCAACTCAGATAATGCCGATGAATAGGTTTCATCTCGCACATGCCATGCTTGTAACCACGCAAGCTTGGAATATGTCGTGCCAGGGCAAGATTCAGCCATTTTACTAAGCCCTAGGTTGATGCCGTCAGCGAGGATACTGGTTAGCAATAGCGTTTTATCTTTTACCTCATTATCTGTTTTTAAGTGGGTGAAATGACGAGTAAAGCCAGTCCAACTATCAACCTCCATGAGTAAATCCGTAATCTTAATACTCGGTAAAAGCCCAGATACTTGAGTGCTCAATGCAGCCGCTTCGTCGGGAACTATTTTCTTTAAAGGAGATACTCGTAGCCCAACTTCTGTAATGGATGCATCGGGCAATTTATCGGTGATGGCGAGATCATTAACGACTTCTAATTGCTCGCTAAGTAATGTTAATCGTTGCTCCAAATAATCATGGCTTTGAATACTGATGCTAACAGGTAATGCGTTGGTAGCTTGAAGGTTTTTGAAGTGTGGCATTGGCACCATATAATCATCAAAGTCTTTAAACTGCCGTGATCCTGTTACCCAAATGTCGCCTGACCGTAACGCCCCTTTCAATTCAGTAAGAACACATATTTCGTAGTAACGCCGGTCAACACCCTCATCAGTAAAGATCAGCTTTCTCCAACGTTTAGGTATGAAGTCAGTTGGCGCGGTTTCCGGTATTTTACGGGACTGTTGTTCATTCATTTGACGTAAAACATTTACAGCTGTCAGAATTCCAGAGGCTGAAGGCGCTGCTTTCATTTGCAATACACTTAACATTGCGGGGGCATATTTACGCAAGGCACGATAACCATCGCTAACCAAATAAAGGGAGTCAAAATCTTCTCGTTTGGCCAATAACTGTGTCTCATTGACGCTAGTCTCAAATTGATTCCAGGGCAAAATTTGCTCGATTGCTTCGTATGGATTTTGACCCGCTTGTTTTGCTTTTATAAGTGCCAGGCCAACTTGGTGGAATTGTCTTAGTTTGGCATGAATCGTTTTTGACGATTGCTGGAGCTTGTCTGCTTGAGTACGTTTTGCATTGCTAAATAGCTTACTAATAATACGGTCGTGTAAATCGATGATTTGATCAATGACAGTGGCTCGCGCCTCTACTGTTATAGCGGTCAGTGTTGCGTAACGACGTGCTGCTTCCAGTTTGGACAAGTCTTTGGACGTCATTTGCTTGCCTTCACGGGCAAGCTTTAATAATCGATTTTGATGAATGAGTCGGTCAATACCATTGGGGAGTTCTAAACTCTCCAGGATTTTAAGTCTCTCAATATGCAGTAAAATATGCTTCGCATTGGTTTTTAACGGTGGCTGGCGTAACCAAACGAGCTCTGTCATATGGCTGCTTTCGTGCCGCTCTAATAATCCGTCCAATGCTCGTCTTTGCTGGCGTGATAACGCATCATTCAACAACGCATAGACTTGACGCTTTCCCTGCGTCAGGGCCGTGGTGCATGTTCGCTCAATAACTGATATTGAGGGTACGATAATATTGTTTTGACGCAACCAGAAAACCATCGCCTTGGCCAACTCCATGCCTTTATCCGTGCGCGTAGCTAACTCAGTCAGGGCATCAATGACCGCTTGATCATCATCTTGTGTGAAGGGACGTATTGCCAAATAACCGTACAGCTCTTGTAAATGCTCCCAACGAGTTGCAGAACGTTCTGCATAAAACTGCCACTGCTCAGGTTTTGTTTTTAGGCTTTTTGCAACCCGTAGCAGCAGAGCTGAATCTGGCTCAGCACCTTTTTCAAGCACGCAGCCTGGATATTTCAAATAGCAAAATTGTAGCGCAAAACCTAGCCGGTTGGATTCGCCTCGGTGTCGCTTAATTAAAGATAAATCGTGTTCACTGAATGTTGTTAGCCGAATGAGTCCCGATTCATCGGAGGGGATTGCTAGCAGCGCTTCTTTTTCCATCTTGGTCAATAATTGTCGTCTGGGCATCACTTCCTCTTTTGTATAAACGTTAGTTTGTGCAACAGTATTAGTCGTAACGGAAAAACAAGGGTTTGTGCGTTGCATAAATATATTGCACAATCAAAACAAATGGCAATAGATAAACGCAATCATGCATATTGGTTACGCTCGCATTTCGACACAAGAACAAGACTCTCAGGCTCAGGTTAGCGCCCTTGAAAAAGCAAAGTGTGAATTGATTTTTCATGAACAGGCTTCCGGTGGTCGTTGGGATCGGCCAGAGCTTCAACGTCTGTTAGAGCAGTTACGCAAAGGAGACGTGCTTGTCGTATGGAAACTGGATCGGCTATCAAGATCACTAAAAGACCTTTTAATGATTCTTGAGAAAGTAGAGAAAGCAGGGGCGGCATTCTTAATGCCTGACAGAATCCATTGACACCTTAACGCCAGCCGGTCGAATGATGATGCAAATTGTCGGGTCGTTTGCGGAATTTGAACGAGCGATGCTACGAGAAAGAACAAAAGCTGGGCTTGAGTCAGCGCGAAAGGAAGGGCGAGTTGGTGGTCGGCGACCCAAACTAACGCCACAACAACAAAATGAAATAATTTCGCTTGTTACGTCAGGGACGAAAACAGCGGCTGATGCCGCCCGACTATTCAGAGTTCACCCTTCAACTGTTACACGGCTACTAGCGAAGAATAGAATGATCGGAGCAGTATAATGAAGTCATATTTAATACGTGCCGTCTCCGTGAAGTATATTCTTCTGGGGAGGGTGTGTTTATACAGCAACAAAGCAGAGGTAAATAAATTAATGAATCGCATAATTAAAAATAAAGCAGCCTGGTTAGACAGCTTGAAGAATATAACTGCATTATGTTTTTTCCTCTTTATCTCTGCATGCTCTAATACCGCGTTGGAGCATGCAGAGAGTCTAGGGGCTTTGGCTAATCCTGCATCGACGCACTGCAGCTTAATTGGTGGTAAAAGCGCTATAGAAAAAGCGGATCAAGGTGATAGAGGCTATTGTAATCTGCCGGGGGGCTCAACATTTGATGAATGGCTACTGTATCGCCTTAATCATCAAGTGCTTTACACCCTGCAACAGGACGATGCGGGTATCAAAATAGAACACTATCAATCTAAGGCAATAGATTTTAATGGTGACAGTTGCCCTGATTTTTTAATATTAATGAACTATGAGAGCGGTTATTGTGGCAACGCGGGTTGCTCATTAGTGGCTCTGTTGTGTGAAGACGAAACGTTACGCTTTATAAGCAATACGCCTATCGTAAACGAACCTATTTATCTTTCTAAGCTAACATCTTTTGGCATGAGAGACATCATTGTACGAAAGAGCGGTGGTGGCTACCCCTCTAGCGATGCTCGTCTTAAATTTGACGGCGTGAAATACCCTGAAAATGACTCCAGAGACAGCGCTACTATTCTGACGTCAGACAAAGAGCTTGTTTTTGGGCTAGGGCAGTGAAAATGAAAGTAATTAAACGTATCGCCGTTGGTACTATTTATTTATTGGCCTTTTATTTCCTCGCTGGCTGCAGTTCAAACGAGAAATCTCTACTACCGCTTTCAGAGGCGGTGGTAAGTGATGTCTCAGGGGATGACTTGTCAGCAAGAACCACTAATAACCTTTATGACCAAGCACATAGTACTAAAAATGCTGTGGACTGGGATGGCGTCTACATTGGTACGATTCCTTGCGCGAGCTGTCCTGGTATCAAGATGATTCTCACGGTCAGCGAAGGTGGCTATTACAGGCTTGAGGAAACGTATTTAGGGGAAAAAGATGGCATATTTCGTAGTGAAGGCCTATTCGACTGGGATGACTCCGGTAGCAGGATTACCTTTCGAGGCGAGGATAAGCGCACATGGATGGTTGGTGAAAACAGGGTATGGCTAGTCGATGCCAATGGAAAGCCGTCCAGTAATTATATGCTGAAAAAGCAGCGTGAGCAGATAGAAGCAGAGTTACCCCTTGTAAGGACGCCTTACAGAGACGCTTCTGAGTTAAAAGTGGGTGATACTATAATACTTGATGGTTTATACACTTGGGGGCATGAGGTGGTGTCATTTGAGCCGTGCGCTTCAAATTATCAATATTGGGCAACAGGTAAAACGGCTATTACTAAGCCGCTGAATGAAGCAAGCTTTAATAAAGCTATAGTGCGAAAAAGCCCTTACCAGCCCATCTTTATCCGCGCTAAAATTAAAGTACTACCGCCAGCTCAGGAAGGGTTTGCTGAGAGTTACGATGGGTTAATAGAAATCTTAGATGTAAAGAAGTTATTAACGGACAAGGACTGCAGCTCCAAATAATACGCTTATGAATATATAAGAAAAGTTGTCTTGTCGTAGGGCTCTTATATTAATAAGGTCACGCTACAGCATATTTCGCCACTCGGATGGGGGATTACATAACTCTGACCGGAGAATACCGGTGGCCACGTGCTTAGCGTAGGATATTTTCCGTTTTCCCTGTCTACCCCTAATATGCGTTCGCTACTGAAATTCCAGGCTGAGGTCCAAACACGTAAGTAAAATGATCCCTAATTTCTGGTTTGTGGACCTCTGTAACAACCTTTTTTTCATCGCTAGGTTTGTCCAATCGAAAATGTTTCGAACCATTTGCTAGATCGCGCGTAGCATTAACTAGTTCCTTCATTTGTGGCGGCGCTTGATTAACTTTTTTATTAAACAAGTTAGGCCGATTTTGTTTATCGTTTTTAATCCAGTCGTGGTGCAAGTGCCATGCAGTGACCACAAAGTTGAAGAAATCATAAGGGTGATAACTTTGAGTAACTCGTTGCCGCTCAAATTTTAATTTTTCACGTAACTCGTGAACTGTCTCTATACCTACTTTCAAACGAAGTCCTCAAATTGCATAACGCTTTCTATGCGGATTTTAGCCGCCTTTCATATTCCTATCATGTAACCTTTTTAATACCACATCAACGTGTAATCAATAGGTTAATGAAAGTTAACAGAGATTAGATTGTATGATGCCTGATGATTTCAGAAAAATGCTGGTGCCCAAACTCCTTCGGATAACTTTTGATAGGGGAAATTACTAGGTTCGAACTGAGCAAGATCTTTTGCTCTGAATTGTTTTGGGGCATTTTAGATTTAGGAATGGCAGCGTATCGATTGCGATCGCTGCCATTTTATTATGATACTTTAATACTCAGTAACGATTTATTACTTGGTAACGAATTTATTACTCTCTCACAACGATTGTAAAATTGCTGATAAAACGGCTTGCTTTTCACCTGGCGGCAAAGACTTAAAATTGTTGGCCCATCTAGCCGCCTTTCTTTTGATGCGTTGTCTGTCGGTGAAGTTTGTCCCTGCGAACGTATGGTAATGAATGTCCCCAGGCTTGAAGTTGCACCACACTGTTTCTGTTCGGACCCCTCCTCGACTCATACACTGAAAATCTATACTCCACCAATCCTTTAGGTGTTCGTCGTATAGGTCACTGCGATAACCAGAAAGAAGGACATAACAAGGTAAGCTACAAAGTATTTCCAGTAGTTCTATATGGTCCTCATTAGTGAGTTCATAATCATATTTAGCTGAACTGGTGCGCGTGTCAGGGACATAAGGAGGGTCGGCATAGACAACCGTTCTACCACTGGACTCGAAATCATGGGTACGTAAATAATCAAAAGCATCACCACAAATCAAGCTTGCTGCAGCATAGTCAAATTCATCTATACATTTCTTGTTTAAGTCGATGCCAATATTTTTTTGAGCAGGGGCTTTCCTTTTCATGACTGCACCCGTACCAAGAAATGCTTCGATATAAGTATCGTGTGGCGGTATTAGATTGATAATTGTCTGAAACACCCCGCTTCCACTTTTAGCGCCTAAATAACCCACTTTCTAACCCTCATTCCTTACTCTGTGGCCAGTATAGACATTTATGTCTATGACGGCCACAGCTGCCATAGATATAGGTGTCTATACTCGATGAAAATTACGCCAGGAAGGAAATCCAATAGCTTTATTCCTTTTAGCTGCTAGAAAATAACCTAACCTAGCTAATTTGGGTTGGTTAAATTGAATTGGTCAAATAGCCTCGATGTTCACTTATATTGTCCTATCAACATTCACCAGGTAAATAGAGCATACCTAAAATGAACACCTCTTAAAAAGACACATGATTGTTTTTACGCCAAAAGTAAATGCTATCAATTTTTGGTAACTATTCACCCAGGAGCTATTGACAGCAAATTTATGTGACTGAGTTAACTTGATCCCACATTCAACTTGAGTGATCTTTTTGTGGTGGCAATCTGGAGGTATGAATAAGAAAACATTACCTCCACCGCCAGATTTCGATTCGCCTGAAGAGGCGAAAGACATCATACACTTTTTATGGAATAAGCTGGCAGAGCTTGAAGACCGACTAAATCAAAATAGTCGAAACTCTTCTGTGCCATCATCTCAACAACCCCTGCATAATAAAGCTAAGAATACTTCGCCAAATCGGAAGAAATCTGGAAAAAAGCAAGGAGCTCAACCAGGTCATAAAGGCCATCGCCGACTGCTTCACCCTGTTGAAGACAGTGCCTCGGTTGAGCAATACTTACCGAATAAGATATGCCACTGCGGTGGGTGTGTTATTCCAAATAGAAAACCTTATAAACGACACCAAATCTTTGACTTGCCAGATATCTCATACACGCTTGTTGAACATCAAATTTTTAAAGGCGAGTGCTCATGGTGTGGTGATAAGCACCAAGCGGAGCTTCCAGAGTCTGTGCCCGATGTTCAAATGGGGCCAAATCTACATAGCTTTATCGCAATCCAAGCGACGCAGCACCACCAAAGCATAGGTAAAATACAATCTATGCTGAAAGACGTCTTCCAGCTAAACTTCTCAACAGGTGCAATATCTGCGGCGCAAGGACGAGTCACTGAATACTTAGCTGATACTCATACTCAAATCCATGACACAGTAAAAGCATCTAAACTGATTATGGCTGATGAGACTTCACATCAGCGCAATAATGATAAACGCTGGATGTGGGCCGCACTCAGCAATGACGTAGCCTTTTTCCAAATTAACAGTGGAAGAAACCAACATGCTGCCAAACGACTACTTGGTGAAGCGGTTTCACACCTTTTAGTGACTGACCAATATTCTGCCTACAAATATATCGACGAATCTAAGCGCCAATTATGCTGGGCTCACATATTAAGGAACGTCATCGCTATCGAGGAGAGCGTTTGTCCTGAAAACCAAAAAATCGGAGAAAAACTCGCTTTAATCGCTCATAGCGTATTCAGGTGTCATCACCGATATATCGAAGAAAAAATTACCGAAAGCCAATATTACCGGCGACTCAGGCGATTACGAAAGAGCTGGCTTCATTGGCTCAAATTGGGTAGTTATCAATGCTCAAAACGATATCGAGGTAGATGTCGAAACCTCATCGCTGATGATGCCATGGTCTGGCGGTTTATGGACGACTCCGAGTGCCCGTTAACAAACAACGCAGCGGAGCGAGTTCTCCGTAATTACATACTGATGAGGAAGTGTTGTTACGTGACTCGCTCATATCGAGGCGACCAGTTCCGCGAACGAATGTTCTCGCTGATAGAAACCGCCAAACTTCAGCAGGTCTCTGCTTATAAATGGCTGCGTGAAATCGTCGAACATCACATGTTGAAAGTTGATTATCAGGCACCAGTATTTTTAGCGTAAACCGTCGTCAATAGCTCGTGGGTGAATAGTTACAATTTTTGAGTGGAGCGTTAGCCCTAAAGTCTTATTACACATTGGAAATAATGAAGAAATAGATTAAAAAAAAGTAGACGCCGCCACAGTGGGGCGGTATAATTGTTTACGAAAGGTCGGGAATGTTCCATGACCTATAAATGGAGAAACGCAATGTTTACACCAGAAGAACAAAGCATCATTGACCAAGCAGCCGCTATTTTTGCAAAAAAAATCAAAACTTGTGATGCCTTTACCAGTCCTGATCTAGTTAAAGGCTTTTGCCAGGCTCGACTTGCTACATCTGAGCGTGAAATTTTCATGCTGCTAATACTCGATAATCAGCACCGACTAATTGAAGCCGTAGAGCTTTTTCAGGGAACGATTGATAGTGCCTCTGTATATCCGCGTGAGGTTGTAAAATCCGTTCTCAAACACAATGGCGCAGCTGTGATCCTGGCTCATAATCATCCGTCAGGTGTTGCAACCCCATCTAGTTCTGATCGTCGTATTACACGAAGAATAAAAGACGCTTTGGAGTTGGTTGATGTTCGTACTTTGGATCACATCGTGGTCAGTGTTGAAGAAACTTATGCGTTCTCTGAGCATGGGATAATTTAGTTATGACTGCGCGGCACACTGTGTCGCGCTCTAAGGGTTTGTTAATATGAGTGAAGATAAAACACTATACAGCGGCTTTGAACCGCAAATGACGCTAGATGATCTAATGAACTCTCAATGCACTTTGCCTTTGAGTGATCCTGATTATCTTTCACCGACACCAGAGCAAATAAAATGGCTGCGAGTTTATCTTGGTTTGTCTCAAGCAAAACTTGGCTATTTTCTTGGTAAGACGGTAAGTCCCAAAGGTTGTTCTATTGTTCGTAAATGGGAAACTGCAAGCGATAAAAAAGAACACCGAGAAATTGATGCGAACGCATGGCGCAGAATGCTATATGCTGCGAATTTAGCAAGTCCCGAAGATGATATTAAGCAAGTTCGATAGTGGACAGTACAAGTAGGTATAATCACAGTTTTTGAGACTTTCAATAAGAATAAATCAGAGAGGAAAAGTAATGTCTGATATGGAATTTACTAAATACTGGACTTCTGAGCGTGCTCGAAAAAAGCAAACGGCACTGACAAAGCTTTCTAACGGCTTGCTTAAAGAAGTTATCGAGAACCCATTAGCAACAGAACTGTTTGAGCCAGAAGAAATCGAAGCTATGAAAGTTGCGGCTCAAGCTTTGAGTCAAGCCAAGCATAAATTTGCACATATCAAAGAGAAGAAAGCTCGCATTGAAAAGCGCAAGGCTCAAGAACTGGCGCACATTAAATCCCAATGCAGTAAATACGCCACTCAGGTCTTGGAATCTCTGAACTCAGACAGTGATATTTTCACCAAAGAGCAGCTTTGTCTATGGGTGACTGCGGCGCACTTTACACGTATGCGTAACATTCCCGAATCTTGGGAGTTAGACATTAACGATAATATCGAGAATCACTACCTGGACAGTGATCATACGCTTAGGCAGCGTCATATTTGGACTATGCGCGAAAAGGCTCAAAGGTCTTTAGAGGAATACCTCAATCAAGCGTGGGAATTTTCGTTTGAGAAAGATTCTTGGGTAGCCAAAGTGCCAATTAAAGACGCAGTAGCAAACCTTCTCGAACTAACTAAAAGTAGTGAGTATTCAAATGTAGAAACACGATACGCGCACCTAATAGAAACATTGGAAACCTTTAATAGAGAGGTTGAAGCGCGTAAACGTCGAAAAAACATTAAATCGGTATTTTGAATATATGATGACAATTAACAAAGTAGCCAGGGTCTATTTGCGAGTTAGTACCGAATCACAAGATTTAGAACGCCAAGAACAAATCATCGAGGGCGCTAAATCGGCTGGTTACTATGTCGCTGGGGTTTATCGAGAAAAAGCGTCAGGAGCGCGTTCAGACCGCCCTGAATTACTTCGTATGATTGACGACTTGCAACCTGGTGAAGTGGTCATAGCTGAAAAAATAGATCGCATTAGTCGCCTGCCTTTACCGGAAGCTGAAAAGCTGATTGATTCAATTCGTGTCAAAGGCGCAATGCTTTCTGTCCCTGGCGTTGTAGACCTCACAGAATTAGTTTCTGGCGCCAGTGGTGTTACCAAAGTTGTATTGGAGTCAGTCCAGGAACTATTACTAAAATTGGCTTTGCAAATGGCTAGGGATGATTACGAGGACCGACGAGAGAAGCAAAAGCAAGGTATTGAGCTTGCAAAGAAAAAAGGTAAGTACCAGGGAAGAAAGGCTAATCACAAACAACATGAACTTATCCTTTCTTTACGTCCAAATCACACTATTGAGGAAACTGCTCGGCTTGCTGGGTGTAGTACAAGCCAGGTTAAGCGTATATGGGCTGAGTACAAAAAAAAGCTTGAAAAAAGGGCCACTATCTAGCGGCCTTTTTCTTTTGCTGCAACCAACTCTTTAACGTGCCGCCTGTGCTTTAAGTCTGTAACAACGCCTCTCTTTAGTTTGATTTCATTTATGGCTTCGATAATTTGATTGTACTCAGTCTCTGAAAATACAGGCTGTGAGAAACGTTGGATGTAGTTCAGACAACCGCGGGCGTAAGTAACATTGTCAGGCATATCCGTTTTGAACGTATTATCACCGATAAAAACAATTACTGAGTGCAACTTTGATGAATCTATGCCTAATAACGACTCCAGAGTTTTGATGTGTTTGTAATTTTGATGGAGTGGGTTTTGGAACTTAGAAGTATGACGATATATTTTTTGAGTCCATTGTCTTTGGCTTTTTGAACCAAATATCCAGCCGCGCATATTTTTCGTTTCAACGATGAAGACACCAAATTTAGATACAACAATATGATCGATTTGAGTTGTTCCGTCTTCTGTGGGTAAGGTTACATTTTTTACCAACGTGTAGTCTGGATTTGGTAACTGAGACAATAGTTTGTTTACCAAATACTCGCCAAACATACCTTTAAACCATCGACTCTTAAATATATAAGCGATAATCAGCATAACTATTAAAGGTATTAAGAACCGTAGTTGAGCTAAAGCACCTGAAAATAGTTCTAAGAAATTCATGAAATATTATTCTCCCTCGGATGATCTTGACGCACTCAAATTATTTATTGTCCTAGCAGGACCTATCCCCCAAGGTTTGCTAAATCCATTGAATAGAAACGCAACTAAATTGCCAAGCATTGCCGCAGAAAAATAGCACCAAATCAATACTTCCCCGAACTTTTTAGATAGTTTATCCATTGGCACTTGTACTACTACTAAGTTTTCACAATTTACGGTTCGGGGCATTTTTTCAATGTTTTGAATTTCTAGCCGTTCGTCATCGCAAGACTCCAAATTAATAAATCCTTGGGGAGCTGGGCCAAGCGATACAACGTGTTTAATGTTGTTTAAAAAGGAACGGGAAAACCCTTCTGAACCTCCTGAAAGAACCATAGCTGCCAAGAGGAAAATAAATAGCACTGTCGCGGGCCTTACGATTGCAACAGTCCAAGAAAGGTTTAGAACTCTTAAAATGAACACGACTACCCTCCCCTAACTTGCTTGGTTGTTGTTATAACCTGGCTTAGAGACGTAAATTGAGCACCCTGGATATGCAGTAGAAATAGCAGTGATAACCCCTTTTAGGTTGATTGCGTCACCTTTATTGAGCTTGTTAGTGTCGATACCTTCACTGCTAACCAAATAGCTGATTTCATCGTTTTTAGTAACGGTAAATGTTTTAGAAAAAGCGTTATAAGTTGTAAAGTTACTGGCGATAACCCCCTGAACAACAATGCCCTTACCTACGTAGGCATTTTCTGCCCTTAGTTCATTCTTTTGAGCCTCTTGGCATATTCTTCCCGCGGTGTCCGTCACCATGACAGGTTCAGGAGTTAATCCATCGCTCATTGATGCCATTGATTCATTGAAATCATTAATGCTTTTTTCTAGCCCTGCACAACCTGATAGTAGAATTGATAGTGAAGTAGAAATAATTGCCAACTTTTTCATGAGAAATCCTTTTTTGGTTTGGTAGTGATGTTTGAAATCATTCGATTCCAAACATCATAACTAATATGCAACTGATTGATTTGATCGTTAGGTCAATAAATCACATTCGCATACTGCGTTTTTGGGGTTGGTCCTGGTTGAGATTTTTGTGCTGTGCAATTTCTTTTTCAGCGCTTCGAACTTTAGCCGCTAAAGCTGGGTGCTTTTCGCTTTCATTGAGCTTTTTAATGATCGCTTCGGCGCGTTCTGTATTAGGTTTGTCACCATCGAGCTTTTTAGAAGCGTCTTTGCACATCCATCCTGGGATGACCCCCTTCTGGTTGCTGACAATTGATAACAGTTCTTTTGTTTCCTTTAAGGCAGACATAGTAAACACCTCTCTTTAGTTAGTAGGTAGGGACATAAATCATTTCTATATCGACGCGCTGGTTGATACGTCTTCCTTCTGGCGTCCAGTTTTCTGTTAAATAGTCATCAGCTGAAACGTAGTTGATCATGATTTTCAGCGGTGATACACCTTGAGCAACTAGATAATTTCGAGCTGAAACCGCTCTTGCAAGCGCTAGGTTTTCGTCTCGTTTACTTGGCTTGTTAGTGCTTGTTCTACCGTTGATTGTGATCATTGAGGCATCAAGAGCCGTTTCTAGCATTACCTTCGCAACAGGCCCAGGACGAAACCTGGTGCTACTTTCCCCGAACGATACAGATACCGTTCTCGATACAACTTCACGCATTGCGTTATTGTTGTTGTAATTGTTGTAGTCGTTTGTTCCTGACATTGCAGGGACAGTGAAAGCTAAACAGCTGAGAGCTAAAAAAGTGCAAATTGATTTGCGCATAACTCGATACTCCAAAATCAAAAAAATAAATAACCGGCATTACTCATTGGGATTCTGATAAGCCAAAGGGCGCCGAGGTGTAACGGATAAAAAACGTAAAAAAACCAACGAGTACGAGGAACTTTAAGATCAAACATTGTGGAGCTAACCAGGATTGGTAATGCGGCCAGCGCCCACATATTGCCATTGATAACACCAAGGGCAGCACATGCCAGGACTGCTACCCCTGCTGTATAAATAGAAGGTTGTTTTAAATAGGACCACACTGCCACCCCGAATAACATGGCAGGCCACCAAAATTCGACCACAGTTCCTGCATTTACGAACACTAAGAAGGCAAAGAAAAACTGCTTTTTCTCGATGAAATATGTAGTGGCCGTAATAGCTAAAAGTGTAAAGAGAATATTTAGCGGCCACCAACCCCCGTAAACGGTCCCTAATGCCATGAACGGAACAGAAGCGATAATGCCAAATGTAGCGAGACGTTTCATTGTCCGGCCATATACGCCGGATTCTAATTGTCCTGGTCGAGCGAGGTTATACGCCAGGACAAAGACAAATATTGGCATTGCCAATCGTCCCGCTTCAAATAAATAAGGTAAGGTGCCATTGAACAGGTATTTATTAACATGATCGCCAGTCATCAAAATAAGGGCGAGTAATTTCAAACCTTCAATTGTGCCGTTCGAAATGATGATTTTAGGCATGGTTAACGCTGCTTTTGCGCTCACTGTTGGGCTATTCATTACGCTACCTCTAATTAAACGAGATTGTTCTAGGGACATAACCTTTAGCTTTTAAAGCGTTAACTGTCCCCTTCTTTTCTTGGCGTTCAGAACGGTTATATTTGACTTCTATTTTTGCCGCTTCTTCCAATACTTTGCGCATCTTGTTGCTATCACTTGGGGTTTTACCCCCCTGAGCTGTCACATCAACAGTGGTAAAGTTTTCATCCAGCCAATCAGCCCACTTGATCGCTTTTTTCATCAAGTCAGCACGATAAATTTGATTGTATTTTGGCGTCCGTGAATGGTAGTTAGCCGCTCTAGTCCAAAGGTCCCCTGAATCTTTTAGGATATGCCCGCGAAGTCGCCATGCTGCGAGATCGAAAGGGTAGCAGCCGGACGCTGCTACATGCTCTGCGGTAATGCCATACTTTTTAAGATCGCGTAAATAAGCTGTATTAAACTGCATAAAACCAACGTCATGCGTACCGTTTGAGTTTTTAACCCATTGCCCTGGTTTACCTGATTCTTTTTCGGCCACGGCCAAAACAATGTTGGCTGGTACTTCATATTTGGCAGCTGCTGAAATTGAGCACACAACGCGCTCTTGTTCTAAAGGTGGCATATCTGCAATAAACGGTAACATGACGTATTTCCTTACCAGTAGTAAGTCGGCCCAGCCAACTCATTTTCTATATAAACCTCAGCGAATCGTTCAGTTCTAGTACAACCTTTGGGGGTTCTATAACCATCCCTATCACGTCGACAACGGGTCCCTTTGATGTACTGGTCCGGTATAGTTTCCCAGCTCACACAACGCCTCCTGTCACCCCCATAGCGGTACTGTGAACAAACTTGGTGCGATGGAATAAACGCTGCGTATCCATGCTGTGAAGACATATGGCTACCACTTCCTGATGGTGGATTTACAGCACATGAAGTAAAGCTTGGTAGCGGAGGCTTGAGTTTCTTAATGCGTTTTTTCATGGCACTTTTCGCAGCACCGCAACCACCAGGAAAGCCCGAAGGGAGACATAGCCAAATCGAACATTCATCTTGTGAAGCTGCTTGTGCTGGCGCATTAAAGGTAAGAGCAACAGTAAAGAGGCTAAGGCCAACCAATAGTTTTCCTGCTTGTTTTTTTGTCTTAATCATCTTTAATTTCTCCTTGTTAAGCTGTTTGATCTTTGTTTACAAAGCTAGCAACTTCTTCGTTGCGCTCTTGCTGACGTTCTTGCGCATAAGAAACATATTCACCCACATCAAACGTGTTTTTATCTGGGTTACTTGCTTGCCAATCCGCGTGTGATTGACGGGCCTTGTCTTGGTCTTCGCTGGAAAGTGCATCGAAGCCACCTGTTTGATTGACCCAACCGCCACTACCGCCACTTAGACTGTTATTGTCGAAAGAAGGGGATTCGCTATCAGAGCCGCTACCTTGGCCTTGTGCTTTAATGGCTGCGGCGACTTTACCACCCGCAGTGTCACCGACACGCTGCATAGCTTTTGATTTCATATTGTCTGATTTAGCTTTAGCAACGGAACCGATACCTTTGGCTAAGTTGGCGCCAGTGTCGGCAGCTACACGACCAACTTTACTTGCCCCAGCCATGAAACCGCCCGATTTTTGGCTATCACTTGAAGGTGTTTCACTGCTGCTAGAGCTTTCTGAACTGTTTGAGCCAGTTTCAATACTGCTAGGACTCGAAGAATCAGCGAAACCTGCGGCTTCGGCAAAAGGTGAACTTCCAGTGCCAGCTTCGCTGCTGTCTGCACTCCCACCCCCGCCAATGGCGCCACTTAGACTGGACATAACGTCTGTGCCGTTTGATACGTTCTCGTTTGCTTTGTTGATTGCGGCCATAAGTGCTTGAGCACCACCTGCCATATTTGAAGCACCTGCGCTCATAGCAGCGCCGCCCGTTGCAGCTGCGGCCATTGCCATACCTGCCGCCCCCATAGCGGCGCCTGCGCCCATTGCCCCAACTCCAGCACCGCCAATACTTGCGCCTGTGATAATACCTGCCAGCATTGCAGGGACTTTGTTTGTGAGGACTAAGAGAATTACAGCAACAATCAACATCACGCCCATTTCTTTGAGGCTGATACCTTCACTCATAGCCGTGTAGTAGTCATCGAGGAATGTTTTACCAATACCGACCAGGAGCACCATAGCCATTAATTGAGCACCCAAACCTAAGACAGTTTTGTAATAGTTGATTGCAAAATCTGTGGTCCAGCGAGAACCGCCAAACCCTAAGAAGAACACACCACCATAGGCAAGCACCCAACCAGCACAAAGCAGTAACAGCATATTGATACCAATTAACGCCAGGATAACGAGGATAACGGCCCCCATTAAAATCCCTGCGAGCGAATCACCTGGCGACCAGAAAGAGGATTGATCTAGAACTTTGTCGAAAATGGCAAAGCCAATATCAACAATTCCTGATGGTGAT
This sequence comes from Vibrio sp. 1167, assembly GCF_033340375.1. Taxonomy (NCBI): domain Bacteria; kingdom Pseudomonadati; phylum Pseudomonadota; class Gammaproteobacteria; order Vibrionales; family Vibrionaceae; genus Vibrio; species Vibrio sp. 1167. The sequence continues at coordinate 11,329 of NZ_JAWOWK010000018.1, read as the reverse complement.
AACCCCATACCCAAGCCAGTTGCATTACCCGCTAACTCTCTTAAAGAGTCGTAAATATCTGATGCGAAATTAGGTCCGTTTGTAAGTAGCCACCAAAAGAAACCTGTAACCACAGTGAATCGGATCAACTCAGCAAAAATCTCGCTTAATCCTCCTTGGCGTATAAGAATTTGTCCGAACGTCCACACCATCGAAATAACAGCTAGAGTCCAAAATAACCAACTAGCCGCATCGACGATAATGCTGGCCCAGCTGGCCGCGGCTGTAGAGTAGCGAGCAAGTACATCATCAAGTAAGCCTGAGTTGTCGATTGCTGCATGAGCTGGGGTGGCAATCAAAAACGCCAACCAGACGACCACAGGCATAACGATTTTAAGATTGGCTGGCAGTTTCATATTAGTTCCTTACCATTCTTTTTTAGGGCTAGATTTGAGTTCACCGTCACCAGTGCTGCTACGGCGTAGACACTTAGTTGCAAATTCCTTTTTTGTCTCTTGGTTTTCAATTTTCTTGATGTTGCTGATAGTGCAATTCACATCATTTACTTCTGGCATGGGTTCGTCACCACATCCGGCTAATAGGGCCGTCAGAATGACGGCTCCTAGTGCTTGTAATTTGTTAAATTTCATCATTTTCCTTACCAGGTACGCGCTGGGCTTGGTGTGTAGCTTCCTTTTCGGAGCTGTTCAGCTGAGGCTTGGTGTTGCGCTTCTCTATCGGCCACAACTTGCATACGGGTTGCTACTGCGTTCTGTTGAGCAATCAGCAAACTACGGATTTGTAACAGTTGGTTAGTTTGGTTACTGGCGAGCTGATTGGCATAACCAATAGCTTCTAGTTGACCTTGCGCCCCTTGCGCTGTTGATTGGAGTCGTTGCAGCTGGCGAGCATCGTCTTTTATATTGTCCTGCTGCTTTTCTAAACCTTTAAACAAAGCATCATTAGCCTTCTTTTGGGATTCTGACGCCAGGCGGCGATTCTCATTCATTGCTGACCATTCAGCCTCACTACAACCAGAATTTGAGAAACAAGGCGAGCTACGGTAATACGCAACGTCTTGGAATTTTCCAAGATAACGATCTAAGCTCCCAAGCTGATTTTGGTAATATTGAAGTGTATTCGTTGCTTGCACTAAGCCATTGATGGTCGATTGTGCTTGGTCCCAAATATAAGCAGCTGGGGCCAACGAGTTTTGCAGCATGTTTTCGTACTGACTTAATTGAGTGCGATACTGTTCAATCTGTTTGGCCGTTTGTGCCGCAGCCTGCATCGCTGTCACAATATTTTGAGCCAAGTTACCACCGTCAATTACAGGGATACCTGCTTGCACTGGTTGTGTTATCAGAGTAGCGACCGAGCCCGTTGCCATTGCGACAACCAGCACAGTTTTAGCGGCTAAAATTCTTCCTTTTGTTTTCATTTCATTATCTCCTGGCGTTAGTAATCAAATGAGCTGTATGGCTTAGAAAAAGTCATGTCTTTGGTAACAATTACGTTGAAGCGATAACCAGGACGAATTTCCAAAGTCGGCGCAATATTCATATTTTTTCTGATCATCTCTACAGCTACTTGTCCTAGCTGCTGGCCTAGAGCTTCACTTAGCGCATCACTTGCACGTTGACGGTCGTTACCATCGCTGCTGTTGTCGTTGTCCTGGCTTAATGTGATACCTGCTGTGATACCTGACATTAAGAAAGCCGAACCAAAGATACGCACATAGTGGTTATTTACTTGGTCGTGGAAACCTGAATAACCTGCTGAATCCGCGCCTGGCATTGATCCGATATCCATTGCTTTACCATCGGGAAAGATGATCCGTTGCCAAGCAACTAACACGCGCTCTTGTCCGTAAGCTACATCGCTAGAATAAGAACCAATGAGGCGAGAACCCTGCGGAATCAACAAGTGACTCCCTGTCGCGGTATCGGAAACGTTCTGAGACACTTGGGCCATAATCTGACCTGGAAGATCTGAGTTGATACCTGAAATAAGCGTGGCAGGAATTACGAAGCCAGCTCTTAGCTCGAAAGGTGTACGAGGCGCCTGCATTTGTGAATTAAGCTGCCAACGGTCGCCGCCATTACTATCAAACTCTCCGTATCCATTAGCACCACCTTGAGCTGACGTTTGCATGAGCATTGGCGCACTGTTTGATGAACTGCCACCAAAACCGCCGCCTCTATTCCTATTCTGAGCTTGGGCTAATCCTTCTTGGTACACTGCATTAGGGTCAGTGCTTCGGAGCGATGCCGTTTGACTACGAACACGCGCAATTTCTGCGAGCATTTCTTTACGAGTCTCAGGGCGAGAACCTGGAGCCGGGGCTGAATTACTGCTGCGCGGAGCTACCGCCTGAACGCCTGTTCTTGCGCTGACAGCTTCTTGTAGCATTTGTAGCTTAGCCATACGGATACGCTGGGCTTCATCATCCATTTCTGGACTATTTAGCGTTGGGTTTTGCGGTGGCGTTGGTGGCAAGTCTGGATTAGCTGGACGAGCTACCGTAACGGCGGTTGTGCTGGCTGTGCTTTCAGCTGTACTTTCTTCCGATTCTTGAACGCCCGCCTCTAAATCAGGTATTACAGGAGGCTGTGCCGCGGGAATAAAACCATCCTCTTGAGTGCCTGCAATTTCATCGGCAAACATTGATGTATTGCCCGCAAACTCTTTTTGTCCTTCTGCTGGCGCATTCTGCTGCTCAGAACGGTCTGCGGCAACTAGCATCATTACCAGTAAAAAAGAGCCAAGCACACCGCCAAGAATCATCACTGGGCGATTATTAACACGGCGAACGCCTGTTTTTTTTGACATGTCACCAGGTGAAGCGTCAGGAGACATTTGATCGTTTTTATCGCTCATATCGAACTACTCCTTACGGACCCAATAACCCATAGGAACAACAGTGCCGTTTTCTTGGGCGTAGGGACGAGTGATTGATTCATTGCCTACCATGACGGTTACTCGGTACATATTTGTGCCAGAGAACTGATCAAACACGTAATAGATAGGCAGGCCAAAACCTTGCTGAACAGGTGTTTTTACCTTTACTTCTGGCGCTGACTCATTAGGTCGCGAGGACGTTCTTTGAGCCGCTTTAGCGGTTTCAGGGTCAAACTCCAAGAGGGCGTAACCTTTATCTCTCAGCCCTCGAACTAAAGCCGTACCAAAAGCATCAGGAGTCGCTTGTTTTATCTCAAAACGAGTCTTAGCAGGTGGATACAATGATGTGATTTGTTCAATAGTATCGTTTGCTATTTTTTGTTGATTCAATCCGGTTGGATTTTCTACAAAGTTCCCATAAGGGGTGTGCGATGCACACCCTACCAAGGCTAGGGAAAAAATTGCTGTGGCAAGTAATTTACGCATGACTATTTGCCCTCTTTGGTAATAGTGATTTTGTCTTGACGGCTACCAACACCAGAGATAAGAATCGCTTTCTTAAACACCGTATCAACGATGTAACGATCTCCTTGAACTCGATAGTTAACCATTTCGGTTTCAGCATCACTGAACCAACCGCCATCATTTCGAACAACTAATAACGTTGGTGCGTCTGCCTGTTGCATTGCCTTTGGCATTTGAATGATGGTCTTGTGACCGTCATTGAACACACGAACAGGCTTCCAAGCGGCTGAGCCAGAAACTTGATAATCAAAAGACAAATCGCCCAGGTATTCTCGCGTAGAAGGGATCGTATTATCTTCTCGATGTTGACGTTCACGGGTTCGAATTGTTTCCCATTTAGCTAAAGCATCTTCGGGATATGTGAAAGACACTTGAGGCATGTACTCTTTGCGGTGTGAACGCAAGCGAATGTGGTAAACACGGCGGTCTGTAGTGACGACTAGACTTGTTTCTAGGCCCACATCCAACGGTTTAATTAACAAGTGTTGTGTTTCCGCTGCACCCGTACCGGAAATTGCTGGTTCGACATTCCAACGAGCGGTATCACCTAACTGAATTGAATTGACGTATTCACCTGGTTGTAAGGCAATATCACAAACTTGCAGAACAGCACATACAACACTTGGTGATTGCACTCCAAATACATACTGTATCGAACCGTTACGGCCAGAGAACGGGCGAATACCCCCGTTACCATTTCCCGCTTGCCACTTTTTGGCAATAGCCAATGCTTGGCGTTCTTGTTGCGTTAAAGTCGGGTTATTGTTTGAAAAATATTTATCTTCTAGACCGTTCGCATTGGCGATTTTTGCTAGAGAAGGCACTAACAGCGCAGTGCCAAGAATTACAGCTGATAATTGCTTGTTCATAGGTTTAAGCCTCGTAATCATTGCAGGCGTGACCAAGAGAAGTCACGAACGTAAATACCCAGCGGGTTATTGCGCATCTGTTCTTCTGTGGTCTGCGTTGAAGTATCTGCGGTGTAAACAGTAACTAATGCGCGCATTAGAGCGGGTTCACCTTGTTTAACACCTTGTCGGTCTCGTACTGTTTCCACCCAATCGACTTGCCACGTTGTCGGTGTTTGCGGCATGACTGATTTAATATCAATACTTACCATTACCTTCGCGGCACGTTTGAATGGACTTGAATCCGCACTACCGTTTAGCCATTCATTCATTTTTATGGTCGCTGAATCTTTCGGTGATAAATGGGCGTAAACACCAAAAACAGCTTTACGTTGCAAAGCTACGTCTGGAGACACCAAGCGAGCATTTTCAATAAATTTTGAAACCGTCGAACCCATAACTCGCGGGTCAGCCATTGAAGAAGCTGTGACGGGTCCTGCTGCTTGAGCCTGACCTAAGCTGTCCACTTCAACTACGTAAGGGACGAACTTTGATTGACTACCAATGTGAATCACACCACCAACAGCGGCCAACGTAATTAGCAGGGACAAGATCCCCACAACCTGCCAGGTCTGCTTTGCTGAAACCACTGAACCCACATGTTCATTCCAAGTACGGCGGGCAGTCAGATAAGGGTTTTCAGTTTCTTCTTGGCGTTTACCCTGTTTTTCTTCTTTCTCAACGGTCGGTTCTGATTGATAACCTGGCGCGGGATTTTTGAAAATCAGCCCCTTTAGTGTGTCGGAAAAGCTCATTACGCGGCCTCCAAGTAGTTATTAATATTTATGCCTCTGCTTGCTAACCATTCATCAACCCACTTTTCACCATGCTTAGCTTCAAGCTGTTTAATGATTGCTACAGATTCCTTGTCAGAAGCCCCTACAAACGACAATGCAAGCGGGCCAAGAGCTAAGTCATAGAGACGGCGCCCATTTTCCGAAACATAGTAGTATTGACGTTTAGGAACCGCGGTTGCCAAAATGTCGATTTGACGGCTATTGAGGCCCATTCGACGATAAAGAGCCGCTGTATCTTCATCACGCGCATACACGTTAGGAAGAAAGATTTTGGTTGCAGTAGACTCGACAATAACGTCTAGGATTCCAGAGTTGGCCGCATCAGACAGACTTTGTGTTGCCATAAGAACCAGACAATTCGCCTTACGAAGAACTTTGAGCCATTCTCGAATTTTTTCACGGAAAGCTGGATGCCCTAGCATTAGCCATGCTTCATCTAAAATAATGACGGACGGTTGACCTTTCAGGCTGCACTCGATACGACGGAATAGGTAAAGCAATACTGGCAGTGCGAACTTCTCGCCCAGGTTCATCAATTCTTCGATTTCAAATGTTGTGAAATCCGTTAAAGACAATCCATCTTGTTCAGAGTCCAATAGATGACCCATAGCCCCATCTACTGTGTATTGGCGCATCGCTTCACGGATATTTTCATCCTGGATTGTTAAGGAGAACTCAGACAGTGTACGCGCACCGCTTTCGTACATACTTTGGATTGCGTTACCAATCTCGTTACGTTGAGCTGGAGTGGTATTAACCCCGTTTAACGCCAAAATGGTATCAATCCATTCCATCGCCCATGCGCGATCTGATTTGCTATCTAAGAATTGCAATGGACAGAACGCTAGGCGGTCATCGTCTGCACCAACAGAAAAATGTAATCCATTGACAGCCTTTGTTAATGGGTACATAGACATACCCTTGTCGAAAGCATAAATAGACATGCCTTTGTATCTGCGCAGCTGAGCTGCGATTAATGCCAAGTGCGTTGATTTACCCGCCCCTGTTGGACCAAACATAAAAGTGTGCCCCAAATCTCGAACGTGCAGGTTTAACCTAAACGGAGTAGAACCACTTGTTACACAGTTCATTAGTGCTGGCGCCAATGATGGATACATTGGGCAAGGAGCCTTATTTGAACCAGTCCAAACAGTGCTTGTTGGAAGCAAGTCGGCCAGATTCATAGTGTTAATTAGTGGACGACGAACGTTTTCGACACCGTGACCTGGCAGGCTTCCCAAGTAAGCATCCAGAGTATTGATAGTTTCTGTACGAGCTGCGAAACCAAGACGGTTTACTGACTTTTCTACTTGGCGGGCAGACTGTTCTAGTCGGTCGCGGTTTTCATCCATTAGGACGACAACGCTTGTGTAATAACCCGCAGCTACAACACCACTACTGATTTCAGCAATTGCGGCCTCTGCATCTTGAACCATTGATAGTGCATCTTGATCTACAGTGCCGTTATTAGTGTTGAAAACCTGATCAAAGAAACCTCTAATCTTCTGGCGCCACTTTTTACGGAACTTGTCTAAATGTCTTAGTGATTCGTGTTGGTCCATGAATATGAATCGTGATGACCAGCGATATTCAACAGGCAATTCAGCAAGAGCAGAAAGCACTCCTGGATATGACTCCATAGGAAAACCTTCAATCGCTACGACCTGAACAAATTTACGACCGACTTTAGGAACAACACCCCCCCACATTTCTTGACCGCCTAAGTACGCATCCAAATACATAGGATTGCTAGGCAATGTCACAGGATGATTAAGGCCCGTAATACAGAACTGTAACCACCCCAAGAAATCATCGTGAGTGATGGTTTTTCCATCTTCATTTGTAATTTTGTTACCACGCAAACGACTCAGATTAACAGCGCTGGATAGACGGTTTTCAATAGCGGTTATTTCACGCTTGAACTGATTAATCAGGCCCTTTGTTTGTTCTTTCTTACCAACAATTTCCGCATCGTCATCAAACATAAGTTCAACAAACTTTCGCTGAGCCAATACTGGAGGAAACCAGGTTAAAGTGAGCACAAAATAGCCCTCATACATAGTTCCCAACCCTTCGAATAGTTGGCGGCGTTCTTCGTCAATAGCAGCTGAAATCTTGTCTGGAAACTCAGATAAATTACGATCTGAATATTTTGGTGATGGACGGCGTACAGCATCAACGTGAACCATCCAACCACTACCCAAACCAGAAAGCGCCTGATTTATACGAAAGGACACCATTTCTCGTTGTGCATCGGTACTACTTGCGTTGTCCTCTCCTTTGTAAAGCCATGACGCCATAAATGCGCCGTTTTTACATACCACTACACCATCATCGACAACGGCAGCGTAGTTAAGTAAATCAGCCAATCCTGCATCTTTAGAGCGATGCTTTTTGAGTTTCAATTCAGCATCAACCGCACGGACACGGGAGAATAGGATTAGTAACAACAAAGCACCGAAGCCAGCAATGGCGAATGAAATAGATTGAATCATCATTTGTATTGCTTCCCTTGGCCTGATGTATTTTCACGGAAGGGCGTACTACGTGCTGGGTAGTACGCTTTGTATATGCGGTGTCTCAGATACACATGACGCAATTTAGGATCTGATTTAGCCATTAGTCGGCACACAAAAAGCGCACCCCACCAAAGACAAATACCGAATACAGTTGCTCTAATTTCTTGAGCACTAAAAATTAGTGCGGCAGCGAGCAAACCAGAGAACATCACAAGCTCACGATCCCCGCCCATGAACAAGTTCGCTCTGTTGCCAGCCCTACGAATGGGGATCGTGCGCAAAGCCATAATTAAGCCGCCTGTACACCGTTAACAACACGAGAAGCCGCGCCGCCAACTTGGTTAATAACAGCTTCGCTAAGCGCAGCAAGTTCAGCACCACGACCGAAGAACGTAGACATCATGTTTTGCGCACCTACAAGCATTGCCATTACCAAAACAAGGAAAATCAGTGTGCGGAAGAAGGCGTTTAGTTCACCACCGAAGATCAAAATACCGCCCGCAACAACGATACCAATCATTGAAAGAGCGAACGCCACAGGACCAGTAACAGAGTTACGAAGGTTAGTTAGCCAGCTCTCATAAGGAAGTGAGCCGCCAGTGCCTTCGGATGCCATTGCAGGTTGAAGCGCCATTGCTAAGAACATCAACGCAAACAAGCCCAGGTAGAACATAGACGAGCGGTCGAATCGGATTTTTGATAGAGAGAATTGCATTTGTATAACTCCTAGATAGGTTTGTTTGATAAGGTTTCGGTCACGTATTGACCATCTTGATAACCGGACACTTCGATAATTTCTTCGACGGCCCTAGTGTTGGTTTTTTTGTTTTTGGCGATGTACACCAACGCATGAACCGCCTCGCCTATAAACGGTTCAATTGGGTCTGGTTTTTTAGGGTGCATTGTTATAAGGAACTTAAACCTCCCAAGACCACTAGAAGGGCCTTTGTTCGCATGTATTGTGGCAACGCCACCTGGATGACCTGTATTCCAAGCCATTAACAAATCGAGAGCTTCTGGACCACGCACCTCACCGACTAGAATTCGGTCAGGTCGCATCCTTAATGCGGTTTTTAATAAGCTGGTCATATCGACGGTTTCAGAGGTGCGGTACTGAACATAGTTCTTCGCGGCACACTGAATTTCACTGGTGTCTTCAATGATGATGAAGCGGTCATTAGGGAACTGTTCGACGGTTTCACGAATAATGGCGTTTGCCAGTGTGGTTTTACCGGAACCAGTCCCCCCCACGACAAGAATGTTTTTCTTTTGTGAAATGATATTCACTAAAGAATCTTTTTGAGCGGCAGTCATAATTCCGTTTTCTACATACTGTTCAAGCGTGAATATGCTCACCGCTTTTTTACGTATGGCAAATGACGGACCCTGACCTACTGCCACAGTCTCTAGTTGCCCTGCAAAGCGAGAACCATCTAAGGGAAATTCAGCCTCTAAATTCGGAGTGTATGAAGTAACTTCTTTGCCATGAAAACCTGCTACGGTTTCGATAATAGCTCGGCCTTGAGCTGGTCTAAGTGTGGTGATGCACTGCATATCTTCACCTAGCTTTTCAACCCAAACTGTGCCGTCAGGATTGAGCATCAACTCTACGGTTTTTGGATCATTAAAGATTGCTAGTAGTTCAGAACCCATGTCCCTTTCTAGCTTTCTTTTTGCTCTGTCTTTTACTGAGCCTGTCGATTCGTTAGGTTGCATTCAATTGCCTTTAAACTTAGTTGAATTCGGTAAATCCGTTTCTTGAACATACGATATACCGAAATTAAGCCATGTGCAACTAAACACAACAAAAGAATTTAAAGAAAATTACCTTTTGCCTTGCGAGTGAGACGCCACGCGAGCGCAGTCACGTTTTTAAATGGAGATAACCATATTGAAAAGAAGGATAAATAGTGGAATTTTGTGTATGAAGGGATGCTAAATTTAGCAGCTAAAATTTAGCCGCTAAAATATTAGTATTAGGGATGGATATTACTTTCTAGAGGAATTGAGTTGTTGGAGCTTTAATCTGGTTTCTTCGCCCCACTTCTTAACCTGGAATGCCTTGTGCTCAGGTAAGATAACAGAAACCCTTTCGTAGCCAGGAGGAAGACTACTTAATACTTTACCACCCGCCAAGGCTTCAAGAGATTCTTTGTTAAGGTCCGTAGATTCCAATAGAAGCGGTAGCGGTGTTTCAAGAGCTGACGCTATTGCTTCTAATACCTTCAATGAAGGATTTGCATTCCCCGTAGTTAAATCAGATAAGAACGATATAGACACCCCTGATCGTTCTGCTAATTCTGATTTAGTCATGTGCCGTTCATCTAAGATTTTTAGCACATTGGTAAAAAAAATGTAGTTGTACACCAACTGCCCCTCTTTAGGCCAATTTTAGCCGCTAAAGTTTTTAACTCCATATTAAAGGTTAGCCACACTCCGATTAATGATAGCGAAAGCACACTCTAACATGAGTTTCAACAAATTACAGTTTATCGAATATCTTACTCACGATATGAACTTTATTCCTAATAAAAACAATAGTGCTCGTGCTGTTTTTGATCCAGCCGTCACAAGTATTTACGGAAAAATAGAAATCGAAAGGAAGATGTAAGTGGAAAAGCATTATTTTTTTATTATCAATGCTATTGAGCATTTGAACACTAAGGGTAAATCAGATCAATAACCTTATTGTTGAGAACAATCACAACTCTAAGCAAGACTGCATCATCAGACTAAGCAGCTCCCTCAAGTTTCAATAGGTCAACAATTACTGGCTTTGTTTGATACTTAACCACTCTGTTAAAAGTTATTTATAAAACAACTTATCTAAAAGAGATATTTACTCCAGGGAAAAGATTTTTTATATAACCCATCAAACCAAAAATCGTCAATAAATAACTGTAATTATTGGATTTTTATTGATATGCAACTTGACAAATTAGGGTAAAATGCCCTATTATATATCTCAAAGGCCGGACATATCGTCAAGGTCAAAACCGGAGAATTTCCGATGACAATTTACACATACACTTCTGATCTTACTCGCCCTCTTTGCCCTACCTGTGGAAGACCTGTCACACAAGACACAGACACCCCAGAAACGCCTTGGGATGGCACTTGCTCATCAGGTCACTCGTTCACATTCCAGCTGGAAGACATTGTGATTTATGTTTATGACGATGAAGGAACGCTAAACAGTGCGAACGTTGCTGACTTCGACTGTGAAGTTGAAGCTGCTGTGAGCGTTATTAATAGCTTGATCGAATGGACTGAAGAATATGCGAATAAGCATTATGACAGTAGCGACATTGAAGCTCACCTGACTGAGCTTAAAAAACTGAAATCTGATGTTAAAGGTTACGCTATTGATGTTTCAGATCCCATCTGGTTCGAAACAAGCCTAGGTTTTACCTTTGGCGTTAAATAACCTTAAAGTGGCCAACATAGTCATAAATAACTATGTTGGCCGCGGAGAAAGCGTTGCTGTTAGGCATGTTCTGACCCACGGAGAAAGTGTTGCTGTTAGGCACGTTCTGACCTACGGAGAAAGCGTTGCTGTTAGGCACGTTCTGACCTACGGAGAAAGCGTTGCTGTTAGGCACGTTCTGACCCACGGAGAAAGTGTTGCTGTTAGGTGACTTTGACCCCGCGGAGAAAGTGTTGCTGTTAGATGACTTTGACCCCACGGAGAAAGTGTTGC
>NZ_JAWOWK010000017.1:0-66425 GCF_033340375.1 Vibrio sp. 1167 | reverse complement strand
GGAGCGACACACGAGGTTCGAACTCGTGACCTCAACCTTGGCAAGGTTGCGCTCTACCAACTGAGCTAGTGTCGCATCAACAACGTTTCCGCTGTTTAGGGCTGCGAATTATAAGAGCATTTTTTTGTGATGCAAGTCCTTCCTTCAAAAAAACTTTATTTTTTTACTGAACGACGAAAAAGCAATCAAAAGCGATATAAATTACAACAATTTGGATCGCAACCTTAACAGTTAAATCTTGAAAATAGTACCTCGATAGTACTTAAGTTCTGCGATGGACTCACGAATGTCGTCCAAGGCCAAATGTGTTCCCTGTTTTGTGAACCCATTTAGCACCTCAGGTTGCCAGCGACGTGCTAGTTCTTTAAGAGTACTAACGTCAACATATCGGTAATGGAAGAACTCTTCCAACTCAGGCATATGCTTGTATAAAAAGCGACGATCCTGCCCAATGCTGTTACCACATATTGGCGACGCCCCTTTTGGCACCCATTTTTCTAAAAATTCAATGGTTTGTGCGACTGCGTCTTGTTCTGAGATTTGACTGTTTCGAACGCGCTCAACCAAACCGCTTGCCGTATGCGTATTAGTACACCAGTCGTCCATTTTCGCTAGTTCTTCTTCCGGCTGATGAATCGCTAAAACTGGACCTTCAGCCAAAATATTTAGTTCGCTATCCGTGACAATAGAAGCAATTTCGATGATTTTGTGCGTTTCAGGATCAAGCCCTGTCATCTCTAAATCAACCCAAATTAGGTTTTGATCGCTAAAGGACATGGTTACGCCGCCTATTTGTTTATCGATAAAAGAGGTACTATACCTCAAAATACGAGAAACACGATACTCATACACGGAGCCAAGAGTACGGCTCAACCATTTGAGTAAATTCACATAAAGTACAGAATTGTGGCAAAGAAGAAAAAGTTAACCAAAGGTCAGGTGCGACGCGTACGTAGCAACCAACAAAAGCGTTTGAAGAAGCAAGAAGAGTCCATCCAGTGGGATGAAAACATGCTAGGCGCCAGCAAGCAAGGTCTCGTGATCACTCGTTTTGGTCAGCACGCGGACATTGAAGACCTTGAAACAGGCGAAATTCAACGCTGTAACCTCCGCCGTGGTATTGAGTCTCTAGTATCTGGCGATCGTGTTTTATGGCGCGAAGGATTGGAGTCTATGGCGGGCATCTCTGGTGTTGTTGAAGCGGTAGAACCTCGCTCTTCAGTGCTCACTCGTCCAGATTATTACGATGGCCTAAAACCCGTTGCAGCCAATATTGATCAAATGGTCATTGTCTCTTCGGTATTACCAGAGCTATCGCTAAATATTATTGACCGCTATCTCGTTGCATCAGAAACACTGAATATTGCGCCATTGTTGGTCTTAAATAAAGTCGACCTTCTAGAAGCCGATGATCGTACAATGTATGAAGAATGGCTCAAAGAATATGAACGCATTGGCTATAAAGTGCTTCTGGTCAGCAAGAAGTCTGGAGAAGGCATTGCTGAACTAGAAACCCTGCTGCGTGACCGAATTAATATCTTTGTTGGTCAATCAGGCGTAGGGAAATCCAGCTTAGTCAACGCGTTAATGCCGGAACTAGAGAGCGAAGTGGAAGAAGGCGAAGTCTCTGAGAACTCTGGCTTGGGCCAACACACCACGACGGCTGCACGTTTATACCACATTCCAACGGGTGGCGATTTGATCGACTCACCTGGAGTACGTGAATTTGGTCTTTGGCATTTGGAAGCAGAAGAAGTAACAAAAGCATTCGTTGAATTTCGACCATATTTAGGCGGTTGCAAGTTCCGAGATTGTAAACACAATGATGACCCAGGCTGCCTTCTACGCGAAGCTGTCGAGAACGGGGAAATTAACGAAACTCGCTTTGAAAACTATCATCGCATTTTGGAAAGCATGGTTGAAAACAAAGCAAATCGTCAGTATTCACGTAATAAAAAAGCCGATCTGTAATTGAGTTAAGGCTGTAACTGTGTAAAAAGTCTTCACCTAATACTGACAAGCAAATTAAATTTCAGTAACATCACGCGCCCTAAAGCGCGAATCTAACAGAAGTATCGGAATTAAAGATGGACAAGTTTAAAGTTGGACTGCAGTACTGGATCCCACAACACGGCCTCACTCGCCTAATGGGTAAACTGGCTTCAGCAAAAGCTGGCGGTCTAACAACAGCAGTTATTCGTTGGTTTATCAAACAATACAATGTGAATATGGATGAGGCAAAGCACTCAGATCCTAAGCATTTTAAAACGTTCAACGAGTTTTTCGTTCGTGAGCTAAAAGAAGGCGCACGCCCAATTTCTGAAGGCGAAAACGTCATCACTCATCCAGCCGACGCTTGTGTTAGCCAGTTTGGCCCTATTGAAGATGGTCAACTTATCCAAGCAAAAGGTCATCACTTCTCAGCACAAGAATTGCTGGGCGGTGACGCGAATTTAGCGGACGAATTTAAAGATGGTTCTTTTGCCACATTGTATCTATCTCCGCGCGATTACCACCGTGTACACATGCCATGTGACGGCACTCTGCGCCAAATGATTTACGTACCAGGTGACCTGTTCTCAGTAAACCCTCTGACAGCAGAAAACGTACCGAACCTATTTGCACGTAACGAGCGTGTGGTGTGTATCTTCGATACTGAGTTTGGTCCAATGGCACAGGTGCTTGTTGGTGCGACAATTGTTGGTAGCATTGAGCAAGTATGGGCTGGCACTATCACTCCGCCTCGTGGAAACACTGTCTACAAATGGGATTACCCAGCAGAGGGTGACAAGGCCGTGATCTTGAAAAAAGGCGAAGAGATGGGCCGCTTCAAACTGGGTTCTACTGTTATTAACCTGTTTGCCAAAGACGCGATTGAGTTTGACGCAAGCATGGAAAACGGTAAGCCAACCGTTATGGGCACACCTTACGCCTTGAAAAAATAAGTAAAACACCGTTAAAGAGCCCTTTATTAAGGGCTCTTTTTATTGATAAAAAGCAAAACTCCGTTCGAAATTTAGCCTCTATTTCTCAAACTCATACCTGCCTCTAAGACCCTCATTCCACAATCAATTATCCTGCGCTTAGAATGAATATTTAGAGGGGCAGCCAATGCCAAAGATGAGTGTAAACACGTTGGCGAAATTGCTGGTGTGCTTTTTAATTCCGCTCGGTGTTTTGATGATGCCGATCGATGCTATTCCTATTGACGATCTCACTTTAATTCAGCATCGCCTGTTAGCTATTTTTCTTCTTGCTGCCCTACTTTGGGTTCTCGAGCCGGTTCCCGTTTTTGCTACGTCCATTCTTATTATCGCTCTTGAACTGATCATGATATCGGATAAAGGTTTGCATCTATTTCGCAATCCACCAGCGGGGCATGATTTAGGAGAGTTAATTGCTTACACCGATATTTTCTCGGCCTTCTCTTCACCGATCATTATTCTTTTTATGGGTGGTTTTGCTCTTGCGATTGCGGCTTCCAAATACGAGCTCGACAACAACCTCGCCCGAGTACTATTAAAACCATTCGGCACCCAACCTAAGTTCATCATGCTGGGCTTGATGTTAATTACCGCCGTTTTTTCAATGTTTATGTCCAATACTGCCACGACCGTGATGATGCTAGCCCTGCTTGGCCCCATCGTCGCTTCAGCACCTAAAGGGGATTTAGGCATTAAAGCACTGGTGTTGTGTATTCCAATTGCCGCGAATACAGGCGGCATTGCGACTCCGATAGGCACGCCACCTAATGCGATAGCGCTTCAATATCTCACTGGAGAAAACGCGATAGACTTCCTATCGTGGATGACAATGGGTCTACCATTTGTGTTGGTACAACTCACTGTAGCTTGGTTCTTGTTGCAAAAGCTGTTTCCGTCTAGCGAACCAGAAATGAAACTAAAGCTAGATGGTACATTCAAAAGGAGCTGGCGTGCGATCGTCGTCTACATCACTTTTGCACTAACCATTTTGCTTTGGATGACAACGAAAGTGCATGGCATGAATACATATGTTGTCGCGATTATCCCACTAGCAGTGTTCACGTTAACGGGCATTATGGGAAAAGAAGAGCTCAAGCTGATTAACTGGGATGTTTTATGGCTAGTTGCCGGTGGTATAGCAATTGGCATTGCCTTAGACAAAACGGGCTTAGCCGAAGCATTAGCGCACGCCATTGATTACAGCCTGCTATCACCATTTGCCGTTGTTTTAGCCCTATCGGTAGTGTGCTGGTTAATGGCGAACTTTATGTCTAATACCGCAACGGCAAACTTATTGATGCCTATTGCTGCCGCTATTGGTACATCCATGCCAAGCCTTATTGCGGTTGGTGGCCTACAAGGTTTACTGGTTGTCGTCGCCTTCTCCGCATCACTTGGCATGATCTTACCGGTTTCCACACCACCAAACTCTTTGGCTTATTCAACAGGCCTCATCGAGAGCAAAGACATGGCGAAAGTAGGCCTGATTCTCGGTTTGATTGGTCTACTTATCGTGTATGGCGCAGTTTTGGTACTGTTTTAATCGAAGAGCTCCATGAAAAAGCGTGTTGTCATGGAGCAGCTCTCCAGCTACTGCCCTTACAGAGCGGCTTTTACATCCCATAAATTTCGTGCATATTAAGACTCCTCTACTCTACAAGGACGTCGACACATCATGGGTTACGAATGGCTTGCTTTATGCGCCGCTTTTCTGTGGGCAGTTTCTAGCCTAATTTCGGTCATTCCTGCACAACACCTAGGCGCATTTTCTTACAGCCGCTGGCGTATGGGCTGCACAGCCGTGATCTTATCAACAATGGCCTGGATAACTGGCGGCTGGTTAACGGTTTCTTGGGAACATGTAACGCCAATGATGGCCTCAGGACTGATTGGTATTTTTATTGGCGATACCGCTCTATTCGCGTGTTTGAATCGTATGGGGCCAAGACAGGCCGGGTTACTCTTCTCTTGCCACGCCGTGTTCTCTGCCATCTTGGGCTACTTCTTATTTAGCGAAGTCATGACCACAATAGAACTACTGGGCGCATCATTGGTATTTAGCGGCGTGGTGATGGCGATATTCTTCGGCCGAAGAGGTCAAGTGAATAACGTCTTGGAAGACATTAAAGGTAACATCTGGGTGGGTATTGGACTTGGCTTAACCGCAGCAATGTGCCAAGCATTGGGCGGCATCATCGCCAAGCCAGTAATGCAAACCAGTATTGACCCAGTTGCGGCTTCTGCTATTCGAATGATCAGTGCCTTTTTCGCCCACAGCATGTTGTTAATTCTAGGAGTCAAAGTCGCTCGCTCGACGCAACACATTACTTGGCGCATATTTGGTATTACTGCGCTTAATGGTTTCTTGGCGATGGCCGTCGGCATGACGCTAATCTTATACGCACTGCAAGAAGGAAATGTAGGTATGGTTGCACTTCTATCTTCAACCACGCCAATTATGTTGCTACCACTGCTCTGGATTTACACTAAACGCCGACCAAACCGATTTGCATGGTTGGGCGCAGCCCTAGCTGTGATTGGTGCGGGCATTTTGGTTCAGTAACCTTACAGACCAGCCCTTATTGCCAGATACAAAAAAGCCCGAGTTTAAACTCGGGCTTTTATCATTCGGAGCCGTTAGTTAATTATTTATTTAACTAATACTTCACCCGTCATTTCTGCTGGGATTTCTAGACCAGCTAGAGAAAGCATGGTTGGTGCAAGGTCAGACAGTTTACCGCCTTCTTTGAATTCAACCGCTTTGTCACCTACATAGATTAGAGGCACTGGTAGGTTAGTGTGAGCAGTGTGGATGCCGCCAGTTTCAGGGTCGATCATCATTTCTGCGTTACCGTGGTCCGCAGTGATCAATAGTTGACCGCCAACTTCTTTGATTGCTTCAACCACTTTACCCACGCTTTCATCTAGAGCTTCGATTGCTTTCTCAGCCGCTTCATAAACGCCAGTGTGACCAACCATATCTGCGTTCGGGTAGTTACAGATGATGGTATCGAACTTACCAGACTTAATAGCCGCAACCATCTTATCTGTTAGTTCTGGAGAGCTCATTTCAGGCTGCATGTCGTACGTTGCAACTTTTGGAGAAGCAACCAATTGACGCTCTTCGCCTTCAAATTCGTTCTCAACACCACCGTTGAAGAAGAAAGTCACGTGTGCGTATTTCTCTGTTTCAGAGATACGTAGCTGAGTTTGACCTTGTTTAGATAGCCACTCACCGTAAGTGTTTTCTAGAGACGCAGGTGGGAATGCGATAGCTAGAGGGATATCAGCCGCGTATTGAGTCAGCATCACAAAGTTGATTGCTGGGAATACTGCACGCTCAAAGCCGTCAAATGCAGGAACGAATGCACGAGTGATTTGACGTGCACGGTCAGCACGGTAGTTCATGAAGATAACCGCATCACCATCTTGCATGATTGCGTCTTCTTGACCTTCTGCTTTGATAGCTGTTGCTTTAACGAATTCGTCGTTTTCTTCACGAGCGTAAGCCGCTTCTAGACCTGCAACTGCCGTTTCTGCTGTGAACTCAGCTTTAGCTTGAGTTAGAAGATCGTAAGCAACTTGGACGCGATCCCAATTGTTGTCACGGTCCATTGCGTAGTAACGACCTACTAGAGAAGCAACGCGGCCTTTACCTAGTTTCGCAAATAGGTCTTGGAAACGTTGTAGTGAGTTTTCAGCACTACGTGGTGGTGTGTCACGGCCGTCTAGGAAGCAGTGTAGGTAGATTTTCTCTGCGCCACGAGCCGCTGCCATTTCAACTGCAGCGTAAATGTGGTCTTCGTGAGAGTGAACACCGCCTGGAGACATCAGGCCCATGATGTGTACTGCTTTTTCAGCTTTCACAGCAGAGTCGATTGCTTCAACTAGCGCAGGCGTTTGTTCGAACTCACCATCAGCAATTGATTTAGTGATACGAGTCAGGTCTTGGTATACAACGCGGCCTGCACCAATGTTAGTGTGACCAACTTCAGAGTTACCCATTTGACCATCAGGAAGGCCAACATCCATGCCTGAAGCAGAGATTAATGTGTGTGGGTTATTCGCAATCAGAGCATCCATTACTGGTGTTTTCGCATTCGCAATTGCGTTACTTGCTGTGTCTTCACGGTAACCGTAACCGTCAAGGATAACTAGAGCCAGTGGCTTCTTAGCTGACATAGTGATGACCTCATCAAATTTAAGTAACTTTTGGCGTAGGGCCTCGCTGCCCTATCTAACCTTGAAACAAAACTAGCGTAATTTTACTACACTTTTTAACCAAAACTGTAGGTTAAGATCAAATAATGTTTGCGATTTATTGTTGCTATCTTACAAGTTAAGCGAACAACGAGTCAGTGCCGACAATCGTGTTCCACAAGCATAGTCATTTCTAATACGCTTTGTACACCCCAGTCTAAGTTCGGTTTTCTTACGCTTCTCATTCTTATTTTTGCACTTGAAATAGCGCTAATTTAAAGCAACATCAAACAAGATGGGTTAATACCTATTGTTCTCTTTTCTCAGTAAAACAGAAGTCACTTAAACCGATAAGTCCAATAGGCAAAAGCAATCAAGCTACCAGAGCAAAATGTACGGATAGTAAGGGCATAAAGGGTTTATAGAGATCTCAATTATTCGTTAGAAAATTTTAACCCTCTCGCCTAAGAGCCGTAACCTCGCTATACTCCTGCTTTATTTTTCCGCCAACAGCGTAAGAGCTCAAGACATGCAAGAGTACATTGAATTTTTCCAACAGAACATGATTCTATCTTTGGTTTGGGTAGGTCTTCTTGTCGCCTTTATCATGAACATCGTGAAATCAGCGACAGCCGCATACAAAGAAATCAACGTAAACCAACTGACTCATCTTATGAACCGTGAAAACGGCGTTGTAGTGGATATCCGTACCAAAGACGAGTTCAAAAAAGGTCATATCACCGACTCACTTCACATTTTACCGTCAGACATCAAAGCGGGTAACTTGGGTAGCCTTGAAAACCACAAATCAGACCCAATCATTGTTGTATGTAAGACAGGACAGACCGCTCAAGAAAGCGCAAACCTACTAGTAAAAGCTGGCTTCGAAAACGTGAGCCTACTAAAAAATGGTTTGATTGCGTGGAACGAAGCGAACCTGCCGTTAGTTCGCGGTAAGAAGTAGGAACGTGGCAAGAACGAAAGTTCGCGTTTAAACGCGCTTTTACCAAGCCTCGCGGACAAAAAACTGAGCAAATTGAAAGCAGTTGGAGCACTAAGTTGTGACGCTTTGCACGTAATACACGCTTCATCTAGTCAAGGTAGATTGGCTCAGTTAGTCTCAGGACATACCAGTTTTCTGAGCTTAGACGTTTCTAGGCTCAACAAATATTGATTTAAGGATTAAAAAATGGCTGAAGCAGCACCTCAAGACGCACAACAAAACTTCGCAATTCAACGCATCTTCCTAAAAGACGTTTCTTTTGAAGCGCCGAACTCTCCAGTAATTTTCCAGAAAGAGTGGAACCCAGACGTTAAACTAGACCTAGACACTCAAAGCCGTGAGCTTGGTGAAGGCGTTTACGAAGTTGTTCTACGCCTAACCGTTACTGTGAAGAACGAAGAAGAGACTGCGTTCCTATGTGAAGTTCAACAAGGTGGTATCTTCACTGCTGAACAAATGGAAGCTGGTCAACTTGCACATTGCCTAGGCGCATTCTGCCCGAACATCCTATTCCCATACGCTCGTGAAACTATCTCAAGCCTAGTCGTTAAAGGTACGTTCCCTCAACTGAACCTAGCGCCAGTAAACTTTGACGCGCTATTCATGAACTACCTACAACAGCAAGCTCAACAAGGCGAAGCTGAAGCGTAATTCACGTTTTATAAGTGACGAATAGCCACAGTGCTGACGTCACCGAATCAAATAAAATGCACAGAGCGTCTACCATCCGATGCAATGTGCATTTTTTATTTCTGACAAAAGTTCCTAGTTCCTAATCGCCAGAAGGCGTAAAATTTGACGATTAGGAACTAGATTCTACTAGTAGCAAGACAATTAGGCGGTAGCATGACACAAGCAAATACAAACAATGCTTACGGTAAAGACATCGCAATGACTGTGATTGGCGCAGGCTCATACGGCACCTCTTTGGCAATCTCACTCGCTCGTAACGGCGCGAACGTTGTCCTTTGGGGACACGAGCCAGAGCACATGGCTCGCCTAGAAGCAGACCGAGCTAACCATGCCTTCTTACCAGGTGTTGATTTCCCTGAAAGCTTGATCATTGAATCGGATTTAGAAAAAGCCGTTCAAGCAAGCCGAGATTTGTTGGTTGTGGTTCCAAGCCATGTCTTTGGCATCGTGCTAAACAGCTGTAAACCATTCTTGCGCGAAGACTCTCGCATCTGTTGGGCAACCAAAGGGCTTGAACCTGAAACGGGGCGCCTACTGAAAGACGTCGCTTATGACATTATCGGTGAAAACTACTCACTAGCAGTATTGTCTGGCCCAACGTTTGCGAAAGAGCTCGCAATGGGTATG
This sequence comes from Vibrio sp. 1167, assembly GCF_033340375.1. Classification (NCBI taxonomy): domain Bacteria; kingdom Pseudomonadati; phylum Pseudomonadota; class Gammaproteobacteria; order Vibrionales; family Vibrionaceae; genus Vibrio; species Vibrio sp. 1167. The sequence goes on along the minus strand of NZ_JAWOWK010000017.1, from coordinate 56,918 downwards.
CCGACTGCAATCTCTGTTGCGTCTCCAGATTCTGAATTTGTTGCGGATCTACAAGAAAAAATCCACTGTAGCAAAACCTTCCGCGTATATGCCAATAGTGACTTTATTGGTATGCAATTGGGTGGCGCTGTGAAAAACGTTATTGCGATTGGTGCGGGTATGTCTGATGGTATCGGTTTTGGCGCCAATGCCCGTACTGCATTAATTACTCGTGGCTTGGCTGAAATGAGTCGCCTTGGTGCTGCGCTGGGTGCACAGCCAGAAACCTTTATGGGCATGGCGGGTTTAGGCGATCTTGTCCTGACATGTACCGATAACCAATCACGTAACCGACGCTTTGGCTTGGCATTAGGCCAAGGTAAAGACGTTGATACGGCTCAAGAAGAAATTGGTCAAGTGGTTGAAGGTTACCGCAATACAAAAGAAGTATGGCTACTTTCTCAACGTATGGGTGTTGAGATGCCGATAGTTGATCAAATTTATCAAGTATTGTATCAAGGAAAAGATGCGCGCTTAGCAGCGCAAGATTTACTTGCTCGTGACAAAAAAGCCGAAGGAAAGTAGCAATCTACCGCCCTTTGCAGCTCATCTGAGAAAAATTGAAGTTGTCGGGTCACGGAAGAACCACTCTGGATATTGAGAATGAAACACTGCGAAAAACAAAAAGTCTGGAACAAAATTGTCTCAGAAGCCCGTGAAATGTCAGAACAAGAGCCTATGCTGGCAAGCTTCTATCATGCCACCATTATCAAGCATGAAAGTTTGTGTGCCGCTCTGAGTTATATTCTGGCTAACAAATTGAACACCGCTTCCATGCCAGCGATGGCTGTGCGTGAAGTGGTTGAAGAAGCCTTTGCGGCTGATCCAACCATCACTGACGGTGCGGCTTGTGATATTTGTGCCACGGTCAATCGCGACCCTGCTGTTTCAATGTATTCAATGCCATTGCTGTACCTAAAAGGCTATCACGCACTGCAAGGCTACCGAGTAGCAAACTGGCTGTGGAAGCAAGGTCGTCACGCTCTTGCGACTTACCTACAAAATCAGATTTCGGTAGCATGTCAGGTCGATATTCACCCTGCAGCGCGCATTGGTAGTGGTATCATGCTCGACCATGCAACAGGCATCGTGATTGGTGAAACTGCCGTGGTCGAAAACGACGTGTCTATACTGCAAGATGTCACCCTTGGTGGTACTGGTAAAGAATGCGGTGATCGTCACCCGAAAATTCGCGAGGGTGTGATGATCGGAGCTGGTGCAAAGATTCTTGGCAATATCGAAGTCGGTGAAGGCGCGAAAATCGGATCTTGCTCTGTGGTATTGCAAGCCGTGCCTCCTCACACAACGGTGGCTGGCGTGCCTGCAAAAATCGTCGGACGTCCAAAAACGGACAAACCCTCTCTCGATATGGATCAAGGCTTTAACGGCAAGTCGCAAAGCTTTATCCATGGAGATGGTATTTAATCGTCAACAAACCTTTTTGACAACAACGTGGTAGGTAACTCTCAAGTGCGAAAACAAAATCACCCTGTTCTACGCTCGGCTATTTTATTAACTTGTGCTTTATCTGCCACTTATCCCATTACCTCCTCTGCTGTGAGTCAGCAAGAGCTCAAAGGCGTATCCAGTGAGATAAGCCGTCAGCGCAAATCGCTCTCTTCCCAAGAAAAGCAGCTCAATGAGTTACAGAAGTCACTAAAAGATCAAGAGCTTGGTATTTCTAAGCTTGAGCGTGAAATACGACAAACCAAGTCTAACCTCGCACAAGCAGACAAAAACATAGAAAACCTGGAAGAGAAAATTGCCTTGCAAGAAGCACAGCGTCAAGAGCAAGAAGAAGAACTCAAACAGCTGCTGCAAACGTATTACGTAACCGAGCGAGCGAAGGCCAATGGTCACTTGTTAAATCAAGGTGTGGAAGAAGACCGCATGAGCCAATACTTCCAGCATTTAGCTAAAGCACGTGCTGAAGTGATTGATGCGATCACCAAAATAACCCAAGAATTAGCGCACAACAAAAACCAGCTCGAGCTAGAAAAAGAGCAAATCGAGACTCTGCTCAAGCAGCAATCCGAAAAACGTACAGCGCTAGCGAGTACACAATCCAAGCGTAAGCAAACCCTGAATAAAATTCAGAGCAGTATCAAGAATGACAAACGCTACTTAGCCGAGCTGCAACGCAACGAAACCCGTTTAAAAGCAGAGATCGCCAAAGCAGCGAAGCGTAATGCGGTGCCAATGGACGGACTCGGCAAACAGCGCGGTAAGTTGCCTTGGCCACTCAAAGGCAGTGTGTTACACAACTTTGGTACGCGACAAACCGGGCAGGTAAACTGGAAGGGCATGGTGCTGTCTGCCAACTATGGTCAACAAGTGAAAGCCGTTTATCCTGGTACTGTCGTATTTGCTGAGTATCTGCGCGGATACGGTTTAGTGGTACTGCTCGACCACGGAAAAGGTGACATGACCCTCTATGGTTACAACCAAGCGTTAACTAAAAAAGAAGGCGATCGAGTCACCGCCGGCGAAGTGATTGCTCTCGCGGGTGATACAGGTGGTCAAGACAGACCATCGCTGTACTTTGAAATTCGTCGTAATAGTGAAGCGCAGAATCCGAAATATTGGTTAAAGCGCTGATTATCTGACTTATTGACTTGTCATAAAAAAGGAGCCACTCGGCTCCTTTGTTGTATTCATGTTTTGGAAAACGCTATGCGTAGTAGGTTTCTACCGCATCAATAAAAGCATTCACATCATCTTTGCTTAACGCGTTGATTCCTGCCGCCGCCTCTCGCCCCCCACCTGTCGGGAACTGACCACACACGGCAACGGCACCTTGTTTATTGTTTAATGGGGCACGGAGTGAAACCGTATAAGTCCCATCTGCATTTTCAGTAAGTACCGCATGCGCAGAATCAGGGGTTTGGTTTGCTAGCCAGTTGCCATAAACACCACTGATTCGGCGTGATGCCGCCGTGTTTGGTAACTCAAACAACTTCAGCTTACCGCTCTCATGCATGGCAGGCACTGCGAGAGCCGCCTCCATGTCTTGTTGGTAAGCCGATTGCAATTGGTAGTATGGCGAGGCCGTATCTTCAATAGCTTCAAATGGTGATGTGTACTTCAGCAAAGCTCGGTACAGCTCCGCAGGGTGAAAGTGTAAATCTTCGACTTTCGATCCGTAGCCGTTGTAGTTAATTAAAGTACCCAGCTCTTTTAGCTGCTCTTTCTGTTGCTGCGACAAGCCCGCGTTATTCGCTAACTCATCGGCTTTAGCAATCATGTTATCGCCATAAGCCGCCGTAATCGCCCAGTCATGAAAACGCCCATCAAGCAACTTATCGACAATCAACGCCGTGCACATGTTGGCATCGAGATCGATGTGCGCATCCAAATTACCATGCTGAGGAATGTCGCCCGCTTTGTGATGATCGGCGTAAAAGACGTGCGCGCCTTGAGCCAAAGCTTGCTCTAGACCTGCCATGTTCTTTTCCATCGAAATGTCTAACACAGTCAGCTCATCACCCGCTTGCACGTCTACTTTTTCCACCAGCTTGATGTCGCGCTTTACACCGGTTATTAACTGGGCATCGACAGGCTCAGCCAAACGCAATTGTAGAAGAGCAATGATGCCATCAGCATCACCATTAAAAATGTCGTAATTCATGGGGCGATAGTTCCTTTATCGAGAATCTTATCCCTGCAAGGGTTTTTAGCGTATGGGACTATTGTGCGTGGCATATTTGACAAGTCAACTCGAGCCACGACTCGAAAATGAGAGTGACTCTCGAAATATTAAGCAGTTTGACGTTTAACTGTGTAGATTGCTAACCGCATCTTCTAATAACAGTAGCTGCTCTAAGCCCTGCTCAGTTGCTAATGGCTTAACGACATTAAGCATCTGCAACATCCCTTGCTTCACCATTTGCTCGGTAATGTTGGTTTTTGAAGCCATCGCGGATTGATACGCCAACCAACTACACGCAATCAAGTGCAACGTACATACCAATGACTTCAACTGTTGTTGATCGACATTCAACAGCTTCATCGTTACGAACTCTTGCATAATAGCAATGAGGTTCGCTTGCAGCTTCTCTTGCACATCGATGTACTGTTCGTGTAGCTGTTCATCTCGTGACAAGATTTCTGGTAAGTTTGCGTAGAAAAAGCGGTATTTCCACATCAAGGTAAAAATAGAGTCTAGGTAGCTCTTCAGCATAGTCAGGCTCTCTTGCGAACCTTGAATAGGGGTAAATCTTTCTAAAAGTTCTGCTGAATAAAGCGCAAAGATCTCGCGAACGATTTCTTGCTTATTGCGGAAATGGTAATACAGGTTACCAGGGCTAATTTCGATGTGATCGGCAATGTGATTGGTGGTGATGTTGCGCTCACCATGTTGGTTGAACAACTCCAGTGCCGCGTAGACGATTTTGTCGCGCGTTTTCATTGTTATCGTGTTCCCTCTTCATTAACGAATCGAGTATAGCGACTTCACCAACCTAGGTCGATAGAGGCTCCAAATCCGGTAACATAACAGACCAGTTAAGATGCCAGTTGAGTTGGCGACAAGGTCTAACCAAGAAGTTTGTCGCCCTACATACCCTTGCAACCACTCAATAACGGCGCTGAATAGCAAAATACTAATCGCCACCGCCCAACGTTGACGCCAACACCACACGCAAAAACAACCTAAAAACGCAAAGCCGCTGTACGCCATAGCGTGCTGCATTTTGTCGAGATACGCGATATTGCCCCAGTCTTGCAGTTCACCTGAACTCAGAGATAAAAAAGCGATCAGTATGGCGTAGCTAAAGATGACGAAACGCGCAGCCGTCAGGTTCATTGGACGTCCTTATGCAATTGGAAATGGAAAGGCCGTCACTTGATCAATGTGGTCACAGCCTAGCGCCAGCATGATCAAACGATCGATACCCAACGCGACCCCTGCACAATCTGGCAACCCTGCTTCCAGTGCAGAGATCAGATGATAATCGATCGGCTGTGGTTTTAAACCCATTTCGATACGCTTTGCGTTATCTTGTTCAAAGCGCGCTAATTGCTCTTTCGGGTTATCCAGTTCATGAAATCCGTTCGCCAGCTCTATCCCCTTAAAGTACACTTCAAAACGATCCGCGACGCGATGATCTTGAGGATTGATTTTCGCAAGCGCCGCCTGTGATGCAGGGAAGTCGTACACAAAAGCCGGCACGTCCTGACCAATTTTGTTTTCTACTCCCACGCTAAATAGTAGTTGCAGCAGCGTATCGCGATCTTCTTCTGGCTCAGCAATGTCACTCAAACCCAGCTTGCTTGCCGCCGCTTTCAGCTCAGTCATCGAGCCTTCCAGTGGACACACACCCAACACATCAATGAAGGCTTGCTGATACGTCATGCGCTGCGCTGCGCCACACTTCAATACCAGCTGCAACAGGTCATCCATTTCATCCATCAATTTATGATGGTCAAAGCCAACGCGATACCACTCCAACATCATAAACTCAGGATTGTGGTAGCGACCATTCTCTTCATTACGAAATGCTTTGTTGATTTGATAAATACAACCGCTACCCGCAGCCAAAAGGCGCTTCATATGGAATTCTGGGCTGGTCATAAAAAACAGCTTACTGCCATCGGCATAGCCTGGGCCAACAAACTCGGTTTGGAAAGTATGCAAATGAATGTCAGTCACGGTTGCGTGACTCATGGCTGGCGTATCGACTTCCATCACCTGTCGGTCAGCGAAGAATTGTCGAATCGACGCGATTAACGTCGCACGTTGACGAAGTTGGTCAATGGAAGCAGTAGGTTGCCAGTTGGTTTGCATAACAAGTCTCTCAAACTTTAATTCAGCGAGGAAAGTCTCATTCTACATGCTTTTTACTCTTCAAGAAGAGAGGAATATCCCTTCTTCTTTTTACTAATGTGCTCGCCAATTTGAGGCAAGCATTACTCGTGCCGCAGAACAAAAAACACTCAGTTAAAATCCTATTATCCATGCGGTTAATGTCACGCAACACGGGTTTAACATCCCTAATGTTAATGCTTGAGGACCAAAACCTCGATGCCGTGATAGCAGTCACATAACCTATAAATTCTATGCCCTTAAGTGCATTACCGAAGCAAAAACCCAATTACATCAATTTTTCTGCCATGTGGCTCATCTACACTAACCCTACTACTTTTGGGGAGTTCTTTTTAAGGAGCGCCTCGTAATGACAATAACAAGCGGATTTCCGCAATCACACACTGGAGGATAACTGTGCAAATTATCACCACAGATATCGCAGTCATCGGCGCAGGCGGCGCTGGTCTTCGTACTGCTATTGCAGCGGCTGAAGCAAACCCAGACTTAGAAGTCGCTCTGATTTCTAAAGTTTATCCAATGCGCTCCCACACGGTCGCTGCAGAGGGTGGCTCAGCAGCAGTTATCAAGGATGAAGATAGCTTAGACAACCACTTCAACGACACTGTTGGCGGTGGTGACTGGCTATGTGAACAGGATGTTGTTGAATACTTTGTAGAGAACGCGACTCGCGAAATGATCCAAATGGAGCAATGGGGTTGCCCATGGAGTCGTAAAGAGAACGGTGAAGTCAACGTACGCCGCTTTGGTGGAATGAAGGTTGAACGTACTTGGTTCGCTGCAGACAAAACTGGCTTCCACATGCTTCATACGCTATTCCAGACATCAATGAAGTACAGCAACATCAAACGTTTTGATGAGTACTTTGTGGTGGATCTGCTTGTTGATGAAGGCGAAGTTCAAGGTCTGATTGCTATTCACATGTCTGAAGGCGAGCTTGTTACTATCAAAGCAAAATCTGTTGTTCTAGCAACAGGTGGCGCGGGCCGTGTTTACCACTGTAACACCAACGGCGGTATCGTAACGGGCGATGGTATGGCAATGGCTTACCGTCACGGCGTTCCTCTACGTGATATGGAATTCGTTCAATACCACCCAACAGGTCTTCCTGGTACAGGTATCCTGATGACGGAAGGTTGTCGTGGTGAAGGCGGTATCATCGTTAACAAGAATGGCTACCGTTACCTACAAGATTACGGTATGGGCCCTGAAACTCCAGTTGGCCAACCGAAGAACAAATACATGGAACTGGGTCCTCGTGACAAAGTTTCTCAAGCTTTCTGGCACGAACAACAGAAAGGCAACACCATCAAACACCCACTGGGTGACGTGGTGCACCTAGACCTTCGCCACCTTGGTGAAGAGTACCTACAAGAACGTCTGCCGTTCATCTGTGAGCTAGCAAAAGCTTATGTAAACGTGGACCCTGCCAAAGAGCCAATTCCAATTCGTCCAACCGTTCACTACACCATGGGTGGTATTGAAACGGACGGCGGTTGTGAAACTCGCATTAAAGGCCTATTCGCGGTAGGTGAATGTGCATCTGTTGGCCTTCACGGTGCGAACCGTCTAGGGTCTAACTCACTGGCTGAATTCGTGGTATTTGGCCGCGTAGCGGGTGAAAACGCAGTGAAACGCGCGGCAGAATTCAAAGGCTGGAACGACGCGGCAATTGACGCACAAGTAAAAGCAGCTGAAGAACGCATCGCGAAACTGATGAACCAAGAAGGCGACGAAAACTGGGCAGAGATCCGCACGGAAATGGGTCACACCATGGAAGCGGGTTGTGGTATCTACCGCCAAGAAGATTTGATGCAAGCGACTATCGACAAAATCACTGAGTTGAAAGAACGCTACAAACGCATCAGCATCAAAGACAAAGGTAAAGTGTTCAACACAGACCTTCTATACGCAATCGAAGTGGGTTACGGCCTAGAAGTCGCAGAAGCGATGGTTCACTCTGCGATTCTACGTAAAGAATCTCGCGGTGCGCACCAACGTCTAGACGACGGTTGTACAGAACGTGATGACGTGAACTTCCTAAAACACTCACTTGCGTTCTACAAGCCAGAGTCAGCACCAAGTATCGATTACAGCAATGTGACCATCACTAAGTCACAACCAAAAGCTCGTCTATACGGTGAAGCAGCAGAAAAAGCCGCGGCTGAAGAGAAGAACGCAGAGGAGCAAGCATAATGTCAGCAAATCGCATTCAAAAAGTAGACATCCTGCGTTACGACCCAGAAAAAGATGCAGAACCATACAAGCAAACATTCGAAGTCCCATTCGATGAAACCATGTCTGTACTTGACGCACTTGGTTACATCAAAGACCACCTAGACAAAGATCTGTCTTACCGTTGGTCTTGCCGTATGGCGATCTGTGGCTCTTGCGGCATCATGGTGAACAACGTACCGAAACTTGCTTGTAAGAGCTTCCTACGTGACTACCCAGACGGTGTGACTATCGAGCCTCTAGCGAACTTCCCAATCGAGAAAGACTTGATTGTTGATATGACGCCATTCATCGAGCGCCTAGAAGCAATCAAACCATACATCATTGGTAACGATCGTAAACCAGAAGACGGTACGAACTTGCAAACGCCAGAACAGATGGCGAAATACAAGCAGTTCGCTGGCTGTATCAACTGTGGTCTGTGCTATGCAGCATGTCCTCAGTTTGGTCTTAACCCAGAGTTCATCGGTCCTGCTGCACTAACGCTAGCCCACCGCTACAACCTAGACAGCCGTGACAACGGTAAAGATGAGCGCATGAAGCTTATCAACGGTGAAAACGGTGCTTGGGGTTGTACGTTTGTTGGTTACTGTTCTGAAGTTTGTCCGAAGAGCGTTGACCCAGCAGCGGCAGTAAACCAAGGCAAAGTGGAGTCTTCTATGGACTTCGTGATTGCTATGTTGAAACCTGATGGTTCACCAAAGAAAGTGGAGGCATAAGGATGAGCAATCGTAAACCTTACGTTCGTGAAGTAAAACGCACTTGGTGGAAGAACCATCCTTTCTACCGCTTCTACATGCTACGTGAAGCTACGGTGCTTCCGTTAATTCTATTCACTCTGTTCCTAACTTTCGGTTTAGGTTGCTTGGTGAAAGGTCCTGAAGCATGGCAAGGTTGGTTAGCGTTCATGGCGAACCCAATCGTAGTCGCAATCAACATCGTTGCACTACTCGGTAGCCTATTCCACGCTCAAACTTTCTTCAGCATGATGCCACAAGTAATGCCAATTCGTTTGAAAGGCAAACCAGTGGACAAGAAGATCATCGTATTGACTCAGTGGGCCGCGGTTGCGTTCATCTCACTGATCGTTCTCATCGTGGTGTAAGGAGCTGAGCAATGAAACCGAATTATAGTGTAAACACATCACCAAAACGTTCTGATGAGCCAATCTGGTGGGGTCTGTTTGGCGCAGGTGGTACTTGGTTCGCGATGATCACGCCAATCACCGTTCTTGTGCTAGGTATCTTGGTACCACTAGGCGTGATTGACGCAGAAGCGATGAGCTACGAGCGTGTCTCTGCCTTCGCAACCAGCATCATCGGTGCGCTATTCATCATTGGCACGCTAGCATTGCCAATGTGGCATGCAATGCACCGTGTACACCACGGCATGCACGACCTTAAATTCCACACTGGTGTGATTGGTAAAATTGCATGTTATGCATTTGCAGGCCTCATCACTGCACTAGCAGTTATCTTTATCTTCATGATTTAAGAGACTGACCAAAAAAGAAAAAGCTGGCTAAATGCCAGCTTTTTTATTGCTTTGGGTTACCTATGATCTTTTTGCTTTTTAAGCTTTTGACCACCCATGATCTTATTGCTGTGCGACCTTCTTTGTCTGGTCCATAAGACCCAGAGCACCAAAGCCAGTAATCACATCTAGGTTTGTTTTCAAGCCCGTTTCGTCACTTCCACCAATGTAATTTTGTGGCATCTGAACTTGGAAGTTTTGCAAATTGTTGTACAGCGAGTTCGCTACGTCTCGATTCAATTCTGCCAAGTAAACTTCACGGTTTGCTCCTAACGCCGCATACTTACCTTTAAGGACTTCAGATTCTGCGCGACCTTTCGCTAATATCGCTTTCGCTTCAAACTCAGCAGAAAGTGCGTTCGCTTTTTGAATCGCTAAGTTAGCCTCTGCGATAGCTAGCTCTTTCTCCTTCTCGACTTCAGCAAGTCGTTTGGTTTTTTCCACTTCAACGATTTCACGCTCTGCAATCTGACGTGCAACTTCCACTTCTTTTTGCTGAGCAATAATTGCGAGTTCTTTACCACGCTGAGCGTCTTGCACCTCACGTGTTCGTTGAATCTCTTTGCGTAACTGCTCGGTCTCTGCCTGTGCTTTCGACGTTTCTTGTTCCTGAATCGCGCGAATACGATCCGCCACTAGACGCTTTTTATCTGCCAATAACTGATCTAATTGCTTTTCTGGCTGCGGGTCACCAATGGTCACCTGCGTCACTTGAATACCGTATTGTTGTAACGGATTGTCTTGACGAATTGGTTGCCCGGTTTTGTCTACGACTGGCACAGTTTTCCATACCAGTTGATTGGTGCGCTGTAATTGGTTCGGATTGGCTTGATTCGCCCCAACAGGCGCAAGATCCAACTCTTCCACTTCAACCTGACGTCGCTCTGTCAGATAAATCCCCTCTCGTAACTGATCGCCAAGTTTCGATTTGAACTGGTTCAAACCACCTTGGAAAAACTCTTCACCCGTGTATTGGGTCGCGGTAATCACCGTTACGTTACGTGCGTTCTTTACAAGCAGCGCATCGATCAAGTTACTGTTATTGCGGAACTCTTTGTGCATCTTCTTCACCGCTTCAGGATCATTACTGAGCTTAAAGCGGAATGTTACGGGGATCTGACCAATATAGGTGTCGGCAAATCGAACCTGAATCGCATCAAGGCGTTGATAAAAATCTTCGCCCTTGCTGTTACCGAATGACACGGTGATCACTTGGTCATACTTGGTGATTTTGGACAGAAATGGCATACGAAAATGAATGCCAGGTTCAGTAAACACATCCAACTCACCAGTAATATTATTCTGATGCACGTAGCTGTAACCCGCATCGGTCATCAGCACCGAGCTATTAATCGTTAAGCCTATTGCCAACAGCGGTACGCCAAATACGGCTGCTTTTAATCCTTTATGTAGTAACTGACGTCTTTCTTCCACCTTTAAACCCCTTCCTAAACCTCTGCTTTCCATTTTGTTCTCCTTTTTTGGATTGTTACTGAGTTAAATCGATAAAAATCAGATTGCTATGCAACTCAGCAACAAGTACTAATGTATCAAAATGTTACATTAAGGAATAATCGACAGATTCATGGAATAAATAAGATTTTTACGAATAATACAAAATCATCAAAAATTTGCGGAGGATATCGATGTTTTACGCAGAGGGATTAAAAGAGAAGAATCACAGGCAATAAAAAAGGCCGCCGAAGCGACCTTTCTAACAATCATATAAAGTGCTTACTTCACACGACCTACGTATTCAGCAGTACGAGTATCTACGCGAATCACTTCACCAATTGAGATGAACAGAGGAACACGAACAACAGCGCCAGTTGATAGCGTCGCTGGTTTACCGCCAGTACCTTGAGTATCACCTTTCAGGCCTGGATCTGTGTCTACAACTTCTAGCTCAACGAAGTTTGGTGGAGTAACAGTAATTGGGTTACCGTTCCAAAGAGTGATCATACAAGTGTTGTTTTCTACCAACCACTTAGCGTTTTCACCTACCGCTTTTGCATCCGCTGCGATCTGTTCAAACGTTTCACTGTTCATAAAGTGGTAGAATTCGCCGTCTGAATATAGATAATCTAGGTCGATATCCATTACGTCTGCCACTTCACAAGTGTCACCAGACTTGAATGTTTTCTCTAGCACTTTACCAGAAAGAAGTTTACGAATTTTAACACGGTTGAACGCTTGGCCTTTACCTGGTTTAACGTATTCGTTTTCCAGAATTACACAAGGCTCGTTATCAAGCATTAACTTAAGACCGCCTTTAAATTCATTGGTGCTAACTGTAGCCATTTTTTCCTCTTACATTCTTAGAGCTAAATTCAATGCCGCACATAATAACCCGAAAAGTCGAATCTGTTGAGCAAAACTGGCTCAAACAGTTGGCGAATGGGATCTCTGATCCTGCAAAATTGCTCGAAATACTGGAAATTGATCCTTCACCGTGGCAAGACGGGTTTGCCGCGCGCAAGCTGTTTGCACAGCGTGTACCGCAAAGTTTTGTCGATAGGATGGAGAAAGGCAACCCTAAAGACCCTCTTTTACGTCAGGTTTTACCACTGAGCGACGAATTTGAGGTGCATCCGGGTTACTCCAATGATCCATTGGAAGAGCAGGACAATGAAGTCCCTGGCCTGCTACACAAGTATCGCAACCGCGCCCTGATGATTGTCAAAGGTGGCTGCGCGGTAAATTGCCGTTACTGTTTTCGTCGTCACTTCCCTTATCAAGAGAACAAAAGCGGGAAACAAGCCTGGACCAAGTGCTTAGAGTACATGGCACAACAACCAGAGTTGAACGAAATCATCTTCTCAGGTGGTGATCCATTAATGGCAAAAGACGATGAGATTCATTGGCTTTTAGAGCACATTGCTCATATTCCTCACATCAAACGTCTGCGTATTCATAGCCGTTTACCTGTGGTGATTCCTGCTCGAGTCACTGATGAACTATGCCAACTGCTGCAAGCATCAAGGTTACAAATCATCCTCGTCACTCACATCAACCATGCTAACGAAATCAATGACGAATTTGCTGAGCAGATGTTCAAGCTCAAAAGAGCGGGTGTTACGCTTCTAAACCAAGGCGTTCTGCTGAAAGGCGTGAATGATTCGGTAGAAGCTCAAGTGGCATTAAGTGAGGCCTTATTTGACGCGGGTATCTTGCCTTATTACCTCCACGTTCTTGATAAGGTGCAAGGCGCAGCGCACTACTTTATTTCGGACGAAGAAGCGAGAGCTATTATGCGCGGACTCATCACGCGTGTATCGGGTTATCTGGTGCCAAAACTCACACGAGAAATTGGTGGCAGGCCAAGTAAAACGCCGTTGGATTTGCATTTAGAATAAGCTCTGACGCTCAATTAAATTTGTCGTCTAGATTGATTATTTTTGTTCGCTTTGCACGGTAAGTCTATGCATACTCCGCACTTTTGGAGGTCAAGATGCATACAGCATTCGAACAAATTTTCGATCTTGGCCCATTCAGTTGGCCTGCCCTACTATGCTGCGCCATTAATGGGCTCATGATCGGTATAGAGCGCCAAACTCGTGGTAAACCGGTTGGCATTCGCACAGCAATATTAATTATTTCAGGCACCTACCTGTTTATGTCGATGGCAGTGTCGTTATCGCCAAATACACTTGATCAAGCACGAGTGCTTGGTCAGATCATTACTGGCGTCGGCTTCTTAGGCGCTGGCGTTATGATGACACTTGATGGAAAAATCCATGGCGTAACATCCGCGGCTGTAATATGGGTACTAGCAGGTTTAGGTTTGATGATAGGTTTGGGTTATTTAACGCAGTCGGTGGTTATTACTCTCCTGACATTAACCGTGTTGTTAGGTGTGGATAAAGCAGAAAACCACATCAAAGCATTACGCCGCGGTGTTCATCAAAGAATTCAACAACGCAAAACTTCATCACGATTAATTAAATAGTTAACGCTCCGAGAAACTCGCTTCATCCCATCTGTAATTAAAAAGCCCTCGACGAACATCGAGGGCTTTCTGTATATAAAGATTCTGACTTTCTCAGGGATTACTTAGCAAAGTTGATGAGTGGGAAACACTTGAAGAAACCGTTATCCGCACAGTTCAAAAGACCAATTTGCACGCCATCGATTTGATCGGTCATGTTGAAGAAACCAAACTGGAAATTAGACTTCTTAGAGATACTCGCTAAGCCCACATCCGCCATGGTGTAGCCTTCAGAATAGTTCACCGCGCTCCAGTTCAAGCCTTTTACGTTGTTCGTAATGTTAACAGCACCCAAGTTAACACCCGTCGTCTGACCTTGGTTCCAGTTAACTAAGCCTAAAGACGCGCCTTTCATTTCTTGATTTACTTTTGCTGCGCCAAAAAACAGACCGAAGTTCACACCTGTCGTACGATCCGTTTCTGACATACCAAGCAGTGAAAAGTCGACACCTTTAACCTCATTTACCTGCCCATGCAGCACAGCTAAACGAACGCCACCAACTGAAGAATTAGAAGGTGCGTTTGTGTTATCGATAGTAGAGAACATCACAGGTGTACTGTCGGCAAAAGCAACAGGTGATGCGATAGCGGCTGCAACCGCCAATGACGTCATAAGCTTTTTCATTTTCATCTCCATGATGGGAAGCAACAATTTACAACATAGTGTAATGTTCAGATTTTGCTCTGTCCCCGTTCAAAAAGTGTTAGCAATAGGTCAGATTTAACCATCTGACTCAAAAGAAAAAATATTTCTCTTCGATTTTTTGCTTCTGAAATGGCGCTTTTTACGCTCAAAAATCTCATGATAAGCCACTCCAGAACGTCATGTTTCTCGGGTGACACGCATAAAAAAGTCGAGGCATCTGCCTCGACTTTTAAAGGTTTGGTCGGTTATCTTTCCGCTATAAGGGCTTCCATAGAGCGATGAGATAAGCTAGCTTACATCATGCCGCCCATACCGCCCATGCCACCCATGCCGCCCATGTCAGGCATCGCTGGCGCGTCTTTTTGCGGTAGGTCAGTAACCATCGCTTCAGTTGTGATCATCAGACCTGCAACCGATGCTGCGAATTGTAGTGCAGAACGAGTAACTTTAGTTGGATCTAGGATACCCATTTCTAGCATGTCGCCGTATTCTCCTGTTGCCGCGTTGTAGCCGTAGCTACCTTCACCCGCTTTCACGTTGTTCGCAACAACTGAGTCTTCCTCACCTGCGTTCTTCGTGATTTGACGGATTGGCGCTTCCATTGCACGTAGTGCAACGCGAATACCAACGTTTTGTTCTTCGTTGTCACCCTTTAGGTGAGCAATCTTAGATGCCGCGCGGATAAGTGCAACACCACCACCAGCAACAACACCTTCTTCAACCGCTGCGCGAGTTGCGGCTAGCGCATCTTCTACACGATCTTTCTTCTCTTTCATTTCAACTTCAGTCGCTGCACCGACTTTGATTACTGCAACACCGCCAGCCAGTTTAGCTACGCGCTCTTGTAGTTTCTCTTTGTCGTAGTCTGAAGTTGCGTCTTCGATTTGTTGACGAATCTGAGTAACACGGCCAGAGATCATCTCTTCTTCACCGATACCATCGATGATAGTCGTGTTTTCTTTCGTGATAGAAACACGCTTCGCTTGACCTAGATCTTCTAGTGCAACTTTTTCTAGCTCTAGACCGATCTCTTCAGAAATCACAGTACCGCCAGTTAGGATAGCGATGTCTTGTAGCATTGCTTTACGGCGGTCACCGAAGCCAGGTGCTTTCACAGCTGCAACTTTTACGATGCCACGCATGTTGTTCACAACCAATGTTGCTAGCGCTTCGCCTTCTACATCTTCTGCAATGATAAGCAATGGACGAGATGCTTTCGCGACAGCTTCTAGCGTTGGAAGAAGCTCACGAATGTTTGAGATCTTCTTATCAACAAGAAGAATGAATGGGTTTTCTAGATCAACACTGCCTGATTCTTGGTTGTTGATGAAGTAAGGAGACAGGTAACCGCGGTCGAACTGCATACCTTCTACTACGTCTAACTCGTCTTGTAGCGCCTGACCTTCTTCAACCGTGATAACGCCATCACGACCCACACGCTCCATTGCTTCTGCAATGATATTACCTACGCTTGCGTCTGAGTTTGCAGAGATAGTACCAACCTGCGCGATCGCTTTTGTGTCGTTACATTCAACAGAAAGCTCTTTTAGTTGCTCAACTGCCGCGGCAACAGCTTTGTCGATACCACGCTTAAGATCCATTGGGTTCATGCCCGCTGCGACTGCTTTTAGACCTTCGTTAACGATAGATTGCGCTAGTACCGTTGCTGTTGTTGTACCGTCACCCGCTGCGTCGTTTGCTTTAGACGCAACTTCTTTAACCATTTGTGCGCCCATGTTCTGGAATTTATCTTCCAGCTCGATTTCACGCGCTACTGATACACCATCTTTAGTGATAGTTGGTGCACCAAAAGATTTGTCTAGAACGACATTACGTCCTTTAGGACCCAGTGTTACTTTTACTGCGTCAGCCAGAACGTTTACACCTTCCAGCATTTTAACTCGTGCGTCATTACCAAATTTAACGTCTTTAGCAGCCATCTTTGATTTCCTTTCTAAAATTCTTTGTGTGTAATTTCGTAATTGAATCTGAGCAAAAAATTACTCAATGATTGCTATTATTCAACGATCGCCATGATGTCGTTTTCAGACATGACAAGCACTTCTTTACCGTCGATTTTTTCAGTTTTTGTACCGTAACCTTCAGCGAAGATAACGGTATCACCGACTTTAACGTCTAGTGGCAGTACGGTGCCGTTTTCTAGGATGCGGCCTTTACCCACAGCTAGAACAACACCGCGAGTCGATTTTTCTGCAGCAGAACCAGTCAGAACGATGCCACCAGCAGACTTAGATTCAACTTCTTTACGTTCAACGATAACTCGGTCATGTAATGGACGAATGTTCATCGGTCGTCTCTCCTGAAAATTTCCATGTTTATTTGATAATTGTCCTTAGGGACTGTAGCCCCAGACACGTGATCCCTATATAAGGGGTCGAAGCAGCGATCCCAAGGGGGTGGCACAAAATTTTTGTGACTTAGTTAAAATAACGAACAACTAGGCAACGGTTTGCGTTAGAAATGCTCACTCGCTCGGCATCTCGCTTTCTTGTATCCTTGCAGTTTGCTCACCAGATAGTTGTCACACATGCAGGAAAATAACAAGCTGGAACCCCAAGCGACCGATAAGCATGGTTTGTTGACCGCACCCATTCCTGAAACGCTGCGGAAAATGACCGTCCCCATGACTATGGGCATGATCGCAATTTTGATGTTTAACTTGGTGGACACGTTTTTTATCTCGTTGCTTGGCACTCAAGCGCTAGCGGCTATCAGCTATACCTTCCCTGTCACCTTTGCGGTTAACTGCATTACGATGGGGATTGGGATGGGACTATCGACCAATATTGGTCGCTTGCTTGGGCAAGGTCATGCACCACAAGCTGCTCGGTTCACCACCCACGGTTTGTTGTTAGCCGTGTTACTTGTGGCTATCGCGTCTTCTATTGGCTTTACCACCATTGCGCCATTGTTTCGTTTTCTTGGTGCGTCTGATGATCTCATCCCTCTTATTGAGCAATATATGCAGGTCTGGTATCTCACCATTCCTCTGCTAGTGATCCCAATGGCGGGCAACAGTGCTATCCGAGCTACTGGCGACACAAAAACACCAGCAAAAGTCATGATGTTGGCTGGTTTGATTAATGGCATGCTCGATCCATTGTTGATTTTCGGTTATGGCCCTTTTCCGGAACTTGGCATTCAAGGCGCAGCCATAGCAAGTGCCTTTAGCTGGTTAGGTGCTTTATGTGGCTCATTCTATGTGCTAGTTAAAAGGGAAAAATTGCTTGCTCAACCCCAATGGGCTTTGCTGAAACAAGACTGGCAACAGACACTAAGAATTGGTACCCCTGCTGCGCTATCAAACGCGATGAATCCGTTGTCCGGTGCCATTCTGATGATGCTGTTATCCAACCATGGTACAGCGGCGGTTGCTGCTTACGGCGCAGCGCAGCGTATTGAGTCTATATTGATTTTAGTATTGATGTCGCTGACCTCTGCCCTCACACCGTTTATGGCACAAAATTTAGGAGCCAAACAACCGCAACGAGCCTTTTCCGGTTTATTTATTAGCATGCGTTTTGCAGTGGTATTCCAAGGGTTTATCTTCTTGATGATGGTGCCACTGAGCATTCCTCTGGCTGCGCTGTTTTCTCAGGAAGATGCGGTGAAAAACCTGCTTTGGCATTATTTACTGGTGGTGCCATTTAGTTATGGCTTCCAAGGCATCGTAATGATGTTAGTCAGTGGTTTGAATGCGATGCACAAGCCATTGCGTGCATTCCAGTGGAGCTTTATGCGGCTGTTCATTTTTACCTTGCCATCGGCGTGGATCGGGAGCCAAATCTACAGTATTGAAGGCTTGTTTATCGGTATCGCGGTTGGGAATACGTTGGGTGGGCTACTGGGCTACTTGTTTGCGCTGCGCGAGCGAAAATTAACGCTCATAGAGCAGAGCAGCGTGTCTTAACACTCGTCTATCGCTAGTTTCTTTTTGTTGATTCTCAAATACAAAAAAACCGCGGAAAGCCGCGGTTTTGTTTATCTATTTCAAACTTGCTTAGAACAACTCTTCAGCAACTTTGTATAGATCGTTGCGTACTGGACGCTTCATGTTCTCGATTGCATCGATGATATCGTGGTGAACAAGTTGCTCTTTCACGATACCTACACAACGACCACCATGACCTTCGATCAATAGGTGAACAGCGTAGTTACCCATACGAGATGCTAGTACGCGGTCAAATGCAGTTGGACGACCACCACGTTGGATGTGACCAAGTACTGTTGCACGAGTTTCACGACCTGTCGCGGCTTCGATGTCACGTGCTAGTTCATTAGCATCCATCATTAGCTCAGTAAGCGCGATGATCGCGTGTTTCTTACCTTTAGCGATACCATCTTGGATGTTGCTGATCAGCTTGTCTTTGTCTAGACCAGTTTCCGGAGTGATGATGTATTCACAACCGCCCGCAATTGCAGACATCAGAGTCAAATCACCACAGTGACGGCCCATGATTTCTACAATTGAAATGCGTTGGTGAGATGAAGAAGTATCACGTAAACGGTCGATTGCATCGATAACGGTGTTTAGTGCACTTAGGTAGCCCACAGTGTAATCCGTACCTGCGATATCGTTGTCGATTGTGCCCGGAAGACCGATACATGGGTAACCCATTTCAGTCAGTTTCTTCGCACCCATGTACGAACCATCACCACCGATTACCACTAGTGCATCGATACCATGTTTTTTCAGGTTCTCAATCGCTTTTTCACGAACTTCCACTTGTTTAAATTCAGGGAAACGTGCAGAACCTAGGAACGTACCACCTTTGTTGATCACATCTGAAACGCTAGAACGATCTAGCTTCTCGATGCGGCCTTCGTATAGGCCTAGGTAGCCGTCGTACACACCGAATACTTCCAATCCTTCGGATAGTGCTGTACGTACTACGCCGCGTATCGCAGCGTTCATACCAGGTGCGTCACCGCCACTTGTTAAAACACCGATCTTCTTAATCATGCTCACCCTCGATCTTTGGCAATCAATTATTTAATTTTCTTTTAGGCCCCTTGTTACCAAGCAACCTGCATAATCCAGAACTGTGCGTTATGTTACATTTCCTCTACAGGATTACCAATGAAAACGCACTTTTTTATGTAACTTTTCTACTTATGTAAGAGTATTACAGTTTCTCTATAAAACTTTGTTGATTCATATCAGGATCACGAATCTTAATAAGTATTGATGGAAAGATAGTCAATAAGTACCTGTTTGTCGTCGGGCACTGATGGATTTTTCAAGCCTACCAATCTTGCGCTTTCTGCTCTTTCTCTGGTCCGAAAACGACAGACAATGGATCTTGATGGATCAATACGTCCGCATCAGGAAAAAGAGCCAATAAATTATCTTCCACTTTATCAGCGATGTAATGCGCCTCAATTAATCGTAAGTTATCGTCTAGCTCTAAATGCAACTGTATAAAGCGCGTCGGTCCGGACATTCGCGTGCGTAACTGATGCACGCCCAATACCCCTTTTACGCTCAAACAAGCTTGGTTAATTTGCTCAAGCTCTTCATCGGGCAACTTTCTATCAAGTAAGGTTTGAATCGCTTCGCTTACCATTTTGAAAGCGCTATAAAGAATGAAGACACCAATACCAATCGCAAACACAGCATCCGCTTGAGTCACTCCAAAATAACTGAGCCCCAGAGCAACCATGATCGCAGCATTCATATACAAGTCAGTCTGATAATGCAGAGAATCCGCCGCTATTGCTTGGCTCCCCGTCACGCGAACCACATGTTTTTGGAACATCACCAAGCCAAGTGTGACCACAATCGCAAACAGCGATACATACACACCTAACTCCGGTGCGTGTAAAGCATGTGGGCGGAAAAATCGGTCAATCCCGTTAAGAATCAAAAATACTGCCGAGCCCGAAATAAACATTGCTTGGGCTAGGGCCGCTAAGGACTCAGCTTTACCATGTCCAAACGTATGTTCGCGGTCTGCCGGTTGTAAGGCGTAACGAACCACCACAAGATTCACAACCGAAGCCGCGATATCTAACATGGAGTCAATCAATGACGCCAATAAGCTCACTGAGCCGGTTACCCACCACGTGATGACTTTTACTATCAGAAGAAGCGTCGCCACAATGGTTGCAGTCCAAGCGGCGGTCGTAACTAAACGTGCGTATTGCTGTTTCATAATCAAAGAGTTAACTAAAACCATACGTTGAGTATATTGAATGACCATGAAATAACCAGATCAAAAAGAGGCAACCAATGGCTGCCTCTTTATATAACATCAATTCATGACTTAATTATTGCGCGACTTTTCCATGCGCTTGTGCATTCTGTCGCCACACTCTTGCATACGTTCATTTTGTAGCTCAACAAATTTCGCTTTCTGCTCAGGTGTTAATACGCTAAGCATTTGGTGCTTTCTTTCTAGCATTTGCACGCGACGTTCCGTTTGGCGCTCAACCATCTCTTTTGCTAATTCGCTAGCTTGAGCTTCATCAAAGTTATCCGCCAGCAAAAGCGATTGTACTTTTGCGTGATGCGCTTGACGCTCAGCCATACGTGCTTCTTTGCCATCAGCGAATTTTGCTTTCATTTCTGCTTTGTTTGCTTCACGCATTTCTTTTAGCTGATCTTTTTGTGCATCAGTCAGGTCTAGTTGACGCATGACACCTCGGTCCATACCCATGCCGCATTCGTCACGAGGACCTTTATGATGGTTTTTACCACCGTAAGCGAATGCGCTTGCGGCGCCAAGAGTAAGAGGTAGAACAACAGCAGCTAACACAAGTTTTTTTGCAGACTTCATAATACGATTCCTTACACAGGTGAGTGGTTCTTCTGAGCTGTTCTCACAGCGCTTGAGTATAGAATACGACCCGCTAGGTAAAGCGACGTATAGGGAGCGTAAAGAATCGTAAAGAGTGATTTTTCTCCTCTTCGTTGCGCATCATTCCAATGTAATATTAGGCTATCGGTAACTTACTATAGGTGCCCCCATGGCAAACATTCTTTTAATCGATGACGATATCGAGCTAACCAGCTTATTAAAAGAAGTACTCAGTTTCGAAGGGTTTGACGTCAGCGAAGCAAATGACGGTGAAGCCGGCTTAGCCGCGATCAATGATAAGATTGATTTGATTTTGTTGGATGTCATGATGCCAAAACTCAATGGCATGGAAACGCTGAAACGCTTACGTGAAAATTGGGAAACTCCCGTCTTGATGCTGACCGCTAAAGGGGAAGAAATTGATCGCGTGATCGGCTTGGAACTGGGCGCGGATGATTATTTACCAAAACCTTTTAGTGACCGAGAGCTGTTGGCGCGTATCCGTGCGATTTTACGCCGCACTAGCAGCACACAAAAAAATACCAAAAACAGCGATTGCATTGAGTATCAAGAAATCCGCCTCTATCCCGGTAAGCAAGAAGCGTATTGTGAGCAACAGCTACTCGACCTCACGGCAACCGAGTTTGCGCTACTCACCCACTTCGTACAAAACCCAGGACAAGTGCTGACCAAAGAGACACTGAGTTTAGATGTGCTTGGTAAACGACTCGCTGCTTTTGATCGCGCTATCGATATGCATGTCTCGAACTTACGTAAAAAATTACCAGATCAAAGCAATGGCAAGCCGCGAATTAAAACCCTGCGTGGTCGTGGCTACATGCTGCTTGAGGAGGATTAATGCACCTATCACGCATCAAACTGCCAAACATCAATAGCCTGTATGGACGCATCTTTGCCATTTTTTGGTTCACCATGTTATTAGTATTGATAGCCGTGCTATCACTGCCACATTTGGACCCACGCAAAGCTCGCGATATTCCAGAAGAACACTACAAACGTATGGTAGAAACGCGTGACTCAATCCAACAAAAATACAGCCAGCAAACTGATTTAGGCCGCATACTTTTTCGTATCGAGGGCAACCGCCACGGCAAGCACGACCCTCGCCCACGAGTCTTTTTTTCTGACTACAGCGGTAATGTTCTTACGACAGAAAAACGCAGCAATTTTCAATTGCGTGCCATGCAAAACTTTGTCACCAGTATCGAAGATTACAATAATCCAAAGCAGAAGCTGTATGGTCGATACATGATTGCGGGCCCAATTCCTATCACTTTGGCAGGTTCCGATATCTTGATGTACGTGGGCTTCAAGTGGAATGAGCCACCACCTCTACTCCTGCGTCTGTTTGATCACCCATTCCAGCTCTTGCTTGCGGTCATGCTGGTTAGTACACCATTGCTGTTATGGCTTGCTTGGGCTTTGAGTCAGCCTGCACGTCGTCTTGAAGCAGCTGCTCAACGTGTGGCGAAAGGTGAATTTGTCACAGACCCAAATTTAGAAAAAGGTACGGCGGAATTTCGTCAAGCAGGCAGCAGCTTCAACCAGATGGTCGAAGCGGTTAATCAAATGATTTCAGGACAACAACGTTTGCTATCCGATATCTCTCACGAGCTGCGCTCACCTTTAACTCGTCTGCGCATGGCAAGCGCATTAGCGACGCGTAAACAAGGCGAAAGCCCAGAACTGACTCGTATCGATACCGAAGCGCAGCGCTTGGAACAGATGATCAGTGAACTATTAGAGCTTTCTCGCATGCAGGCGAACAGTCATATGACTCGCGAAACACAGCCACTAGAAAGTTTATGGGAAGAAATCATTAAAGATGCGCAGTTTGAAGCAGAGCAAATGGGCAAACAGCTACACTATTCAGAATTACCTAAGCGCAATATTTCCGGTAACCCTAAACTGCTGATGAGTGCGGTGGAAAATATCGTTCGTAACGCCATTTACTACGGAAAAGATGAGGTACAAATCGACATCAAAGCCGATGACGATACGCTTCGTATCACGGTTGACGATAATGGAGAAGGTGTACCAGAAGAGGAACTGGCCGCGATTTTTCGCCCGTTCTATCGCGTTTCCACGGCACGCGATCGCCACTCTGGCGGCACAGGTCTCGGCCTAACCATTACCGAAAGTGCCATTCGCCAGCACAGTGGCACGATCGCAGCCAGCCGAAGTCCTTTAGGCGGATTGCGTATGAGTATCACCTTACCGATCAATTGTTAGTCTCAATTTGATGAACTAACAATAATTCGCACCATATTTCTAGAGTGAGTGATTCACAGCCCCACCCTCACTTTAGAAATTGGTGAGGCTTCTTAGAATACCCTTACAAAGATCAAAGTTGATAATAATTATCGTTAGCATTAAAGTGAATTTTCCAATTAAGGAGGATTTACTATGTCACATACATTTCCCGCTCTGCCTTACCCGTACGATTCACTAGAGCCGTACATCGACGCGAAAACCATGGAAGTGCATTACAGCAAACACCACAAGACGTACTTTGATAAGTTTGTAAATGCCGTTGAAGGGAGCGAGCTCGAAACTCAGTCATTAGACGAGATCTTTGACAATATCTCTAAGCTCAGTCCAGCAGTACGTAATAATGGTGGCGGCTATTACAACCACATCATTTATTGGAATTGCATGTCACCAAACGGTGGCGGAGAGCCTCAAGGCGCGCTTGCTCAAGCAATTAACGATAAATTTGGTAGCTTTGCGCAATTTAAAGAGGCGTTTGCCCAAGCTGCCATCAATACTTTTGGGTCTGGCTTTGCATGGCTGATCGTAAAAGATGGTGAGATTCACATTACGTCCACCAGTAATCAAGACAACCCTCTGATGGACGTAGTGGATGTGCGCGGTGAACCAATCCTCGCATTAGACGTGTGGGAGCACGCGTATTACATCAGCTACCAAAACCGTCGCCCAGAATATATTGATGCGTGGTGGAACGTCGTCAACTGGCGAGCAGTTGAAGAAAACTATGCTCACGCTCTCTTATAAAGAGCATCGCTACTTACGGTATTAACATCCGCGCTAATGCCTGCTTTCATACCCAGGTCAATTTTGCTGAATCTCGCATCTCTCGGTGACTTGGGTATATACTGCCCTTCTCTTTGACCAACTCTATTTCAATACCATGTTTGATATCGCTTTATACGAACCAGAAATCGCGCCGAACACCGGCAACATCATTCGACTATGCGCCAACTGCGGTGCAAACCTTCACTTAATTGAACCTCTGGGTTTCGATCTTGAAGAGAAAAAAGTCCGCCGTGCTGGTTTGGATTACCATGATTTAGCTCGCGTAACACGCCATAAAAACTATCAAGCGTTCTTAGAGTATTTAGAGAAAGAGAAGCAAGGTAACTATCGATTGTTTGCCTGCACCACCAAAACCACAGGTCACCACGTTGATGCACAATACCAAGCGGGTGATGTTTTGATGTTTGGTCCAGAAACTCGTGGCTTGCCTGCTGAAATCATCGATAGCTTGCCAATGGAGCAGCGTATTCGCATTCCAATGATGCCAGATGCGCGCAGCCTAAACCTTTCGAATGCCGTTGCGATCATTGCTTTTGAAGCATGGCGTCAAATGGGCTTTGAAGGCGCATTGTAAGCAGCACGAATTCCAAATACAGAAAAGGGCGCTTGATGCGCCCTTTTGTTTTCTTTACTGTCTAACTCAATCAGTTGAGCTTGTTGCGATCATCATCGTCTTTACGCTCGTATTCCCCTTCGAAGGTCTTGCCATTATCTGACTGGGAATCAAATGGGTCACGACGGAACGGGTCTTGCTCAAATGGCCCCTGGTTAGAGAAACCACCTTGGAAGCCACCGCCATGCATGGTTTTCACCACCATTTTGCTCATCAAGTATTTAGCTATCGCGGCACGTGGCGCAGGAAGCAACACCAACATACCAAGGGCATCGGTCATAAAGCCCGGGGTTAACAGTAGCACGCCAGCCACCGCTAGCATTACGCCTTCAAAAATTTGCTGGGCTGGAATTTCACCTTGTTCAAGACGCCCCTGTACTGACATCAGTGTTTGTATACCTTGGCTACGAACCAACGATGCACCAACAAATGCCGTGATTAAGACTAGTGCAATGGTCGGCCATAAACCTAAAAAGCCGCCCACCTGAATAAATAAGCCGATTTCAATGATCGGAACAAAAATAAACGCTAATAATAAGATAGGAAACACACGCCCTCCTTTGTTTAATTCAGTGTAATGGTAAAAGCAGACTAAGCTCAAACGAATCGTTGTAAAAAAGCGTGTTCATACTGGTCTCCTTCTCTTTTAGACAAAGTAGCGGGAGCGCGTTCATTCAATTGCATACCGATTTTTTCGTGCTTTTAAAGTGCTAATTTCGAACTCTAAAAACTCATGTTTGTCGAGGAAAATCGAGTACCCATAAAGGGTTATTAATAACCCGTTCATACTTTGCAAATTATTGACTCATGAAAAACGAAAAAGGTGATCTAGTTACTATTTTTATGCGCTAGGTGCAGTATCATGTGCCACATAAGTCAGGACGGATTTTCCAGCCAAAAATTCTGATGAATGGATTCTAGATTGCAGAAATGGCTAATAAATAACTTTATTATCAGAATTATCATCTAAGGATCCTGCTATGGCTACCCTATCTGATGCTCCAAAAACAGCAAACCCAGCCACTCGTATTGAAGAAGATCTATTAGGTCAACGTCATGTCCCTGCAGATGCGTACTACGGTATTCATACGCTACGTGCGATCGAGAACTTCAACATCTCCAATATGACCATCTCTGACGTACCAGAATTTGTACGCGGCATGGTAATGACCAAAAAAGCAGCAGCGTTAGCAAACAAAGAACTTGGCGCTATTCCAAAAGACGTTGCAAACTACATCATCGAAGCGTGTGATTTGATCCTAGAAACTGGCAAGTGTATGGATCAGTTCCCATCAGACGTATTCCAAGGCGGTGCAGGCACTTCAGTTAACATGAACACGAACGAAGTGATCGCAAACGTTGCGCTTGAGTTGATGGGTAAAGAGAAAGGCCAATACGAATTTGTTAACCCAAATGACCATGTAAACAAGAGCCAATCAACCAACTGTGCGTACCCAACAGGTTTCCGTATTGCGGTATACAACAGCGTACATAAGCTAATGGAAGCAATTGAGTACCTAAAAGGCGCATTCGAACTTAAAGCCGTTGAGTTTAAAGATGTACTGAAAATGGGCCGTACTCAGCTTCAAGACGCAGTACCAATGACAGTAGGTCAAGAGTTCCATGCGTGGGCGGTAACACTAAACGAAGAGATTCGTGCTCTAGATTACACATCTAAACTCCTCCTAGAAATCAACCTAGGCGCAACCGCAATCGGTACTGGTCTAAATACACCAACTGGCTACCAAGCACTTGCAGTAAAACACCTAGCGGAAGTAACAGGCCTTGACGTTGTTGCAGCAGAAGACCTTATCGAAGCAACGTCTGACTGTGGTGCATACGTAATGACTCACGGCGCGCTAAAACGCCTAGCAGTGAAACTATCGAAGATCTGTAACGACCTTCGTCTACTTTCTTCTGGTCCTCGTGCGGGTCTAAATGAATTGAACCTACCTGAAATGCAAGCAGGCTCTTCAATCATGCCAGCTAAAGTAAACCCAGTTATCCCAGAAGTAGTAAACCAAGTTTGCTTCAAAGTTCTCGGTAACGACAACACGGTTTCTTTCGCAGCAGAAGGCGGTCAGCTACAGCTAAATGTAATGGAACCAGTTATCGCACAAAGTGTGTTTGAGTCTATCTCTCTACTACACAACGCGTGTGTGAACCTACGTGATAAATGTATCGACGGCATCACTGTGAACAAAGAAGTTTGCGAAAACTACGTTTACAACTCTATCGGTATCGTCACTTACCTAAACCCATACATCGGCCACCACGAAGGTGACATCGTAGGTAAGATTTGTGCGGAAACTGGTAAAAGTGTTCGTGAAGTCGTGCTAGAGCGCGGTCTGCTTACAGCAGAGGAGCTTGATGAAATCTTGTCAGTAGAAAACTTCATGCATCCTACTTACAAAGCAAAACGTTACGAGTAATAACGAATCCGAAGGGGGCCACTCAGGCCCCTTTTTTAGGCTCTCATACGGTTAACCACATTTTTTATATGCTTTTATTGCCGCTAAACCACTAGGTTCTCATTCTCTGAGCATTTACTCCTGTTCCTGAGTGTTCAAAAAATCAGAATCAAATAAAAAACTAAAGAGGTATCAATATGGTCATGGTCGAACTCTTCGTGGTTCTGCTCTTCATCTATTTGGGGGCAAGAATCGGTGGTATCGGCATTGGTTTTGCCGGTGGTGCAGGGGTCATTGCGTTGTCTTTGATCTTGGGCGTACCAACAAGCCAAGCTTACATTCCCGTTGACGTAATTTTGATCATCATGTCTGTAATCACCGCTATCGCAGCAATGCAAGTAGCTGGTGGTTTAGACTGGATGGTGCAAGTTGCTGAAAACTTTTTGCGCAAGCATCCTGAGCGCATCACCTTTTATGCGCCTATCGTAACTTACCTAATGACATTAATGGCGGGTACTGGCCACACGGCATTCTCTACTTTGCCAGTGATTGCAGAAGTAGCGAAAGGCCAAGGCGTGCGCCCTTCTCGTCCACTGTCTATCGCGGTCGTAGCATCGCAAATCGCTATCACCGCATCACCAATCTCAGCGGCTGTTGTAGCGTTCGCGGCAATGCTGCACCCATTTGGCGTTGACTACCTAACACTACTAGCAATCTGTATCCCAACGACGTTCATCGCGTGCATGATCGGTGCGTTCGTGGCGAACTTCATGGGCTGTGAGCTAAAAGACGATGCTGAATACCAAGAGCGTCTAGAAAAAGGCTTAATCAAGCTAAATACAGAAGCAAAACGCGAAATCCTACCAACAGCGAAGAAAGCGACATTCATCTTCCTAGGCGCAATCGCATTTGTCGTGTGTTACGCAGCAGCAATTTCTGGCTCTGTTGGCCTTATCGAGAACCCTGCTCTAGGCCGTAACGAAGCTATCATGACGGTAATGCTAGCAGCTGCGGCAGCTATCGTAATGAGCTGTAAAATCGATGCTGGCAAAATCCCAGCAGCAGCAACATTCCGCTCTGGTATGACAGCGTGTGTGTGTGTTCTTGGTGTGGCATGGCTAGGTTCTACGTTCGTTAACGCGCACGTTGACGGCATCAAAGAAGTTGCGGGTGCGCTACTAGCAGACTACCCATGGATGCTAGCACTTGTTCTATTCTTCGCTTCAATGCTGCTTTACTCTCAAGGTGCAACCACGGTTGCGCTAATGCCAGCAGCACTTGCTATCGGTGTGGCACCACTTACCGCAGTTGCATCTTTCGCAGCAGTAAGTGCGCTATTCGTACTGCCAACTTACCCAACGCTACTTGCCGCGGTTGAGATGGACGACACGGGTTCAACTCGTATCGGTAAGTACGTATTCAACCACCCATTCTTTGTACCTGGTGTGGTAACCATCGCTTCTGCGGTAGCACTTGGCTTCGCATTCGGTGGTCTACTGATCTAGTAGAAACAGAGTCTTACTCGGGGAGCTTCGGCTCCCTTTTTTATTGCCTGTTGTCTTGATTTATGCTCAATAAATCTTCATTTTCATGAAACTTATTGACTCGCCTCCGGGTCTGATTGAGTTACACTAACGGCAATTATCTAAGATGAATTGACTCTTTTATGCGCGCATTACTTTCCGTTTTACTCTTAGGGCTCATTACCTTTTCCACTCCGTCTTTAGCTTTATTTGGCAAAGACCAGTTTAACAGTAGCCAGAACAACAGTTTTGGTAGCAGCAGCGACAGCTTTGTTCCAGTTGATCAGGCGTTTCCATTTAACTTCTACCAGCAAGATGACAAATTGATGCTCGATTGGCAGGTACGTGACGGGTACTACCTATATCAAGAGCGCTTGTCTGTAGCTGGTGAGAAAGTATCGCTAGGCGAACTGCAAATGGAAGACGGCACACCGCATAAAGATGAATTCTTTGGTGACGTGCATATCTATACTCAACCTCTCTTCGTTAATGTACCAATGCATGATTGGCAAGACGGTGCGCGCGTGGTGGTGCAATACCAAGGTTGTGCGAAAGCAGGCTTCTGTTACCCGCCAGAAACTCGCGTGATTCCTATCAACGCGTTTACTTCGTCGAACTCAGATTCAACAACGGCGACAACTGCATCAAAAGCAGAACAGGCACCAACAGCAACGCCACCAGCGGCGCAATCATCTACGTCTGGTGACACACCATCAGCGCCAGTAACACAGCAAGATAGCCTTGCAGCCAACCTTGCTGATAACTGGTGGACACCACTTCTGTTCTTGGCGCTTGGTGTGGGCTTGGCGTTTACACCTTGTGTGCTGCCGATGTACCCAATTCTGACCAGCATAGTGCTTGGCAGTGGCAAACTAAGCCAACGCCGCGCGCTAGGCTTGTCATTCGTCTACGTGCAAGGCATGGCGCTGACTTACACCCTACTCGGCCTTGTGGTGGCATCTGCAGGTATGCAGTTCCAAGCGGCAATGCAACACCCTTATGTGCTGATTGGTTTGAGCGTACTGTTCATCGCACTCGCTTTGTCTATGTTTGGTCTGTACTCATTGCAGCTACCAAGCAGCGTTCAAACGTGGTTAAACAACCTCAGCAACAAACAGCAAGGCGGCAGCAGTGCTGGCGTGTTTGCAATGGGGGCAATATCTGGCTTGGTGTGCTCACCATGTACCACGGCACCTCTATCTGGTGCGCTACTTTACGTGGCACAAAGCGGCGATTTGCTTACCGGTGGTATCGCGTTATACGCGCTGGCGATGGGCATGGGTATTCCGCTGATTCTTGTTGCGGTCTTCGGCAACAAACTGCTACCAAAAGCAGGTGGTTGGATGGACCGAGTGAAAACACTCTTCGGCTTTATTCTGCTTGCCGCACCTATCTTCTTACTAGAACGTATCATGCCAGAAATGTGGTCAACGATTCTGTGGTCAGCACTGGGTATTGCTGCTTTTGGTTGGCTATACCACATCAAAAACAGTCTAGAGTTTGGTGGCTGGAAACAAAGTGCCGTGGGCATAATCGCCGTCTTAGGTTTGCTAGCCTCAGCACAACCTATCTTAAATTACTGGTTTGGCAACAGCACAACACAAACTCAGCAAGCCACTGTTAGCTTTACTCGCATTGCTAACGTGGCGGAGCTTGAAGAACAACTGGCACTTGCGAAAGCGGCAGGTAAACCCGTCATGCTCGATTTCTACGCCGATTGGTGTGTAGCATGTAAAGAGTTTGAAAAGTACACCTTCCATGACCCAAGCGTCGAAGCCAAACTGCAAGACTTCGTTCTTCTGCAAGCGGACGTGACCAAAAACCAAGTGCAAGACATCGAACTACTGAAGCACATGAGTGTGCTTGGTTTACCAACAATTGAGTTTTGGGATGCCAGTGGTGAACACGTTTCAAACGCTCGTTTGACGGGCTTTATGCAAGCCGAGCCTTTCTTAGAGCATATCAAGCAGTTCTGATAACCAGATATTCAAACGCCAGTGATGTCCACTGGCGTTTTTATTGCTCAGATTTGAATAAGAACATTGCGTTTATATGCAATTTTCCTAATAAAAGTCGATTTGGTTCAGACTTTTAGCGAATAAATATTGTCCACTCTCTCAAAGCTGGACAATAATAAATTTAACGAAATAGTCAAAAGTGTTTAACGTCATGGATTCGACCTACACCATCATTATTGCAGATGATCACCCACTCTTCCGGAATGCCTTGTTTCAATCTATCCACATGGCTATTAGTGGTGCAAATTTGCTGGAAGCGGACTCACTCGACGCACTTCTGGCTTTGTTGGAGCGAGAGGAAGAGCCAGATTTAGTGCTATTGGATCTCAAAATGCCAGGAGCAAATGGTATGTCTGGCTTGATTCATTTGCGAGCAGAGCATCCAGATTTACCTATCGTCGTCGTTTCAGCGAGTGAAGAGCCGGCGATCGTGACGCAGGTGAAAAGCCATGGTGCATTTGGTTTTATTCCCAAGTCCAGCGACATGCGCGAATTAGTGAACGCGCTCAATCAAGTGCTGAATGGCGACCCATACTTCCCTGAAGGGTTGATCACCAATAACGCGGCATGTAATGACTTAGCGGAAAAGATTGCTGCGCTAACACCGCAGCAATATAAAGTGTTGGGAATGTTGTCCGATGGCTTGCTGAACAAGCAAATCGCTTACGAATTGAATGTTTCAGAAGCCACCATAAAAGCGCACATGACAGCGATTTTCCGTAAGCTCGGTGTAAAGAACCGCACGCAAGCCGTGATTATGCTGACGGAAATGAGCGACTAGATTGACGTCTTATCGTCAGACTTACTTTTTTCGTTTGGCAATCGGATACCGACTTTAGTGACCTGCTGATCAACAACATCAGCGACGATCCAATGCAAACCTTGCCACTCGAAATGGTCTCCCAATACTGGCGTGCTACCTAATTGCTCTTCGACAAGGTTTCTCAAACTTTTATCCAGCGGTTCATCCCCCAGATTCAAACCATACATCACGGCAATATCGGCAAGCTTCACTTCAATATCGAGGAAGAAGTCACCGAAGAATCGCGCTAGCGACGCTTTCTCTGGGGCTTCACTAAACAGTAAGCTCAGTGCATCTAAATCCTTTTCTTGTGCTAATACACACAAGGTATCATCTTCCTCAAGACGCGTACTGCCGGATGGGTGCAATAGCTCTTTACTGCGAAATACAGCGGCGATACGCGTTCCTTCCGGCATCGAAAGACTACGTAATGGCTCACCAATGCACCATTTATCTGCTTTAAGTCTATAGATAAACAGCTCCCACTCACTGGTCGGGTAAATCTCTACACCCGTACGCGAAATTGGCTCAGGCTTAGAAGGTAGCTCGACCTTTGCAAGAGACATCGCCTTAGTCAACGTGCCCCCTTGTACTATCAAAGACACCATTACTACAAAGAATGCCAAATTGAAGTACAGTTGAGCATCTGGCAACCCTGCCATCATTGGAAATACCGCGAGGATGATAGGTACAGCGCCACGCAATCCTACCCAAGAGACAAACCACTTTTCACGTGGCGTGAAACTCTTGAATGGCAGTAAACCAATCCAAACTGAGATTGGTCGGGCAAACAAAATCATCCCGAAGGCAAGCGCAAGACCTGGCAACGCAATAGAGAGTAAATTAGATGGTGTAACCAACAAGCCAAGCACCAAGAACATACCAATTTGAGCTAGCCACGTCATACCATCTAAAACATGAAGAATAGAGTGGCGGCTGCGTGTTGGACGGTTACCTAATAAAAGACCAACGAGGTAAATCGACAAAATACCACTGCCACCCAAAGTGTTAGATAAAGCAAAAATAAGCAAGCCACCACTGACCGTTAAAATAGAATACAGCCCATCTGGTAATTGATTGCGATTGATAACTTTCCATAAGATCCAGCCACCAGCGAAGCCAAGTAACGCGCCGATACCAAACTGCTTAAGAAAACTGAACGCCAAAAAGCCCGCACTTAAGTCAGCGCCAGGGTTCGCTAAAATAGCAATCAGAGTTACGGTCAGAAACACCGCCATTGGGTCATTGGTGCCGGATTCAATTTCCAGCGTTGAACCAACACGTTCGTTCAGGCTACGACCTTTGAGTAGAGAGAAGACCGCGGCAGCATCGGTGGAACCAACAATCGCACCAACCAATATGCCTTGCAATAAATCTAAGTCGAATAACCACGTTGCCATCAGCCCGGTCAAAATGGTGGTGATCGCAACGCCAAATGTCGCCAAAGAGACCGAGGGCCATAACGCAACCCTAAAGCTGGCGACCCGCGTTCTCATCCCACCATCAAGCAAAATGATGGCTAATGCGAGGTTACTAACCAAATAAGCGATCGAAAAGTTATCGAATAAGATGCCGCCTAAGCCGTCTTCCCCCGCCAGCATTCCAACGGCTAAAAATACCAAAAGAATTGGGATTCCCAACTTAGAAGACACTGGGCTTAAAAGAACGCTAAGTGCGATTAACAACGCACCTATTAGAAAAAAACTGTTAATGGTGTCTGCGTCCATTCTCACCCTCCCTTAATGAAAAACGATAATAATTGTGATGAGCAAGGCTACTTCGTTAATGAGGTAATGCCCTAATCTGCCTCCCCTTTACACCGTCTCAAAATGCGAGGTTGTACGAGAATGACTCAGTTATATTACTTTATTGTGCGTTAAAACGGTGATTTGATGCGAAAACTTTATGTAAATAAATTACTTGAGAGCTTTCTTATCTACGCCTTCTCTCTTTAAGAGCCACAAGATCACCACCAATATTTACACAGCATCTCCAAGTTCAATGAAGAAAAGATTAATGGCCCGTCTTAATCATGCTTGTTTATCCAATCAACCTTTAGACCTTTGGCTAACTTAACAGTTTATTAACATAACATTTTACCCCTTTGTTCGCTGCAAAAGCCCATAGCATGGGGATTCTTCATTTTTAACACCCCGACTAAAGTTGAAAAGAGTTATTGCCAACACCTTGCTAATGTACATATTGAAACATTTCATTAACAACAATACCAATCGTAAGGAGACGGCAATGGCATTTGAAAGCGAAGAAAGAGCCAAAGCCTATTGGGACAAAAACGTGAAGCTCATGATCGGCCTAATGGTCATCTGGTTCGTCGTGTCTTTCGGCTGCGGCATTTTATTTGTCGACGTACTAAATCAATTTCAACTAGGCGGCTACAAACTCGGTTTCTGGTTTGCTCAACAAGGCTCCATCTATGCCTTCCTAGGAATTATTTTCTATTACGCATGGAAGATGCGCCAAATTGACCGTGAATTCGGCGTGGACGAATAAGGAGTCACTCAGATGGATTTGAAAACTATTACCTACCTGGTCGTTGGCGCCACGTTCATCCTGTACATCGGGATTGCTATTTGGGCTCGCGCCGGATCAACCAAAGAGTTTTATGTTGCTGGTGGCGGTGTAAACCCGATTGCAAACGGTATGGCAACCGCAGCCGATTGGATGTCCGCAGCGTCGTTTATCTCAATGGCAGGCTTAATTGCCTTCATGGGCTATGGCGGCTCAGTATTTCTAATGGGTTGGACTGGTGGCTACGTTCTGCTTGCGCTGTTGCTAGCGCCTTACCTACGCAAATTTGGTAAGTTTACGGTGCCAGAGTTTGTTGGTGAACGCTTTTACTCCAACACAGCACGTATCGTAGCGGTTGTTTGTCTTATCATCGCATCAGTGACTTATGTTATCGGTCAGATGAAAGGCGTGGGCGTTGCGTTTGGTCGCTTCTTAGAAGTGGATTACTCCACCGGCCTATTAATTGGTATGTGTATCGTTTTCATGTACGCGGTTCTTGGCGGCATGAAAGGCATCACTTACACGCAGATTGCTCAATATTGCGTACTCATTCTTGCTTACACTATCCCTGCAATCTTTATCTCTCTGCAACTCACTGGTAACCCAATCCCACAAATTGGTCTGGGGAGTACCATGGCTGGTACCGATGTCTATCTACTCGATCGGCTTGACCAAGTTGTGACCGAACTCGGATTCAGTGAATACACGACCCAAGTACGTGGCGACACACTTAATATGTTTGTCTACACCATGTCACTGATGATTGGTACTGCCGGTCTACCACACGTAATTATCCGTTTCTTTACCGTGCCGAAGGTTCGCGACGCACGTACATCAGCAGGCTGGGCTCTGATCTTCATCGCAATCCTTTACACTACTGCACCAGCGGTATCAGCGATGGCTCGCCTCAACCTAATGAATACGGTAAATCCAGCTCCGGGTCAGCACCTAGCGTATGACGAGCGTCCTGCGTGGTTCAAAAACTGGGAAACAACTGGACTACTCGGTTTTGACGATAAAAATGGCGATGGCAATATCCAATACACTTCAGATGCGTCCACCAACGAACTGCGCGTTGATAACGACATCATGGTATTGGCTAACCCAGAGATCGCTAAACTACCAAACTGGGTGATTGCACTTGTGGCAGCAGGTGGTCTTGCAGCTGCACTATCTACCGCAGCAGGTTTACTACTCGCCATTTCTTCAGCTATTTCCCATGACTTAATCAAAGGGGTTATCAATCCGAACATATCCGAGAAAAAAGAGCTACTTGCTAGTCGAATATCAATGGCAGTAGCGATAGCAGCCGCAGGCTATCTCGGTTTAAATCCGCCTGGATTTGCCGCAGGTACGGTAGCACTCGCCTTTGGTCTTGCCGCTTCATCCATCTTCCCTGCATTGATGATGGGCATCTTCAGCAAGAGCATCAACAAAGAAGGCGCAATCGCCGGTATGATTGCGGGTATCAGTATTACGCTGTTCTACGTATTCCAACACAAAGGCATTCTTTTCGTTGCTGATTGGAAATATCTAGAAAGCTGGGGAACAAACTGGTTCCTAGGTATTGAGCCAAACGCGTTTGGTGCTATCGGCGCACTATTTAACTTCATTGTTGCATTCGCTGTATCCAAAGTAACTGCAGAAACGCCACAAGAAGTAAAAGACCTAGTCGAACACGTTCGCGTACCAGTAGGTGCTGGTAGTGCAGTGGATCACTAAAAACTAATCAAAACCACAAAAGCCCCGTTTGGAACCAGCCGTCCGGGGCTTTTTTATTCTCACTTTTCAGTTACCATATTCGCAGTATGTCGTTGCAAGGAAGCCAAGATGTTCAAAAACAAGCACTTTATTCTCGCTCTACTGATTGCGCCAGTTCTCTCTTTGATCGCTTACTTCGGTACCGATATGGCCCTCAGCGAGAAACCCCACGCGGCGCAAGAAGGGGAAACTTACAAACTCGCGAGTAAGTCTAATTGTCGTTACACCAGTGGTCTGTGTGATATGGAAAATGGCGATTTTAAAGTGAAATTTCGCTCTGAAAAACTCACTAAAAATAACTTAGAATTGTCACTCAACGCCGCTTACCCACTAGAAGGGGTTAAAGTTTCTATTGTGAGTGACAAAGAGAAAAACGCTCAACCGATTGATATGAAGCCCGCCGATCAAGCAGGCCAAAGCTGGTACATCACCTTACCAAAGCCTGCATCTGCAGAAAGCTGGTTAAGAGTCGTCATTCAATCAGGCGGCACACTATATTATGGTGAAACACAAACCGCATTTGTGAAGTACGAAACCTTATTTACTGAATAACGGTGACAAGCTAATTCACCGGTCTTCAAACGACATTGAATTAGTTTCACTTAGCATAAATGAATTCCTACTCAGCCGACGCCTTTGCGTCGGCTTTTGTTTCCGTAAGTCTTTCTTCAACAACCTCTTACTCTAAAAAGGGTTGCCAACCCACAAGTTAATTGATAATAATTATCATTACATTCAATGAGAGGTGGTTATGGACAACAAACGGGACATCTTTAACGCATTTTTTAAAGCCCAAGATAGATTCCTTCTCGCCGCACCACATGGCTTTGAGCCAGACGTGATTCATGACTATATTCATTGGGGAATGGTGTTGTCTTCCTGTTATGAACACGATGCCGATGAAGAAAATCTATTGTTGTGTGAGCTGTTTTTACGTCAGGTTTATTTCCATTTACTAGACGCAATTCAAGACTCAACTCGCAGTCGTATCTTCCGTCGTGTCTGTCTCGATTCTATCCATACGCCATTATTCTGCCTCAAACGCTATTACTACCAGTTTGAACAAGGCGACGTGAAATTTCTCGCACTACAACAACAATTACGCCTGATTCAAATCTCACTCGATTAACCAAAAGGATCCCTACCATGAGCACCGAATTCCGCATAGAAACTGACAGTATGGGCGAAGTAACGGTCCCTGCAGATGCTCTCTACCAAGCCCAGACTCAACGCGCCGTCGATAACTTCTCATTCAGTCAACATAAAATGCCATCTGGTTTTATCAAAGCGTTAGCACACATCAAGCAGACTGCGGCACTCACCAACGCACAGCTAGGGCTGCTTGAAGGAGATATTGCCAACGCGATTGCTGACGCAGCTCAAGCAATTATCGAAGGCAATCATATTGAGCAATTCCCAATTGACGTGTTCCAAACGGGATCAGGCACTAGCTCAAATATGAATGCGAATGAAGTGATTGCAACACTGGCCTCCCAGCATCTAGGCGGCACTGTCAGCCCTAATGATCACGTCAACATGGGGCAAAGCAGCAACGATGTGGTACCGACGGCCATTCAAGTTAGCGCAGCATTAGCCATTGAAAAACAGCTCTTCCCGGCACTGTCACACCTCAGCCAAACACTAGAGTCTAAACAGCAAGCATTGAAAGATGTTGTAAAAACCGGTCGCACCCACTTAATGGACGCGATGCCAATTACCTTTGCTCAAGAACTTGGCGGTTGGCAGTTCCAAATCGAGCACGCAAAACAAGCGATTGAACAAGCACTTCCTGCTGTAAAAGCCTTAGCCCAAGGTGGTACGGCGGTTGGAACGGGGATCAATGCCGATCCACGCTTTGCAGACTTATTCGCTAGCAACCTAACCCAGTCAACTCGTATTCAGTTCACGGCCAGTGATAACTTCTTTTTCAATTTAAGCAGTCAAGATGCGATCGTCGCTCTGTCGGGACAGCTCAAAACAGCAGCAGTTGCGATCATGAAGATCGCAAACGATCTTCGTTGGATGAATTCAGGCCCATTGGCTGGTTTAGGTGAGATTGAATTACAAGGCTTGCAACCGGGTTCTTCCATCATGCCTGGCAAAGTAAATCCTGTGATCCCAGAAGCCGCAGCGATGGCATCAGCGCAAGTCATTGGTAATGACACCACCATTACCGTCGCAGGCCAAGCGGGCAACTTCCAGCTTAACGTCATGCTGCCAGTTATTGCTCATAACGTATTGGAGAGCATCGAGTTACTCTCTAACAGCGCAACCGCTTTAGCTGACAAAGCCATTACGACGTTTGAAGTTCGCCAAGATAACTTGGATGTAGCACTCGCCAAAAACCCTATTTTGGTCACGGCTCTCAACCCGGTCATTGGTTACCTAAAAGCGGCAGAAGTCGCGAAAAAAGCCTACAAACAGGGACGCGCGATTATTGATGTCGCGGAAGAAGAAACTGATTTGGATAGAGCCACACTAGAGCGATTGCTTAATCCAGCCAAACTGACCCAAGGCGGCGTCGCAGAATAAACGGCAAACTCAGCCTATCAACTAAGATTACAAACATCGAGACCTCCATTCGGAGGTCTCTTTTATAGCGATTTTTCAAACACTCCAATCCTAAGCGACTCGATTGAGCACCGAACGCAACTTAAGCGGCTTAACTGGCTTAGCAATAAAGCTGAACCCATTTGCTTTGATGCCATCAAGCATATCATCGGTACGATCTGCACTGATGATGACGCCTTCAAAGCTGTGGCCTAATCTCAGGCGGCATTGCTGTAGCACTTCTAAACCAGTACGACCATCATCAAGTCGGTAATCGGAGAAAATTACATCCGGAATCCAACCATCCTCAAGCGCTTGTAGACTTTCAACTAAATCAATCGCAACTCGTGTATCGCAGCCCCATCGGGAAAGTAAGTTTTCCATGCCGACTAGAATGTCAGGCTCATTATCGACACATAGGATTCTCAGATGACCAAGTTCAGATTGCTTACTCATTGCCACGTGAACTGGATGAGGCTGAACATGATCAGCTTTATCTAGGGTGATGGAAAAAACACTGCCTTTTCCAACCCAAGAGCGCATCGAAATTTCATGCCCAA
The DNA here is from genome assembly GCF_033340375.1 of Vibrio sp. 1167. Taxonomy (NCBI): domain Bacteria; kingdom Pseudomonadati; phylum Pseudomonadota; class Gammaproteobacteria; order Vibrionales; family Vibrionaceae; genus Vibrio; species Vibrio sp. 1167. The sequence goes on along the minus strand of NZ_JAWOWK010000017.1, from coordinate 17,987 downwards.
GTACCTGAGCAATTCCTTTCGAAATCGCCAAACCAAGTCCGAGACCTTGGTCGGAACGAACTTGAGTTCCGCGATTAAACTCTTCAAAAATCTCTTGCTGCTTCTCTTCTTCAATCCCCACTCCATTATCCCATACATCAATACGCACTCGCCCTTTCACGCGGCGAACACCGAGTGCGACTTTGCCATTCGGGTTATAACGAAACGCATTGGTCAGGAAGTTTTGCACCACACGGCGCAGCAGTTTGGGATCCGACTTAACCATGAGTGAGGACGGAATCATGGTGAACTCTATACCTTGCTGTTTGGCTAACGCACTAAACTCAGCATTCAAATTCGATAACACATCATTTAACGCAAAGCCATGCACGTTGACTTCCAACTTGCCCGATTCCAAACGCGAGATATCCAGCAAATCTCCAATTAAGTCTTCGGCAGCCTCTAAAGCACTTTCAATGTGTGCTGACAGCTTTTTGGCTTCGCTGTCTTTGGCGACTTCCGATAGTGAAGATGCGAATAGACGCGCCGCGTTGAGCGGTTGCATCAAGTCATGGCTTACTGCCGCCAAGAACCGTGATTTGGACTTCGATTCCAAATCAGAGCGCTGCGTCGCTTCCACCAGCTGCTTGTTGAGTTGTTCTAATTCTCGAGTCCGCAGACGTACCCTTTCTTCCAATGTCTCGTTGGCGTCTTTCAGTGCTTGCTCTGCATCACGGAATACGGTGATGTCGGTAAAGCTCATCACAAAGCCACCACCTGGCATTGGGTTACCTTGCACCTCTATCACGCGACCATCGGGACGAACCCGAGAAGAGGTGTGCCGAGTCCCTTGCTCAAGGTGATAAACACGGCGACGAACGTGGTCATCAGGGTCACCAGGGCCACACAACCCCTGCTCTGCATTGTGCCGAATCACATCCGCAATCGGTCGACCTACTTGAATCAGGCCTGGCGGAAATTCAAAGAGTTCTAAATAGCGTTGGTTCCACGCTACCAAGCGTAGTTGCTTATCGACGACCGCAATACCTTGTCCAATATGCTCAATCGCGCCTTGGAGTAAACCCCGACTAAAATCGTACAGTTCAGAGGCTTCATCGACGATAGTCGCCACCTCTTCAAGCTGCATGTTTCTTCCTTGCAGAGCGGAAGTAAGTACTAACTTAGCAGAAGATGCTCCAAATACCCCTGCTAGCACACGCTCCGTATGCCGAATCAGAGAAGATGGCGCTTGTTGATTCGGCATCAACTCTTCTCGTTGCTGGCTCCAGTAGGCTTGAAACGCCGCTTTAACTCGCGTTCGTCCTACAAATCTAGACGCTAGCATTTCCAGTTCTGCAACCGTAACGCGGCTCTGGTACAGACTCATATTTTCGCTTTCAGGCAGCGGTGTACCAACGAATGATGCCGATTGTAAGCGCTCACTTAGGCTTGGTCGGGTAGCCATAGAAACCACAACAAAACACACTGCATTAGCGACCACACTGAGGATCATCCCCCAATCTGAAATCGCGATATCAAAACTAGCCAATACCTCTGGTGGCGTAATCAACCAGATCAGGAAGTTATTACTGGCGTCTCCGGCAAGCATGTCTGTTTGGCTCATTAACGTAATCAACCAGGTAGCAAAACCCACCGCGAGGCCAACATACACACCTTTCTTATTCCCTTGACGCCAATACATACCGCCAACCAGCGCAGGAGCGAATTGCGTGATAGCCGCGAACGAGAGAAAGCCGATAGCAGACAGTGAATGAATAGTGTCCAACGCTTGATAGAAACACCACGCGCCAATCAACAAAACTAATATCAAACCACGGCGGATCCGCAGTAATAATTCAGAAAAATGGTGATGGTTACGCTGCGTCAGTCGCATGCGACGCAATAGCAATGGCATAACCAAGTCATTCGAGACCATGATCGCTAAGGCAATCGTCGATACGATAACCATGCCACTTGCCGCTGAAGTACCGCCTAGAAACGCAAGTAAGGCGATTTCACTCGCCCCTACCGACATCGGCACACTGATGACATAAGTATCAGGCGAAGCGCCACTCAAGAGACCTTGCCCTACCCACGCAATAGGTAAAACAAAAATCCCCATTAAGATCAGATAAATGGGGAACAACCAACGAGCCACGTGCAAATCTTGAGCACGTTCATTTTCCACAACCATCGTATGGAATTGTCGCGGAAGGCAAACGATCGCCAGCATCGTGAGTACAGTATGAATCAATATAGTCGGGATATTTGGTGACTGATACGTCTGTGCGGCAACATCAATTAAGCTCAAATTCTCGGTGTTCATCGCCAACCAAACAATGAAAACACCAACCACTAAAAAAGCCAGCAGTTTGATAATGGATTCGAAGGCAATTGCCATCATCATCCCACGATGGTGTTCCGTGTTATCAATGTGGCGGGTACCGAATAGCATCGTAAAAATCGCCAATGCGACCACAACAAACCACGACACGCTATCGTTTTGATAACCAAAATCAGTAGCCAGCTCCGGAGCAATGATTTCAAGCCCCATAGTGATACCACGCAGCTGTAAAGCGATGTACGGCAAAATTCCCGCAACCGCTATGAGCGTAACAACCACGGCCAAACCTTGGGATTTACCGTAGCGTGCTCCGATAAAGTCAGCAATCGACGTGATGTGTTCCCGTTTAGCAATCAAAATAAGCCGAGCTAAAACGCGCCATCCGATGGTAAACACTAAAATGGGAGCAATATAGATAGGCAAGAAAGACCAAGGATTACTGCTGGCCTGCCCGACCGTGCCGTAGAAGGTCCACGATGTACAGTACACCGCAATGGAAAGGCTATAAATCCAAGGCCGCCAGCGCGCTAGCCACCTTTTCTGAATGTCGCCGTACCACGCGATGATAAATAAAGCTCCCAAATACGCTAAAGAAACGGGAACCACCAGCCATCCTTGCATCCGATATCCTTTCTTGCCTTTCTTGCCTTTCTTGCTACTTTTAAAGCAAGAGAATAAAAAAACCTCTCCATGAGGGAGAGGTTTCATTTAACACTGCTTTGATAACGGAGACAAAGCTTAGTTTTTAACCTTTGTTACATAAGTCTAATTCTGTGTTTCAAGTGGCTTGTCTGATACATCAACCACCTGATGTGGGTCTTGCGAATCAAGCTTGATGAACAGAGCCAATAACCCCATCGCGGCCATGCCCCAGAACACAAGCGATCCCCAGTGCTCATAACCCCAGCCACTCAATACGGTCATTAACGCGATAAATGCGCCCAACGGAATCGCGTTATACAACGCTTGCAACGCTACGATCTTATTTTCTTCGGAGTTTTGGATATATTGGATCGCGGCAATGTGTGCGGTAGCGAAAGTCACACCATGCAATAGTTGAACAACCACCAAAGCAATAATTGATGTTGTCGACGCCGTAATACCCCAACGCATCATTACACCAACGGCAGCAGCAATAAACAGCGCGCGTATTGACCAACCTACGAATAAGCGCTTACTCAATGCAAACACTGCCACTTCTGCGGCCACTCCTAAGCTCCACAAGTAGCCAATGACATCTTCCGAGTGACCAGCGGCCTTCCAGTGAATCGCACTAAAGCCGTAGTAAGCCGCATGACTGCCCTGAATTAGTGACACCAACACTAAGAATTTTAGTATCGGCTTGTCGGTCAAAAGAGCGGTCAGCTTTGGACGTTCTGCGCTTTGCCCACCGTGCGTTACAGGCATTGGGTTAGTCGGTCGCATAGCAAACAGCAACGAGATAAACACGCCGAACATCGCAGTGTACAAGATCATATCGGAGCCAAATTCAGCCACCAGGTAGCCCACTGCCGTCGAGCCTGCGATAAAGGCGATCGAACCCCATAGCCGCGTGCGGCCATAATCGAGCATTTTCAGGCGAGCGTAGTAATTTGCCATCGCGTCCGACAACGGAATAATCGGTCCACAACAAAGATTGAACAACACTGTCGCTAGTGCCATTAACCAAAAGCTACCACCCGTAAAAAAGTGAAATCCAACAAAAAGGAGGGCAGCGAAACTCAACCAACGTAAAGCAGGCATAAGATGTTCGACTTTGTGTACTCGTGGGGTGATCACGATATTGGCAACACAACGTGTCGCAAGGCCTAACCCGACCAGCAAACCGATATCTGTCGAAGATACGCCCTGATCCTTAAACCAAAGTGACCAAAATGGCAGATACACGCCATACGCAAAGAAGAATCCGAGAAAGTACTGGGAAATCCAGCCATACGGAGAAGGTTTCAACATTACTAATATCCTAAAACGGGAACACCAACGTTCGAGCCGGGAATTATGGATCGCCATGCGTATTATAAAAAGGGAAGAATAAGAAACTTATCGTTTCCTCGATGGAATACTAACTTTGCGACATTTGGCATCTTCAAGCGAAAACATCGTAATTTAGACCAAAGTCGTCTGGCTTCCGGTAAGAAATTTGTCAGACTTAGAGAGTGTTCCTTCCATCATTATTGGGTGTTCTCATGCCTGACAAATTTAACATGCAATCTCCACCGTTCGATCGCTTAACTGAAGCACAACAAACGCGACTGCGATCGTCTCTGGACGTCGCCTACTATCGAGCTCGAGATGTTATTTTATCCTGCGGACAGAAGAACCCCCACTTACATATTCTGATCAAAGGCGCGGTAGAAGAGCGCTCCAACGATCAACAGGAAGTGTTCGCACATTATGCCAACGACGATATGTTCGATGTACGCTCGTTACTTGAAGACAAGGTACGTCATCACTACATCGCGCTTGAGGACACGCTCTCTTACCTACTGCCGAAAGAAATTTTCCTTGCCCTTTACAACGAAAATGGCCAGTTTGCAGCCTATTTCGATAACAATTTATCGAAACGGCAAGAGCTCATCGAAGCGGCCCATCAACAGCAAAACTTAGCGGAGTTTATTCTCACTAAAGTTGACCGCAGCATTTATCACCCACCGATGATCCTTGAACCAAATACACCAATTAACGAGGTAACACGTTCCTTAAAAGAAAATGGGATTGACGCTGCATTGGTTCAACTCCATGGCGATGATCCACGATTGGAAAAATGGCCATCAGCCCACCCGTACGCAATAGTGACTCGTACTAATATGCTGCATTCTGTGATGATAGATGGTTGCGCGCTCGACACACCAGTGGGTGAGATCGCGAGCTTTCCTGTTTATCACGTTGATGATGGAGACTTTCTATTCAACGCCATGATCACAATGACCAGAAATAGAATGAAACGCCTCATGGTATGTGAAGGCAACAGAGCTGTCGGCATGCTGGATATGACCCAAATTCTCAGCGCATTCTCAACCCACTCTCACGTGTTAACGCTCAGTATTGCTCGAGCAAGCAGCGTGGAAGAGCTCGCTTTGGCCTCAAACCGCCAACGTCAATTGGTCGAGAGCTTATTGAAAAACGGCATCCGCACTCGCTTCATCATGGAGCTTATCTCAGCCGTAAACGAACAAATTATCGAGAAAGCGTTCGAGTTAGTGATACCACCAGCCTTGCACGACCATTGTTGCTTGATCGTACTCGGCTCTGAAGGCCGAGGAGAGCAAATTCTCAAAACTGATCAAGACAATGCCCTGATTATTCAAGATGGTCTGGAATGGCCTCATTGCGAACAAGTGATGCAATCCTTCACACACACCCTACAACAGCTCGGTTATCCACTTTGCCTTGGCAAAGTGATGGTTAACAACCCGAAGTGGGTCAAAACACAGCAAGAATGGATAAGCACCCTAAACCACTGGATAGCTAAAGCCGAACCAGAACAAATCATGGACTTAGCCATTTTCAGTGACGCCCATGCTGTTGCTGGGAATTGCGAGCTGCTGGCTCCAATTGCGGCGCATCTTCGTGACACAATGAAAGATCGCATGTTGATATTGTCTGATTTTACTCGCCCTGCCTTGCAGTTTTCTGTGCCCCTAACTCTATTTGGCAACGTAAAAAGTGCTAAAGACGGATTGGACATTAAACGCGGCGGTATTTTCCCAATTGTACACGGCATTCGCACCTTGTCTTTGGAATATGCCATTGAGGAGAAGAACACGTTTGAGCGCATTGAAGCTCTGAGAAATAAGCGCATCTTAGAATCCGAAACGGCAGATAATCTCAACGAAGCACTGAAATTGTTCTTTAAACTTCGCCTCAATCAGCAACTCAAAAAGCAAGAAGCGTTGAATAACATTGATATTAAACAACTGGATAGAACTGAGCGTGATTTGCTTCGCCACAGCTTACATGTGGTGAAGAAATTTAAGCAATTTTTAGGCTTCCATTATCAAATTCGTGATTAACCCTGATTTTCATAAATCACAGAGGCGTAAGCAATGAACTGGTTACAACGCAAATACTGGCATTACAAATTGAAAGGCTCGCCTTATCAGTCGCTGTTTTGCACGCCAGATAAAACAGAATACGTCTCTCTTGACTGCGAAACCACCAGCCTTGACCCAAATCGCGCCGAGCTGGTGACTATTGCAGCCACCAAGATCATCGACAACCGCATCATCACCAGTCAACCATTTGAAGTCCGCTTACGCGCGCCGCAATCGCTCGACTCTGGCTCGGTCAAGATCCATCGAATTCGCCACCAAGACTTAGTCGATGGCATCAGTGAAAAAGAGGCGCTGCTCGAGCTGCTCGACTTTATCGGCAACCGACCACTTGTGGGCTATCACATTCGTTACGATAAAAAGATCTTAGACCTTGCTTGTCTGAGGCAACTTGGCTTCCCACTTCCTAACCCACTCATCGAGGTCAGTCAGATTTATCACGATAAGTTGGAACGACATTTGCCGAATGCCTATTTCGACTTAAGTCTGGATGCCATTTGTAAACACCTCGAACTTCCTATCCAAGACAAACACGACGCCTTGCAAGACGCGATTTCTGCCGCTTTGGTCTTTGTCCGCTTAACGAAAGGCGATTTACCCAACCTAACCGCACCGTATACATAAAAATCAGTTGACCTAGCTCCCAGAAATACTTTTGTTTCAGCGATTTCCCGGCGCTTCTATCACTCTCATCCTAAAGTCTAATTGTGGAAATACGCGCGGTGACTGACAGTTATAAGCACAACGTCGTCATTACCACGACCAAGTTATTTAGAACCAAAAAACAGCCCTACAAAAATATATTCAAAATCTTATCTAGATTGGTGTAAGGCCGAGAAATAAGGCACAAGGAGAGAAGCCATGAGCGAAGCCCACGTTTATCCGGTAAAAGAAAATATTAAAACTCATACACACGCGGATAATGATACTTACTTAGCCATGTATCAGCAGTCGGTAACCGATCCAGAGGGCTTCTGGAACGAACACGGCAAAATCGTTGATTGGATCAAACCTTTCACCAAAGTAAAAAGCACTTCTTTCGACACTGGCCATGTTGATATTCGCTGGTTTGAAGATGGCACACTGAACGTCTCGGCTAACTGTATTGACCGTCATCTTGCAGAACACGGGGATGACGTCGCCATCATTTGGGAAGGCGATGATCCAGCCGACGACAAAACACTCACTTTCAACGAACTGCACAAAGAAGTGTGTAAATTCTCCAACGCATTGAAAGAGCAAGGCGTACGCAAGGGCGACGTGGTGTGTCTATACATGCCAATGGTGCCAGAAGCTGCAGTGGCTATGCTCGCTTGTACCCGTATTGGTGCGGTTCACACCGTAGTATTTGGCGGTTTCTCACCAGAAGCGCTATCCGGCCGTATCATCGACTCTGACGCTAAAGTCGTGATCACCGCAGACGAAGGCGTACGTGGCGGACGCGCTGTTCCACTGAAAAAGAACGTGGATGAAGCACTAACCAACCCAGACGTAAAAACCATCAATAAAGTCGTCGTGCTTAAACGTACAGGTGGTGATGTTGAATGGCATGAACACCGTGATGTTTGGTGGCACGAAGCAACAGCCAACGTTTCTGACGTTTGCCCACCAGAAGAGATGAAAGCCGAAGACCCGCTGTTCATCCTCTACACATCTGGCTCGACAGGTAAACCTAAAGGCGTACTACATACTACAGGCGGTTACCTCGTCTACGCGGCAATGACCTTTAAATATGTCTTCGATTATCAACCAGGAGAAACCTTCTGGTGTACCGCGGATGTGGGCTGGATTACAGGCCATACTTACCTAATTTATGGTCCACTAGCGAACGGGGCCAAAACCATTCTGTTTGAAGGTGTTCCAAACTACCCAAGCACGGCTCGTATGAGTGAAGTGGTTGATAAGCACCAAGTGAACATTCTCTACACTGCGCCAACCGCTATTCGTGCACTAATGGCAAAAGGTAACGAAGCGGTAGCAGGGACATCTCGTTCAAGCTTACGTGTGATGGGTTCAGTAGGTGAGCCTATCAACCCTGAAGCGTGGGAGTGGTACTACAAAACGATTGGTAACGAGAGCTCGCCTATCGTTGATACTTGGTGGCAAACAGAGACCGGCGGTATCTTAATTGCACCACTACCAGGCGCAACAGATTTAAAACCAGGCTCAGCAACTCGACCATTCTTCGGAGTCCAACCTGCACTGGTTGATAACATGGGCAACATCATTGAAGAAACCGCAGCAGAAGGTAACTTGGTGATCCTTGATTCATGGCCAGGTCAGATGCGTACTGTTTATGGCGACCACGAGCGCTTTGAACAGACCTACTTCTCAACCTTTAAGGGAATGTACTTTACTAGTGATGGGGCTCGTCGTGACGAAGACGGTTACTACTGGATCACGGGCCGTGTTGATGACGTACTAAACGTGTCGGGTCACCGCATGGGTACCGCTGAAATAGAATCGGCTCTTGTCGCACATCATAAAATTGCTGAGGCCGCTATTGTGGGCATTCCGCATGATATCAAAGGCCAAGCTATCTACGCTTACATTACCTTGAACGATGGTGAATTCCCGTCAGCAGAGCTACACAAAGAAGTGAAAGATTGGGTGCGTAAAGAAATTGGTCCAATTGCAACACCAGATGTACTGCACTGGACGGATTCCTTACCGAAGACTCGTTCTGGTAAGATCATGCGTCGAATCCTGCGTAAAATTGCAACGGGTGATACTAGCAACCTCGGAGACACATCAACGCTTGCCGATCCGAGCGTTGTAGATAAACTTATCGCAGAGAAAGCAGAATTGGCATAAATTCAACCAACTGTTTTAAAAGCACTTTAAAAACCGCCATCACTCATGGCGGTTTTTTGCTTTAGTGCACAAATTGGCCACACAAAAAATATGGCAATTATGTTGTTTTTGTTAACTTGGTTACAGAAACGAGAGTGGCTATTAGGAGATTAGACCAGTAAATTGCTGCTAATTGCTATGAATTAGCTATAATCTTGGGCGATTTTTTAAAATTTGCTCGGTTTTAACAAAAAAATCGTGCTGAACTATCGTATATTTGGGAATATAAACGTTCCACTCACGATAAGGGAAGATAGCAACACAATGTCTGCAAAGTCACGGATTCTTGTTCTAAACGGACCAAATCTTAATCTATTGGGTCTGCGCGAACCGACACACTATGGTCACAGTACCTTAGCTCAAGTTGTGGATACTCTTACAGAGCAAGCCCATAACGCTGGGGTAGAACTGGAACACCTACAATCAAATCGAGAGTACGAACTGATTGAAGCCATTCACGCTGCCTATGGCAAGATTGACTTCATCATCATCAATCCAGCGGCTTTCACTCATACTAGTGTGGCGCTGCGAGATGCATTACTTGGCGTCGCCATCCCATTTATTGAGGTGCACTTATCAAATGTGCACGCACGTGAACCATTCCGTCATCACTCTTACCTGTCAGATAAAGCAGAGGGTGTGATTTGCGGTTTAGGCGCACAAGGTTATGAATTTGCTCTGTCTGCAGCGATCAATAAGCTACAGGCAAAGTAACCCTAACACTCTGCAACCCTACGAGGGTTGTCTTAATCACAAGATAAAAGAGAAAGAAAAGATGGATATTCGTAAAATCAAGAAGCTAATTGAGTTAGTTGAAGAGTCTGGCATTGCTGAGCTAGAGATCTCTGAAGGTGAAGAGTCAGTGCGCATCAGCCGTCATGGCACTGCAGCCCCTCAAGCACCAATTCACTACGCAGCAGCTCCAGCGGCGGCACCTGCTCCAGTAGCAGCGGCACCAGTAGCGGAAGCGCCAGCAGCAGAAGCTCCAGCAGCAACACCTGCAGGTCACCAAGTTCTTTCTCCAATGGTTGGTACTTTCTACCGCTCTCCAAGCCCAGACTCTAAAGCATTCGTAGAAGTGGGTCAGAAAGTAAATGCTGGCGATACTCTATGTATTGTTGAAGCAATGAAAATGATGAACCAAATCGAAGCGGACAAATCTGGCGTTGTTACAGCAATCCTAGCTGAAGACGGCCAACCAGTTGAATTCGACCAACCTCTTGTTGTAATCGAATAAGCGGGGCTTGCCTTATGCTAGACAAAGTAGTCATCGCGAACCGAGGTGAAATTGCACTTCGTATTCTTCGCGCTTGTAAAGAATTAGGTATTAAGACCGTCGCTGTTCACTCAACAGCGGACCGCGATCTTAAGCACGTACTACTCGCAGACGAAACCGTATGTATCGGCCCTGCTCGTGGTATCGACAGCTACCTAAACATTCCACGCATCATTTCTGCAGCAGAAGTGACTGGTGCTGTGGCTATCCACCCAGGTTACGGCTTCCTGTCTGAGAACGCAGACTTCGCAGAGCAAGTTGAGCGCAGTGGTTTCATCTTCGTTGGTCCAAAGGCAGACACTATCCGCCTAATGGGCGATAAAGTATCTGCTATCAATGCAATGAAGAAAGCAGGCGTTCCTTGTGTACCGGGTTCTGACGGCCCTCTAGACAATGACGAAGAGAAAAACAAAGCATTTGCTAAGCGCATTGGTTACCCAGTAATCATCAAAGCATCTGGCGGCGGCGGCGGTCGTGGTATGCGTGTTGTTCGAGCAGAGAAAGACCTTATCCAAGCCATTGCAATGACACGTGCTGAAGCAAAAGCGGCGTTCAACAATGACATGGTTTACATGGAGAAATTCCTAGAAAACCCTCGTCACGTTGAAGTTCAGGTTATTGCTGACGGTCAAGGCGGCGCAATCCACCTTGGTGAGCGTGACTGTTCAATGCAACGTCGTCACCAAAAAGTAGTGGAAGAAGCTCCAGCACCTGGTATCACCGAAGAAATGCGTAAGTACATCGGTGAACGCTGTACTCGTGCATGTATCGAGATCGGTTACCGCGGCGCAGGTACGTTTGAATTCCTATACGAGAACGGTGAGTTCTACTTCATCGAAATGAACACTCGTATTCAGGTAGAGCACCCAGTAACAGAGATGGTTACTGGCATCGACCTAATCAAAGAACAGCTTCGTGTTGCAGCGGGTCAGCCTCTGTCATTCACTCAAGATGATATTAAGATCCGTGGCCATGCGATTGAGTGTCGTATCAACGCAGAAGACCCTGAGCGCTTCCTACCATCTCCGGGTAAGATCGAGCGTTTCCACGCTCCTGGCGGTATGGGTGTACGTTGGGAATCTCATATCTACACAGGCTACACAGTACCACCTCATTACGATTCAATGATTGGTAAACTTATCACTTACGGTGAGAACCGTGATGTAGCGATTGCACGTATGAAGAACGCACTGGGTGAGATGATCATCGAAGGCATCAAAACTAACGTACCACTGCAATTCTCCATCATGAATGACGAAAACTTCCAACACGGTGGTGCAAACATCCACTACCTAGAGAAGAAGCTTGGCTTACAATAAACCTAAGCAAACGTCTTAAAAAATGCCCACTCCCGTGGGCATTTTTGTTTTATATGTACGCGAACGGCTCAACATATAAATCGGCTTATTTGGGTATATACTCAAACAAATCGTAGAGTTCTGGTAAACTCTGCGCCACTTCATTCACTTTAAGAGCAAAAACCAATGCCTTGGATTCAAATCAAACTCAACGCGACCAATGAAAACGCTGAGCAAATCGGCGATATGCTAATGGAAGAGACTGGCGCGCTGTCTGTTACATTCTTAGACGCGCAGGATACACCTGTATTCGAACCTCTACCTGGCGAAACTCGCTTATGGGGCGATACTGATATTCTGGCACTGTATGATGCAGAAGCAGACACTAACTTCATCATCGACCAAATTAAAGCGAGCAATATGCTGGCTGACAATTTTGCTTACAAAGTAGAACAGCTTGAAGATAAAGACTGGGAACGCGAATGGATGGAAAACTTCCACCCAATGAAATTTGGTGAACGCTTATGGATTTGTCCAAGCTGGCGCGACATTCCAGATCCTGACGCTGTTAATGTTATGTTGGATCCAGGCCTTGCATTCGGTACGGGTACTCACCCTACAACAGCACTTTGTCTTGAGTGGCTAGAAAGCATGGACTTAAGCGGTAAGACCGTTATCGACTTCGGTTGTGGCTCAGGTATTCTTGCGATCGCAGCGATCAAACTGGGCGCTGAAAAAGTGATAGGGATCGACATTGATCCTCAAGCCCTGCTTGCTTCAAAAGACAATGCTGAGCGTAATGGCGTTGCAGACAAACTAGAAGTTTACTTACCGCAAAATCAACCAGAAGGTCTCGTCGCTGACGTCGTTGTGGCCAACATCCTTGCGGGACCTTTACGTGAACTTGCACCTATCATCAAAGGACTAGTTAAGCCAAATGGCGACCTCGCTATGTCCGGCGTATTAGACACTCAAGCTGAAGATGTTGCGAACTATTACCGTGACGAGCTTCACATTGACCCGATTGTTGAGCAAAGTGAATGGTGTCGCATCTCTGGTCGTAAGCAAGGCTAGACAAGGTTTTCAGAGCTAATTGTTTGAAATTCATACAATTTACAAAAACAATTTGTAAATGCTCAAATATTAGTCTTTTCACGCAGTGAAAAAATGCGTAAAATGCGCGCCCTTGCTGGTACAGAACTGTGATGACGTTTTGAAAATCGGAAACTATCAACTTAAGAACAATCTAATCGTAGCCCCTATGGCTGGTGTAACGGATAGACCGTTTCGCGAGTTGTGTCTTCGCTATGGTGCGGGAATGGCCGTCAGTGAAATGATGTCTGCTAACCCAAAACTATGGGGAACGTCAAAGTCGAAACAGCGCATGGTACACGAGGGCGAATCGGGCATTCGCTCTGTACAGATTGCGGGTTCCGATCCACAGCTTATGGCGGACGCAGCTCAATTCAGTGTTGAGAACGGTGCACAAATCATCGACATCAACATGGGCTGCCCGGCAAAAAAAGTGAATAAGAAGCTAGCGGGCTCTGCTCTGCTTCAATACCCAAACATTATCGAAGAGATTTTGAAAGCGGTCGTGAATGCAGTGGACGTTCCTGTAACGTTAAAGACTCGAACTGGCTGGGATACAGACAACAAGAACTGTGTCCAGATCGCTAAATTAGCCGAAAACTGCGGCATACAAGCTCTTGCTCTGCATGGCAGAACGAAAGCATGTATGTACAAAGGTGAGGCCGAATATGACAGCATTAAAGCGGTAAAAGAGGCGATTTCAATTCCGGTTATCGCGAACGGTGATATCGATAGCCCGGAGAAAGCCAAATTTGTACTGGAGTACACCGGTGCGGACGCTTTAATGATTGGACGCCCTGCCCAGGGTCGTCCTTGGATTTTCCAGGAAATCCATCACTATTTGGAAAACGGCACCACAATGGAGGAACTTCCAACTGAGGAAGTGAAAACCATTATGCTTGGTCATGTAAATGCTCTGCATGAGTTTTATGGGGAGTTCTTAGGTCCACGTATCGCGCGCAAGCACGTTGGGTGGTACCTGAAAGAGCATGAACAGGCAAGTGAGTTTCGCCGTACCTTCAACGCTATCGACGCAGCTCCGCTGCAAATTGAGGCGTTAGAAGGTTATTTTGATAACGTTGCATCATAATTAAGAGAAGAGCTAGACCGAATATGTTCGAACAAAATCTGACTTCAGAAGCATTAACAGTAACTACAGTAACGTCACAAGACCAGATTACTCAGAAGCCTTTACGTGACTCTGTTAAAGCGTCTCTTAAAAACTACCTTGCTCAACTAAACGGCCAGGAAGTAACAGAACTATACGAATTAGTTCTAGCTGAAGTTGAACAGCCACTACTAGATACTATCATGCAGTACACTCGCGGTAACCAAACTCGCGCAGCAACTATGATGGGTATCAACCGCGGTACTCTTCGCAAGAAACTTAAGAAATACGGCATGAACTAAGACCGTTTTTCAAAAAGTATTTGGAACAAGCCGTTACCTTTTTAGGTAACGGCTTTTCTTTATCTACTAAAACACTACGAATAACGCTCACTTTGTTCAGTATTACCAACTGGCTTTAAGATAACTACTGCTGAGCCAAACAATAGCAAAGCCACGAAAGCGACCCATTCATTGCCTACAGAATACGCGAAGCCCGCCAAGGCAGACCAAATCGCGACACCAAAGTGCATCATACTCATTCCAAAAGACATTAACACACCTCGATGTTCATCAGATAAGCTTGCGATATGTGCTTGTAATGCCGGAGAACCAACCCCTCCAGCAAGAGACCAGAGCACTAGAGCTGGAAGATAAGCGGTAACCGTACTCATCTCACTTGAGAACACCCATGCACTGCAAGGTATGCACACCATTAAAGCCACTCGCATAACAGCTCGAGAGCTACCAAGCCAACGGCAAGCTCTCCCCACGCACATATTTCCAACCACACTCACGATCCCTAGAGCAGCATAAATAGCGCCCACCCAACCGAGCGCCAACTCGCTGGTATCTCGAATATGAAGGCCTATCAGGTTAAATACACCAATACCTCCCCCTAGGCCTAAACACATCGCTAGAATCGCCCTCAACGCGCCTGGAAGATGAATGACGTCTGTGATAGGTGGCAGAGTATCTGACTTCTTGGACTCATTATGCTTGTTGTTCATGGACACTACGCTCATGGCACCGACAAAAAGAGCCGCCACGCCCAAAATAATAAAAGCGGCACGCCATGATAAAAGCTGGGTCAACAATGCTCCGATCGCCGGGCTAGTTATCATACCTAGCGTTAATCCCGCCTGAACCATCACAATTTGACGCATCGCTCTATTACCCTTCGCGTCTCCCGCTAACGCGAATGCAATTGGTAACATGCCTGCACTTGCAATACCAGTGATCACTCGAGTTGCAATAGCAAGTTCAAAATCATGAACTATGCCCGTCGTAATAGACGCAACCCCAAATACAAAGCAAGCAGGCACCATGATACGAATACGCCCAACTCGGTCTGATAAACGGCCCAAGTAAGGAGTGCAAATTGCTATGGCTAAACTATATGCCGTAATAAATAAGGTAACCTGACTCGGTTGAACACTTAAATCATTTCCGATGGGTTCAAGAATAGATCCAAGCATCAACTCATCAGCACCAACAAGAAAAGCAACGAGAAATAGGATCATGGACTGCATCATAGCTCCACCTCCTGTTCTGTTTTCGATTCAGCACAAGTGAGCAACGAAATATCTAAAACTCTATCAGGCCAAGATTGCAAAAATGCCTTCTCATGAGATACCACAATCACGCTACCGGAAAAGCGCTGGAGAGCCTCTTTAAGCGCATTTTTGCTGCTGCTATCCAAATGTGTTGTTGGTTCGTCCAACAGCAAAACATTGCATTTCTGAACCGATAAACAACACAGTTTCACCCGAGTTTGCTCACCACCGCTCAATGTATCTAAGTGGCGCTGCGTCTTATCCCCCGTGATCCCAAAGCGAGCTAATAGCTTGCGTGACTCTTTGCTTGAGATTGTTGGCGCACAAGAGCACAGCTCCTGTTCAGGCGTGTTCTGAGGATGGCGCCAAGACAAATCTTGAGAAAAATAACCAATCATTGCACCTTTTGCCAATACCACCTCACCAGAGAGTGGCTCGATCTTCCCCATCAGGGTTTTAAGTAAGGTCGACTTACCCACGCCGTTAAAGCCAGCAACAACCAACTTTTCCCCGCGCGCTAACGTGATATCAAATACTGGAAGCAGAGGCTGCTGATAACCGATCATCAACGCTTTTGCGTCAATCACATTCGGTTGCTCAATGGGCTGGTAAGCAAAGTCAAACGTCGATACTTTCTCTACATGATTCAGTTGAATACGTTCGATTTTATCCAGTCTCTTCTTACGCCCTTTAGCAAGACTGGCGTTAACTCCTGCACCATTTTGGGCAATAAATTTCTCTAACTTTCGAATTTCACTTTGCTGAGCCTTATATTGCTTTTCTAATAAAGCACCGTCGTGCTGCTTTTGCTGCATTGCTTTGACATAAGTACCGCTGTATTTTCGAACCGTTTGATAATCAATATCACAAACACTGGTCGCTACTTGATTAAGGAAATCAATATCATGAGAAACCAGTAAAACGGTGCCAATGTAATCATTGAGAAACGCGACTAGCCATTCAATGTGCGGAGCATCAAGATAGTTTGTCGGCTCATCAAGAATTAACACATCGGGGTTGCGAAGTAACAACTTGCCTAAAAGGACTTTGTGTCTTTGACCACCACTTAGCGAGACAAGCGGTGTATCTAAGCCAAATTGATAAATACCAAGACCTACAGCAACTCGTTCAATTTTGGTATTAATTGCATAGAAGTCTTCATCTTCTAAATATGCCTGTAGCCGAGCGACTTGGCTTAAAAGAGATGTAGAGTGAGACTCGGTCATCGCCTGATACAAAGTCCAAAGCTTCTGCTCGGCAGCGTATAAACTCTCAAAAGAGCCCTTTAAACACTCATGAACTGTCAGCACATTATCGATCTTAAAATGTTGTTCTAAATACCCCACCTCAAGGTTTGGTAACCATTCAATGCAGCCCTTATCTGCAGATAATTCACCGAAAAGCAATTTTAATAAGGTGCTTTTTCCAACGCCATTCGCTCCGGTGATACCTATTTTCTCTCCCACGTTAATACGAAAGGTCACGTTGTTGTATAACGTCTTATCAGCTATCTGATAAGACAAATTTTTAACTTGTAAAATACTCATGTTTTCAACCAAATAAAAAAGGGCCGGTGATCAATACCGGCCCTTATTTCAATACTGGGTAATGCTTTGTAGCTGCTTAACAGATACAAAAAGGCCGATGATGAAATATCACCGGCCATCTCTTCTCTTTTATCAGGTGTACAAGCTCCTGCGTATAACTTCAGCGAAGCTACCCACACATAAAACACCTGATGAAGATTAATTTAAGACTCCGAGCAACACTTCATCGCGTTTTTTGCACGGAGTTCAGCCTTCTTACAAAGCTTTTAAACAAGAGATATAACATGATTTACTGTCGAAAAAATATTCGATGTGAAGCGTACACCTTTAGAATAAAAAGTACCAGATAATTATTAAAACTATCGTGACTTACACGAAGGTCCACAGAAAGAAGACTTTTCCTCAGTCAATGTGCCAGGTGAACTGCTTACTCAGCAAACACAGCTATGAAAGCACCTATACCGCTCACGTTATACGTACGTAGTGGTGGCTTTGAAGGTTGGAGAGGGTTAGAGGGAAGAAGTAGCGAATATACTTTAAGACACTGGCTTAAATAGGTCGACAAAACAAAATCCATGTTTGGAAAGTTTTAAATGCGCTGAGTTTATATTAATAAGCGCCTATGGCTAAATCAAAACATCTAAAGCAGAGAAATCTCCCCCGAAAATAACATAACCTAGTGAATAAATTTTCCAGGTAATAATAAAGGAAGCTTTGGTAAGTAAGCACAAGGGCTGAGAACTAGCGCTCGATACTAGGACCCGGTTCAGTAGAAACCACACAAAACTGAGTTCCACTTCACTCATAACAGGGCTTAGAAAGCATCGCCAGAGGGAAGCCGGCCTCTCGATGCAAGGTTTCAATACGAAAGTGGGTTTAAGGT